>NZ_FNSU01000004.1 GCF_900105325.1 Pseudomonas marginalis
TTACTGGGCGTAAAGCGCGCGTAGGTGGTTTGTTAAGTTGGATGTGAAATCCCCGGGCTCAACCTGGGAACTGCATTCAAAACTGACTGACTAGAGTATGGTAGAGGGTGGTGGAATTTCCTGTGTAGCGGTGAAATGCGTAGATATAGGAAGGAACACCAGTGGCGAAGGCGACCACCTGGACTGATACTGACACTGAGGTGCGAAAGCGTGGGGAGCAAACAGGATTAGATACCCTGGTAGTCCACGCCGTAAACGATGTCAACTAGCCGTTGGGAGCCTTGAGCTCTTAGTGGCGCAGCTAACGCATTAAGTTGACCGCCTGGGGAGTACGGCCGCAAGGTTAAAACTCAAATGAATTGACGGGGGCCCGCACAAGCGGTGGAGCATGTGGTTTAATTCGAAGCAACGCGAAGAACCTTACCAGGCCTTGACATCCAATGAACTTTCCAGAGATGGATTGGTGCCTTCGGGAACATTGAGACAGGTGCTGCATGGCTGTCGTCAGCTCGTGTCGTGAGATGTGGGTTAAGTCCCGTAACGAGCGCAACCCTTGTCCTTAGTTACCAGCACGTGATGGTGGGCACTCTAAGGAGACTGCCGGTGACAAACCGGAGGAAGGTGGGGATGACGTCAAGTCATCATGGCCCTTACGGCCTGGGCTACACACGTGCTACAATGGTCGGTACAGAGGGTTGCCAAGCCGCGAGGTGGAGCTAATCCCAGAAAACCGATCGTAGTCCGGATCGCAGTCTGCAACTCGACTGCGTGAAGTCGGAATCGCTAGTAATCGCGAATCAGAATGTCGCGGTGAATACGTTCCCGGGCCTTGTACACACCGCCCGTCACACCATGGGAGTGGGTTGCACCAGAAGTAGCTAGTCTAACCTTCGGGAGGACGGTTACCACGGTGTGATTCATGACTGGGGTGAAGTCGTAACAAGGTAGCCGTAGGGGAACCTGCGGCTGGATCACCTCCTTAATCGACGACATCAGCTGCTCCATAAGTTCCCACACGAATTGCTTGATTCATTGAAGAAGACGATAAAGAAGCAGCCCGAAATTGGGTCTGTAGCTCAGTTGGTTAGAGCGCACCCCTGATAAGGGTGAGGTCGGCAGTTCGAATCTGCCCAGACCCACCAATTTTGTGTGGGAAACGCCTGTAGAAATACGGGGCCATAGCTCAGCTGGGAGAGCGCCTGCCTTGCACGCAGGAGGTCAACGGTTCGATCCCGTTTGGCTCCACCACTACTGCTTCTGCGTTATGAAAGCTTAGAAATGAGCATTCCATCAGTATGATGGTGAATGTTGATTTCTAGTCTTTGATTAGATCGTTCTTTAAAAATTTGGGTATGTGATAGAAAGATAGACTGAACGTTACTTTCACTGGTAACGGCTCAGGCTAAGGTAAAATTTGTGAGTGGCTCTTAATTGAGTATGATCGAATTTTCGGCGAATGTCGTCTTCACAGTATAACCAGATTGCTTGGGGTTATATGGTCAAGTGAAGAAGCGCATACGGTGGATGCCTTGGCAGTCAGAGGCGATGAAAGACGTGGTAGCCTGCGAAAAGCTTCGGGGAGTCGGCAAACAGACTTTGATCCGGAGATGTCTGAATGGGGGAACCCAGCCATCATAAGATGGTTATCTTACGCTGAATACATAGGCGTAAGAGGCGAACCAGGGAACTGAAACATCTAAGTACCCTGAGGAAAAGAAATCAACCGAGATTCCCTTAGTAGTGGCGAGCGAACGGGGACTAGCCCTTAAGTGGCTTTGAGATTAGCGGAACGCTCTGGAAAGTGCGGCCATAGTGGGTGATAGCCCTGTACGCGAAAATCTCTTAGTCATGAAATCGAGTAGGACGGAGCACGAGAAACTTTGTCTGAATATGGGGGACCATCCTCCAAGGCTAAATACTACTGACTGACCGATAGTGAACTAGTACCGTGAGGGAAAGGCGAAAAGAACCCCGGAGAGGGGAGTGAAATAGATCCTGAAACCGTATGCGTACAAGCAGTGGGAGCCCACTTTGTTGGGTGACTGCGTACCTTTTGTATAATGGGTCAGCGACTTATTTTCAGTGGCGAGCTTAACCGAATAGGGGAGGCGTAGCGAAAGCGAGTCTTAATAGGGCGTCTAGTCGCTGGGAATAGACCCGAAACCGGGCGATCTATCCATGGGCAGGTTGAAGGTTGGGTAACACTAACTGGAGGACCGAACCGACTACCGTTGAAAAGTTAGCGGATGACCTGTGGATCGGAGTGAAAGGCTAATCAAGCTCGGAGATAGCTGGTTCTCCTCGAAAGCTATTTAGGTAGCGCCTCATGTATCACTGTAGGGGGTAGAGCACTGTTTCGGCTAGGGGGTCATCCCGACTTACCAAACCGATGCAAACTCCGAATACCTACAAGTGCCGAGCATGGGAGACACACGGCGGGTGCTAACGTCCGTCGTGAAAAGGGAAACAACCCAGACCGTCAGCTAAGGTCCCAAAGTTATGGTTAAGTGGGAAACGATGTGGGAAGGCTTAGACAGCTAGGAGGTTGGCTTAGAAGCAGCCACCCTTTAAAGAAAGCGTAATAGCTCACTAGTCGAGTCGGCCTGCGCGGAAGATGTAACGGGGCTCAAACCATACACCGAAGCTACGGGTATCACGTAAGTGATGCGGTAGAGGAGCGTTCTGTAAGCCTGTGAAGGTGAGTTGAGAAGCTTGCTGGAGGTATCAGAAGTGCGAATGCTGACATGAGTAACGATAATGGGTGTGAAAAACACCCACGCCGAAAGACCAAGGTTTCCTGCGCAACGTTAATCGACGCAGGGTTAGTCGGTCCCTAAGGCGAGGCTGAAAAGCGTAGTCGATGGAAAACAGGTTAATATTCCTGTACTTCTGGTTATTGCGATGGAGGGACGGAGAAGGCTAGGCCAGCTTGGCGTTGGTTGTCCAAGTTTAAGGTGGTAGGCTGGAATCTTAGGTAAATCCGGGATTCTAAGGCCGAGAGCTGATGACGAGTTAACTTTTAGTTAACGAAGTGGTTGATGCCATGCTTCCAAGAAAAGCTTCTAAGCTTCAGGTAACCAGGAACCGTACCCCAAACCGACACAGGTGGTTGGGTAGAGAATACCAAGGCGCTTGAGAGAACTCGGGTGAAGGAACTAGGCAAAATGGCACCGTAACTTCGGGAGAAGGTGCGCCGGTGAGGGTGAAGGACTTGCTCCGTAAGCTCATGCCGGTCGAAGATACCAGGCCGCTGCGACTGTTTATTAAAAACACAGCACTCTGCAAACACGAAAGTGGACGTATAGGGTGTGACGCCTGCCCGGTGCCGGAAGGTTAATTGATGGGGTTAGCTAACGCGAAGCTCTTGATCGAAGCCCCGGTAAACGGCGGCCGTAACTATAACGGTCCTAAGGTAGCGAAATTCCTTGTCGGGTAAGTTCCGACCTGCACGAATGGCGTAACGATGGCGGCGCTGTCTCCACCCGAGACTCAGTGAAATTGAAATCGCTGTGAAGATGCAGTGTATCCGCGGCTAGACGGAAAGACCCCGTGAACCTTTACTATAGCTTTGCACTGGACTTTGAATTTGCTTGTGTAGGATAGGTGGGAGGCTTTGAAGCGTGGACGCCAGTCTGCGTGGAGCCAACCTTGAAATACCACCCTGGCAACTTTGAGGTTCTAACTCAGGTCCGTTATCCGGATCGAGGACAGTGTATGGTGGGTAGTTTGACTGGGGCGGTCTCCTCCTAAAGAGTAACGGAGGAGTACGAAGGTGCGCTCAGACCGGTCGGAAATCGGTCGTAGAGTATAAAGGCAAAAGCGCGCTTGACTGCGAGACAGACACGTCGAGCAGGTACGAAAGTAGGTCTTAGTGATCCGGTGGTTCTGTATGGAAGGGCCATCGCTCAACGGATAAAAGGTACTCCGGGGATAACAGGCTGATACCGCCCAAGAGTTCATATCGACGGCGGTGTTTGGCACCTCGATGTCGGCTCATCACATCCTGGGGCTGAAGCCGGTCCCAAGGGTATGGCTGTTCGCCATTTAAAGTGGTACGCGAGCTGGGTTTAGAACGTCGTGAGACAGTTCGGTCCCTATCTGCCGTGGACGTTTGAGATTTGAGAGGGGCTGCTCCTAGTACGAGAGGACCGGAGTGGACGAACCTCTGGTGTTCCGGTTGTCACGCCAGTGGCATTGCCGGGTAGCTATGTTCGGAATAGATAACCGCTGAAAGCATCTAAGCGGGAAACTAGCCTCAAGATGAGATCTCACTGGGACCTTGAGTCCCCTGAAGGGCCGTCGAAGACTACGACGTTGATAGGTTGGGTGTGTAAGCGCTGTGAGGCGTTGAGCTAACCAATACTAATTGCCCGTGAGGCTTGACCATATAACACCCAAGCAATTTGCGTCGAAAGGCCAGATTGCGGTGTGTGAAGACGCAATGAACCGAAAGTTCGAGATTTCACAAAACACCGACAGCTTTCACATACCCAATTTGCTGAAGCGAGGCCAGCTGGCCACGACTCAGTACCCGAATTTCTTGACGACCATAGAGCATTGGAACCACCTGATCCCATCCCGAACTCAGCAGTGAAACGATGCATCGCCGATGGTAGTGTGGGGTTTCCCCATGTGAGAGTAGGTCATCGTCAAGATTAAATTCCGAAACCCCTGTTTGCTAACGCAGACAGGGGTTTCGTTTATGTAGAAGTCCATGAATTTCATCGGCACGTTGCTAAAGCAACGCTCCGGTACACAGAATTTCTTGACGACCATAGAGCATTGGAACCACCTGATCCCATCCCGAACTCAGCAGTGAAACGATGCATCGCCGATGGTAGTGTGGGGTTTCCCCATGTGAGAGTAGGTCATCGTCAAGATTAAATTCCAGAACCCCTGTCTGCTCATGCAGACAGGGGTTTTGTCGTTTAGAAGGTTTATGAACTCTGTAAGCGAGCAGCAACTACGCCTACCCAACTCCAAAATCATGTTCATGGCACTGACCTGCTTTAAGAGCACGACGCAGGTAGTAGGGAAGAATTTTTACTTCTAAATCTTGTACGACAACCTTTGGTCGGTTTCCTACGTAAAAGGGCGATTCATCCCACAATCCCCTAAGCTTTCCTTCAGCTTGGCCGAAAGCCTGATGAGCCATGCGTGCACCGAAATAGAGCGGCCCGAGACGCCGCCTATACCGTTACATGGAATGTTCCTCTCGGCACGCTCACCCCCATTTGGCAAAAAGAAGTCGATGAAATGAATCTCAAATTCAGTCATAAAATTCTGTTGGCCGCGTCAGGCGTTGTGGTTCTGGCCTTCGCGTTATTCACGCTTTACAACGATTACCTGCAGCGCAGCACCATCAAACAGAATCTGGAGTCGTCTATCCAGCAGTCCGGTGAGCTCACCGCGAGTAGTGTGCAGAACTGGCTTAGCGGTCGAATACTGGTGCTCGAAAGTCTGACGCAAAACGTTGCCCATCAGGGTAGTGCTGCTGATCTTCCAGGGTTGGTCGATCAACCGGCGTTCACCTCGAACTTCCAGTTCACCTACGTTGGCCAAACCAACGGTATGTTCACCCAGCGCCCGGACGCAAAAATGCCTGACGGCTACGACCCTCGTCAGCGTCCCTGGTACAAGCAAGCCGTGGCTGCGGATAAACCCATGCTCACGCCGCCCTATATGGCCGCCGTGGGTGGGCAGATCGTAACTATCGCTATGCCGGTGAAAAAGAACGGCGAGTTGCTCGGCGTGGTCGGCGGAGACCTGAGCCTGCAAACCCTGGTGAAAATCATCAATTCGGTGGACTTCGGCGGCATCGGCCATGCGTTTCTGGTCAGCGGCGACGGCCAAGTCATCGTAAGTCCTGACGAAGACCAGGTGATGAAAAACCTCAAGGACATCTACCCAGGCACTAACGTCCGTATTGAGAAAGTTAATCAGGACGTAGTTCTCAAGGGCCAGGATCGCATCCTGTCGTTCACACCTATCAGCGGCTTGCCCGGGGCAGATTGGTATATCGGCCTGTCGATTGATAAAGACAAAGCCTACGCACCGCTGGGCAAATTCCGTACGTCTGCATTGATCGCCATGCTGATCGCCGTAGTCGCGATTGCCGTGCTCTTGAGCCTGCTAATTCAAGTGTTACTGCGGCCCCTGACCACCATGGGTATTGCCATGCAGGACATTGCCCAAGGTGAGGGCGACCTGACCCGCCGCTTGACGGTCACCAGTAAAGACGAGTTCGGTGAAGTGGGCAGTGCGTTCAACCGGTTCGTGGAGCGTATCCACGCCTCGATTTCCGAAGTGTCTTCTGCAACACGTCAGGTGCATGACCTGTCTCAGCGTGTGATGGCGTCATCCAACGCCTCGATCATCGGTTCTGATGAGCAAAGCGCACGCACCAACAGCGTGGCCGCCGCAATCAACGAACTGGGGGCTGCCACCCAGGAAATCGCGCGTAACGCCGCCGATGCTTCACAGCACGCCAGCGGTGCCAGCGAGCAGGCTGATGATGGGCGTAAAGTGGTCGAGCAAACCATCCTGGCAATGTCGGAGCTGTCGCAGAAAATCAGCCTGTCCTGCACTCAGATCGAAACCCTGAACGCCAGCACCGACAATATCGGCCACATCCTTGATGTGATCAAAGGCATCTCCCAGCAAACCAACTTGCTGGCACTGAACGCTGCGATTGAAGCAGCACGTGCCGGGGAAGCCGGACGCGGGTTTGCCGTGGTCGCCGACGAGGTGCGTAACTTGGCTCACCGTACCCAGGAGTCGGCTGAGGAGATTCATAAAATGATCACTTCGCTGCAAGTGGGGTCGCGTGAAGCAGTGACCACCATGAATGCCAGCCAGACCTCCAGTGAGGAAAGTGTCCAGGTGGCCAACCAGGCCGGTGAGCGCCTGGTCAGCGTAACGCAGCGAATTGTCGAGATCGACGGCATGAACCAGTCCGTCGCTGCGGCCACCGAGGAACAAACTGCCGTGGTGGAAACCCTCAACGTCGATATCAACCAGATCAACCTGCTGAACCAGCAGGGCGTGACCAACCTCAACGAAACCCTGAAAGACTGCGATGCGTTGTCGCAACAGGCCAATCGGTTGAAGCAGCTGGTCGACAGCTTCAAGATCTGAGCCGCTGAGTGTACGAGTAGGAGCGAGCCCTTTCGCTCCTACTGCTTACCCAGCAAGCGGCGAACATTGTCCAGCGCGCTGTCTGCGAAGCCTTGCACAAACTGCTCAAATCCTTCCTGTGCCGTCTCCAGGGGGTCGGCAATGATAGTCCAGGTTACCTTGGAGCAGTGTGTTCCAAGCGCTTCCACTTTGATTGCTGCCCACAACCTGGCCACGCCCAGGGTGTTGTAGATCGTGGTCCAGGTCATGTGCATCGCTTGCTCATCCCGGCTATTGAGTTGTTCTACGACGCGGTTGCCATCGCGGAAAAATTTCGTGCGTAAAGCGCCCACTCCGGTGCCGGTCATTTCGATATGCGTCAAGGAAGGGATGAACGCATCGAAGCCTGCAAACTGCCCCACTATGTTCCATAGACGGTTGGCATGGCAGTCGATCACCACAGAGGACACTATCGGCTGGCCGCTAGGGTTATGAATTAACGTATCGGGTTGCAGCGGTTTCATGAAGTTGTCCTGAAGCGGTTCAAAGAAAGCCGATGGCCTTGAGGTAGTTGCAGCCTTTACTCAGCAGTGCCGGGTCTTTTTCGGGGTATTGCTCGCCCATCTGCTGAACGCCGCGTTGCGCGTTGTCATGGAGGATCATCGAGGTGTCACCGATGTCTTCATCCAGTCGATCAAGGTAAAACCCGAGTACACCAAACATCGCATTGTCCTGGCTTACCGTTCGCAGCGCCTGCTGCCAATGCGCAGTACTGACCCGCTCGAACCGGTGGCCCGCCCGGTTGAATGCATCCAGGTAGTGCTCCCAGCTCAGTGGTTGCGGGTTATGCAGGTTGAATACGCTTCTATCGGCTTGAAAGCGATTGCAGTGGAACGCAATGAAGCGAGCCAGAAAGTCCACGGGCATCAGGTCGAAATTCAGGTCCAACCTCGGCAGCAAGCCCAACTGCAGCGACCCCTTGAGCATCAACATCAGGCGATTCTTTTGTGGCTGGCAGATACCGTTATGGCTGTTGAAGCTGATATTTCCAGGGCGATGGATGTTCACCCAGGCTCCTTGCTCCACTGCACGTCCCAGGACCCGCTCGGCGACCCACTTGGACAGGTTGTAGCCATTTCGGATGTACAGCGGCAGGGTGGCTGCCGCCGGAGCTTCGAGCACATGCCCCGTCGTGCCGATGCTGCTGGCGGCCGACAACGTCGAGACAAAGTTGAAGACTTTCTTGCAGCGGGTTTCGCACAGGCGCAGGCATTCGAATATGGGGTCGACGTTGTCCCTGGCCAGTGAGGCGTAGTCCAGCACGTGGTTGACCCGTGCTGCGTTGTGCACCAGCGCGCCAAAGTCTGCGGCGAGTGCGTCATACGCGTCACAGGCCAAACCCAATCGCGGCAGGCTGACATCGGCGGCGAATACTCGTACGCGGCTCAAGTCCAGATGTTCCAGTTGGTAGTCACGCAACGCCTGGGTAAAACGAGCCATCGCAGGACTCCCCGGCAAGTCACGCACCAGGCACGCCACCTCGGTGGCACCGGCGTTCAACAACGCCTCGACAATATGGACGCCGACGAAACTGTTGGCCCCCGTCACGATCACCTTGTGCGGATTGCCTGCGCGGTCCCCTTGCAACGGATTGATTTCCCACTCCCGTTGAGCGTCCATGGCCGCTTGGGCAGAGGATGCGTCTGGCAGTTCACCATCCTCCATCAGCGTTGCGAGCGTACGAATAGTCGGTACTTCAATGAAATGGCTCAACGCGAAACTACGGCCAAATTGCTCGCGAACGCGCAACAACAGCGTCGACAGCAAAATCGAATGGCCGCCCAGTGCAAAGAAGCTTTCATCGATGGGCAACTGGCGGGTGGGCAAGCCCAGCAGCTCACCCCAAAGGTCGCTCAATCGCGCTTGAAGCGGCGTATGCGCGGCGCCGGGAGTGGCCTGCAAAATGGGGAGGAAGGGGCGCGACAGCAGCCCCTTGCGGTCGACTTTGCCGTTGTCGCTGTGCGGCATGGCTGGCAGTTCCACCCAGAAACCAGGTTGCATGTAGTCCGGTAGCCACTGGCGCGCATGCTGCTGCAAGGCCACCAGCGAAGCGTTGAGTTCGGGCTGGGCGACAAAGGCGCAGATCCTGCTTTCATGGTCGATCACCACGGCCAGCTCGCGATACAGCCTGTTGCTGCGCAGGCATTGTTCAATCTCCCGGGGGTCGACCCGAAAGCCGCGGATCTTTACCTGATCGTCGCGACGCCCACCCAGCACAATCCCTGCGGCGGTCCACTGCGCGAAGTCGCCGCTGCGGTAGGCCCGCAGCCTTTGGCCGCCCGGCACCAGCAGTTCGACGAACGGGCTGTCAGCCTGCCGCGGCGCATTCACATACCCCAGGCTCACTCCGGGCCCGACGATGTACAACTCGCCCATCACCTGTTCATCCACTGGTTGCAGATCGTCATCGAGGATCAGCACCTGGCTATTGGCGATGGGGTAGCCGACATTACGATTATTGTCATCGGGGGCGAACGTCCGGTGCGTAATCAGTACCGTGGTTTCGGTGGGACCATAGAGGTTGTGCAACTGACACCGTCCTGCCAGCCGCTCGATTACATGGGGTTCGCAGGCATCGCCACCGGTGAGCAGATGCGTTAGGCCGAGGGGGGGATCCGGCGGCAGGATGTTGAGCAGCGCAGGCGGCAGGAAGGCATGAGTGACGCGTTGTCGGCGGAGCAATTCCACCAGTTGCCCAGGGTCGCGTCGCTGCTCCTCACTGGGTACGATCAACTCGGCGCCGGCAATCAGGGCGGGGAAGATTTCGATCAATGACGAGTCGAAACCCAAGGGCGAAAACTGCAGGACGCGGCTCCGTTCATCCAGTGTCATGCAGGACCCGAACCAAGCGGTGAAATGCGCCAGGTTACCTTGGCTGAGCAGCACACCCTTGGGCTGGCCCGTACTGCCCGATGTATAGAGCACCATGCACGGCATATCCGAGCAGGGGCGATCGTGCATCAGCGAGGATGAGGAGTTGGCGTTGTGCGCCTCGACTGTGCTGACATCCAGTGAAATGAAACACTCCCGTAATGGATGTTGGCCGGCATCCAGCAATACGTGGGCCCCAGCGTTTTCGAGCATGGCCCGATGGCGTTGTGTGGGTTGATCAGGTCCCAGTGGCAGGTACACCGCGCCACTGCCCAGTACGGCAAGAATGCTGGCATACAATTCCACGGATTTTTCCAGGCATACACCGATCACCGGTGGCGCCTCAAGCGCCTCCAGCAGCGGGCGCAATCGCAGCTGAATCGCCATGGCCTGTAGGTGCAGTTGGCGGTAGGTCACGGTGTGCCCCGCAATGTTCAGCGCCGGCCGGACGGCGAACAGGACAAGGCTGGCCTGCACCCGTTCGATCACCGGTACCTGGGCTTCCTGGATCAGGGCAGGGTTTGCCGTACGATTGAATCGATGCATAAATGCCAACGGCTCAAGCCCGTGCAGGCCGTGCTCGGGCCAGTCAGTGGCAATCGCGCGTGTAGAGAGAGACTCGGGGTCACGTGAGAAGCCACTGACTAGCAGTGCGACCCAATCCACCAGCGCGGTTGTTGCCTGCCGACGCAATCGCTGGCCGTTGCCACTGGGCTCCTCGGCGATGTCCAGCACGGCGAACAAGCGTCGGCCATGGTCATAGGCGCGCACTTGCAGCGCAGACAACCCACCGTCGCTCAACGGGCCAATCCCCAGGCGCAGACTTATACAGGTGGTTTCGCCCACGTCATCCGGCAACGGCAGGCTGCCGTCTTCAATCCACAGGTCGGTGGCCTCATCCCCTGAAACATGGCCGTACTGTTCCAGCATTGGCCTGATTTCGCCCAGTGCCTTGCTTGTGCCGCACCAGCCGATGGTCAGGCACCTCATGGCGACACCGACAGGTAGTCGCTCAGCACCTGCCCCACACTCGGCGTTTGCAGCAAGCCGCTGTTTTGCAGGAAGCCCATGATATTGCCCATCAACGGGTGCTGGCGGGTGATGGGGAACGCCAGCGCTGATATTTCATCGCGCAGCACACCGCGCAGGCGCTCGCTGATGTCCAGGTGTTCGATCAGGCGCAGGTCGAAGTTTTTCTGCAGGTCGTTGGTCAGGTAATGCGTCAGGAATGTCGGCAGTACGTGAGCGATGCTGTCACGGTCATCCGGGCTCGCGGCTTGCCAGTAGATGCGCACCAGCCGCGTCCAGAACTGCGCGTGGCGACCTTCGTCAAACAGGTGGTCGTCCATCAAGCCTCGTATGGAGGCCTTGACACTGCGGTCCTTGGAAAACGATGCGACATCGTGGGTCACGGTGTTTTCGGCGATGGCTACGCCAATCAGCTCCACAGCGTCGCTCAGGTGTTCCGGAGCCTGCGCCTGCGCCGCCGGCAGCGCGCGACTCAGTTCGATATGCCCAGGCAGGTCAATCGGTTGTATGCCCGTCATTGTGACAGTCTGTTGCATGAAATCCAGGGCCACCAAGGCGTGGTAGTCCTCGTCCACCACAACCGTCATCGCATCAACGCGACAGGCAAGCGGGAAGGGCAGCGAGAAGCGATTCTTGGCAATGCTGCGCGCGGTCTTGTCGACGATTTCGGTTTCGAAAATCACCACATCGTGGATGAACTTATAGAAGCTTTGCACCAGCACGAAGTCGCGCCATTGCGAGCAATGTTCCATGAAGGTCGCGTTGAGTACCAAGGGCTGACGGCACAGTGGGTAGATCAGCTTGTCGTCGTCCTCCAACAGGCGACGAGGGCGGGTTCGGATGGTGGCGCGGCGTTCCCAGTCGTCGGCGATGGTGGTGTATCCGGCGGTATTCATGGGTGTACCTCGTGCAGCGCGGCGCGCACCTCGTCCCAGAACGTGATACGGCTTTCTACGGCGGCAAGGGCTGCGTCCTGGGCCTGTTGCGGATAAGCCGGGTCTGCACCCACCAGGCGTTCGAGCAGTTCTTCAGCTGCTGGCCCGTGATGCTCAGTGTCCAACTCGATGTGTCGCCTGAAGTAGCCACACAAGGCTGGTGCCTGGCGATGGATGAGCGTATCGGGCTGCAGGAGGTGTTCGAACATACTTGGGATGACACGCTCACGCCCATGAAGGAATGCAGCTGCTACGCAATGGGTAGGGGCTTGCAGCGCAATGTACAGCGTGGCGCTGACGAAGCGCGCGGCCCCAGCAGGAACATCGGCCATGCGCAGGGCCGTGCTTGCTTCCACGCCCTGGTGCTGCAGTGCAATGAAACGGTGTATCGCCGAGGTGCTGGCGCCGACTTCGACCATGGCTTCCAGGTACCACTCGAAGTGGCTGCAATGGCCTTGCCTGGGGTGTGAGTCTGATTCTTCGCCCAGCACAATCTCATTGATCAAGCGTGCTGCTTGCGGGTCGGCCGGTGGCAGCCAGGGTAGGCGAGTGCAGGTCAGGTCCTGCTGCAGGCGTTTGGTGAGCGTCATGAAGTCCCAGACAGCGAATACATGGTTTTCCATGAATAGTCGTAACTTTTCCAGCGAAGTTATTTCCAGAAATAACGGATGGCTGCACAACAGCCGTTTTCTTTGTTCCAGTAAAGGTGGGTACATAGTTGATGCCTATAAATTATTGCGTCGC
Organism: Pseudomonas marginalis; assembly: GCF_900105325.1. Taxonomy (NCBI): domain Bacteria; kingdom Pseudomonadati; phylum Pseudomonadota; class Gammaproteobacteria; order Pseudomonadales; family Pseudomonadaceae; genus Pseudomonas; species Pseudomonas marginalis. The sequence goes on from NZ_FNSU01000004.1 coordinate 12,756, forward strand.
CGCTAAAACAACGTTGGGCTTTTGTATGCCGCAAAAAGATAAGAAAGATGTAAACCAGGCTTTGCGCGCACGCGCGCTCACGCAAGTGGGACTGCACGGTCGAATTAAGTGGCTGGTTTAGTGATGAAAGATAATAAGCGGGTTAAACAAGTTGGCGAGTATATGAATGCATTAGATGTTTTTCTAAATAATATAAGCTGTCGGTAACTTACTTTATAAGAGTGAGAAGTTTCTTCTGCGCGGGGCGCTACTTGGCCAGGTAGGGCACCCCGCAGTGCTCGACGGGCAAGCCGAGCGACCTGACGCCTTGTTAGAGCGTCTTCTTTGCGGCGGCGTCCAGGTCATTGAGATAGGTTGTGATCACTTCCATCCCGCGCATCAAGTGATTACGCAGCGTCAGGATGCTTTCCTCGACCTTCTTTTGTGCCACCAGGTTCAGCAGTTCACGGTGGTCTTCCTGGGAAGTCTCGCCCAGCCCCATCGCCTCGAGGTTGAAACGCAGGAAGCGCTCCTCCTCATTCAGTCCGTGCTCCACCAGCTTGAGCAGCCGCTGGTTGGGGGCCTTGCCATACAGGGTCATGTGGAACAGGCGATTGAGACGGCCAATCTCGGTGTAATCTTTTTCCTGTTCCAGGGCAAAGATGAGCGTGTCTGCCTCGGCGATATCGGCTTCGGTCAGCAAGGGAATCGACAAACGCAGGGCTTCAGACTCCAGCAACATTCGCAGCTCATAGGTCTCAGCCGAATTGTCTTCGATCAACGGTGCAACCACGGCGCCCTTGTGGGTGACTACATGCAGCAGTGACTGGGCCTCCAACTGACGCAAGGCTTCACGCACCGGCATGCGGCTGACCCCGAACAGGCTGGCCAGCTCCTGCTGGCGCATGGCGGTACCGCAGGGCAAGCTGCCATCAAGTATGGCATTGCGCAAGGTTTCTTCAATCACGGAGCGAGCAAGATGGGCGGGAATAGGGCCGGTGATCTTGATGCTGTTCAACGGATTCGGCTTCTGCGTCACGGTTACGCTATCCTCCTTATTAAAATAGGGGTGCTAATTGGATCCAATGCACACTAGAGGCTGCCCATAGGGCTTGTCAAACGGGCACGGTTTCGGCTTGTAAGCGTTTCAACGCGCGGCTCCGGCGGCCCACGCGCGGGTTTTGCCGAGTCTGACACGCCACTGACGTGTTGCGACATTACCGCATATAGATATTCTTTAACGGTATTTAAATTGCCGTTCTTATATCTATAAAGTCACTCTCCTGTCTGACCGGGAGTGAACTCATGTCCGCCACCTCTACTGTTCCAACAGCGACCCTTGCCGCCCAAACGTTCGAGATTCGACCACTGCCCGGCAGCGTCGGTGCCGAGATTGTCGGCCTGGATTTGTCCCGGCCAGTCAACGACCAGGATTTCGCCCGCATTCATCGCGCGCACCTGGATCACCACGTGGTGGTGTTCCGCGATCAACGCATCACGCCCGAACAACAGATCGCTTTCAGCCGCCGCTTTGGCGTCCTGCAGATCCACGTGCTCAAGCAGTTCCTGCTGGCCAACCACCCGGAAATCCTGATCGTCTCCAACATCATCGAAAACGGCCAATCCATAGGCCTGGGTGACGCAGGCAAATTCTGGCACTCGGACCTGTCCTATAAAGAGCTGCCGAGCCTGGGCTCGATGCTTCACGCCCAGGAGCTGCCGTCGGAAGGCGGAGATACCCTGTTTGCCGACATGCACAAAGCCTGGGACCAACTGCCCGAGCACCTGCGCAAAGCTGTTGAAGGCCGCAGTGCCGCGCACTCTTATACCGCGCGCTACAGCGAAACCAAATTCGAAGGCAACTGGCGCCCGACGTTGACGCCCGAGCAGCTTGCCCAAGTCGCGGAAGTGGTTCACCCCATCGTGCGCACCCACCCGGAAAACGGCCGCAAGGCGCTGTTCGTCAGTGAAGGCTTCACCACCCGCATCGTCGGCCTGCCGGAAGACGAAAGCCGCGACCTGCTGGCCCAGCTCTACGCCCACAGTGTGCTGCCGCACAACATCTACCGACACCAATGGCAGCCCCACGACTTGGTGTTCTGGGACAACCGCTCGCTGATCCACCTGGCCGCCGGTTGCCCGAGCCATCTGCGCCGCAAACTGTTTCGCACCACCATCCAGGGCGACGCGCCTTTCTGATTCGGAGCATGACCATGTCCAGGAAAACCCCATTTGCACGGCTGGCCGCGACCGTCGGCCTCGGTGTCAGCCTGTTGGCCGGCAGCCTGGTGGCGCCGACGGCTGCGCAGGCCGAAGGCGAGATCCGCATCGCCGAACAGTTCGGTATCGTCTACCTGCTGCTTAACGTAGTGCGCGACCAGAACCTGATCGAAAAATACGGCAAGCAGGAAGGTCTCGACATCAAGGTCGACTGGACCCAGCTGTCCGGCGGCGCAGCGGTCAACGACGCACTGCTCTCCGGCTCGATCGATATCGCCGGTGCCGGCGTCGGCCCGCTGCTGACCATCTGGGACCGCACCCATGGCAAGCAGAACGTCAAGGCCGTGGCCTCCCTGGGCAACTTCCCCTACTACCTGGTCAGTAACAATCCCAAGGTCAAGACCATTGCCGACTTCACCGACAAGGACCGTATCGCCGTGCCGGCGGTGGGCGTGTCGGTGCAGTCGCGCTTCCTGCAATACGCCGCCGCCAAGCAATGGGGCGACAAGGAATTCAATCGCCTCGACAAGTACACCGTCGCCGTCCCGCACCCGGATGCCACCGCTGCCCTGATCGCCGGCGGCACCGAACTGACCGGGCACTTCTCCAACCCGCCGTTCCAGGACCAGGCCCTGGCCAACCCTAACGTGCATGTGGTGCTGAACACCTACGACCTGCTGGGGCCGAACTCGCCAACGGTGCTGTTCGCCACCGAGAAATTCCGTAACGACAACCCGAAGACCTACAAGGCATTTGTCGAGGCGCTGACCGAAGCCGCGCAATTCGCCCAGAACGATAAAGGCGCTGCGGCCGACACTTACATTCGCGTCACCAAGGCCAAGATCGACCGCGCCGAGTTGCTGAAAATCATCGACAACCCGCAGTTCGAATTCAGCGTCACGCCAAAAAACACCTACCCGCTGGCGGAATTCCTCTACCGCGTCGGCGCCATCAAAAACAAGCCTGAATCTTGGAAGGACTACTTCTTCCAGGACGCCAAGCCCCTGCAAGGAAGTTGAGATGAACGCGCCCTTGCAAGGCCACACGGCCAGCAACCTGCACACCGCCGCACCATTGCTGGCGGTGGATAACGTCAGCCTGGAATACCGCACCCCCGAGCGCGTGGTGCGCGCCACTCACCAAGTCAGCTTCGAGATCGACCCGGCGGATCGCTACGTGTTGCTCGGCCCATCGGGTTGCGGCAAATCCACACTGCTCAAGTCCATTGCCGGGTTTATCAAGCCCTGCGAAGGCGAGATCCGCCTGCTGGGGCAAAAGGTCGAACAACCAGGCCCGGACCGCATTGTGGTGTTCCAGGAATTTGACCAACTGCCGCCATGGAAAACCGTCAAACAGAACGTGATGTTTCCGCTGCTGGCGTCGAAAACTTTGCCGCGTCGCGAAGCCGAAGAACGGGCGCTGCACTACCTCGACAAAGTCGGCCTCTGCGCCTTTGCCGACGCTTACCCGCACACCCTTTCCGGCGGTATGAAAGCCCGCGTGGCCATCGCCCGCGCCCTGGCCATGCAGCCGAAGATCCTGCTGATGGACGAACCCTTCGCCGCCCTCGACGCCCTGACCCGACGCAAGATGCAGGAAGAATTGCTGCTGCTCTGGGAAGAAGTGCGCTTCACCCTGCTGTTCGTCACCCACTCCATCGAAGAAGCGCTGGTGGTGGGCAATCGCATCCTGCTGCTGTCGCCGCATCCGGGGCGCGTGCGCGCGGAAATCCACAGCCATCAATACGACTTGCACAGCCTCGGTGGCGTGGAGTTCCAGGCGTCGGCGCGGCGGATTCATCGCCTGTTGTTCGATGAAGCGCCCGAGGCCGAACGTGAGTTGGGTTTCGCCGACATCCGCATCGCTTACTAAGGGGACAACCCAATGCGCCAGGAATACGAAATCAACCTTGAGCCGCTGCTCAGTGTCCCCATTGAACGCGAACTGCCCCTGCGCCAACGCCTGTGGCAGCAAGGCTGGCTGCGCAAGGGCCTGATCCTGATCGTGCTCGCGATCCTTTGGGAAGCCGTCGCGCGCTACCAGAACAACGACCTGCTGCTGCCGAGTTTCCTGCAGACCTTTCACGCGCTCTATGACGGCCTGCTCAGTGGCGAACTGCTGGGCAAGGTGAGCATCTCGCTGGTGGTGCTGATCAAGGGCTACCTCATCGGCATCGTGCTGGCGTTTGCCCTGACCACCCTGGCGGTGTCGACGCAACTGGGCCGTGACCTGCTGAGCACCCTGACCTCGATGTTCAACCCACTGCCGGCCATTGCGTTATTGCCGCTGGCGCTGCTGTGGTTCGGCCTGGGCCAGAACAGCCTGATTTTCGTGCTGGTGCATTCGGTGTTGTGGGCGCTGGCGCTCAACACCTATTCCGGGTTTCTCGGTGTGTCCGAAACCCTGCGCATGGCCGGTCGCAACTATGGCCTCAAGGGCATGCGTTTCGTGTTGTTCATCCTGATCCCGGCCGCACTGCCGTCGATCCTCGCCGGGCTGAAAATCGGTTGGGCCTTCGCCTGGCGCACCCTGATCGCCGCCGAGCTGGTATTCGGTGCGACCAGCGGCAAGGGCGGCCTGGGCTGGTACATCTTCCAGAACCGCAACGAGCTGTACACCGACAAGGTATTCGCCGGCCTGGCGGTGGTGATCCTGATCGGCCTGCTGGTGGAAAACCTGGTGTTCGACACCTTCGAGCGCCTCACCGTGAAACGGTGGGGCATGCAGCGCTGATACCCCCAGCCTGCTACGATTGCGGCCAGCTCACTCCCGACTGACCACGAGTGCTTGGCATGCAACTACCCGACATGAACCTGTTGGTCGCCCTCGACGCCTTGCTCGACGAGGGCAGCGTGGTGGGCGCCGCGCGGCGGATGAACCTCAGTCCGGCGGCCATGAGCCGTACCCTCACACGTATTCGCGAAGCGGTGGGCGATCCGATCCTGGTGCGCGCCGGTCGCGGCCTGGTGCCGACGCCCAAGGCCTTGCAGTTGCAAGGCCAGGTGCGCAACGTGGTGGAGCAGGCGGCGTTGCTGTTTCGCTCGGCGGATCAGGTTGATTTAAGCACCTTGCGCCGTCGCTTCAGTGTGCGCGCCAATGACTTTTTCATCGGCGTGTATGGCGGTCGGCTGTTCGACACCATGGAGCGCATGGCGCCACTGTGCGAGCTGTGTTTCGTGCCTGAAGGCGACACCGATGATGAAGCCCTGCGCGAAGGGCGGCTGGACCTGCGCGTGAGCAACACCATGCCGGTCACTCCGGAAGTGAAGGTGCAGAACCTGTTTTCCACCACCTTCGTGGGCCTCGCGCGGGAGGACCATCCGTTGTTTGACGACGAGATCACCGCCGCGCGCTTCGCCAGCTATTCCCATATCAGTATCTCGCGGCGTGGCATCGCCCGTGGGCCGATCGACACCGCGTTGAATGCCCAGGGCCTGGAGCGGCGGGTGGCGATGATCGCCCCGGGGTTTCACGGTGCGATGTTCATGTTGCCCGATTCCGACCTGATTCTGCCGGTGCCCAAGGAAGCCCTGTTGAGCGCCAACCGCTTGAAGCTGCCACTGCGCGCGTTTGCGTTGCCGATCTCGCTGCCGACGTTGGTATTGGCCCAATCCTGGCACCCGCGCTTCGACAAAGACCCGGCTCATAAGTGGCTGCGCGAAACGATGCGTGAGAGCTGCCACGCCACCTGGCTGGAAGCTCAACCCACCTAAACATCAAGCGTACACAGTGCAAATGTGGGAGGGGGCTACACCCCGATTGCGTTGGATCAGATAGAAAATCTGTGTCTGGCGCACAGCAATCGGGGGTAAACCCCCTCCCACATGTAGATTTGTGTCGGTTTCAGGATTGTGTGTGGTGCAGTTATAAGCTGCCAATAAGTAACTTTTTGTCATGCATGTGCCTGATTAAACTGCTCGGGTATTTCTAATCCCGAGCTGCCTGTTCATGACTTCCCTCGCTGCCCCCACCCTTGCGGCCGCAGCCAGACCCACCGCCATCACCCCGCCTGTATTTGGCCCGCGCATCATCATCGGCCTGGTCGGCGTGTTGCTCGCGGTGCTGGTGTCCGGCCTCAACGAGATGGTCACCAAGGTGGCCCTCGCGGATATTCGCGGCGCGCTGTACATCGGCTTTGACGAAGGCACCTGGCTGGTGGCCGCGTACACGGCCACCTCCGTGTCGGCCATGGCCTTTGCGCCCTGGTGTTCGGTGACGTTTTCCCTGCGGCGCTTCACCCTGTGCGCTATTGGCTTGTTCACCGCACTGGGGATCCTGTGCCCGTTTGCGCCGAACTACCAAAGCCTGCTGCTGCTGCGTACCGTCCAAGGCCTGGCCGGCGGTGCCTTACCGCCGATGCTGATGACCGTGGCGCTGCGCTTCCTGCCGGCCAACGTCAAGCTGTATGGTCTGGCTGGCTACGCACTTACCGCCACCTTCGGGCCGAGCCTTGGCACGCCATTGGCGGCGCTGTGGACTGAATATGTCGGCTGGCAGTGGGCGTTCTGGCAGATCGTCGGGCCGTGTCTGTTGGCCATGGCCGCCGTGGCCTACGGCTTGCCGCAAGACCCGCTGCGCCTGGAGCGCTTCAAGCAATTCAATTGGCGCGGCCTGTTGCTCGGCTTTCCGGCGATCTGCATGCTGGTGATCGGCATTCTGCAGGGCAATCGCCTGGACTGGTTCGAGTCGGGCCTGATCACCTTCCTGCTGTGCGGCGGCAGCGTGCTGCTGGTGCTGTTCATGTTCAATGAATGGTCGCACCCGATGCCGTTCTTCAAGTTGCAGATGCTCGGCCTGCGCAACCTGGCGTTTGCCCTGATCGTGCTGGCAGGCGTGCTGATGGTGCTGACCTCGGTGATCATCATCCCCTCGAGTTTCCTCGCCCAGGTCCAGGGTTATCGCCCATTGCAAACCGCGCCGGTGATGCTGCTGATGGCGCTGCCGCAATTGATCGCACTGCCGCTGGTGGCGGCGTTGTGCAACCTGCGCTGGGTCGATTGCCGCTGGGTCCTGGGGATCGGGCTGGGGATGTTGGTGCTGTGTTGCGTGGGCAGCGCGCACCTGACCTCGGCGTGGATTCGCGATGATTTCTACGGCCTGTACCTGCTGCAAATCTTCGGGCAGCCCATGGCGGTGTTGCCGCTGCTGATGCTCTCCACCGGCAGCATTCAACCGGCGGATGGGCCGTTCGCCTCGGCCTGGTTCAACACCGTCAAAGGCCTGGCCGCCGTGATTGCCACCGGCGTGCTGGATGCGCTGACCACCCAGCGCCTGCACTTTCACTCGACCATGCTGGTGGACCGCCTGGGTAACTCGCCGCTGGCCGACGGCGATGCGCCGGGCCTGGCCCACCGCCTGCACGAGCAGGCCGTGGTGCTGACTTCTTCGGATCTCTATTACGTCATGGCCGCTGTCGCGGTGGCGTTGATCCTGCTGATTTTCTGGATGCCCACGCGGATTTTTCCGCCTCGCGCACCGACCTAGCCACAAGGACTTCTCATGAAACGCAAAGACAAAATCGCCGTCTCCGTTATCGCCGTGTTTGCTGTCGGGGTGCTGGTGTACCTGGTCGCGCCCGGCCTGTTGGGCAACAAGCGCCAGGCCACCAACGACGCCTTCGTCGCCGCCGATTTCACCCTGGTGGCGCCACGTGTGGCGGGCTTTATCAAGGAAGTGCTGGTGGAAGACAACCAGCGCGTCAAGGCCGGCCAACTGTTGGCGCTGATCGACGACCGCGATTTTCGCGCCGCCGCCCAGGCCGCCGACGCCGACACCCTGGTCGCCCAGGCCCAGCTGAAAAACGCCACCGCGACCCTGGAGCGCCAAACCTCGGTGATCGCCCAGGCCCAGGCCACCGTGGCGGCAGACCGCGCCGAAGTGGCCTTCGCCGAACATGAACTGAACCGCTACAACCACCTCGCCGGCGTGGGCGCGGGTACCGTGCAGAACGCCCAGCAAGCCAAGACCCGCATCGACCAGGCCAACGCGCGCCTGGCCAACGCCACCGCGGTGCTGGCGGCCGAGCGCAAGCAGGTGGAAATCCTCACGGCCCAGCGCGATGCAGCCGAAGGTGGACTCAAGCGTGCCCAGGCCGCGTTGGAAATGGCCAGCTATCAGCTGTCCTACACGCGCATCGTCGCGCCGGTGGATGGCATGGTTGGTGAGCGTGCGGTGCGGGTCGGTGCCTATGTGACCCCTGGCAGCAAGATCCTCGCGGTGGTGCCGTTGGCCGAGGCCTACGTGGTCGCCAACTTCCAGGAAACCCAGCTGTCCCATATGCACGCGGGCCAGGCCGTGCAGGTGCGGGTCGACAGCCTCGACGGGGAGTTGCTCAACGGCCACCTGGAGAGCCTCGCGCCGGCGACGGGTGTGACCTTCGCATCGGTCAAGCCGGACAACGCGACCGGCAACTTCACCAAGGTGGTGCAGCGTATCCCGGTGAAAATCGTCCTCGAACCCAACCAACCGCTGACCGAGCGCCTGCGGGTCGGCATGTCGGTCGAAGCCAGCGTCGACACCCAGCCGGTCGCGCCGCAGCGTGAGGTGGCCCAGCAATGAGACACCTTGCCTGGTTAACCCTGAGTGTTATCAGCCTGAGTGCCTGCACTGTCGGGCCGGATTTTCAGCGCCCGCACACGCTGCAAGCCACGCGGTGGAGCGAACCTCAAGGGCGACAAGCCGCCAGCCGAGCAGTGAGTGATCCGCTGCAAGAGCGCTGGTGGGACGTGTTCCACGACGAGCAACTGTCGGCCCTCACGCGCCGCGCGCTGACCGATAACCTCGACCTGAAGCTGGCCAGCAGCCGCCTGCAACAAAGCCGTGCGGTCCGCCAGGTGACCACCGCCGAGCGTTATCCCACTGTCGACGCCACGGGCGCCTACCAGCGCAAACGCAACAGCGGCAAAGGCTTGAGCGACCCCTCCGGCGAAAACGGCCGTTCCGCGTTCAACCAGTGGGACGCGGGCTTCTCGGCGTCCTGGGAGCTGGACTTCTGGGGGCGGGTCAAACGCGAAACCGAAGCCGCCGACGCCACCCTGCAAGTGGCGGAAAACGACCGCCGCGCCGTGCTGTTGTCGGTACTGGCCGAGACCGCCCAGGACTACATCCAGCTGCGTGGCGTACAGAACACCCGCGCGGTGACCGAGCAAAACCTCGACGTCGCCCGCCACAGCCTCAAGCTCTCGCAACTGCGCCTGGCAGACGGCGTGGCCACCGACCTCGATGTCGCCGAAGCCGCCGCCCAGGTCGCCGCCATCGAAGCGCGGCTGCCGGATTTGCAGCAACGCCAGGACCAGTTGATCAACGCCCTCAGCCTGTTGATGGGCGAGCCACCCCAGGCTCTGCACGCGCAATTGTCCAAGGACGCCGCCGTACCGCAGGCCCAACGCCAGGTCGCCATCGGCCTGCCGTCGGAGCTCGCCGAACGCCGTCCGGATATCCGCCAGGCCGAGGCGCGCCTGCACGCCGCCACCGCCAGCATCGGCGTGGCCAAGGGCGATTTTTACCCGCGCATTACCTTGTCCGGCAGCCTCGGTTCCCAGGCCATGCAACTGTCGGATTTCGGCTCCTGGGGCTCTCGTGCGTTTGCCTTCGGCCCGCAAGTGAGCCTGCCGCTGTTCAGCGGCGGCCGCCTGCAAGGCATGCTGGACCTGCGCGAAGCCCAGCAACAGGAAGCGGCCCTGGCCTACCAGCAAACGGTGCTGCGTGCCTGGCATGAAATCGACGACCAACTGACCCGCTACAACGCCAGCCAGCTGCGCCGCGACAGCCTCGCCGAAGCCGTGCGCCAGAACCAGATCGCCCTGACCACCGCACAGCACCAATACGTTGAAGGCGTGGTGGATTTCGTCAACGTGCTCACCGTGCAAAGCGCGCTGCTGGCCACGCAGGAGCAGTGGGTCGAGAGTTCTACCGGGGTGTCGTTGGCGATGGTGGGGTTGTACAAGGCGTTGGGGGGCGGGTGGGAGTCGGTCTACCCAGTGGCAATGGCTCAGCATTGAAATTGGAGTATCCGATGTAGGACCGTTCTTGATTTTTGCTGCCTTAAACCTTGGTGAACCTTGATCGTTAAGCTTTCAGTCCGATTATTACCTGTGAGTCTTTCCGATGTCTGTCATCGAAAACCCCTACGCGCCTCCACAAGCTGATCTGCGCACTCCAGTCTCCGCCATCCAACCTACATTCTTCGTGGTCGCGCCGCGCAAGCTGGTCCTGATGGTGTTGCTGTCCCAAGGTTTTTATCTCTTCTACTGGTGTTACCAGCAGTGGGCCTGCTATCGGCGGGCTACTGGCGCAAAGGTGTTGCCGCTGGTGCGAGCGTTCTTCTCGGTGTTTTTTCTGTATTCGCTGGTGATGAAAATCAGGCAGAAACTGGCGCTTGACGGTACGCCGTACCGCTGGTGGCCGCGAGCCATGGCGCTGGGGCTTATTGCGTGTGGGTTGTTACCCTTTACCTACGTTTTTTTCGTCACCGCCATGACGGCAATGAAGTTGAGCGTGTGCTTGATGATCGTGCAGGTAGCGCTGTTCGTGCAGGTGCAAGGCGCGGTGAACCTGATCGAGGGCGACACAGATGGCGAGGCGAACAATCGCCTGACTTGGGCTAACGCAATCTGGATCGTTATCGGGCTGGGCATGTGGAGCTTGGGCTTTATAGGGGCGTTTCACGAGCAAGGGCTGTCGTGATTGTCCTCAGGGCGCAGTGTTTTTTAAGACTGCAAAAGCATAAAGATGACAACGTCTTGCGTTGAACAACCTTCCTGTAGTTCCAGGCTGATCAGTTTGAACAGGATGACGATGTCTTGACTTTTCATGGGGCTCCAAAAGCGAGTGTCCTCTGTCCGCGGACAGAGGACACTTTCCTGCACAGGGTTGACACTCATGTCAACGGTTTTGCAAAAACACCACATACCCCCGAAACCACTCACTCCCCTGCAAGTACCCCGGCTCCTCCCACTCTCCACCCTGAATCAAACCGATCTTGAACGGCAGCCCCATCCGGTTCATCCGTGGCAAATATGCCGCGTAATCCGGGATGCTCTGGCGGCCCTGATAGGTCTGCACCACCACCTCATCCACCACGCCTTTGAGCTGGCTGATGGCGGTGGGGTCGGCGTTGCTGCTCCAGTCCATCAGGCCGGTGATACTCAGTTTCAGATCGGCCGGCAGGCGCTGGCGCAGGTCGCGCAGGAAGTCGGCGTATTCGTGCAGGTATTGGGTGCGGGCGTCGAAGTCGATCTGGATGCCGACCACTGGGTTGCCTGCGTCGCGCCAGCGTTGTACCTGGCCGAGCAGTTGGGTATAGACCTGTTCGGGCCAGTGCAGGGTGTGGGCGCGGTAGACCACCCAGACGTCGCCGCGGGTGAGGCGCGGTACGCTGATGCCTTGGGCGATCAGCTGCACACCGCGCTGGGGCGCGCGGCGGGTGGCGTTGATCTGGCCCTGGAGGATGTACAGGGTCTTGGCCTGCTTGAGTACCGGCTGCGGCGTGACGCCGCTCCACAGCCAGAAGGCGTCGTAGTCGCGGGCATCGACGGCACCGAATGCCGGGCTTGCCAGCAACAGCAAGCCCAGCCACAGGTGTTTCACCAGTAATACTGCAGCGATTTGCCCCACTGGGTGTCGGCGAAACCACTTTTCAGCTGGCGGAACCAGGCTTTGCGCACACCGGGTTCGACGTCCTTGCCGCCACAGCTGTTGTAGCCGGCCGGCGCGTAGCAGTTGATGGCGCGGAACAGGGCGTAGGCCTTGTCGTTTTTCGGCGCCTTGGCGTTGCCGATGACCTGTTGGTAACCGTCGAGCCGCGAGAAGGTTTCACCCTTGAAGTCCGAGGCGGTGCTGCCCAGGCTGCCGGCGGCGCGGGCCTGCTCCAGAGGCATGCCGTCCAGGTTGTTGCGCAGGATGAATTCGCCGAAGCAGTTCAGGGCCTGGGGGTTCTTCGCGTCGGTCTGCAAGGTCGCTGCGGTTTGCGCGATGCTGGGGCAGGCGTAGCCGGATTCGGCCTTGTCGCCGTTCCACTGGAACAGCTTAAGCGTCTGGCTGGCGCTGTAGACATAACCCAGGCTGGTGCCCAGCTTGTCCTCGGGGGCCTGGGCCGGCAGTTGCTTGAGGTCCTCGGCGAACGTGGCGAACTGGCCGCGCAGCAGGTCTTTGTAGAGCAGCACGAATTGCGCGGTCTGGCGTTCCAGCGGATCGCTCGCCTGGGCGATCTGCTGGCGCAGCAGTTCAGGCCCGGCAACGTTGCGCAGCAGGATGTAGCGCACCTGCCTGGCACTGATCGGCGAATCGCTGGCGAACACCTTGGCCAGTTGGCCGCTGCGCTCGTAGTTCATGGCCAGTGCCAACTCCAACTGGTCGCGTTGCAACGGCAGCTTTGCCAGTGGCAACAATTGCAGCCACAAGGCCTCGGCGCCTTTCCAGTCTTGCTTGGCTTCCAGGGCCAGGGCGCGCAGGGTCTGCTGGCTGAAGGCGAAGTAATTCAGGCTCGACGGCACGCTTTGCGGCAACTGCTTCAAGGCAGCGTCCGGTTGATGCTCGATGTACAGCGCGCACACAGCCAGCAGGTAGTCATAGAACTCTGGCTCGCTGGCGAACGCGGCCTTTTGCTTCTCGAGGTCGGCGCGGCTGAGGGCTGGCTGGTTGCCGCCGCGCATCACCATCAGGTCGCTGACGAGCTGAATCATCGGGGTCTTGACGGTATCGCTGTTGACCATCAACAGCTTGAGGTCAACTTCTTCTACCAGCTCATCCTCAGACACATTGCGCTGTTCGTCGGTGGCCGTCAGTGCCCAGGCGAACGCGTCGGCGAGCTGGGTGTTGTCATCGGCCAGCCAGTACACCCGGCGCAGCAAACCGTGGGCCGAGGCCGCGTATTCGCCCTGTGGGTAAGTTTTCAGGTAGGCGTTGAAACCCTGCTCGGCCGTGGCCAATGCGGGCTTATCCACACGGTCCAGGTGCGGTACGCCGTCTTCGTCATAGGTGTTGGCCTGGGCCTGGTTGAGCGCTGTGCGGGCGGTCATGTACAGCGCGGTTTCCTTCAGCCACGGCGACTGTGCACTGCCGACGCCAGCAAAGCCTTGCGCGGCCTCGGCGAAGCGGCCGCTGTAGAAATCGGCGGCGGCTTGCAGGTAGGTGCGAAACAGTTGGCCGCCGGCTGACTGGATCTGCTGCGCTTCGGCGATCACCGGGCCATCCCAGGTGCAGGTGGTGAGCAGTTGCAGCCGCGCCTTTGCCAGCAGCGCGCGCTCGTCCGCCGGCATGTCGGCCTTGACCACTTGGCGGATAAACGCCGTGGCGCTGTCATCGTCGTTGCTGCGGCAGCGGCTGCCTTCGCCATTGAGGAACGCTTCGCCAGCGGTTTTGTATTCCTCGCGCTTGATACCCAGGGGCGTCAGCAGGGTGTCGAGTTCGGCGGTAGGCGAATCGTCCGAGTCGGGCTCAGTCTCTGCGCTGGAGGCAGCGGCCAGGCGATACACCGGGAACGGCACCGGGCCGAAACCCTGGGCCAGGTCATCTTCGCTCAACGCTTTGGGCGCCAACGGCGCGGCCTTTTTGTCGGCCAGCAACAGGCGCAGGTTGGCCCGGCTGTCATTGCCTGGGCTCAGGAACGGCACGTTGTTACAAGGGTCCAGGCTGTCACGCGAGACACGCCAATCGGGGTAGCACGAATCGTCGGAACTGGCCTGGGCCTGCTGGGAAATACCGGCCAGCAGGGCCAGTGCGAGGGGGGAGAGAAAACCGATGCGCATGACGTGTCCTTGATCCTGGGTCCTTGGAGGGCGGCAATCATAGCGTGTTCCTGCGGGCGCTTCGGTGAAGCCCTACACAAATTGCTGATTTGTCCGATTCCAGAAGCGAACCGGGTGCTTTTGTCCTAGAGTGGCGGTGTTTGCGCTGAGGCACTCAAGGCAACAGCGGGGGGAATCGAGGTGCGCCGGTCTGTGGTAGAGCAAAACGAAAAGGTCGGGGCGTTGCCCGCATTCAATCGTCTTACGTGGGAACGCGTCGGTTGGCTGAGCCGACTGTGGTGGGTGCCGATCCTGGGGCTGGCCATGGCCCTGCGGTTTTACCGCCTGACTTCGGCGGCGATCTGGGGCGACGAGGGCTCCAGCCTGCTGCTCAGTGAATACGCCGCTGCGGACCTGTGGTTTCACGCCGCTCATGATGTGCACCCGCCGTTGTACTTCTTCATGCTGCGCGGCTGGATCGAGCTGTTCGGCGACAGCATCTGGTCGATTCGTGGCATGAGTGCCATCCCCGGCGTGGTTGCCGTGGGCCTGGGTGTCTGGCTGACACGGCAACTGTCTACCCGGCGTGCTGCCGTGCTGGCGGGGATCCTGCTGGCGCTGCTGCCCACGGCGGTGCGCTACAGCCAGGAAGTGCGCATGTATTCGCTGCTGGGCGTGTGGCTGCTGGGGGCGACGCTGGCGCTGGTGTACTGGGTGCGCCAGCCCGAGCGGCTGCGCTACCTGGCCATGTATGTGGCGTTGATGAGCGCCGGTTTCTACACCCATTACTTCACCGCCCTGTGCGTGCTGGTGCATTGGGCTTACCTGGGGGTACTGTGGCAGGCGCAGCCGCGAGGCCGACGGCTGATCGCACGCCCGGCCTGGTGGGTAGCCAATGCCGCGATTGTGCTGTTGTACGTACCGTGGCTGCCGAACCTGCTGGACCTGGTGCAGCACGTCGAACAACTCAAGGTAGGCGGGGACATAGGCTGGGAAGAACCGGTCAGCCTGTTTTCCCTGCCTTCGATGGTCTGGCAGTTCGTGTTACAGGATGAAGGTATCGGCTTCTGGCCACCGCTGTTCTGGTTTGTCCCGCTGTTACTGATGGCCGTGGTCGTGATGACTGCCGCGCGAGACCGCGAACGCCATCG
This sequence comes from Pseudomonas marginalis, assembly GCF_900105325.1. Taxonomy (NCBI): domain Bacteria; kingdom Pseudomonadati; phylum Pseudomonadota; class Gammaproteobacteria; order Pseudomonadales; family Pseudomonadaceae; genus Pseudomonas; species Pseudomonas marginalis. Next base: position 27,832 of record NZ_FNSU01000004.1, read on the forward strand.
GCCCGCTTGCCTGCTGGCGCTGTTTTTCCTGCTGCCGCTGTTGCTGGTCTACGGGGTATCGTTTATCTCCCCGGTGTTTATCGAGCGCTACCTTACGGTGTACGCCTTGGGTTTGCCGATCCTTGTCGCCATGGCTATCGACCGCCTGCCTGCGCGCTTGTCGCTGCTGGGTGCGGCGCTGTTCGTGCTGTTTGTCGGCGTGGAGCTGGTGGGCCTCAAAAACAACTTCACGGTGGATGAGCACGACCAATTCAACGTGCCGGTGGAGTTCGTCAATCGCAATTACCAGGAAGACGACCGCATCGTCCTCAGCGACATGATGTGGTACCTCAGCTATGTGTATTACGACCAGACCGACGCCCAACTGCAGCTCTACACCCCGCCCAGGCCCGATGGCACGCCGACCCGGCCCAACGCCTACGGCTTCGGCACCCTGGTGGACCAGGACGGCGGGCGCATCTACCTCGATCATCTGTCGGCACTGCCCGCCGACACCCGCCGCGTATGGCTGATCAGCAGCAACGAAGCGCCGGACGATTTCGCGCCACTGCCCCAGGGCTGGCGCGAACTCAGTCGCCAGGACGGTGGTGGTGCCAGGGCGCGTTTGTTCGTGTTGTGCAACGTGCCGCCACCACAACCCGAGGCCTGCCGCTAGACTCGGTTAAATACCTTTTTTCAGGAGCCCGTCATGGAATCGCCTGTGCACAGCTTGCCGTCACTGTTCAAACAGCTTGGGCTGCCGGATGACCCGGTCAGTATTGATCAGTTTGTGACCACCCATTCGCCACTCAAGCCGGATCTCAAATTGGCAGATGCGTTTTTCTGGACCGACAGCCAGAAAGCGTTTTTGCGCGAGGAAATCTTGGACGATGCCGATTGGGCGGAAGTGGTGGATGAGTTGAATCTAATGTTGCGGGGTGGGCGAGGGGTGTAAAAAAATCTTTTGGAAATTGTGTTTTTGTAAAAAAAAAGGTGAGCAGTAAAAAAATCTAGGCGCCGCGTTCATTCAGGAAGCACGCGTTATCGTTGACGTTTTTCGCGAGCAAGCTCGCTCCTACAGGAGGCGATGTAGGCTTAACTGACTGGCATCAGGGCAAGCCCCCTCCCACATTCGTCCTGCGGTGTTGCCACTGAATCGCTCCACCCATCCGCTAAATTGTTTCAAAACTTGACGCAATCCGATCCTTCCACCATATTGATAGTTAGCAAACTAACTGTATGCGAACTATCCAGTGCCTCAATCCCTCGAACACCTCCAGATGAACCTCAGCAGCAGCATGGTGGTGGGCGCCCGTAACTGGCGCAAAATCTGCCAGAGCACGTTGGTGAGCTATGGCATCTCCGAAGCCTGCGCTGTGCCGTTGTTGATGATCGGTCGCCTGGGCGACGGAGTGCATCAGGTCAAAGTAGCCCAGGCCTCCGGGATGGAAAGTCCTTCGCTGGTGCGCCTGCTCGACCGGCTGTGCCATGACGGCTATGTGTGCCGTAGCGAAGACATTCACGACCGCCGCGCCAAGGCCCTGAGCCTCACCGAGCGTGGTCGCGAGTTGGTGCAGGCGGTGGAGGTGCAACTGGTGCGCCTGCGCCGCGAAGTGCTGGCGGACATTGCGACCGCCGACATGGAAGCGGCACTGCGTGTACTGCGGGCCTTTGAGGCGGCGACGCTTTGAACGGATTTTTTACCGGTTTTCCGCCCGCCCGTGACTGGTTCTATGGGGTTCGTACCTTCGCCGCGTCGATGATCGCGTTGTACATCGCCATGTTGATGCAAATGCCGCGTCCGTATTGGGCGATGGCCACGGTGTATATCGTCTCCAGTCCGTTTGTCGGCCCTACCAGTTCCAAGGCCCTGTACCGCGCCATCGGCACCTTGATGGGGGCGGCGGCGGCGGTGTTTTTTGTGCCGATGTTCGTGCAGTCGCCGTACATCCTGGTGGTGGTGATCGCACTGTGGACGGGCACCTTGCTGTTCCTCTCCATGCACCTGCGCACTGCCAACAACTATGCCTTGATGCTGGCCGGCTACACCTTGCCGCTGATCGCCCTGCCGGTGGTGGATAACCCGCTGGCGGTGTGGGATGTGGCCGAGGCGCGGACCGAGGAAATCTTCCTCGGCATTGCGGTCGCGGCGGTGGTGGGCGCGATGTTTTGGCCGCGGCGGCTGATGCCGGTGTTCGATGGCGCGGTGGCCAAGTGGTTCAGCGACGCCCAGGTCTACAGCCAGCGCTTTCTTTCCCGCAATGTGCAGCCGGAGGAAGTCAGCGCCCTGCGCGGCGGCATGGTCGCCACCTTCAATACCCTTGAATTGATGATCGGCCAGTTGCCCCACGAAGGCGCGCGGCCGCAGACGGTGCGCAATACCAAGGAATTGCGCGGGCGCATGATCCACCTGCTGCCGTTGGTGGAGGAACTCGACGATGCGCTGTATGCCGTCGAACAGCGTGCGCCGCAGTTTCTCGAGCAGTTGACGCCGCTGCTGGAAGCCACCCGGCAGTGGCTGGAAAACACCACCGAAAGCGCACCGCTGGAACGCTGGCGCGCCCTGCGTGAACAGGTCGACGCCCTGCAACCCCAAGGCGAAGCGCTGGACGAGCGCCACACACTGCTGTTCTCCAACGCCCTCTACCGCCTGGGCGAGTGGATCGACCTGTGGCAGGACTGCCGAAGCCTGCAAGCCGCCATCCAGTGCGAAAGCCAGGACACCTGGCGCGCCGTGTACCGTCACTGGCGCCTGGGCCGGCTCACGCCGTTCCTCGACCATGGCCTGATGCTTTATTCGGCGTTTTCCACCGTCACCGCGATCATCGTCGCGTCGGTGCTGTGGATCCTGCTGGGCTGGACCGATGGCGGCAGCGCGGTGATCCTGGCAGCCGTGGCCTGCAGTTTTTTCGCTTCTATGGACGACCCGGCGCCGCAGATCTATCGGTTCTTTTTCTGGACCGCCATGTCGGTGCTGTTCGCCAGCCTCTACCTGTTCCTGGTACTGCCCAACCTGCACGATTTCCCGATGCTGGTACTGGCGTTCGCGGTGCCGTTCATCTGCATCGGCACGCTGACCGTGCAGCCGCGTTTTTACCTGGGCATGCTGCTGACGCTGGTGAACACCTCGTCGTTCATCAGCATCCAGGGCGCCTACGACGCGGACTTCCTCAACTTCGCCAACGTCAACCTGGCCGGGCCCGTGGGCCTGTTGTTCGCCTTTGTGTGGACGTTGATCGCACGGCCCTTCGGCGCCGAACTGGCGGCCAAGCGCCTGACCCGTTTCAGCTGGCGCGACATCGTCGGCCTGACCGAGCCCGCCACCCTGAACGAACACCGCTACCTGGCCGTGCAAATGCTTGACCGCCTGATGCAGCACCTGCCACGCCTGGCGATGATCGGCCAGGACACCGGCATCGCCCTGCGCGACCTGCGCGTGGCGCTCAACCTGCTCGACCTGCTGGCCTATTCGCCGCGCATCCTCGGCGTGCCGCGGGTGCTGCTCAACCAGGTGGTGGAAGGTGTGGGCGGTTACTTCAAGGCCTGCCTCAAGGCGGGTGAACGCTTGCCCGCGCCCAGCGGTCTGCTGATGACCCTCGACCGCACGCGTCGCGCCCTCAACAGCCAGGGCCTGCAAGACGAAGACGATACCCGCCTGCACCTGCTGCACGCGCTGGCCGGCCTGCGCCTGGCGTTGTTGCCGGGAGTGGAATTCATTGGCGGCACGGAGATGGAAGCGCCGCTACCCGATGGAGCGCCTTTATGATCGGTGATCTGGATATCAGCGGGGTGTTCCTGCCCACGCTGCTGGTGCTGATGGGCATTACGTACGTGTTGTTCCTGGTGGTGCACGGGCTGTTGACCCGCGTCCACTTCTATCGCCTGGTCTGGCACCGGGCATTGTTCAATGTGGGGCTCTACGCGCTGTTGCTGGGCGCGGTGGACTCACTCAGTCGATACCTGATGACATGAAAAAACCTTTTTTGACCATCGGCCGTGTAGTCCTGACGTTGTTGATCGTGAGCTTCGCGGTCGTCGTTGTGTGGCGCATGGTCATGTACTACATGTTTGCGCCCTGGACCCGTGACGGTCACATCCGTGCCGACATCGTGCAGATCGCGCCGGACGTGTCCGGGCTGATCCAGCGCGTCGATGTGCACGACAACCAGCTGGTGACCAAGGGCCAGGTACTGTTTGCCGTCGACCAGGACCGCTTCAAGCTGGCCCTGCGCCAAGCCCAGGCCGCCGTGGCCGACCGCCAGGAAACCCTGGCCCAGGCAAGCCGCGAGTACAAGCGTAACCGTGGCCTCGGCAACCTGGTGCCCAGCGAGCAACTGGAAGAAAGCCAGTCCCGCGTTGCCCGCGCCCAATCGGCCCTGGCCGAAGCGCAAGTGACGGTGGACTCGGCCCAACTCAACCTCGACCGCTCGGTGATCCGCAGCCCGGTGGACGGCTACGTCAACGACCGTGCACCGCGTACCCAGGAGTTCGTCACCGCCGGGCGGCCGGTGCTGTCGGTGGTGGACAGCAATTCGTTCCACATCGACGGCTACTTCGAAGAGACCAAGCTCGACGGTATCCACGTCGGCATGGGCGTCGACATCCGTGTGATCGGCGACAACGCCCGCCTGCACGGGCATGTGCAGAGCATCGTCGCCGGTATCGAAGACCGTGACCGCAGCAGCGGCTCTAACCTGCTGCCCAACGTCAACCCGGCGTTCAGCTGGGTGCGCCTGGCCCAGCGGATTCCGGTGCGTATTGCCTTTGACGATGTCCCGGCGGACTTCCGCATGATCGCCGGGCGTACGGCCACGGTGTCGATCATTGGCGACAAACCCAATGACGGAGCCAAGCCATGAAGCCGCTGTGGGCAACCGCTGCGCTGGGGTTGTTGCTGTCGGCCTGCCAAGTGGTGGGGCCGGATTACAAGCTGCCGCAAACGTCTGCCGTCAACCGCGCTGACCTGCAAGGGCAACTGGCGGGCAAGGGCAGCGACGTGGTGTCGGCGCCGGTGCCGGCCGACTGGTGGAAGCTGTACAAAGACCCGCGCCTGGACGAGCTGGTACGCCAGGCCATGGCCTCCAACACCGACCTGCGGGTGGCCGCAGCCAACCTGCAGCGCGCCCGTTATCAGACCCAACAGGCTGAATCCGCCGGCGGCTGGAGTGCCGGCGCCAAGGCCGAGGTGCAACGGCTGCAGGAATCCGGCGAAGCGTTTTTGCAGGCGGACAAAGTGCCGGTGGATAACATCGGCAGCGTCGGCATTACCACCTCGTATCAATTCGACCTGTTCGGCACCTTGCAACGTGGCATCGAAAGCGCCCAGGCCAGCGCCGATGCGGCCCAGGCTGCCGCTGATACCGCACGCATCACCCTGGTGGCCGATGTGGTGCGCTCCTACACCCAGGTCTGCGCGGCCAACGAAGAACTGGCGATTGCCAACGAGTCCCTCGACCTGCAAGCCCAGAGCACCAAACTGACCCAACGCCTGCGTGACGCGGGCCGTGGCGATGAAACCCAGGTCACCCGCTCGCAAACCCAATACAAATCCTTGCGCGCCGACATGCCGCGCTACGAAGCGGCGCGCCAGGCCGGGCTGTTCCGCCTGTCGATGCTGCTGGCCAAGCCAGTGGACCAACTGCCGGCGGGCACCGGCAGCTGTGCCGAACTGCCGCATATCGCTCAATTGTTGCCGGTGGGCGATGGTGCGGCACTGCTCAAGCGTCGCCCCGACGTGCGCCAGGCCGAGCGCCAACTGGCCGCCGCCACTGCGCGTATCGGCGTGGCCACCGGCGCCTTGTACCCGGACATCGCCATCGGCGCCACGGTGGGCACCGTGGGCCTGCTCGACAACCTCGGCCAGCCGGCGACCAACCGCTGGGGCTTCGGCCCGATGATCAGTTGGACGGTGCCGACCAACGGTGCCCGTGCGCGCATCCACGAAGCCGAAGCCGCGACCCAGGGCGCCCTGGCGCATTTCGACGGTGTGGTACTCAATGCCATCCGCGAAACCCAGACCGGCCTGGCGCAATACACCGCCGTGCTGCAACGGCGCGAGGCGCTGGCGGACGCCGAGCGCTCGGCCCAAGAGGCGGCAGACCAGACCCACCGCTTCTTCCAGGCCGGCCGCGAATCGTTCCTTGCCGACCTGCAAGCCACCCGCACCTACACCGCGATGCGCGCGCAACTGGCGGCGGCGAATACCCAGGTTGCCATGAGCCAGATCGATCTGTTCCTGGCCCTGGGCGGCGGCTGGGAAAGCGGACGAACGCAAGCGTCACAGCCCGGCAAACCCTGAGCGAATAGCTATGCTTGGACAGGCGGGTCGCCGTGACGACTCGCCTGACACTGCTCGCGTTTGCTCATGGGGATTCCAATAATGAAAAACCCTTATGCTCCCGCTTTCTGGTGCGTGCTCTTCGCACTGGTGTTGTTATCGGCCGCGTATTTCTACGGCGTCATGCTCGCCCATCAACTCGACAAGGCCATGGTGTTTCTCGACAGCGCCTGCCTGGTGATCGGCTCCCTGTCCATCGGCGTGGTGGCCTGGGCGTCCTACCAGAACCAACGCGTGAAGAAAAAACTCCTCGAGCAAGGCAAGACCCGCGTAGCGATCTGGGACACCAAGGTCGCCCTGCGTCGAGTCGAAACCGTGTTCGACCGCTATTTCTGGGGCAGCTATTGGCAGCCGGGACGCACCTTCCAGGAAGTCATGGGCGACCTTACCGGCACGCCCCTGGAAAAAAGCCTCGAAGTCCTGAAAAAACAGTGTGTGGCCCTCGATCGGCAGGTCGCCGATGGCCGGCATTGGCTGAATAATGCGCGGGAATTGTCCGACGTTGCCACGCAGATGGCCCGTGAGCGCTACCAACTGGACTTCTGCGACCCCAAGTCCGACACGCCCGGCAATGCGGTGATACACCGCGAGTTTGAGGTGCTGGTGTACACCTGGACCGCACGCCTGAAGAGTTTTGACCACCAGCTCGACGAGATCGAATTGGAGTATTCCTGACGTAGCAGTGGTCGAGTAGAACGAGGCCGCGTTCGAGGACGAAGTCCTCGTAAAACCAGCACGCACGGTTTTTGATAAGCCAAGGTGCGTGGTTTTACGACTGCTTCGCAGTCGAACGCGGCCTCGCTGCGCTCGACCGCTGCTACGGAGCCTATGCTAACCTCTCCCGGATTTTTCGGCGGGCTTGAGCCAACCCCAACAGGGTTCAAGGAAGACAGCCCACTTCTCACAGGATTTGATCAGGTCACTTCATGAATAAGCCAGCAGTCGTTCTTTTGGGTTTAGTTGTCGCCGTAGGCGTCGTCAGTGCAGGCGGCGCCTGGTACACCGGTAAACAACTGGAACCGGTGCTGCAAACCGCGATCCAGAACGCCAACAAGGAACTGCAGACCTCCATGGCCGGCGTCGATGGCACCGTGGCCCTGGAGCTGGTGTCCCTGGAGCGTGGCGTGTTCAGCAGCACCGCGCACTACCGCCTGAAGGGCCAAGGCTCGGTGTTCGGCGAAGAAAACCCCAATCCCGAATTGCTCTTCGTCGACCATATCGAACACGGCCCGCTGCCGTTCTCGCGCCTGGTGACGCTCAAATGGCTGCCGGTCATGGCCACCAGTCACTATGAGCTGGAAAAGAACCCCACCACCGAGAAGTGGTTCGCCGCCGCCAAAGACGTGTCGCCGCTCAAGGGCGTGGCCAATATCGGCTACAGCCGCTCGGTCAACGGCAACATCGAATTGCTGCCCCTGACGTTCAAGGACGACACGTCTTCGGTGAACTTCTCCGGCGCCAACCTGAATTTCGACAGCACCGCCGAAGGCCAGAAGGTCAAGGCCGACGGCTTCATGAACAGCCTCAAGATCGCAGCGGTAGATGCCAAGGGCGACGCCTTCGAGGCCGAACTGGCTGGCCTGACCATCGCCAGCAACCTGGAAAAATCCACCTTTGGCTTCTACACCGGGCAAAACACCGTTGAGCTGACCGACAGCACGTTCACCTTCGGCCCGCAGAAAGCCGTGCTGACGGTCAAAGGCTTCGAGCAGAAAGACTCCAGCGAAACCAAGGACAACAACCTGGCCGGCCGTGTCGACTACAAGATCGACGAGATCGGTTACCAGGGCAAACCCGTGGGTTCGGCGGCCATGGCCCTGAGCATGAAGAACGTCGACATCCCGGCCATGCTGGTGTTGACCAAGCTGTACCAGGACAAAATGCAGCCGGTGCAAGCCGCTGCCGCAGCGGGCCAGCCCGCGCCTGAGCTGCAATTGACCGAAGCCGAGCAAGCCCTGGCCGAAGCGAACGTCAACCAGGTACTGGCCGCCAAGCCGCAGATCGCCGTGGAAAACCTGTCCCTGAAAACCACCCATGGCGAAAGCAAGTTCAACCTGCTGGTGGACCTGGCCAAGCCAGCGTCCATGGAGCTGCCGCCGGTTGAGCTGGGCAAGCAGATGATTGCATTGCTGGATGCCAACCTGACCTTGTCCAAGCCGATGATCGGTGACGTTGCCGCCCTGCAAGCGCAACTCGGTGGCGTGAGCGACGCGAAAGCCATCGAGCAGCAGTCCCAAATGGCCGCTGAGATGGTCAGCGGCATGGCGGTCGGTACTCAGTTGGCGACCCTGGTCGGCAGCGACGTGGTGTCCAAGTTGCACTACGCCAACAATGAAGTGACCTTCAACGGCCAGAAGATGACCGTCGAGCAATTCATTGGTTTTGTGATGGCCAAGGTCGGCGCGGTCAGCGGCGCACAGTAAAGATTTCGCCATCACCCGGAAATAAATAATGTGGGAGCGGGAGTGCCCGCGATAAGGGTCAAACAGTCGGCGCACGTGCCGGCTGGTACCCCGTTATCGCAGGCAAGTCCGCTCCCACATTCACATTTCAGATAGGCTGCGCAATTCTGAACAATTGTTTTGGATTGGTCTTTTTCCTACTTTCCTAAGAGATAGTTCACACAGGAAAGCTAGGCCGGGTCATTGGACGCCGGCACCCTGCGGCAATTCGCTCAGGACCACCTATCGTTACAGCTTTCCGTGTGTAAGGAAGCTCACGATATGTTGCGAAACCTACCACTCAGTGCATCAGGCCGGTTGCGACTGCTCGTCGGGGCAGCCTTATGCAGCCAATTACTGATGCCCGCCTTCGCCATGGCCGATCCGGCCTATGACGCACTGATTATTCAGGCGCGCAACGGCAACTTCACCCCCGCCCTGACCCAATTGCGCCAGCTGTCTGCCGAACGCCAGACGCCAGGCCAGGTCAGCGATCATGTGGTGATCGCCGGTTGGGCCGGCCAGGACGCCGAAGTGCTGAAGGTGTACGAGGCCCAGGGTAAACATCGCAACCTCAGCACCCAGGCGCTCGCCACCGTCGCGCGTACGTATCGTAACCAGCGGCAATGGGCCCAGGCTGAGGCTGTCTATCGCCAGGCGTTGCTGCGTGAGCCGAATAATGTCGATCTGCAACTGGGCTTGGCCCTGACCCAGGCCGACGGCGGCAAGGCCAAAGAAGCCGTGCAACGCACCCGCGCGCTGGTGGCCGCCAAGCCCGATGATCCTAACCGCCGCATGGCCCTGGGCTACGCACTGACCCGCGCCGGCCTCAACTACGATGCGCTGTTTGAGTTCGACCAGGCGTTTATCCGCGCGGGCGACAAGCCTGACGTCGCCCGCGAATACATCGTCGCCCTGCAAAAGGCCCGCCTGCCGGAAGCCGCGTTGCGCCTGTCGGCCCAGCGTCCTGGCCTGCTGGACCCGGTGACCCAGCGCCGCCTGGAAGGCGACCTCGCTGCCGAGCGTGTGCGCATGGCCGAGTTCGCCACCCGCAGCGAAAAAGAACGCTACGTGATTGCCGACCGAGCCCTGGCCGATTACGACAAACTGCTCGCCCGCTGGACCCCGGACGCCAGCGCCCATGACGATGTGGTGCGCTGGCGTATCGACCGCCTGGGCGCACTCAAGGCCCGTGCGCGTACCGCTGAAGTGATCCGCGAGTACGAAGTGCTTAAGGCCGAAGGTGTGCAACTGCCGACCTACGCCGTGCGCTGGGTGGCCGCGTCCTACCTCGACCAACGCCAGCCGGAAAAAGCCGAGCCGCTGTATCGCCAGGCCCTGAGCGCCACCGACGCCGAGCCCGATGATCGGGTCGAAGACACCACCGCGCTGTTCTACGCCTTGCAGGAAAGCGATAAAGCCGAGGACGCCAACGAGGTCGCCAAGGGCCTCGCCAACAGCCAGAACCCGCGGGTCGAGCTCAAGGGCTTGCCCATCGGCAACCCCAACGACGCGTGGATGGACGCCCAGCAACTGTCGGCCCAGGCCGGCGTCTACGGCGGCGACCTGCCGGGAAGCGAAGCCGGCCTCGAAGCGCTGGTGGCGAAAGCCCCTGGCAACGTCGGCCTGCGCCTGGCCCAGGCTGACATGTACCGCGCCCGCGACCTGCCACGGCGTGCCGAAGGCATCCTGAAGGAAACCGAAGCCCAGGCCCCACGGGATATGGGCCTGGAAGTGAGCCAGGCCTACACCGCCATGGACCTGCAGGAGTGGCGCCAGCTCGACGTGCTCACCGACGATGTGCTCGCCCGCAACCCGGACAATCGCCAGGTGCAGCGCCTGAGCCGCCTGCGCGACGTGCATGACATGGCCGAGCTGCGGGTCGAGGCCTATACCGGTAAAAGTTTTGGCGGGGGCAATGACAGTGACGCGGGCGCCGTCGCGGGTAGCCGCGACTGGGGCATTGAGAGTCGGATCTACACGCCGCCCATCGACGAAGACTGGCGTGTATTCGCCGGCGCCGGGTATGCCAAGGCCGACTTCAGCGAAGGCACGGGCCAGCATCGCTGGCAGGTCGTGGGCGTGGAGCGGCGTACCCGCGACATGACCATTGAAGCCGAGGTCTCCAACCATTCCTACGGCGATGGTTCCAAACAAGGCGCCGCGGTGTCGATTGCCCGCGACATCAACGACAATTGGCAATACGGCGGCAGCCTCGGCTACCTGCTGAGCACCACGCCGCTGCGGGCGTTGAATGACGGGGTCACGGCCAACGGTGGCAGCGGCTTTATCCGCTGGCGCGCCAACGAAAGCCGCGAATGGAAACTCACCCTCAGCCCCTCCCATTTCAGCGACGGCAACGACCGCTTCGAAGCCTTGCTCAGCGGCCGCGAAGGCCTCTACAGCTCGCCGAAAGTGCAAGTGGACCTGGGCCTGGAAGTCGGCGCCAGCCGCAACAGCAAGGAAGACACGGTGTACTTCAATCCGAAGTCGGACTTTACCGTGTTGCCCGTCCTCAACATCAACCATGTGCTCTATCACCGCTACGAGACCCAGTGGAGTCAGCAGTTCCAGGTCGGTGCGGGTACGTATAGCCAGCGGGATTACTCCACCGGTGGCATCGGTCTGGTGGGCTATGGCCAACGCTTTCGCTGGAATGACGTGCTGGACGCCGGCGCCAACCTGAGCCTGATCAGCCGACCTTATGACGGGGATCGCGAACGCGATCTGCGTCTGCTCGTCGACCTCACTTACCGTTTCTAAAAGAGCCTGACCATGACCTTCCTCAGCCGTTGCTTGTTGGTTCTGGGCGTATTGCTGGCCAGTGCCTGCGCCCAGCAACCCGCACCTTTCACTCCCCCCGCCGAGCGGCCGACACCGCCCAACGAAGCGGCGTGGCCGAAAAACCACTTCCTGGGCATTGCCTACCATGACGTGTCGGACCGCGATCCTGACCAGGCCGTGGTGGCGGTGCGCACCGAGCGATTGATCGAACAGTTGGCCTGGCTGCGGGAGAACGGCTATCAGGCGGTCAGCGTTGACCAAATCCTGGCCGCCCGCCGTGGCGGCCCCGCGTTGCCGCCCAAAGCCATCATGCTCAGCTTCGATGACGGCTATTCGAGCTTCTATACCCGCGTGATGCCGATCCTGCGCGCCTATCGCTGGCCGGCCTTGCTGGCGCCGGTGGGCTACTGGATCGACACGCCGATGAACAAACCGGTGGACTTCGCCGGCTCGCCACGGCCGCGCGGCGAGTTCCTTACCTGGCAGCAGATCCGCGAAGTGTCGCAATCGGGCCTGGTGGAAATCGCCGCGCACACCGACGCCAGCCACACCGGGATCCTGGCCAACCCCCAGGGCAACCTCGAGCCGGCGGCGACCTCGCTGCGCTATGACCCGGCCACGGGCCGCTATGAAACCCAGGCGCAGTTCGATGCGCGGCTGCGTGCGGATGTCGCGGCGATCTCCAACAAGATCCAAACCGTGACCGGCAAGAAACCACGGGTATGGGTGTGGCCGTACGGCGCCGCCAAGGGCACCTCGCTGGCGATCGTCGGCGAGCAGGGCTACCAGATGGCCCTGACCCTGGAAGACGGCCTCGACAGCTCCAGTGACCTGATGAACAGCCCGCGCTTCCTGGTGGCCTCCGACCCGGACGGCGAGCATTTCGCCAACAGCATCGTCGCCGTGCAAACCCCGGCACCGCTGCGGGTGCTGCATGTGGACCTGGACAACGTCTACGACCCGGACCCGGCCCAGCAGGCGCGCAACCTCGACCAACTGGTGCAGCGCGTGGTGGACATGGGCGCCGGTACGGTGTTCCTGCAAGCCTTCGCCGACCCCAAGGGGGATGGCCTGGTGCACGAACTGTACTTCCCCAACCGTCACTTGCCGGTGCGCGCCGACCTGTTCAACCGCGTCTCCTGGCAGTTGCACACCCGTGCCCATGCCGCCGTGTACGCGTGGATGCCGGTGTTGAGTTTTGCCCTCGATCCCAAGCTGCCCCGCGTGACGCGCTGGGACCCGGAAACCGGTCAGGTCGGCACCGACCCGGACCAATATAAACGCCTGTCGCCGTTCGACCCGCAGGTGCGCAAGATCATTGGCGAGATCTATGAAGACCTGGCGCGCAACAATGCCATCGACGGCGTGCTGTACCACGACGACGCAGTGCTCTCTGACTTCGAAGACGCCAGCCCCGCCGCGCTCAAGGCCTATGCCGCCAACGGCCTGCCGGGCAGCATCCAGGCCCTGCGCGCCGACCCGGCCGTGATGCAGCGCTGGACGCGCTTCAAGAGCCGCTACCTGATCGACTTCACCAAAGAGCTGACCGCCAAGGTCCACGCCATCGGTGGGCCGCAGGTGCAGACCGCGCGCAATATCTTCGCCGAGCCGATGCTCAACCCGGCGAGCGAGGCCTGGTTCGCCCAGAACCTCGATGATTTCCTCCAGACCTATGACTGGACCGCGCCGATGGCCATGCCGCTGATGGAAGGCCAGGAGTACAAGACCTCCAATGCCTGGCTGGAGAAGCTGGTGGCGACGGTCAAGGCGCGTCCCGGCGCGATGGAGCGCACGGTATTCGAACTGCAGGCCAAAGACTGGCGCACCAAGGCCGCGCCGGATATCGACGCTGTGCAGATGGCTGAATGGATGGGTGTGCTCAAGCGCCAGGGTGTCACGAGTTTTGGCTACTACCCGGACAACTTCCTGGAAAATTCCCCGGACCTGAAGACTGTGCGTCCGGCCCTTTCCAACCAATGGAACCCTTGACCATGTTCGACAGAATCCTGGCTTTATTCGTGCTGGCACTGGTATTAGGCGTGCCCCTGGGCCTGATCTTCCTGGTCACCGGGCAGTTCCTGATGGACTTCGTGTTTTTCTACCCGCTGTTCATGTCAGCGTTGTGGATCGCCGGCGGCTTGTACTTCTGGCTGCACTGGGAGCGCCACTGGCCCTGGGAAGAAGACACCCCGGCGCCAACCCTGGCCGGCAACCCGCTGATCTCGATCATCATCCCTTGCTACAACGAGGGCGATAACGCCGCCGACACCATCCATGCGGCGCTGGGCCAGCTGTACCCGAACATCGAAGTGATCGCGGTCAACGACGGTTCCAAGGACAACACCGCCGCCGTCCTCGACGCCCTGGCGCTGGAACATCCGCGCCTGCGCGTGCTGCACCTGGCGCAGAACCAGGGCAAGGCCGTGGCCTTGCGCATGGGTGCGGTGGCCTCGCGCAGCGAATACCTGGTGTGCATCGACGGCGATGCGCTGCTGGATAAAAACGCGGCGGCCTACATGGTTGCACCGATGCTCGACAACCCGCGCCTGGGCGCCGTCACCGGCAACCCACGCATCCGCACACGCTCGACCTTGATCGGCCGCGTGCAGGTGGGCGAGTTCTCCTCGATCATCGGCTTGATCAAGCGCACCCAGCGCGTGTTCGGGCGGATCTTCACGGTGTCGGGTGTGGTGGTGGCGTTCCGTAAAAAGGCGCTGGACCGCATCGACTACTGGAGCACCGACATGATCACCGAGGACATCGATGTCAGTTGGAAGCTGCAGCTTGATCACTGGAGCATCTTCTACGAGCCGCGCGCGCTGTGCTGGATCCTGATGCCCGAAACCGTCGGTGGCCTGTGGAAACAGCGCCTGCGCTGGGCCCAGGGCGGTGCCGAAGTGCTGTTCAAGAATATCCGTGGCATCTGGCAATGGCGCCATCGCTACCTGTGGCCGCTGCTGTTCGAATACTGCCTGTCCACCGGTTGGGCCTTCACCTTCCTGCTTTCGGTGATTTTCTGGGGCCTGGGCAAATTCATCGTGCTGCCGCCGGCAATCACGGTGGACTCCCTGGTCCCGCCGGCCTTTACCGGCCTGGTGCTGGCGATGGTGTGTTTGGTGCAGTTTGCGGTGAGCATCCTGATCGACCGCCGCTACGAGAAAGACCTGTGGAAAACCCTGTTCTGGACCGTGTGGTACCCGATGGTGTTCTGGCTGGTCAGCCTGTTCACCACCCTGGTCAGTTTCCCCAAGGTGCTGTTCAACCAGCACCAGAAGCGCGCGCGCTGGGTCAGCCCGGATCGCGGTATCAAACCTGTTGAAGAGGAGGCCTGAGCATGAAACTGGTCAGAACTCGCCAAAGTACCGTGATGTGGATCATCGACGTGATCCTGACCTTGATGGCCTGGGCCGGACTGGTCTGGCTGCTGGCGCGCGGGGTCACTTCGATGCTTGAAACCCACGGCGGCCCGCGTATCGAGGCGCCGATTTTCGCGGCGCTCAATACCTTGCAGGTCTACCTGTGGATCGCACTGTTCAACGCGGTGATCCTGGTCACCTGGGCACGCTACCAGCAACGCAAGGGGCGCAAGTTTGCCCAGCGCCGCGCCGAAGCCAAGGCTCTCACCGACAAGAACCTGAGCGAGAGCTTCAGCCTCGCCGAGGGTGACCTGGAGCAACTGCGCCGACCGGGCGTACTGGTGATCCACAACGACGAAGACGGCGGCGTGTCGGAAGTCAAAGCCCACGTCTCCCGCGACGTGGAAAAACCAGGCTTGACCCTCGTGCCTGGCGCGCCTCAGAACAAAGACGCCAGCTAGTGGTGTAAACCACAATCCAATGTGGGAGGGGGCACCCCGATTGCGGTGGATCAGCTAATGAATACTTGGCTGACACCCCTATCGGGAGCAAGTCGAATCGTCGCACCGCCCCCCACATGGGGCTCTTACCCTGCCGATCCCGATTATTGCGATCCAATTCACAAAACTCCCGCGAACTTATCTGCTTTTTTCGGTACTAACTTATCTCGGCAAGAACTTGATGGCCAAGTAATAGCAACTTATAAGTTCTCCGACGAATCGCTATCAGAACAGCTGCCGCCTGTCGGAATAATATTTCCAGTGTCAGGCCGTGTATCTTTTTGATAATTTTTTATTGTTATTAATCAATGTGTTGCGTGAATAACTAGCGCGGACATGCAACTGACTCTGTTTTTTGGGTTACTGCTAGTTCGATGTTAGTTTCGCGGCCCCTGATTTTCGACGGACCGAACATGTCTTTTTTATTGCCACGGACTCGGTATTTGCTATGCACTTTGCTGCTTGCTTATTTGAGCGGCAACAGTGCCTTGGCCGCCCCTACGCCGGGGGATCAGGACCTTATCCGCGACCGCCAGAACCGGCTTCTCGAAGAGCAGCGTCGGCGCCTGGAAGAGCTCCAGGACCTGCCCGGCAAGAGCAATCAGCCACAGGCCCCGGCACAGCCTGCTGACACCCGCTGCTTCCCCATCCAGGACATCGAACTCAAGGGCGCCGACAGCCTCTCCGCAGCCGACCGTAACCGCCTGCTCAAACCCTATATCGGCCAATGCCTGGGCGTTACGCAGCTCAATGAACTGCTCAAGGTCATCACCGATTACTACATTGCCAAGGGCCGCGTCACCAGCCGGGCCTACCTGCCGCAACAGGACCTTTCCAGCGGCCACCTGCAAGTGCTGGTGGTCGAAGGCAAACTCGAAGGCCTGAAGGGCGCCCAGGGCAGCACGGTCACCGACCGCGAGCTGGCCATGGCGTTTCCCGGCAAGGTTGGCGAGGCCCTCAACCTGCGCGAAGTCGAGCAACTGGTGGATCAACTGAGCCGCCTGCCGTCCAAGCAGGCGCAAATGGAACTGACCCCCGGCACCCAGATCGGCGGCAGCGAAGTGCTGGTCAAAAACCAGCCGCAAAAACCCTGGCGCGCCAGCCTGTCGCGCAACAACGACGGCCAGAAAAGTACCGGCGAACAGCAGTGGGGCGCTGGCCTGGAATGGGACAGCCCGCTGGGCCTGGCCGACCAACTGATCCTGCGCGGCGGCCACGATGCCATCAGCGACCACCAGAAAACCTCGAAAAACAGCATGCTCTACTACAACGTGCCGTGGGGCTGGTGGAACTTCAGTTACACCTACAGTGAAAGCGATTACCGCACGCCGGGCAGCGTCGATGACTTCAAATACAAGCAATGGGGCGACAGCCAGAATCACCAGCTGCGCGCCGAGCGTGTGGTGCATCGCGATGACGTGAGCAAGACGTCGGTCAATGTCGGCCTCACTCATTTGCGCACCAACAACTACATCAACGACACACGCCTGGGCGTCAGCAGCAACCGCCTCAGCGAATTCCAGGTGGGTATCAGCCACGGGCGCCGTATCGGCAGCGCGTTCGTCAACCTTGATGTGGGCATGCAAAACGGTATCGGTGCCTTCGATGCGCAAAAGGATGAGCAGACCCGTATCCGCGGCAACCTCACGCCCACGCCGCGCTACCGCAAATACACCGCCACCCTGAGCTACCTGCAGCCGTTCACGCTGTGGGGCGAGTCATTGAGTTTTTCCAGCCTGGCCACCGGGCAGCGCAGTGAAGACGTGCTGTACGCGCCGCAACGCATGAGTCTTGGCGGCTCGTACTCGGTGCGGGGTTTCAAGGACCAGCAGTTGAACGGCGACAGCGGCGGCTACTGGCGCAACGAAGTGCGTTGGGCGCGCCCGGTGACCCTCGACTGGATGCGCCCGGCCTTCGCCGAGTACGGCGCCAGCGTCGGCTACGACCAGGGCGTGATTCGCAACGATCGCTACAACGATGACCAGCACGGCCGGGTATCGAGTAACTCCCTGGAGCTGTTTGCCCGTGGCAAGCACGTCAGCACCAGCGTGACGTTTGCCCATTCGCTGGAAAGGCCTGGCGTCGTGACCGAGCGCGAAGCGCCGATTTATTTCCGCCTGGATTTCTTCCTGTAATTCAACACCGCTGCCTTGAGATTTTGAATATGGACGTTCGCCCTGTTACTGCCCTGAAAAGCCTGAGCCAACGCGGCCTGGCCCTGATCCTGGCCAACGCGTTGTTCTGGCAGCCGCTGCTGGCCCAGGCCGAGGGTATTGTGGTCAGCGGCCCCGGCACTACCCTCGGGCAGGCGGGCAACGGCGTTCCGGTGGTGAACATCGCCACGCCCAATGGCAGCGGGCTGTCCCATAACCAGTTCAAGGACTACAACGTCGGTCCCAACGGCGTGATCCTCAACAACGCCACGGGCATGGTGCAGAGCACGCAGCTGGGCGGGATCATCGTCGGCAACCCGAACCTCAAGGGCGGCGCTGCGAATGTCATCCTCAACGAAGTCAACGGCGGCAGCCCCAGCCAGTTGCGCGGCTACACCGAAGTGGCGGGGCAGTCCGCCAAGGTCATCGTGGCCAACCCGTATGGCGTGAGCTGTAACGGTTGCGGCTTTATCAATACCCCCAACGTCACCCTGACCACCGGCAAGCCGATTCTTGACCAGACCGGGCGCCTGGACCGCTACCAGGTGGATGGCGGTGCGGTGACCATCGACGGCCAGGGCTTGAACGCCAGCAACGTCGACCGCTTCGAGATCATTACCCGTTCGGCCAAGATCAACGCCAAGATCAATGCGCGCCAGCTCACCGTGATTGCCGGACGCAATGACGTCGACGCCCAAAGCCTGAAAACCACCGCGCGCGCCGACGACGGCAGCACCAAGCCGGAACTGGCCATCGACTCGTCGGCCCTGGGCGGCATGTATGCCGGTGCGATCAAACTGGTGGGCACCGAAGCCGGCGTGGGTGTGAAGCTCGACGGCACACTGGCAGCCAGTGGTGGCGATATTCAGCTCGACGCCAACGGCCACCTGAGCATGGCCCAGGCCGCCGCCAGCGGTGCGGTGGACATTAAGGCCGCGAGCCTGGAGACCAAGGGCGCCGTGTACGCGGGCACCACCCTCAAGGCACAGACCAAGGGCACCCTGAAAAACAGCAAGACCCTCGCCGCCCGCGACAGCATCACACTGACCAGCAACGGCCAACTGACCAACAGCGGCATCGTCGAGGCCGGGGTCAACGCCGATAACACGCGCAACACCGTCGGCGACGTCAAGCTCGAGGCCCAGCACATCAGCAATACCGGCACGGTGATCGCCAATCGCGAGCTCGGCGCCACCGCCAATACCCTGGACAACCAGGGCGGTACCATGAACGCCAAGCAGGTGTTGAACGTCACCGCCGCCAGCGTCGACAACCGCAACAACGGTCGCCTGCTCAGCGACGGCACGCAGACCCTCACCGTCAGCGGCCTGCTGGACAACAGCCAGGGCGGCATCATCGACAGCACCGGTGCCTTCACCCTGCACGGCGATACCCTGGACAACAGCGCCGGCAGCCTCACCGGTGGCGGCGCAATCACCCTGGACCTGATCGGCGACCTGATCAATCGCAATGGCAAGCTGGCGAGTGCCGGCCCGTTGCTGATCCAGCGCGCCGCCCACGTTGACAACCAGGGAGGCAAGCTCGCCAGCCAAGGTTTGCTGACCCTGTTCGCCAACAGCATCGACAATCGCAACAACGGTACCCTGGCCGCCAACGATGGCCTGACCCTGACCACCAGCGGCCTGCTGCAAAACGGCGGCAACGGCCTGATCCACAGTGAAAAGTCCGGCGTGACCCTCACCGCCGGCACCCTCGACAACGACGGTGGCCGCATCGCCGCCAAAGCCGGTGATGCGCAGATCGACGCCACTGACTTCAACAACGGCAGCGGCGCGCTGTTTGCTCGGGATCGTGTGCACCTGACCGGTATGAATGTGGATAGCGGCGGCGAGATCGCCGGCAACCGGATCGACGTCAGCCTGACCGGGGCCCTGGTTAACCGTGGCCTGATCGAGAGCGCCACCGCCCTCGACGTCGACACTGCCAGCCTCACCAACAGCGGCCAGATGCGCGCCCTCGGCACCACCGGCAAGACCCGCTACGCCATCGGCGGCCTGCTCAACAACAGCGGTAGCCTCGAGACCGCCAACGACCAATTGAGCCTCGCCGCCACCCGCTTCCAGAACACCGGCGGCAAGGTATTGCACGTGGGCACGGGTGCACTCGACCTCAGCGGCATCAGCCTCGACGATGTCGGCGGTAGCCTGGTGACCAATGGCGACCTGATCCTCGATAAAGCCAACTGGACCAACAGCACCGCGATCCAGGCCGGGCGCCTGACCGTCAACGTCGATAACCTGCAACAGACCGCCACCGGCAAACTGCTCGGCATCCGCGCCCTGGTCGGCAGCGGCAAGGACTGGACCGTGGGCGGCAGCGTCGCCAGCCAGGGCAGCCTGGATCTTTCGGTGGACAACCTGCTCAACGACCACGGCCTGATCTTCAGTGGCGGCGACATGAACCTCAAGGTCGACCGCCTGAAAAACCTCGGCGCCGCGATCTACGCCATGGGCAACCTGCGTGTCGATCGCGACGGCCAGGGCGGCCTGGCCACCAGCATCATCAACAGCTCGGGGACGATCGAGAGCGAGCGCAACCTGATCCTGGCGGCCAGCACGATCCAGAACATCCGTACTGTGCTCACCACCGAGTCCGGCATCTACAGCGCCTCCATCACGCCCATCGCCTGTATCGACGGGGTGACCGGTGGCGACTGCGAAGGCGGCAAGCAGAACCGGCCGTTCCAGATTACCCAGCGTGATCACTTCATCGTCAGCGATGCCACGGCAGCGTCCAGCATTACCTCGGGCGGCAACATGCTGCTCACCGGCGGCGAGCTGCTCAACAGCAGCAGTAGCATCGCCGCCGGCGGCAACCTCACGGCCATCGTCAACCAACTCACCAACGTCGGCGTCGTGACCCACGATACCCAGTATGACCGCGTCTTTACCTCAGCCCGCGAGCGCAAGCCCGGAGGCTGGTACCGTGAAGCCGCGGCCTTCACTCAACGCTATTCGGCAGGCCAGGACATGACCGGCGTCGAAGCCGGCCTGGCGTCGTTCATTGGCAAGATGGAGAGCGAAAAGACCGACCTGCGCAAAACCACCCAGCTGATGGTGCCCGACCAGAGCTACGCCGCCGTGATCCAGGCCGGTGGCAGTGTGGACGTGAGAGCCCAGGCCGGCATCGACAACAGCGTCGTGCAAGGTGGCTACACCTACGTCGGCAGCGGCGCCAACACCAAGGCGCCGGGCTACTCGACCCTGGTCAGCCTCAACGCGCAACTGCCAGCGGACGTTGCCCAGCAACAGGTCAACCCGCTGGGCCTGCCCGGCTTCGACCTGCCCACCGGCCAGAACGGCCTGTTCCACCTCAACGACAGCGATGGCGCCAAAGGCCTGCCCACCAGCCAGTTCGCGGCCAACCCGCACAAGTACCTGATCGAAACCAACCCGCTGCTCACCGACATGCGCCAGTTCATGAGCTCGGACTACATGCTGACCAAGCTCGGCTACGACCCCGACACCGCGCAACGTCGCCTGGGCGATGGCTTCTATGAACAACGCCTGATCCAGCAAGCCGTGCTCGCCCGCACCGGCCAGCGCTTCATCGATGGCCAGACCAGCGACGCCGACCTGTTCAAGCACCTGATGGACAACGCCATCAGCAGCAAAAGCGCCCTGAATTTGTCCGTAGGCGTGAGCCTCACCGCCGAACAAGTCGCTGCCCTGACCCACGACATCGTGTGGCTGGAAAACGCCACCGTCGCCGGGCAACAAGTGCTGGTGCCGGTGCTGTACCTGGCCCAGGCGAATAACCGCCTGGCACCCAACGGTGCATTGATTTCCGGCACCGACGTCAACCTGATCACCGGCAGCCACCTCAACAACGCCGGCACCTTGCGCGCCACCGGCAACCTGCTAGCGAACGTCGGCAGCAACCTCACCAACAGTGGGTTGATGGAAGCCGGTGGTCGCCTCGACCTGCTCAGCGGCAACAACCTGACCAACCGCGCAGGCGGTGTGATCAGCGCGGGCAACGTCAACCTCGCCGCCGGCGCCGACCTGCTCAACGAACGCAGCGTCACCACCCACGAAAGCGCCAGCAGCTACCGCAGCGAACGCAGCGACTTCGTCGACAGCGCCGCGCGCATCGAATCGGCCAACGATCTGGCCATGCAGGCTGGCGGCAACATCAACAACGTCGGCGGCGTGCTCAAGAGCGGTGCCGATGCCACAGTCAAGGCGGCGGGCGACGTCAACATCACCGCCTCGAAAAGCCTCGACAGCGGCGCCATCGGCAACCGCTCCAGTTTCACCACCATCGCCCAGCAAGGCTCGGTGGTCGAGGCCGGCCGCGACCTGCATGTGATTGGCGGGCGCGACATCAGCGCCGTGGCCAGCCAGGTCAATGCCAAACGCGACGTCAACCTGATTGCCACCCGCGACCTCAACGCCATCGCGGCGGCCAACGAGCAGCACTCCACGACCAACACGAAAAAGGTCAAGAGCATCGAAGACCACGTGCAGCAAGTGTCCAGCGTGATCAAGGCCGGCGGCGACGCCACCCTGAGCGCCGGGCAGAACCTGCAACTGGTCGCCAGCCAGGTCAATGCCGGCAACGAGGCGTACCTGGTATCCGGTAAAAACCTCGAGCTCAAAGCCGCCGAAAACCAGGACTACAGCTTCTACAGCAAGACCAAGAAAACCTCCCAGGGCAAAAAATTCCGCCTGGATGAAACCGATGTGGTGAACAACGTTGGCAGCCTGGTCAGCGCGGGGACGAACAGCACCCTCGTCGCCGGTGCCGACCTGCTGCTGGCTGGGAGTGCCGTCACTGCTGAAAAAGGCGCCACACAACTCGTGGCCGGCCAGGACGTGAACATCCTCGCCGTCAGCAACGCCGACAGCGCCCGCCACGAACGCAAGGAAAGCAAAAGCAGCTGGGGCGGCCTGAAGTCGAGCAAAGTCCAGGACAAAGTCGACGAAAAACGCACCACCGCCATGGGCAGCATGGTCTCCGGCGAAACCGTCACCGTCGCGGCCAAACGCGATGCCACGGTCACCGGTTCCAACCTGGTCAGCACCGGCGACCTCGCCGTCCAGGCCGGCCGCGACCTGACCATCGACGCGGCGCAAAACACCTTCGCCCGCACCGACATGCACAAGGAAAAAAATCGCGACCTCACCGGCGTGCTGACCGGCAACAAGCTCGGTCTGGACGACATGACCGGCAACCAGAAGCTGTACATAAACAGCTCGAAGCACAACGGCACGGCCAATGAAATGACCTTGACCGGCAGCACGATTGGTTCGAGCGCGGGCAATGTGTCGTTGACGGCGGGGCGTGAGTTGAAGGTGGTGGCCAGTGATCTGGTGAGCACCAAGAACATGGAGTTGAGTGGGGCTGATGTCACCGTTACTTCGGGGATGGAGACGGCCAGTCAGACCAGTAAGGACAGTTCCAAGAGCTTGGCGGTTGGGCGAGTGATTGCGGGCACCGTGGTCGACACCGCCAACAGCATCCGCGACGCAGCCGAGGCGGCGCGCAGCTCCGACGATCCGCGCCTCAAGGCCGTGAAGATCGCTCAGGCGGCGCTGTCGATGTACAACCTGAATAACCAGGCGGGCGATCTCGCTAAACAAAGTACCGGCTTCAAGGACAAGACCGGTGGCTCTGCCGGCAACGGGTCACTGATCAAGATCGGTACCGAACTGGCCAACACCCGCACCAAAAGCAGCAGCGAATACACGGCGCAGGCCGCTCACCAGAGCAACCTCAACGCCGGGGGTAAACTGTCGATCATCGCCGCGGGCGATGCGCCGGGCACTGTGGGTGACTTGACGATTACCGGCAGTACGTTGAAAGCCGACAGCACGTTGCTGTCCGCGAAAAACAACATCCTGATGCAAAGCGCACAGAACACCACCGACCGCAAAAACGACGGTTCACGCAACAGGACCGCTATCGGTGCCAGCTTCAACATAGGCGAGCAAAACGGTTTCACCATCGACCTCGGTGCACAAACCGCCAAGAACCTTGGCTCGGGTGGCTCGGTTACCCAGGTCAACACCACTCTGGACACCGGCTCGCTGGTGCTGCGCAGCGGCCAGGACACCAGCCTGATCGGCGCGCAGGTACGCGCTGACCGTATCGATGCCACCATCGGCGGCAACCTCAACATTCTGTCGCGCCAAGACACCGAAACGTCCAAGAGCAAGCAGAACAGCGCAGGCTTCGGTGCGAGCATCTGCATTCCGCCGATCTGTTATGGCTCCCCGGTAACCGCGTCCGCGAACCTGGCGGCGTCGAAGATGAACAGCGACTACCAGGCGGTGACCGACCAGAGCGGCTTCTTTGCCGGTAAGGGTGGCTACACCATCGATGTGGCGAAAAACACCACCCTGCAAGGTGCGGTGATTGCCAGTGAAGCCACGGCCGACAAAAACCTGCTGCTCACCGATCGGCTGCTGGTCAGCGACATCAAGAATAAGAGCGAGATCAAGAGCCAATCGGCCGGCGTCAGCGTCTCCGGTTCCTACAGTGGCGGCGCGACTACCCTCACGCCGGGTGCCTTGTATGGAATGTCGCTGAACGATTCGGACCACAGCTACACGCGCAGTGCCGTCAGCGAAGGCACGATCGTGGTGCGCAACCCTGAAGGCGCGGGTGACCTGGTCGGCCTGAACCGCGACACCGCCAACGCCAACCAGCGTCTCGACAAGCCTGATGAAAAGGCCATGCAGGAACGCATGGATCTGATCAAGAGTTCGATGGAGTTGACCAAGGGCATTGGTGATGCGATTGCTGCGGCCAGGATCAGGGCCGCTGACGACCCTAACAGTGACGTCAACAAAGCCACGCGCCTGAAGTTGATTGATGAGGGTATCGCCAATCCGACACAGGCTCAGATCAGCCAGCGTGCCCAGCAGGATTATGGCGTTGGCAGCAGCTTCCAGAAGGCCAGCCAGGCAGTGACTGCCGTGGTGCAAGCGGCGATGGGTGGCAGCGTAGGTGGGGCGTTGGCGGGGGCGGCGGCGCCATATCTGGCAGAAACAATCAGGGACAGGACCAAGGGCGACCCTACAGCCAATCTGATGGCCCATGCGGTACTGGGTGCTGTGCTCGCCAAGGCTGGCGGTAACTCAGCACTCGCTGGTGCAGCCGGTGCTGTGGCGGCAGAGGAAACCGCACGTCTGATCAAAGAGAACCTGTATGGCGATGTCAGTAACGAGAACCTGACCCAGGCGCAAAAGCAGACGATCTCCAGCCTCGCGACCTTGGCGGGTGGCCTTTCAGGATCGTTGTCCGGCAAGGGCGCACTGGATGCGGTGGCAGCGGCTCAGGTTGGGAGGAATGCGGTTGAGAATAACTATCTCAGCGTGCCGGAAGCGACCCGTAAGTTTGTGCTTTCACGCAAGCAAATGCTGGGCACCATCACTGACAAAGAAAAAGATGAACTCGCGTATATAAACGTTATCGATAAAGATCGAGATGAAGCGATTCGCGATGCCTGCACTACCGGAAATTTGTCCAGTTCCGCTTGCGGTCGTTTGATCGAACCTGCACGTCAGGCTCTTGCGGAATACGAGGCTCCTGTCTCTGTCCGTCTGCTTTATAAAGAACTTTACCCGGCTGATGCAAAAAATGCCGAGGCTGCATTACGTGGCTTAGACGATGCCAGCATTCTCCACGACATCGTGATAACGGACCTTGCGAGCCGTTCTGAGAAAACGCGGGCGGAAGTTGAGCAACAGTATGATTTTGTCATGACGATGCATGCCATCACGGCGGCGATTGCTGGGGGGTACGGATTAAAAGGGTTAACGTCTACTACAAAAGTGCCTGCATCGACTTTGATTTCTGGAGAGGCCAAAGTTGTCGGAACCGGAAAATCAGCAGCAAACGACGCGAGCTTTAATGTTCCCAAAGGCTACACACAAGAAATTGATGGAACCGTGAACGGCCCCGGTGGTGGGACTTACAAACCTACCGGAACGCAGGACGCCAATGGCAATCAGGTGTTTCTGGCCGGTAATGGTAACTACTACACGTTGACCGAGGATAGAGCGACGCGAATTGTTTCTCCTAATCCGTCCGCCGGAATTGGAGCAACAGGGAAAATCGGGGAGGATGCCCTAAAACCATTGGGTGGTCAGTCTCAAGTTACCTTCCAAACGACCCAAGGCGTGCGTGTCGTCGACCAGCTAGCTCCAGGTGCTTTGGCTCATGAGTCCAAGGTTGGATACACTTCACTCGACGCCAATACAGCCCTTCAGGTGATGAAGGATACGGAGCTCCTGAGCCGCGGTATGGTTAATGGGGTAACATGGAATTTTTATAGGAGCCCCGTCACAGGACGCGTTGGACCTGCGCCAGCCCTTGAAAAAGCTTTGTCCGACGCGGGAATCAAAATTAAGGTGCATTGATTATGGAATTTACAACCGCCTATACGCCAGTCACAGATTTTTTTTCATCTATGAATTCGAAAGAGCTAAATAGTTTTTATGAACTCTTTATGCTTAATAAACCCTACTGTTTAGATGAGTTAATTCAAGCTGTTTGGCATACGCCGGGATATGAAAGCTGGAACGCGGATTTTTCCCCGGAATCTTTAGATGGTGTGGCTGAGTGGTTAGCTTCACGGATTTATAAAGAGCAACTGTCATCAACGGTTAACGAAACAGGAAATGATTCAATTGCCGGCACGGCTGATTTGAACACACCTGTTCTATCCGAAGAGGCAATGTCTTTGGCTGTTTTAGTTGGAATGTATTATGGTGAAGTGGCGGTTCGAAATAACCCTGAACTGAGCTGGAGTCAGTTAAAAGGTAATAAGAAACAGGCGGATTACGGGCAGCCTGTTATATCCGCATCTGGCTCGCTGCCTACCAATCCAGTAAGAGTTGCTCATGCATTCGCGTGCGCTATTGCTGATGGATCAAAGACATTAGGTCGGCTTCGAGAGACATATAACTATTGGATGCAATTAATAAAGGCTAAATAAGATGTGCAGTGACGTGCAAGTATTTCACTGTGTCGTTTGTCGTAACTGTGATTGCGCTATCCATTAGGGGGCAGGCCACGTTTTTGTTTGAATGCTTGTGGAGAAGCAAATCTGGAGGTGTTACGTTCTTTAATAATTGGCTTTTTTATTTCATTTGTCTGGGAAGTTTTTAAGCTGGGCGGTTTTTAAAATAACCGCCCATTTTATTTATGAAATTTTTGAGTTCAACTTCCGGCCAATCACATCCAGCAAATCACACCCATCTCGCAGCGGAATTGCCAGTAACAGCGCAAAATCGTGAAGCACAATCGCATCACTGCTGATCTCTTCCCGAAACGCGAGGTTCTCCAAAAACTGAGTCACCGCACGAATGCGATACGCGGCGGCATCATAGAGAACATCTAGGGGCGCTTGCGTGTCGATCACCAGCGCGGGGATGGTTGAGTCATGGCCTGTAAGCGGCATGTATCTATTCATAGGTAAAGCCTCGGTCGATGTAATGAAAGCTGTCACCTATCGTCGCCAAACGAATGGGTGACAGCTGTACGCAGGTTGGCGAACCGGGACCGAGTTCCGGCAGACCCGAAGGTCTCCCGCGCACAGCTGCCATAAAGCAGCGATGCGGGTACGGAAACCCCTGCAAGCAAGCAGAAAGCTTTCGCATACGGTCAACGGATCGCCAAATCCGATCGCCCTTTTGGACGACCGGCGGACTATAAGTCCTCAGCGTAAAAACACGCAAGGCATCAAAAGGCCAACGTCGCCCTGCGAGCCGGCGCCAACCTCAACGCCATCGCGGCAGCCAACGAGCAGCATTCGACCTACAACTCGAAAAAATCAAAAGCATCGAAGACCACGTGCAGCAAGTGTCCAGCGTGATCAAGGCCGGCGGCGACGCCACCCTGAGCGCCGGGCAGAACCTGCAACTGGTCGCCAGCCAGGTCAATGCCGGCAACGAGGCGTACTTGGTATCGGGTAAAAACCTCGAGCTCAAAGCCGCCGAAAACCAGGACTACAGCTTCTACAGCAAGACCAAGAAAACCTCCCAGGGCAAAAAATTCCGCCTGGATGAAACCGACGTCGTGAACAACGTCGGCAGCCTCGTCAGCGCCGGCAAAAACAGCACCGTCGTGGCGGGTGCAGACCTGCTGCTGGCTGGCAGTGCTGTCACTGCCGAAAAAGGCGCCACCCAACTGGTGGCCGGCCAGGACGTGAACATCCTCGCCGTCAGCAACGCCGACAGCGCCCGCCACGAACGCAAGGAAAGCAAAAGCAGCTGGGGCGGCCTGAAGTCGAGCAAAGTCCAGGACAAAGTCGACGAAAAACGCACCACCGCCCTGGGCAGCATGGTCTCCGGCGAAACCGTCACCGTCGCCGCCAAACGCGACGCCACGGTCACCGGTTCCAACCTGGTCAGCACCGGCGACCTCGCCGTCCAGGCCGGCCGCGACCTGACCATCGACGCGGCGCAAAACACCTTCGCCCGCACCGACATGCACAAGGAAAAAAATCGCGACCTCACCGGCGTGCTGACCGGCAACAAGCTCGGTCTGGACGACATGACCGGCAACCAGAAGCTGTACATCAACAGCTCGAAGCACAACGGCACGGCCAATGAAATGACCTTGACCGGCAGCACTATTGGTTCGAGCGCGGGCAATGTGTCGTTGACGGCGGGGCGTGAGTTGAAGGTGGTGGCCAGTGATCTGGTGAGCACCAAGAACATGGAGTTGAGTGGGGCTGATGTCACCGTTACTTCGGGGATGGAGACGGCCAGTCAGACCAGTAAGGACAGTTCCAAGAGCTTGGCGGTTGGGCGGGTGATCGCGGGCTCGGTAGTGGACACCGCCACCAGCATGCGCGACGCCGTCAAAGCGGCCCGTAGCGCTGATGACCCACGACTCAAGGCAGTCAAAATCGCCCAGGCAGCCCTCGCCGCTTACAACCTGAATGGCCAGGCTTCGGACGCCAATGCGCAAAGCTCCGGCTTCAAAAACAAAACCGGCGGCACGCCCGGCAACGGTTCGCTGATCAAGATCGGTACTGAACTGGCCAATAACCGCAGCAAGAACAGCAGCGAATTCAACAGTGTCACCGCCAAGCAGAGCACGCTCAACGCAGGGCAAGACTTGTCGATCGTTGCCACGGGCGCAGCGGCGGGTACTCAGGGTGATATCCAGATCACCGGCAGCAGCTTGAAAGCCGCCAACACGTTGTTGTTAGCCAAAAACGATGTGTTGATGCAAAGCGCACAGAACACCACCGACCGCAAAAACGAAGGGTCGAAAAATAAAACCGCCATTGGCGCCAGCTTCAATATTGGCGAGCAAAACGGCTTCACCCTCGACCTCGGAGCGCAGGGTGCCAAGAACAATGGCAACGGTAACTCCGTCACTCAGGTCAATAGTACCCTCGATACAGGCAGCCTGTTGTTACAAAGCGGTGGCGATACCACCCTCAAAGGCGCCCAGGTTCGTGCGGACCGTATCAAGGCAGATATTGGCGGAAACCTCAATATCATCTCCCTCCAGGACACCGAGTCGTCGCGCAGCAAACAGAGCAGCGCAGGCTTCGGCGCCAGTATCTGCGTCCCTCCGTTCTGCTACGGCTCTACCGTAGCGGGCTCGGCGAACCTTGCCGCCGCGAATATGAACAGCGA
The DNA here is from genome assembly GCF_900105325.1 of Pseudomonas marginalis. Taxonomy (NCBI): domain Bacteria; kingdom Pseudomonadati; phylum Pseudomonadota; class Gammaproteobacteria; order Pseudomonadales; family Pseudomonadaceae; genus Pseudomonas; species Pseudomonas marginalis. The sequence continues at coordinate 57,009 of NZ_FNSU01000004.1, forward strand.
CTACAAGGGCGTGACCGACCAGAGCGGTTTGTATGCGGGCACGGGCGGCTACGACATCAATGTCGGCAAGACCACCACCCTGCAAGGCGCGGTGATTGCCAGTGAGGCGTCAGCTGATAAGAACCGGCTCAGCACGGATCGGCTGATCGTCAGCGATATCAAGAATGTCAGCGAGATCAAAAGTCAGTCTGCTGGTATTTCGGTGTCTTCCAGCAGTACCAGCGGTGCCTCGATGGGCGGCAGCATCCCGATAGCGCTCAAGGAGAAAGACCATAGCTACACCCGTAGCGCGGTCAGCGAAGGCACGATTGTGGTTCGCAATGCCGAAGGTGCCAATGACCTGGTGGGGTTGAATCGCGACACCGCCAACGCCAATCAGAAACTTGACCGGCCTGATGAAAAGGCCATGCAAGAGCGTATTGACCTGATCCAAAGCTCGGCGCAGTTGGCCAGTGGGGTGATCAGTGCGGTAGGCAGGGCGAAGGCCGATGAGGCCAAGAAGCTTGGGCAGGCGGCGAAGGAACAAGCAGACGCAGGCGCGCCTGGTACTGCTGATACCGCCCGTGCCGCCGATCTGGCTTATTCGGAAGCCAAGCGTTGGCAGTTCGGCGGCGACAAGAAAATGATGGCCGATATCGCGACGGGACTGATCGCCGCGGGCCTTGGTGGCGCGCCCGTCGGTACGACAGTCGGTATCGTCGCCAATACTGCGTCTAGCGAGATCTTCAAGCGAGTGGGTGATTACGCTGAGGCGCAATCCCTGAACCCGAAATCGGACGCGGCCACCCGAGCCGCATGGGCAGAAGGTGGAGCAGCACGCGTCATGTTGCACGCGTTGGCAGGTGCCGCCATGGGGTTGTCCAGCGGCAGCGTGGAAAGTGGCGCGTTGGGGGCCGGTGCTTCCGCCGCCTTGATGCCCTCGATTGCAAAGGCGCTGGAAAACAGCAAATTATCTAAGGTCAGCCAGGAAAACATCACTGCGTTGGTTGCGACCGGGATCGGCGCTGGAGCAGGCGCCGGGAATGGCACCGGCGGCGCTGTTGTCGGGGCCGGGACCGGTTACGGCGTCGAAGTATTCAATCGACAACTTCACCTGACCCAAGAGGTGCCATTACTCAAGAAGAAAGCAGAAGAGTTAGAGAAAATTTGGCGCAAGCCGAAATCGGATGCCTCGTGGGAAGACTTGCTGCGTATGGCAGCAGGATCAAAGGTCGATGTCGTCGAAAACGCCCGTTTAGATGCGCTTGAAAAGAACTGGGGCAATGACCCGACGCGAGATTGGCTGGATCCTGATTTGGCGATTGCCAGAGGTGCGATTCAAGAATTGGCTGAACAGAAGATTCCATTAACGTGGAAAGACGGCACCGCAATTATTGCCAATGGTTCTGCAGTTTATGCGTTCAACTCCACCAAAGAGCAGTTTGTAGACACGAGCCTTTTTAATGGCTTGGGCGACGGCCTTTATGGCGAATTGAGCTCATTTGACAAATGGGTTCAATACGGTCGGGAGCAGGCAGATGCTCATGCGACAGAAATCATTAACGTCTCGACCAACGAAATGGCTTCAAAAGACGCGATGTCGAGGCTGTTGTTATTAGCTAGGAAATCGGCTGAACCGGTCACGGCGGTGGATGAGGCGGCCCTTTCGCTCACAGGTGTAGGCCTGGGAGCGAGGATTTCGGCGGCGATTGCCGCTGCCTTTGCGAAAAGGAAATTGGCGACGGAGGCGTCAGGTGAGCTTTTCGTCCTAGGGGCAAACGGCACAAAAACGACTGGGACGATTGCAGAGGGGGAACGCCTAGTCTACCTATCTAACTCCACCGCGCCGAGAATCAGGGATAGGCTTTCGGCGGCGGTTAGTGATGTTCGGACAGGGTTACCTCGAGAAGGAAACGTCGCATTTGCTGAAGTGGATGTTGGTGCGCTGTCATCAGAGACTATGGTGATGAAAGCTTATAGTCAGTTTGATAATAGGGTCGAGGAGTTTTTGCCGAAGCCTGGTGGTGATCTGAATTCGTGGATATTAAAACCTCAAGTTTCTACGTCTAAATATGTTGGAACGACTGAGGGGTATCTGCGAGACATGGATACAGAATTTAAAATTTTGGAAACTTTAGCTCAGCGTCTAGGTCCGAACTCACAAACTTCTGGGCGTATAAATTTGATTTCAGAGAAAATGGTTTGCCCAAGTTGTACTAATATTGTCAATCAGTTTTGCGAGCGGTATCCTAACATCCAGTTAAATATATTTACTGTGGAGAAGTAATTATGGCGATCGATTTGGCTGTGGAAGAAATTTATCCGATAGTATCTAGGCTTTATGAAAAGGCTATATCACAGATTCGTCTTCGGCCAGAACAAGCCTTTGCTTATGTTCAAGATGAAGCGGGCTCTCTTTGCACGTCTGCTGATGTAGGTTTATTTGCAGTGTTGCAAACTGCAATATTTAGCGAGGGTATGAAGTATGGGTTAGAGTTATCTAGAGAAAGTCCTTATGCGGAGGATATGTTAGAGGGTTTGGCTAGGGCTTATGAAAAATGCTGCGCCGATGATTTAGCAGACGTGGGGCTAAAAGGGGAGAAACTGGCAGAAATGATCGATTGTATGGCACAGGTTAGGGAGAAATATCTTCTTCCTAGATAAGTTGGTGCAAAAGAACCTGCGAGCGGCTTGCCGTCTGGTGAAGCAAAGTTAGTCGGTAACGGTACACCAGCGGCTAATGATGCGAATTTACAGCAACATCCACATCAGAGGAAATCGGGGGCAGATCACATTTTTATAAAGTCCCCAAATAAGCGGGGCAAATTTCTCTTGGTGGTGTGGCGCACGTAATGGTTTCGGTTGGCAATGAAAAGAAATGAGTCTTGGTGGATCGCCATCTATCTTCCTTGTGCCTGTGCGTTTGGCCTGTTGTCTATGTGTGTGTTCTTTCAGGTTGCCGGGTATTGATTGAGTGGTGGTGAAGACGTTGCCGGGCTTATAAAAGAGTATATGGCGCTCTATCTAGAAATAGCTGGGGCTGGCTTTATTCTAGGTCTCGTTCTTTGGTTTTTTAGTGTTCGTTGATCCGCTAAAAATTGGTGTCATACCGCGATTAGTGCACCAATGTATATTGGTGGTCTGACCCCTATTTCTCGAATTCCCGACTCTGATCCTGCTTTACGCGATGCTTTGCAAGCGGCGTTGGATTCAGGAAAAGCCAAGGTTCAAGGTGTAACAGTCAAAGTCGGTGTTCCCGCCCCCAGTAAAACTGGTGTAGCAGAATTTAAGGTGGAAATATGGACCAAGAAGTAATTCAGTGCGAGCGCTCGGGCGTAAACCCGAAATGGCCCTCCTACAAAAGTGTGCTGGGTCGCATAGCCAAGGGGCCACACGTCTCAGATGAATACGAGTTGAATGGCATCCGTGAATATGTTGAGCGCGGCGATGCATTTGCGAAGCCATCAATGCCTGTACCGAATAGTGACAACGTTACGCGTAGTAGCTCCGAATGGATAGCCGTCACACGAGCCCACAAGGTATTGGCGACCGCACCAGATAATCCGCGATGGCTTCTGGAGTTGGCCCATTGGCTGCGCTATTACCAAGTAGGAATTTGGCAGTTGTTCTTCTGGGCGGGTCAGTTCGACATTATTGCCAAAGCGGCAGGCAATGATCGACGCCGCCAAAACTACAGCATCCAAACCGCCACCAATATGATGGCCGCCATGGCGATCCTAGGCTGGAAGGATGCCGTCATCCATCAGGGCTATCTCACCCATGCGGCTCTCAATCGTGGGCATCAATTAGTGATTGAGTACGAAGAGCAACACCGCCGCGCCCAAGCCTTTATGCTGCGTGTGTTTGCCGATTGGGTGGGCGATGTCTCGCATCAATGGCCTGCTTATGCTTACGACGAACCCATCTACGAAGCCTTGTTGGCCAAGTGGCGCACTCCCAGCCCCGACGACCTGATGCCCTGTCTGTTGGCCGCGTGTGACCGCCACACTTGGCAAACCGGCAAAGAGAGCCAGAAGAATTCTTACGACTTCAATCAGGACTGGCACTTGGAGCGCGTGCCGGTGGAAATTCTCTATATCCTGCGCCTGCGCCAGTGGGAAGGTTTAGCCAATCCGCAGAAGATTGATCATCCGCTGCTGGCCGCGCCCTTTGACCAATTGCCGCCCGAGCAACCAGTGCCTGAGTTGGACGAGTTGATGCAAGGTGTGCTCAAACGCGCAAGGGAAGACTGGCCACAGTACGATGAAGTGCTGTCTTTGCCAGCATTGAAGGGTTGAACAGGTGCAAAAGGACCTCCGAGCGATTTGCCCTCTGGGACAACGAAAGCCGTGGGTGACGGTGCTCCAGCGGCGAATGGCGCGAGCTTCCAGGATGAAAAGCCGGCAGCGGAAGCACCTAAGCCGACGAGACTTACCACGGTTACGGACGAGATGAAGGCCAATCCTTACCATCCGGATTGGCGGCGGTATGCAGGTAGTGAGCCCCGAGCGGTTGGGGCGGATGTTGTTAGCGGCGTTCCACAGGTGGTAGATCCGAAGTCCTTAATTGGAAGGCAGGGCCGAGATGAAATATCCGAGTCACAGGTGAGGCGAATGACAAAGGACATGAATTGTTTCTGCTGGGCTTGATTGCATTGTTGATCCTGAATTCAATCGGGCTTGATAAATGGCCACTTTACTGTCGTTTTGAATAGTAGATGCAAAAGAAGTAGCCGGAACCAGTAAGAATAATTTGCCTGTTCTTTTTGATGGGAAGTTCGCTACTAAGCAGTTGCTTGGTGCGGCTAAGACACCCAGGGAAATAGGGGGCAGACCACGATTAGTGCACCAATGTATATTGGTGGTCTGACCCCTATTTCTCTTGAGGTAAAAAGCGGGTCGGCTAGTAAGACCAGCTATCAAGAATTTACCGATTACTTTGTTAATGAGTTTGGGGCGCAAGGGAAAGGACGGCTAAATGGACAAGTCATCGAAAGCGCTACAACAGTCTATGTGCCATAAAGGTGGGAAATATGAAGCTCGAAGCCGAAAATAGTCCTGTAGTAGTAGGTGTAAATCAAGCGCAGATTATAAAAACGCTAAAAAAATTAAAAAGCTACGGCCCTAGCTCATTCGCATGTATAACTGATGATGAGGGTAACTATGTGCAAGTGGCTGGAGGCAGATTCACTTGTTTTATTGAAAGATATGACGCTAAAAGTAAAAAACTGTTCAGAGGTTATCATTCAAATTCTAGTACAAACTTTGAAGATGGAAGCTTACTGTCGTTTGGTGCGGGCCGTGTACCATTAAAAAAGGATGAGTGGTTTAATATTGATGATGTAATCGAGGTTTTTTCCTTGTTTAATCAGAATCAGTCTCTACCAGCGACTGTCTACTGGCGTGAGATAAATATTTTGAGTCAAAGCGACGGCTGAATAAGTGAAAAAAAGGGGGCAGACCCTGAGGAGTCCCCACAAATCTACTCTAGCCTCTGAGCTTGCCGGTGTACTTCATCGCGCACCAATAGCTCCATATCCGCCAATCTCGAGCGGGACAATCCGGTGGGGATTCCTCAGGGTCAGGCCCCTCTTTCCTCTGAGTGTCGGAGGATACTAAGCGGTATGACAAATCGTCGCATGTATGTTCCCATCGAGATAATTGGAAATCGCAACAGGAGTGTTTGGTGATGACTGAATGGGCACTGTTACGCGAGCTTAAAAAGGGTGATGCGCTTGCTGTGCCCGAAGCAGGACTTTTACTCATCGATGAGGGAGTGTACAAGATGTCGGTCACTCAGTACTGCTTGGCAGATGCGATTAAAGAGGATGGGCAGGATAAGCTGAAAGTATTGTCATTTTACTGGGCGGCCAGTGACGCAGCATTTCAGCGAGCCTATTACAGAGACGTCGAAAGTGATGATGGGGCTGTTTGCCCTCCGCCCTTTGAGTTGATGCCAGAGGAGGCTGGGGCGGCCTATATTGAAATAAAGCGAGCGTTGGAGACTGCCGGTAATATTCGAGAGTATGCCTCTTATCGTGTGATGTCTGATGGCGCTTTTGTTCATAAGAGTTTGGAAGGTCCGTCAGCGGTCTATTATTTTCGCTCATTGGGGTCATTGAATGATGAGGTGCCTTACGCAATTTTGTGGAAGTGTCAGGGAGTTTGATAGAAGTGAGCTTAATTGTTTTCTGTGTTTGAGCTAAAAAGGATCGGGTTCTATGAGTTACTCGGAAAGTCTGTCTGTTTTAGAGGGGCAAGTGTGGGTTAAAAGAGCGGCTATTTTTCTTTTGATTCTCGATCAAACTTTAGATAATCTATCGTCAGCTCCCGCTACCTATACTAAATGTAGTGAGGCTATTGAGTTGTGCTGGTCATGGTTAACCGATAGAAGTTTAAGCCCTGAGCAGTTGGCCTACTATTTAGACTCGGATGAAATGCAAAATGGTCCTTTGGGAGAGCATAATTTCATTACGGAAAGCTTAGAGCAAGACAGCTTGATTCTGATACTTCTGGTCATTGGCTTTTTTGCACATCAGGCTTATAAGGTTTCAGGTCGGCAAGAAAGAATGTCCGCCTCAGTCAACGAGGCAGGTGAGCAGGCTGTTGAATACATAGTCGAATATATCTATAAGGTCGGGGCGGGTGGCGTGTTAGACGTTTATCTACCTAAAAAGTGTTAATGTTCAGATGCAAGGAGTGGCGATGAAAGGCGCGTCGGAAGTTGGTGTTCTTATAAGAGAAATAGTGTCCAGTGCGTTGTATGAAGGTGATTATGGAAGCTGCTTAAGTAACCGTGAATTAGTCTTGAGAGGTGTTGAGGTTCTCGACCGCGTAGGTGTGCCGCTCGACTATCTTGAATTCCTTGAACAGTTTGGATTTGGTGAGCTGGATAGCGCTCTTTACATCGAGGATGGTCCAACGAAGTATTCAGTTGTCACCGGATGTGATGTAGTTGCTTATCGTAATATGTATGTGTTTGCCAGTACCGGGAGCGGTGTCTTTTATGCATTCGATGCTGCGAATGATTGGTCAATTGTCGAAATTGATCCTGAATTGAGTGATGCGGAAGTCTTATATGAGGATTTTTCCAGCTTCATCCTTAGCCAGTTAACAGCGATTAAAGGTTATGTGGATTGGCGAGCCCAGCAGTAATATGCGCGGCGCCAGCATTTGCATTATTAAGGATGATCAATGAAACCTGCAAAATTCTCCCTCCAGGCCTTCCTGATGGCCTGCCTCATACCCGGCTGGGGCCTGGTGTATGTAGGCCGTACACAGTGGGGTATCCGGGTCGCAGCGTTGTTGCTCGGCGGGGTCGCGCTGATGGGTGCCTTGGGGTTGGTCACTACACCCCTTGGGTTGTATGCATTCTTCGCTTTCGTCATCACGGTCAAACTGACCTCTGCCATCGTGTCCGCCGTGTTGGCCCGTCGCTACAGCGGTCCGCCCAATGTGCCGCGTAAACGCTTCCATGCTCTTTACGTCGGCGTGGTGGTGGTCCTGGTGCTGACGCTGGACGTCTTTCGGGTGCCGTTGTTGGGCTTCAAAAACTATTACATTCCGTCGGGGTCGATGGTCCCGACGTTGTCGATTGGCGACTACATCATGTCGGACCTGCGGGCTGGCGTGCCCAACGTGGGGGATATCGTGGTGTATCGCTGGAATGGCACCGAGGCGGTCAAACGGGTAGCGGGAATCGGTGGTGACACTCTGGCCATCGTCCATGGCGAGGTGATCCGCAACGGTGAGAACCTGGGTTTGTTTCACGCACCGGCTGAGCGCGTCAAAAAGGACTACTCCCTTGAGTTGGCGCCGCTCCAGGTAGCGCCGGGGCATGTGTACCTGTTGGGTGACAACCGTGATGTCAGCAACGACAGCCGCTTCATGGGCCAGGTCGCGCTTGAGGATGTGGTGGGCAAGGTCACCGGCATCTGGTTCTCGAATGAACGAGCGCGTATCGGGACGACGTTTCCATGAGCCTTTCGAGCATCGCTGGCGCAGGTACTCCCGGCCGGCGGGCAGCACAGCAATACCATTGAAAGGCTGGGAGCCGATTTGCGCCCAGTCAAAACACACCAACGCCATGAATCTGGAGTAATACCGCATGGACGCAAACCACACCGCCAAACGCCCGACGATCCTGGCCAGCATCGGCCGGCGCCTGGCCGCGCGCCTTATCGACTGCGCCATCGCAGTCCTGATCTTTTTCATCGTCAAATTCTGCGCCGGTGCATTGTCTGCCTACGTGCCGGCCGTGACGCCCAAGGCTGGTTTTCTCTCGGCGTTTTTTGCAGCCTTCGCCTACTTCCTGCTGGCCGACGCGTTGCCCAACGGCCAGAGCCTGGGCAAGCGTTTGTTGAGCATCGCCGTCGTCGACCGTAAAACTCGCAAAAGCTGCACGGTTTCCCAGGCGTTAACCCGCAATTCCGGAGCGCTGGTGGTGATCGATTGGGTGTGGATATTCATGGAGTCCAGAACGCGCCTGGGCGATATGTTCGCCAAGACCATCGTGGTTCAGACCGGCAACCTGACGAGCGTTCGCAGCCTTGCGGATATTTATGACAACGGTAGGGGATAAATACGTCATGAACGATTCGGTATCGGCCACGCAAACCTGGGACATCGCCAGCCCGTTCAGACGGTTGCTCGGCTATCTGATCGATATGGCCGTGGTGTTTTTCCTGCTGTTTTTGAACCGGAACCTGGACTATGCCTATTTCTATCTGAGCTCTGCAGGAGGCCCGGCATTGTTTGATGGCCTCCACTATGTGCTGCTGTTTTCAGCCTTCGGGTACTACCTGTTTTGCGATGCCTTGCCCAATGGCCAGAGCCTGGGCAAGCGGGTGTGCCGCACGGCCGTGGTGGGTTACCCGTACCCCACGAACTGCACGCTGTTCCAGTCGTTCCTGCGCAATGTTCCGAAGATGGTGTTCAGTGTGCTGGACGGTCTTTTTGTACTGTTCGGCCTGCGTCGTCGCTTGGGCGATATGTTGGCCAAGACGATTGTCATCAATACCTGAGCAGGGCGGCCTGGCCGGGCCGCCCGGTATAACTCAGGACGGGTTGGCGTTCAGCCTGCGACTGATCGCATCCAACAAATCACAGCCGTCACGCAGCGGAATCGCCAGCAGATGGGCAAAGTCCTGCAGCACCACGGCATCGCTGCTGAGCTGATCGCGGAAGGCCAGGTTTTCCAGGAGTTGGGTGACGGCTTGGATGCGGTGCACGGCGGCGTCGTGGAGGACGTCGAGGGGGGCTTGGGTGTCGATGAGCAGGGCGGGGACGGTGCAGTCGTGGCCGGTCAGGGGCATGTAACGGTTCATAATTGGCACTCTGTTAAGTGGTTGAGACCACCACTCAATCGTCGCCAAACGAATGGGTGGCAGCTGTACGCAGGTTGGCGAACCGGCAACAGAGTAAACCGGCAGACCCGAAGGTCTCCCGCGCACAGCCGCCATAAAAGGCACGGCTTTGCGGGTGCAAAAACACCTGCATGAAAGCGGATTGCTTTTGCACTCTGTTGTCAGGTCGCCAAACCTGATCGCCATTTGGACGACGGCCGGACTATAAGCCCCTCACCCAAAACCGCGCAAGGCGTCAGAGTAGTGGCACAATGCCTCATGCAATGCCACCCACTGCCGACACACTGGCGATGCCCAGACGCATCAAAGATCTGAACCGGCCTTCGCCAGCGTTTTCGAAACCGCCCCACCGCTACCCACAAGGAAGAAATACATGATCAAGTTGTTCTGCAAAGCCGCTGTCCTTCTGTCCCTGGCCACGCTGTTTGGCTGTTCTTCGACGCCGTCGGTAGAGAAGATGCAGGCTGACGTGGCGAGCTATGCGCTGCCCAAGGCTGCCGTGGCCGATAAAGGCCTGGTGTATGTCGTACGCCCTAGCAACGTCGGGATGCTGGTACGGTTCAACGTGTTCCTGGATGACAAGGAAGCCGACTCGGAGATGGGTTACAACCGCGGTAACCAATACATCTATTTTTTCGTGACGCCGGGCAAGCACGTGATCAGCTCCAAGGCTGAAAACTGGGCGGACATGCCAATCGACGTCAAGGCGGGTGAGGTGGTTTACCTCAAGCAGGAAGTCGAAATGGGCTTCGCCGTGGCGCGCAACAGTCTCAAAGTGCTGAGCGATCTGGAAGGCCGTTATCTGGTCAAGGATGCGTCCTTGGGCACCGTGGCAAAAGAAAGCAAGTAACTAAAAACGCTTAAGACGGCCGGGCCCGAGCTCGGCCGTTGTCGCTGTTCATCCGCCCTGCACACTTAGCTTGGCAAGGGGCTGACACGCGATTCTTCAACTCTCGTTGATTGACCACGACATAAGCCGGAGTGGCACCGTATGGACGCAAATCCCCCGCTATGCGCCTGACCTTTCCGGCCCGCAATTATTTAGACCCAAGGAAGCTGTCAATGAAACTGCATCGTCTGTTTATCTCACTCACTGCACTGGCGACCTGCACCAGCAGCTTCGCCGCGGCGCCTGCCCTGCAAAGTTTTCTCGCCTGCGACCAGAATTCCCTGGCGGTGGTAAGCCAGGCAGGGCTCAAGGAGCGTGTTGCCCATAAGCTGGAGAACGGCAAGATCACGCTCAGCGGCGGCACAAAGTCCGATATGGGCCAGCGCTGGATGTTCGACACGCCACTGACGCTTGACGGTATGACCTTGACCGGCTTTTTCGCCGAAGACCAGGACCTGATGGGCTCGCGCATCATCAACTGGGGTTTCTACACCGAACAGGCACCCGACGCGCTTTACGCTCAGCTGAGTAAAGTACCGGGTACGGCGTTGGAGAAAGCCAACGGTATCTACGCGCGTGCGCAGATCTGGTCGCACAAGCAATCAGCCTGGGTGCCGGAAGGCGGCGATGACAACGCGGGCAAGCTGGTCACCGATACGGCCGAACGCATCTTGATGGTCGAGCCCGCACCCGGTGACCTGGCCAAGACCAGCAATGGCATGATCACCTGCTCGGTTCAGGGCGCGGTGAGCGCAGCGATGCTCAAGACCACTCGACCTGACCTGATCAAGTGAGCTGAGGCTGGCAGCGATACCGCAGGCATGCTGAATGCCTGCGGTGTTCTCCGGTTTTTCGCGAGCAAGCTCGCTCCTACAGAGGGCGGGGTTACAGCAACTTGCGCTGCACCGCTTCATCCAGCGTACTGCGCGTCAACGCCTCGACCACTTCCCGCGTGTCTGCCTGGAACGGGATGCCCACGATCAGTACCAAGTGCATCCAGGTGCGTCAGCGTCGGTAGCGCGCGATGGCCCTTGAGGGCGGTCATGTTGAATTTGAGCGTGACGTCCTGCTCGCCCATAACTTGAGGGAATGTGCGCCACCGCACGGCAACCGACGAAACACCTTGAGAACCGCTCTCAACCCCGTAAAATGCCGCGATTGTTTAAAGCACGATACTTTTCAGGGACGAATCCAGACATGCGCATGTTTGCCGTATTCCTCGTCGCCTGCCTGATGGCGGGCTGCGCCTCCAAGCCGGAGTACTACATCTCGCCGGCACCGGTCACGATTTCGAAGACTGCTACTTACTGGCTCGACACCTTCAACGTTGAGGTGAAGGGCAAGAGTAAGCACTTCATGTCGGATGACAAAGTTCGCCAGGAACTCGGCGTCGATCTGGTAAACCGCTTGCTCAAAGCCAAGCGTTACGCAACCAGTAAAGACAGCGCCGATTATTTGCTGGATGTCGACGTCGTCTATGTGCGCCATATCATCGACTCCAATGGTGGGTTTTCGAACCTGTTGATTGACGACGGTACCATCCTGCAAAGCATCGATTTTGGCTACAAGGTCAAGGTCAAGAAAGCCGGTGCCGAGGTGCTGCACTTCGCCCAGAACCGCCCCAGCCTGGAGCCCAGCAACTGGCGAGGCCAGCCGCAACAATGGAGGACCCTTGCCGGCGTTGTAACCAACAGCGGTAACTCCAGTGTCGAGCGGTATTTCACTAGTGGGCTAAGCGACTACATCGTCGACGACCTGCGCGATATTCCGTCTCGCTAGCGTCAGCTGCCATACCCGATTCCCCCCATTTAGGAGCACCCCGTGAACACACTGTCCAAAATCCTGCTGTCCGGCCTCACCGCCGCAGCGCTGTTGACCGTGGCCGGTTGCGCCACGGAGAGCAACCGCGCCATGCCGGTGGAACAGGTCGCCAGTGCCAACGTCGCCTATTCCGGCGTACGCGTGCCCATCGCCGTGGGCAAATTCGACAACCGCTCCAGCTACATGCGCGGCATTTTCTCCGATGGCGTCGACCGCCTCGGTGGCCAGGCCAAGACCATCCTGATTACCCACCTGCAGCAGACCAACCGCTTCAGCGTGCTGGACCGCGACAACATGGGCGAAATCTCCCAGGAAGCCGCGATCAAGGGCACCGCGCAGAAGCTCAAGGGCGCTGACTACGTCGTGACCGGCGACGTGACCGAGTTCGGCCGCAAAGAGACCGGCGACCGCCAGCTGTTCGGCATCCTCGGCCGTGGCAAGACCCAAGTGGCCTACGCCAAGGTCGCACTGAACATCGTCAACATCAGCACCTCCGAAGTGGTCTATTCCACCCAGGGCGCCGGTGAGTATGCGCTGTCCAACCGTGAAGTGGTCGGCTTCGGCGGCACCGCCAGCTACGACTCCACCCTCAATGGCAAGGTCCTCGACCTGGCCATGCGCGAAGCCATCAACCGCCTGGTCGACGGCATCAACGCCGGCGCCTGGAACCCGCGCAACTGATCAGCAACCCCTCAAGGAGCAGTACACGGATGAGCAAGGCAGTGAAGTTGGCGCTGATGCTGACAGCAATCGCGGCGGTCGCCGGGTGCCACACGGCGCCCCAGCCCCTGTATCAATGGGAAAGCTACCAGCCGCAGGTTTACGAGTACTTCAAGGGCGAGCCCAAGGAAGCGCAGGTCGAGGCGTTGGAGCGTGATCTGCAAAAGATCAACGCCAGCGGCCGCAAGGCGCCGCCGGGTTACCACGCGCACCTGGGCATGCTGTACCTGAGCATGGGCAAGGATGACCAGATGGTGCAGGAGTTCCGCACTGAGAAGGCGCTGTTCCCCGAGTCTGCCTCGTACATGGACTTCCTGTTGAAAAACGCCAAGACCGGAGTGGCCACTAAATGAGCCTGTTAAAACTCACCGGTGCCTTGCTGGCCCTGGCCTTGCTCGGCGGTTGCGCAGCCCCCAAGACCATTGACTACACCGCGTACAAACAGGCGCGGCCCAAGTCGATCCTGGTACTGCCGCCGATCAACGAGTCGCCGGAAGTGCAGGCCTCGTACAGCCTGGTCTCGCAAGTGACCTACCCGCTGGCCGAAGCCGGCTACTACGTACTGCCGATTGCCCTGGTGGACGAAACCTTCCGCCAGAACGGCCTGACCACCGCCAACGATATCCAGGGCGTGCCACCGGCCAAGCTGCATGACATCTTCGGCGCGGACGCGGCGCTGTACATCACCGTCAGCGAGTACGGCACCAAGTACATGCTGATCTCCAGCGACACCGCCGTGACGGCCTCGGCCAAACTGGTGGACCTGCGCACCGGCACCACCCTGTGGACCGGTTCGGCGCGGGCGTCCAGTGAAGAAGGCAACAACAACGGCGGCGGACTGGTGGGCATGCTGATCACCGCGGCGGTCAAGCAAGTGATCAACAGCTCCACCGATGCGGCGCACCCGATTGCCGGCATCACCAGTGCACGCCTGCTGTCGCCGGGCCAACGCGCGGGGATCCTGTACGGCCCGCGCAACCCGAAGTACGGCACGGACTGATATCCGGATTCTGAGAACACCACAGACCAACTGTGGTGTTATTTGAATCAGGGTTAACCCGAACATCCCGCACCTTGCGTCTGACCTTGTGAACGGATCATTCATTCACGAGGTTCAGCCCATGTCCCGTCCTCTGCTCTTCCTGCGTCCTGCTGCCCAAGGCTTTGCCGTCACCCTGGTGGTGGCGCTGGCCGGGTGTGGGCTGTCTTCATCCCCTGAGTTGGCCAAACCGGCCGAGCCCGTAGCCGAGCTGCAACGCGCGTCGCCCCAGGGCGCCTTGGTCAAGCGCATGGCAATGCCCGCTCCAATGCGCATGCAGGAATCAGCGGCGATGGACTACCGCAGCGAACCCCGCGAGCAATACGCCAACCTGCCGGACAACCCGGTGCATCGCGTGGCCGAAACGCCGGTGTCCACCTTCAGCGTGGATGTCGACACAGGCAGCTACGCCAACGTCAGACGCTTCCTCAACCAAGGCAGCCTGCCGCCCGAAGGCGCTGTGCGACTGGAGGAAATGGTCAACTACTTCCCCTACAACTACGCCTTGCCCACCGACGGCTCACCGTTTGGCGTGACCACCGAAGTCGCCGCCACACCCTGGAACCCGCGCACGAAACTGCTGCGCATCGGCATCAAGGCGTCCGACCGCGCCGTGGCGGACCTGGCGCCGGCCAACCTGGTGTTCCTGGTGGATGTGTCCGGCTCCATGGACCGCCGCGAAGGCTTGCCGCTGGTGCAAAGCACCCTGAAATTGCTGGTGGATCAGTTGCGTGATCAGGACCGGGTTGCGTTGGTGGTCTACGCCGGTGAGTCCCGCGTAGTGCTCAAGCCCACATCGGGGCGCGACAAGGCCAGGATCCGCAATGCCATCGATCAACTCACCGCCGGCGGTTCCACGGCAGGCGCATCCGGCATCGAACTGGCCTACCAGATGGCCCGCGAAGGCTTTATCGACAAGGGCATCAACCGCATCCTGCTGGCCACCGACGGTGACTTCAATGTGGGCGTCAGCGACTTCGACAGCCTCAAGCAAATGGCCGCCCGCCAGCGTAAAAGCGGCGTGTCCCTCACCACCCTCGGCTTCGGTGTGGATAACTACAACGAACACCTGATGGAACAACTGGCCGATGCCGGCGATGGCAATTACGCCTATATCGACAACCTGCGCGAAGCCCGCAAGGTGCTGGTGGACCAGCTCAGTTCAACCCTGGCGGTGGTCGCGCGGGATGTGAAAGTGCAGGTGGAATTCAACCCGGCACAGGTCAGCGAGTATCGACTGCTGGGCTATGAAAATCGCGCGCTCAAGCGTGAGGATTTCAACAACGACAAAGTCGATGCCGGTGAGATCGGCGCAGGGCATACCGTGACCGCGCTGTATGAAATTGTGCCGAAGGGCCAGAGGGGCTGGTTGGAGCCCTTGCGCTACGCCACTGCGCCTGCGGCCGAAGGTAAATCCGATGAACTGGCGATGCTGCGCGTGCGCTACAAGCCCGCCACGGGCGGTGACAGCCGCTTGATCGAACGGCCCATCCGCCACGAAACCACCCAGGCCAGCGACGACCTGCGCTTCTCGGCGGCGGTGGCCGCCTTCGCCCAACAGCTCAAGGGCGATGGCCGCTACACTGGCAGCATGAGTTTGAAGGACACCGCCGCATTGGCCCGCTCGGCCCGGGGCGATGACCCCTTTGGTCTGCGCAACGAGTTCGTGCAAATGGTGGAACTGGCCCAAAGCCTGAAACCCTGATCTTGAACGCAACAGCGTTAACTTTACAAAAGGAGTTCGCCCCCTGCATGGCTGTTCCAGATGATCCATCCAGCGACGAATCGCTGCTGGCCCGCTACCGAACCGGTGACGCCGCCGCGTTCGAAGCCTTGTACGCGCGGCATCGCCAAGGCCTCTACCGCTTCCTCGTGTCCCTGAGCAACAAGGCCGAACTGGCCGAGGAAATCTACCAGGAGACCTGGCTCAGCCTGATCCGCAGCAACACCCAGCCACAAGGCCGCGCGAGTTTTCGTACATGGCTGTTCCAGATCGCCCGCAACCGCCTGATCGACCACTGGCGCAAGCACGGCATCCACAACCCGCTGCACGACAGCTACGATGAGCAACTGCACGCCCAGGCCGACGACAGCGCCGGCCCTGAGCAACAGCTGAGCCTGAGCCGCGACCAGGCGCGCCTGGACGCCGCCCTGCAAGCCTTGCCCGAAGACCAGCGCGAAGTCTTCCTGCTACGCCTGCACGGCGACCTCGAAGTGCCGCAAATCGCCGCCCTCACCGGCGCCCCGCTGGAAACCGTAAAAAGCCGCCTGCGTTACGCCCAGCAGAAACTGCGCCGCCTGCTGGCCGAGGAGATACTCGCATGACCGACTCCCGACACACTCCCGACACCGACGACGTGCTGACCCAGCATTACCGTCAACACAGCACCGGCGAGCCGCCCGCGTCCCTTGACGCCCTCATCCTCAACGCCGCCCGCCGCGAGGCCCCGGCGCCGCAACCGAGCCTGTGGCAACGCTGGCTGCACGCCTGCCAACGCCCGCGCTGGCAAATGGCATTCGCCACCGTGGCCGGCTTGGCGCTGATGATCGGCGTGGTCACGCGCTCGCCAGTGCCACAACCCGAAATCTCCACGGCGACCTTCTCCGCCCTGCACGAGGAAGCCGCCCGCCCGGCGCCGCAAGCGTTGTCCGCACCGGCGCCGATGGCGCGCATCGCCGCCGCGCCCAAGGCTGAACGTGCGCCGGTTCAGGCTGAGATGGCAGGTGCGCTGGCAGATGAATCGAGCGCCAGACTCAGCAAGCGCGCACCGTCAGCGTTGCCGTCGCTGGAGCAAGAGTTACAGGCGATCGTGCGCTTGCGGGAAGCGGGTGAAAGCAAAGCCGCGGATGAAAAATTGCTGGCGTTGCACGCGCGCTTCCCCGAGGAAGACCTGCCCGCACGGCTGGAGGCGCTGCGCACGCATTGACTACAAAAAAAGAACAGGCCACCGGTAACCTGTGGCTTGCGGGGCAAGCCCGCTCGCCACAGTGCCCTCAAGCCCCGTCTTCAACGCCGCGCATCAAAAACCATGCGCACCGCCAGGCCAGCCAGCACCGTCCCCATCAACCAGCGCTGCACCAACTGCCAAACCGGCTTGGCCGCCAGGAAGGTCGCGATGGAACCGGCCATGATGGCGATCACCGCATTCACGCTCACACTGATCATGATCTGGGTAAACCCCAGCACGATGGATTGTGTCAGCACGCTGCCGTGGCCAGTGGGGGAGATGAACTGGGGCAGCAATGACAGATACATCACCGCGACTTTCGGATTCAACAGGTTGGTCACAAAGCCCATCATGAACAGCTTGCGTGGGCCGTCCCTGGGCAAGTCGCGCACATGAAACGCCGAGCGCCCGCCGGGCTTGACCGCTTGCCAGGCCAGGTACAACAGGTAAAGCGCACCGCCGAGCCGGAGTGCGTCATACGCATACGGCACCGCCATCAGCAGCGCGGTAATCCCCAGCGCCGCGCAAAGCATATACACGACGAAACCCAGCGCCACGCCGCCCAGTGAAATCAACCCGGCCAGCGGCCCCTGGCAGATCGAGCGCGAAATCAGGTAGATCATGTTCGGGCCGGGCGTCAGCACCATGCCAAGGGAAATCAGACCATACGCCAGCAGGCTCGACAGTTCGGGCATGGGTTCACTCCTGTAGGTTGAGCGCGTCGTTGCGCAGGTTGGATGCGCCTGATGGTAGGGCGGGAGCAGGGCGCGCGTTAGATACAGATCGGCTGACAAAACGTCATACAGGGGGCTTGGGCCGCTTGAGCACCCTTGGTTGGCGCCGGTCCGTCAGTTAAGGGCGAACACCCTACTTGTGGTGAGCGGGCTTGCTGTGGTGAGCGGGCTTGCCCCGCGCTGGGCTGCGAAGCAGCCCCAATCAGGATCCCTGTGTTCTGTCAGGTAAACCGCAGCGCCTGGTTTTGGGTCTGCTCCGCAGCCCAGCGCGGGCGGTGCGACGATTCGACAAGCCCGCTCACCACAAGTTACGAATAGTCCTCGATCACGTGGGGCGTGGAGGTGCAATCTCGAATGCGTTATCGGGTGAGCCTGCGCAAGCTTATTGTGGTGAGCGGGCTTGCTGTGGTGAGCGGGCTTGCTGTGGTGAGCGGGCTTGCCCCGCGCTGGGGTGCGAAGCGCCCCTATTGAAGACGACTGAGGTGGATCAGGCACGCCCCTGGCATCAACGCTTGCAGTGAGACGCAACGTCTCACGGTCTCGTCGCTACCGTGCGCGATCTGGCATGGCGCGTCTCGTTTGACCTCGATGCCGGCCACCCTTGGGTGTTCATTCGGCGGCTCTAGGAGAGGGGCGTCCAGGCGTTTTTGCACAGCTGGCACCGGCCTTGCTCTGGCCACTGGCAACCCACCCGGCGCGCCAGTGCCAACCGTTTCAAGGAGACTTCGCTATGAGCCTTTCGAGCAACTCGCAACGCAGCATGCGTGCCGCTGTCTGGCACGGTCGTAACGACATCCGCGTCGAAGACGTGCCGCTGCCCGTTTCGCCGCCTGCCGGTTGGGTGCAGATCCGCGTGCAATGGTGCGGCATTTGCGGCTCCGATCTGCATGAGTACGTGGCCGGCCCGGTGTTCATTCCGGTCGACGCCCCGCACCCGCTGACCGGGATCAAGGGCCAGTGCATTCTCGGTCATGAGTTTTGTGGCGAGATCGTCGAACTCGGTGCCGGCGTACAGGGCTTCAGCGTCGGCGAGCCGGTGGCGGCCGATGCCTGTCAGCATTGCGGCACCTGCTACTACTGCACCCACGGGCTGTACAACATTTGCGAGAACCTGGCCTTTACCGGCTTGATGAACAACGGTGCGTTCGCCGAACTGGTCAACGTGCCCGCCAACCTGCTGTACAAGCTACCGGCGAACTTCCCCGCTGAAGCCGGGGCGCTGATCGAGCCTCTGGCCGTCGGCATGCACGCGGTGAAAAAAGCCGGAAGCCTGCTCGGGCAAAACGTCGTGGTGGTCGGCGCCGGCACCATCGGTCTGTGCACCATCATGTGCGCCAAGGCGGCGGGCGCGGCCCAGGTGATCGCGCTGGAAATGTCCGGCGCGCGCAAGGCCAAGGCCCGGGAAGTGGGGGCGACCCATGTGCTCGATCCGAATGAATGCGACGCCCTGGCCGAGGTCCGCCGCCTGACCGGCGGGCTCGGCGCGGACGTCAGTTTCGAATGCATCGGCAACAAACACACGGCCAAACTCGCCATCGACCTGATCCGCAAGGCCGGCAAGTGCGTACTGGTGGGCATCTTCGAAGAACCCAGTGAATTCAACTTTTTCGAGTTGGTGGCCACTGAGAAACAGGTACTCGGCGCGCTGGCCTATAACGGTGAGTTCGCCGACGTGATCGCGTTTATCGCGGATGGGCGGCTGGACATCTCGCCACTGGTGACGGGGCGCATTCAGTTGGAGCAGATCGTGGGCCAGGGCTTCGAGGAACTGGTTAAAAACAAGGAACACAATGTGAAGATCATTGTGTCGCCTGCCAGGGTCTGACGCGCACGCTGACCGCCGCAGTCTTTGCCCCGCTCCTGATTCCCCAAGCAAAACAGGGGAGAGGAGCGGAGGCAACACGGCGCTAAAAATCTTCGCAGCCAGCGTCCTTCACTCACGCATCCACAGGCCAGGTACCGCGACGCACCATCTCCCGGACACGATCAGCCCCGTTGGCCCGAACCAGCAACTCCATGCGTGCTTTCTCGATGTCCTCGGCACTCCATTGGTCGGTCGCCATCGTGGCTTTTTCATGGGACCAACCGTTGTCGTAGTGACGTACCACATACTGCTGCTGGTATTCCCACATCGACGTCCCGGGAATCGGCGTGACGATAAACGGGTTGGCGTACGCCATGCCGGCACCCATGAGGTTGACCGCGTAATCGATGGTGCGGTCGATCAGCTCCAGGCTCTCTACAAAAGGCTTTTGCCCAGGTCCGCCGGGGGGGTTGACGAACCCCAGCATGAACCCGCCGGTAACCTGAATGCCGTGCTCGGTAAAAATCTCGATGAGCTCGAACGTCGAGTGCTGAATTGCGTTAAGTCGGGATTTGTTGGAATTGACCAGGCTGTCTTCGTTCGCGCTCTCCACCGCGAGGTAGATGTTGTAGCAGCCATTTTCGGCAATCGACCGAATGAACTTCCTGGCCGTGAGCCCGCCTTTTACCGCCTCGATCACATTGCGATATTGCGGGTTCTTGCGCTCCTTCTCATCCATCTGGTCGATGAAGCGTTCGCCCAAATGCAGCAGGATCAGGTTGAAAAGGCTCAACCCGCCTTCTTCGACCCAGGGCAAGTCATGTTTTTTCAGGAGCTTGCCAACCTCCATCGCATACAACGGGTCATGCATCAGGTGATCGTCCTCGATCAGCACTTCAGTGACTCCCTGTTTCACCAGATCGGCCAGGTGCAGGTCAAACCAGTCCAGGCCAAGTGCACGCCAAGGACCGTTGATTTTCGGGATGTAGCAGAAGTTACAGTTCACGTTGCAGCCAATCGTGGAGAATATCTGCGCCCAGGCGCCATGCTTGCGTACGCGTGCTCCTGAGGAGTGATAAGGCTGCAGGTAATGCTTCATGTCCAGAAAGCTGAAGTCCGGCAAGGGCATGACGCCGAGCCGCTCCTCGAGGTCCTGCCGCTTGGGGATGATGCTCAGGTAGCTGGACTTCTGGGTGGGCCGGATCAGTTGCGCCCGGCTGTCGCGGTACGCCACCCCAGGTACGGCATTGATGTCTGTGCCTTCGTGAGTCAAGGCATCGAGCAGCAGGGTAAAGGCGCGGTCAGCTTCATTGATCAGCGCGAAGTCGAAGGCCGAATCCAGCAGTGCGTTCTTCCAGTCACCACTGGAGTGAGCGCCGCCAGTGACCAGCACCAGGTTGGGATCGAGGGTTTTCACCAGCTCGGCCAACGCCCGTGCATTGCCCCATTGCACGGTGTAGTTGCACTGGATCCCGACAATATCGGGCTGCGCGGTTTCGATGATCTCGCGTATCTGCGTATCGGTCAGGCCGTAGCGGATCAGATGCCCTTGGTCGACCTTGACCAGGCTGTGCTCCTGGGACCAGCCGGCAAAGGGCGAATCGACAATCTGCACGTCATAACCGGCCCGCCGGGCCACCGTGGCGATGCGCAACAGGCCGATAGGCGTACCGGCACGCTTCATCACTTCGAACGTATCAATGCCGATGCGGGCAAATGCGCTGTCGTGCGACGTGGGCTCGATCAGACGTGTGTAGGGCGGCACAAACAGCAGCACACGAGGTGCCTCGCCATGGGCGCGACGACGGATGCCGGTTCGGCTGTTCAGCAACGATGGCTTTCCCAGATGACTGAGTAAGGGCCGCGTGGGCGCGACTGAAAAACTCGGCCCGTCGCTCTCGATCCTCAGGGTTCCCTGCGAAGCTATCAAGTTCATTTCCCTGTCTCCTTACCCGTCGAGATCAACGCGAGGTCGTGCGTGAGCGTGAAGTGGCGATGACCGCCCCCGTAATGATCAACACCGCGGGAATCATCAAGATCGGCTTGGCATCGCTTTGCCCCACGGCAATCAGCAGCAGTGTGGAGAACAGCGGCGCCAGGTAAGACAGGGCGCCCAGCATCGATAGGTTTCCGTGCTTGGTCGCGTGGTCCCAGGCGAAAAAAGCCAGTCCTACCGGGCCCAAACCCAGGGCAATGATCGCCGCCCACTGGCCCGGCTCAGGCCGCACCGTGGTTTCGAACGCCAGGTGGCAGAGCCCCCCGGCCACAGCCACCAGCCCGCAAATACCCCCGACTATGCTGCTCGGAACATGGCTGAACCGCCGGTTGAACACCGAATAAATCGCCCAGACCCAGGCACACGCAAAGGCGGCGGCGTAACCGATAACCGGCATCGACGCACTGTCACTCCGGGCCCGCAGTTGCATGATGAAGGCCGTCCCCGCCAGGCCGAGCAAGGCGCCCAACAGCTGGCGCTTGCGCAGCGACTCGCCGGTGGCAAAGCTCGACAGCAGCACGATCAGCAGCGGCCACAGATAGGCAATCAGGCTGGCTTCAGCCGCAGGCGCGGCCTTCAGGGCAAAGAAATACAACGCGTGATAGACGAAGATCCCGGTAAACCCCGTCGCCCACACAGACCAGGGCTGGCGCCAACTGCTGAACCCTGCTGCGCCACGCAGCCCCAGCACGCACAGGCTGGCCACGAAGGCGACCGCGAAGCTCAAAGCCAGCAACTGAAAGGCCGGGATCCCGGCGGTCAAGGTGGTCAGAAGCGCCAGGCACGCCCACAAAAACACGGCAATCACCCCGATCAGCGTCGCACTGGCGGTGCCCTTGGCAAGGGTGATGGATGGGTTGGAAGTGCTCATGCAAGCCCCGTCTGCGGATAATCCTCAAGCGGGAACAATAGAAAGGTCGAGAGAGCGAGTATTGATCAGGCCCGCCGAAGAATTGTTCGGGACTGCTGTTTTTTCAGTGATCTCGCCCTTGTTTACGCACCACAGCCGGCGTCAGATGGCGGGCTTTCTTCAGGGCATGGGTTAACGCACTCTGGTCGGCGTACCCGGCGCGATGCGCAATATCAATGATCGACATAGACGTTTGGCGCAGCAGGTCAATGGCCAGATTCAGGCGCAAGTTCGCGATATGCGAGAACGGCGTTGTATTCAGGTGCTGCCCAAACAGCACATACAAACGCCGCTCACTGGTGCCCGCATAACGCGCAATATCATGCGCCGTCAGGGCCGTGCCCAAGTGCTGCTCGATGTAGGCCAGCGCGCGAGCAAGAATGAACTGACCGGGATCGCTCCGCGCAACCTCGGGCTGCAATAACGAACACAACAGCAACCGACTCCAGGACTCGGCCATCGCGAGCGAGCCGACCAACTGTGGCCCGTTGCAACTGGCGTAATCGAGCAAATGCCGTATATCGGGCCTGACCGCAAAAAAGCGCTTGTCGTTGAGTGGGTCAAATGACGCAACCGTACCCTTCTGCGCCTCGCCACGCCCGGTCGAGACGTCCAGCACCAGGAAACGGTTATGGGTGTTGGCCAGGAAGGTATGCCGGGCCCCAGCAGAAATCACCACCCCCTGACTCGCATCGACCTTGCCACCTCGACCGTCGACCTCAATCTCCATCGACCCGGATTGAGGGAGCACGATTTGATGAAAGTCGTGCTGGTGAAGCTCGACCTGACCGGAGTAGGAGCGCAATGAGAGAGAGAACGATTGGGGGGTGGGGGTGCTCATCCGTGAGTCTCCGGGGGTGAGGGGCTTAGCGTACGTTACTGTTGTGTTTGGATGCCAGATTGTATTTAGGGGGGAGTTTGACTGGGGGGGTGTTGCTGGGCTTGGGGGTTGTGTTTATGAGGACGTTAAGGCGTGTGATTAAAAGGCGCGACAGGGGGGGCACGGACCGTCAGAAACAAGAAAGCCCGCACAGGGCGGGCTTCTTGGGGTGTTTCGCAGACTGTCTGAGACAGCCTGAGACTGCTATATGGTGCCCCGGCGTCGTTTGAACTGGAAGCTTTTAGTGCCGGTTTATAAGGGTCTGGCTGGTAGTGTTTCGGTTAGGCATACACGTGGGCATACATGGTGCAGCGTACTGCTTCCTCTCACACTCGTTTAGGGCGCTCGATTTAGCCACTATGACGAACGACTGCGGGCGCACCTTGGTAATTCCCCGCACTACCCATCCAACGCTGTTCGTCACAAAAGAAATGGGCTGTGAAGATCGCTTCACCGGGGCTCGCAGGATTAAGTGTGCGAGCCTCAACGACCCTCGACCCACTTCCCGTAAGCGCTCGTCCCCATCTTCTCAAAATCTGGAAAAACGCCTGTCTCGACAGCTTGGAAAAAGGCGAGGCAATGACTCCAATCAGAGTTGCTGGGCTCATCCACTACCCAGCAGTCATAACCCAATGACTTCCAGTAAAGGGAAGGGTCCGAGTTGGATGCCCGCAGGAGTTCCTCAGCAATGCGTTCTGTCCACGCTATTGCCTCCCCCAACGTAGGGGCCGTGACGTAAACGCCGGTGGATGACTCGCAGTCTTCAATGATGCCTTTTTGAAACAACTCCCACCGTTCGGGCTCGTGGTAAGTGAAGCCTATTAGGAATTTATTCATGTTGAATCCTTGTGGTTCCATCGCCACTAGCATCGCTACCGTGCTTTCGCGGACCTTAGTAATTGGGTGAACCTGGAAATCGCAAGATGTATGTCATCTTGGGTATCTCCGTCCCACTCCTCAACCGTTTCCAACTCGGCTCGTAACCTGGCAATACGCTGTTCGATCTCTGCAATTTCAGGGGCTCCGCATTGCTTAGCGATTGCTTGCCAATCCTCAGCAGAGATTTTTTCCTGAACAGACAAGCCCGACTTGGCATTTTCTATCAGCTTCTGAAGGTTACTCATCTGTGGTCTCGGGCAGGTTGTGAAAAAAGTCGCTGGGGACCCTGAGGATATCTTGAGGACACGGGGCATGAAACCCGCGGGATCGAGTTAGTGGGAGGCATTGGAAGTTACTGAAATTTCAATCGTTGAAATTGAAAGGATCTTGAAGAAAAAAGGCCATCGTTACAGCTTCTGTAAAGGTGGCTGTATCTGTTGCTGATAGTGAACACATGCATAGCGTCAACCACGGTAATGGGTGTCAACCACGTCAACCGGTCAACCAACTAAAAAAATCCAGCCGCTAACGCGAACGCGCGGGTTTTATGCCCCGTACCTAGAAGAACTCTCCAGGGGCCCCACCATCGAACCAAAGCCAAGACCATGACCCACCTCGCTCGCTGAAGGTGCAATACCATAGGGGCTAGGGGGCTACCCTAATAAAACCGTGTTACTGGTGTTACGCGTGTTACATAAGTGTATAACTATATGATTTTAATGGATTTATATCGCGTTACACAGCTGGGGCTGGTTTGCCGATATGCGTGTTACATGGCGAAGAGGTGTTACATCAATTAATGCCTTGGCAGGAGCTGTTTGTGATTGCAGCGGATGCCGTCGACCTAAGGGCTTCGTTTAGAAGGGCCGCTACCGGTCAAATGCATTCATTCAGCCATATAGTGAGTAGCGGATCTGAGATTGTGCGAAACCTCTGCCCCCCGAAGGCGCCCGCGCAGAAATGCCGTTACGAGCTAGGTTCACAGGCAATCGTGAGCTGGTATAACTGTTTGGTATACAGGCTGCGAAGGTAGGGAAGCCATGGCTCTCATTGATGACGTTGAAGGCTTGCAATCGATCTACATCAATCGTGCAACGGGGAATGGAAACGACGATGATGAGCGGGATTACCCTCTTTACCGTCAGAGCGTGCTTGATGACCCTCGTGTGGCCTCGCTGGTACCCGCGTGGGTGCGTCGTTACAGGAACTTGGATCAGTTTTGGGGGTTCATCCAGCCGAAATTCCCAAGCTACGCAGAGCGCAGGAAGTTCATCTGGGATGATTTTAGGGCGCTCGTCGATTTCGCTGAATCGGGTGCGGAGCACCCTTCGGATATCGCTGTCTCGGAGGCGCTGGACCGCATTGACGCTGAGCACGTTCGGATCGCTTGGACAAAAGCGCTTGAAAGGCGCTCAACTGACCCCGAGGGAGCTATCACCATGGCTCGTACGCTCCTAGAATCGGTATGCAAACACATTCTTGACGAAGCCGGAACGAGCGACCATGAGTCGACTCCTGATCTGAACAAGCTCTACAAACAAACAGCCACGCTTTTAAATCTGACGAAGGCACAGCATGAAGAGGTCGTGTTCAAGCAAATCCTTGGAGGGTGTACAGCAGTTATAGAAGGCTTAGGAGCGCTTCGGAATCGTCTAAGCGATGCTCACGGAAAAGGAAAAGGCGGGGTGAAGGCTGCTCCACGGCATGCAGAACTAGCAGTGAATCTGGCGGGCTCAACTGCGCTTTTCCTGCTTGCCACATGGGAGGCGAAGAACGGGGATTGAGTGTGGTACCGCTCAATAAGTAGTGAATCGAATTCAGTACCGATGCATGGTCAACTCAATCTAGTACCGACAACTCAAAGCGTCCGCTCCTGGCCGGTAGCGGCCCTTCGTGGCCGGGAGTTCCCGATCGACTGCTGCCGTCGGCGACCGGCGGCTTTCGGCCAAAAGCGGCCTTCGGGTGTCTACGGAACTAGGTGCGCAAGCCAATAAAAACCCAGTAAGCTTTAATCTATGGGGTTAACAAGCCCTCCTACTTGATGCAAGCCTTCAACTTTTTTGATCGAGAGCGTGCGTACTCAGCGATATCTCAAGATCGTCTGCTACTATTTTGCCATCCATCGAACACCCGTAAACTCACCTCTAACAAATGGACTTGTCTGAATGAGCGAATTGAGTTTTAGAAACGATCTCAGCAACCTCATGCGTGATTGTGACCTGCAGCAGCTTCTGGATTTCATTGGGCATGACTATGACTTTGAAGCTGATCCCCACAGCGTGCTCGACAAAGCCGCCTATTACGGCAGGGAGGAAATACTCCTGCATGCGCTCGACCATGGAGGAAACCCCAATGGTACGGGTGAACTCTCAACGCCGTTGGCGTCGGTCTGCGGAAGGGGCGACTTAAAGCTTGCGAAGTTGCTGCTCAAACGCGGAGCAGAGGTCGACCTGAAAGATAAGTTCGGCCGTACAGCAATGATATCGGCGGTGTACAACGGGACGATTGCTGCAGCCAAGTTGCTAGCGGATGCAGGCGCAAGTCTGGACGGCGCTATGGAGGCGGCAGTGGACAAGCTTCGTATTGCCTTCGTGAAATTTCTTATCGAGGTCGGCGCACCCATTGACCAGGTCGATCGCTACGGGCTGACGCCCTTGCTCCACGCGTGCAGTGCCGGAAAGAAAAAGGGAAGTGAGATCGCTATGTTGCTTCTGCAAGCAGGAGCGGACGCTACCTACGTTCGGGAGGAAGATGGTATGTCTGCTATCAAACTCGGCTATTCGGGTTACGGTGAGTGTTCTGCGCAAGTCTTCGCTGAATTGAGGGCACGAGGGGCTCCAGAGCCTGAGTGGGGTTCTCAAATTGTGCAGTTGAGGTGACTTTCTAGCGTCATGGGAGACGAAAGCTGAGTGGTAGTCGGGCAAAAGCTAAATTGCTAGTCAGCACCGTCGGTCTGCAGTGCGGTGAGATCACTCACTCTTAAGCGGGGCGGATAACAGCCTCACGCGAGCGCCCGCTTTCGGCCAAAAGCTGTCGTTCATTTGGCGCACGAGGAAGAAAGGATAAAAGCTGAGCTTTAATTAGACTGCGATGCTCCATTAAATTATTTACCTAGCATGTAGAATTATATTTTGAAATGTAATAAATTCGATAATTAACGATTATAAATGTGCTTCTTGGCTTACTAATAATTAAAGGTAATATATTTTATGATAGCAACAAGCTCGATCCTAAATGGCATAAGGGATTCCATAAGCAAAGGCGAGCTTGTAGTCGTCGTGGGTACAGGCTGTAGCATATCCCTAACTAATAATGGGTACAGGTCTTTATCATGGACCGGATTAGTCGAAAGTGGATTTTCATTTGCTGGCCAAAAAGGGAAAGTTACTTCAGAGCAGATAGGCTTTTGGAGCAATCAACTGAGCTCATCAGATCTAGATGATATTTTATGCGCTGCAGAGTTTGTAGGGAGAAAGTTGGGCGCTCCAAACGGAGATCTTTATGCGCGCTGGCTTAATGAGTCATTTGAAGGAGTGAAGCCTGAAAATAAGGAAATGCTAGAAGCTCTTAAACATATCACGAGTTTGGGGATTCCAATTTGCACATTAAACTACGATTCATTATTAGAGGCTGCAACTGGGCTTCCCTCGATTGTTTTAAATGATGCGCGCAAGGCGTCGGCATGGATTCGTGGAGAAGAGAAGGGGATACTGCACTTGCATGGTCATTGGCAAAAGCCCGATACATGTGTATTAGGTGTTCGGGATTATGCAAAAACAATTGATGATAGTACTCGTGATTTGTTTCAACGGCATTTGAGCGCGTTCAAACGTTTGTTGTTCATAGGTTGCGGAGACACATTTGCTGATCCAAATTTTTCTACTCTCATAGGTTGGCTAAGAGGTACTATGGGTGGGGCAACCCTACAGCATTATGCATTGGTTGGAGAGGGGCAAGTATCTGCTCGACACTCAGACCCCACTTGGCAAGGTTTTGTCGATCCTTTGAGTTATGGTACATCTTATACAGACCTTCCCAAGTTTATCCAGGGCAATTTATATCTGGATCCCGCTTTAAAAGCTCCAAGGGGAGCTGCGCTGTCGAAAGCAACTCGCAAAGATAAAAACTCGAAGCTCCTAGATAATTACAGAGAGTTTTTAATTAGAGATTGCGGGCAAATGACCATTGAAGGAGTTCGCGCCGACATGGACACTGCGCAGCGCCGGTTCGATTTGGAGCGTTTGTTTGTACCTTTAGATTTGCTGCCTTGTCCCCCCGACATATCAGTCGACGATCCAGATCGACTTAAAAAGTTGACCATTTGGAAGCGAAAAAATAAAGATGCTCAAGCATTCGGGAAAATTTTTGCTAAAACGAAAGGACTAGCTCTTTTAGCCCTGCCAGGTGGTGGCAAGAGCTTGTTGCTAAAAAGGTTAGCAGTTGCGTATTGTAGTCCGGAACGCCGTTTAAATAGCGATGATAGTTTGCCAGACCTCGATCTGATGCCTGTATTGATTCGCTGTCGCGAGTGGCGTGAACATATAACTCTACCAATTGCAACGCTTCTCAAGAGTTTGCCGGATATTACCGGCCAGCCTAATTTGGAGGGGGTTAATGTCGCATTGTCTTCGCTCTTCAAACAAGGAAAGGTTTTACTACTTGTCGATGGTCTTGATGAAATTCATGATGACGCAGATCGCACGGTTTTTGTAGAAAATCTAAGAAACTTCCTCGACCAGTTCCCGAAGACAAAACTTGTGGTAACAAGTCGCGAAGCAGGCTTCAACCTCGTAGCACCTTATCTCGCAAATTTTTGTGAACAATGGAGGGTCGCATCCCTAAGTACGTCTGCGATTCATTTGCTTTGCAGTCATTGGCATAAGCTGATGGTCGGCAGTGCTCCTGAAGCAGTACAAGAGGCAGACGCTCTTGGTAAGTTGCTGACAACAAATGTTGCTTTAAAACGCCTTGCTGAAAACCCTCTTTTGCTCACTATGCTACTTGTCGTGAAACATGGCGCAGGCCGTTTGCCGCCTGATAGAGTTAGTCTCTACAGTAGAGCGGTTGAGGTCCTGCTTGATACGTGGAATATAAAAGGACATGATGCGCTCAATACCAAAGAAGCGATTCCTCAGCTGTCTTACATAGCATATGAACTAATGCAGGCGGGGCAACAAACGGCTACTGAAAGAGAACTGCTGAATCTTCTTGAGAAAGCTCGGAAAGATGTTCCTCAGATATCGCGCTACGCGAAAGACACCCCGTATGAGTTTCTGAAGCGAGTTGAGCTAAGGTCAAGTCTGCTTCTTGAGGCAGGACATCAAGTAGAGGGAGGAAGAGCAGTTCCGTTTTATCAGTTTCGGCATTTGACATTTCAAGAATATCTTGCCGCCCTTGCAATTATTGAAGGGAACTATTCGGCTTATGATATTAAAGCCTCCATTGTTAAGCCGCTGAACAATAAGCTCGGCTCTGATGAATGGAAAGAAGTCGTTCCAATGGCTGCCGTTTTAGCTGGAAAGCAAGGTGAACTAATTATAAAAGCTTTAGTAAAAAAAGGATTGGCATTAAAGAAGAAGAATGATGAGGGAAAAGCCTTCGAGGGACAACAGGAATGGCTATCCCATCCATTCGTTTTGCCTGGTGTAATTGCGCGACTAGTACAAAGTCTCATTGAGGAGGCTCAGGCGGAGCCAAGAACTCTTTCTGAAGCTCTCAAGCTGGTAGCATATTTCGCCCGAGGCGGGCAATCAAATATTGACTGGAAGACGCTATGTCGAGGCCCCTATGCAAGTGAGCTTATTAGTCAAGCATGGATGCTTTATGAGCCTATGAGCTTGCCGGAGAATACGTGGATAAGAAACAGTTATGCCTGCTTTTCCGCTTACAGAAAAACAACAAGCTATTGGATTAGCGATACGGGTCAAGAGGAAATATTGGGTTTGCTCGAGGATGTTGCACACGAAAATATCTGTCTAGGTTTGATGACTTGCGTCGGTATTTTATGGAATGGAAAATCTAACGAAGGTGATTTTTCCATAGTTAATACAATTTTATTCCGAAAAATAGAGTCCTTATTGTTTTCGGAATGTCGCGCAATCGCTCATGTCGCCCTCTGGGTATGGAGTTTGGATCGCCATAAAAATGGAGCGGTTCAAGTACCGTCGATTGATATTTTAAATCTCCTTCTAGCTGGATTTTTATGTCGAAAAAATGAAGATGAAAGTGATCTTTCTGCATTTGCCCTAGATACTTGCTTTGGTCTGCGGAGAGATTATTGGCAACCGCTGCTCTCTGATGATCAAATAGCAACGTTCAATACGGTTCCAAAAATCAAGTCAAACGAGCGACTTGTAAAAATTTCCAGTGCAGTAGTTGTTATAGCGTTTCACGTCAAGGGTATTATGCCAGATAGTGAAATTTCTGCTCAGATTGCACTTCTCCGCGAGCGGCATAAGCGGCTCGGCGTGGATAGAAATCTTGATGCACTAGATAGATCGTTATCTCAAATCCAGCCATATGGAGTTGATTATCTTGCGAAAATAGCTGCAGGGAACGAATCAGATGATGAGGAAAACGAAGGGTTGTCGGCTGAATTGTACATAGATGAGTCAGATAGCTCAGAGCATGTTGTTGATGTCGATTAATCGCACCAGGATCGGATTATCATTTGATAAGCGTTTTCCTTGATGGTTGTTGTACCTTTAAACTACAGTGAAACGGCGTATTTCCAAGGCATTGACTTCGACTTAAAAAGTTACTGTCGCTCGATTTTTAAAAAATCAATGTTGATTTGGCCGAAACTGTAGGTAGTGATGGGCTGTAAATGGTCGGAAGCGGCACTGGTTGTACCCCCGTTTCTGGCCGTTCTCTGTCCGTCGCGAGAGTCAGAAATGACTATAGCCGCCGGTGATGAGCGGCAGTTGCTTGGTGACGTCCGCTTTTGGCCGTTAGCTGCCCCCAGCCGAGGGCCGCTATGGGTCGATAGCAGCGCTTCATTACAGGCTACTACCGACCCAAAGCGGACGTTTTCACTGGACCCCGCGTCTAGTAAAAAGGTCATCTCCAGTTCTAGGCACTGAAACGAATTTATGACTACTGACTATGGTCAACGTGTTTGTAATCGATGCGGCGAATCAATTACTGCTTACTGTCCATCAATTGAGACGCTAGCGATCATCGGGGTTTTCCACGAGAAGGGTGATCAGGCAGTAGTAGATGAGATAGTCCGCCGAGAAAATATTGATCCTGATGTTGTCTGGGAATATTTCCGCCATCGAATGAGGCCTCTATGCGAGCAAAAAATTGCCCGCTGCTCATTCTGCGGAGGGCAGTTGAGGACTTGGCGTGCGCGTCAATGCATGCACTGTTTTAGGGAGTGGCACTGACGCACAGTGATTATCGAGCTGAATTTTTAGATTCTGAACTGCATTCTTACGACTTCTGACTTACCGCTATTGGTCGATAACAGCCTGTCAGGACAATCAACTTTCCTCCCAATGCAGTCATTGATACCCCGTTGATTGACGTGCACGAGCACTTAGACATTGAAAGCAAGTGCCAGGATCGGGCTGCCGCCCGAAACGATGACTCGCCAGTTCACAAAAGCAGCGCATTCCACCAGAGCTTCAAATTGTTCAGGACAGCGATGCTTAAAACTCTGGGCATTGTCGATGACCAATGAGAGTGTTTGTCCGCTCTGAACGTGGACAGACGACATTTCTGCGCTGGGGTCATCGAGGTATGAAAGGCAGTCAACCCAAGCGTCCATATTGCGGCCGTAGAAACCAGGGAAACCGAATTTTTCTGCGAATACGCTGTGGAATGTGTGCCAGTCAGTTATCAGGTTTGCATCCACTCGCACCATTGTCAGATCAACCTCTGTCGAATTGGAAAAAACATGTATGGCGGTCTCGCGAGGTGAAGTCAATTGCTGACAGCGTATTCGCGCAACCTTGGGCTCGATCCGCGACAAACGACGCTCCAGCGGCCGTTGCTGGACATAACAGCCTCTCACGAAGGTCTGTTTTCGACCCAACGCGGACCTTGACCATCGGCAAGTAGGTCTTACAATTTTCGACCCGAGTAAAACGGCACTTGACCGATACCGGTAGACCATTAAATCAGGTGATGTCGTATGCGTGATCTACCATGCCCTTGCTGCGGTTTCGTAACCTTGGAATGCGAGTACGGCTCGTACGATATCTGCCCCCTTTGTGGCTGGGAAGATGACGCCGTCCAGTTAGCCAATCCAACGTCAGAGGGAGGCGCAAATTCCATTTCCCTCGCTGACGCTCAGATGAGCCTCTTAAACGAATACCCAATAACTGTTCGGCTTGCGGGGGGATTTCGACGAGGGCTCGGATGGCGACCGTTAGACGCCAATGATCTTGAGGCTGCTAACGTACTTAAGACCGTCAAGCACTGGCACACCATCGCCGTTCGCTTTGAGTCAGAAGCCTATTGGTTAGTGAATGGAACGAACGACGTTAAGGTCTGAATTTACGAGACCCAACAGAATTTTCCGCTTGTGGCCGGAAGCGGGTCTAATCCGAAGGTCCGCTTTTGGCCGATTCTGTTGAAAAAGTCGATCATGGTTTCCACGGCAGAGAAGTACGCGTCCGAGATTGAAATCTTTACTTTTGGCAGAGGTTTCCAGACGCAGATTTCACGCAGCAGCGTGCAAAAATTGCGTTCTCACTAGGCAATGGCCAGGCAGTTTTGGATAACCGACTTTTTCAACAGAATCGGCCGGAAGCGGTCATAAGCTCGCAGCCGCCACAGACTGAAAGCCGAAAAATCTGGGTATGTTTGTAATGCAAGGATATAGCGAGGCGGAAGCTTCTTAGTCTTCCGCTTCTTCATCACCCTCCCTTTCTTTTGAGTTGGACGTCAATGAAATCAAGCTCTGCCTTGATTGCATCAATCGTGAGCGTCTCAACCTTGGTGATTTTGTTTGCTCTTGCGTTGAGCTTTTTCATGCCAGCGATGCCGACAATTATCCCGTTCAAATGCAGCTTTCGGGCCTTTAGGGAATCCGGCATCTGAGCACTATTCTGTGGTGGTTTATTCATGGTTAGACCGATGGTAGGCCCGAAGCAACATGCCCTCGCCGGTTGCTTCGGGGGAAGGTTTGGGTTAGGCGGCTAATAGGTCAAGCAGGCTGTGTTGGCGCGAGCGATCTGCGAGTTCGTGCCAGGTCCAGCTTCCAAAGCGCTCGCCCTGTTCAGGGATATCCAGCTTCATCAATGCAACCGGGTCTCGATTGATCAGGTCGCGTGCGGCCCACAACTTACCGCCTGTTTCCAGCAGCGCTTTCGCGGCCTCATTCCACTTTTCTTCTAGTACCGTGTTTGCCAGATGTGCTGCTCCTTTTTCAATCTTGGCATGTTCTTTTTGTGCCTCCGTAATGTGCTGATCAATCGTCACCAGTTCCTGCTCCAGGGCGGTGATGAGCAGTTGTTGACGGCGATGATGCTCAACCGCAGCCATGAGGTTTTTTGCTGCCTTTTGAGCTTCTGCATTAGCGGCTTTCTCGCCCTCCACATCACCCCAGGCCACGGCCTGGGCATAAGCGGTAGCTGCGTCCGTTTCTGCTTGTCGAGCCTTTGCCATGTCTTCATGAGCGCTCTGGCGGACCTGCTGTAACCGGGTCTCGATGCTGGTGCGCTTCTCGTTGAGTTCCATCTCGTCGGCTTTCCAGTTCGCCATATCGCTGAGATAGCCTGCAGCCAAGCTCTCACGGTTTGCCAATGTCTCAAGGCGATCAATCTTCTGGTTCAGTGTGCTGATCTCCAGATTTCGCGAGTCGATGCGTCTTTTGTGATCGTTGATTTCATCCTGCACGGCTCGTTGACGGCCCTGCTGGATGACCTCCGGGCTTTCCAGCGCCTCTTCGAAGGGAGCCAGGTCACCCTGAATGCTCTCCACTTCGAGGGTCAGTTGGTCGCGGCGGTCTTTCAGTTCTTGGATAGTGTTCATATGTATTTTCTCTGGGGTAATGCGGTTGATAGGGATGGTTGTCGAACGGCTGGCGAGGCCGGGAATGAGCCGGCGCTACCTCGATCAGCAGGCATGCCGTCAGGCGACCTTGGCCTCGCCTTCATCCGTTCCTGAAACCGTCTTCACCACGTAGCAGCGCTGAGGCCCTAACCCGGGCAGGCGAATCAAGCTGTAGGCCTTGCCGTCACTACCCGGCTCAAGCACGCCGCGTTGCAGCAGCTCTTTGTTCACCGCACTGATGTTCATGCCCTTGAAGATTTCAGCCCTCCAGGCTTCAGGCAGCACGTAGTAGGTGTTGGTGGTGTGCAGGGCATCGCCCATGCCGTGTTCCATCGTCTTGCGAAAACCCAGCCGATCAATCGTGCGTGGGCCGTGTTCATCGATCTTGGCGGCGGCAGATTCCCAGCGGGTAAAGCGGCTTTCTCCAAAGCGCTCGATGACCTGGCGCAGCCGCGCCAAAATCGCATCACCCTCGAAGTTACCGGCGCCGCCACGTTCGGCCAGCCACGCATGCAGACACACCCGAGCGGCGGTCGTGGCTGTGCCATCCGGCCAGCCGGTAACACCAAAGGCGGTAGCCAACTCTCCGGCGGCGGCGGCGAGGCCGAAGCGAAGGGCGGCACGCTGCGCCTGACCACTGGCCGAGGCGGGTAGGTTTTGGGTGATGAACTGCTCCACCGTGCGGCGAATGATCACCGACCACCTCAGCATTTCTCCTGGCGCGCACAGTGCGTTCAGGAAGGCGGTGAGGGGTGTACCGTAGTATTTCGCTACACGGGCCTTGAGCGCGTCGGAAAGGGCGGCTGCGTCCTCAAAACCGTTCAGCACATCAAACATGCCGAGCCCTTTGCTGGCATCCGCAGGCACGGCCAGCATGCGCACCTCCATACCGGCTTTTAGCTCCTTGTTGGCATCCGCCATGTGCTGCGCCAACGTCTTCTCGCCGGTCGAGAGAAAAAGCAAGCGCCACTCCTGCACCTGTCGGCCCGCTTGTCCTCGATCATTCGCCCGAGCCTTACCGGTACCGTTGCCGAGCATGTACACCGTCTCGCCAATAATGCGCGGGTCACACATGCCAATTTCATCCAGTACCAGGAGGCCGTCTGAGTGTGCGGCGGCGATGGACTCGAGGGCGTTATCCGTGGAGCGCCATGAACGTACCAGGCGCGGCCCGCCATAGACTGAGGCGGCGACTTGCAAGTGTGTGGTCTTGCCTCCAGAGCTGTCGCCGTAGAGGTGGAAGCCGCCCGACTCATGTCCCAGCAGGTTCAACAGAGGCCCTGCGAAGGCCACAGAGACGACAAACGCCAAGCGGTGATTGCCGACGCACAGCGCGCCGATTTGCTGCTGCCACTGCTCCAGAGAGCCCGCATCGCTGATCGGTGGCAGCTGGGCACCGGCCTCATAAAAATGCAAATGCTCGGCGTGCGAGCCGATCTGTTGTTCGGGCAGAAGGAATGCCTTGTCGTGCCAACCCAAGCGCGTCACCAAACGTGCGCGCTGGGCGCTATCGAAGCCGCCGAGGTAACTCTGCAGGTCATTGCGTGCGTTGCGCCCTGATCGACTTCCTGCAAGGCGCAGACCCATGTCTACCAAGGGGCCGAGTACGTCTTTGCCGAAGTCGCCGGTCATGGTTCGTGCCGGAATGTTCCAGCGTTTTTTGGCGCCATCTGGGTCGTCAAATTCGACCAGCAAGCCCCAGTTGTGACCCTTGTCGTCGCGAGTGCGAGCGATGATTTCCAGAGGCGAACACACTGGGCGCGCCTCACCATCATCGGCGGAATAAAAAACTCCGTCAGGCGTCAGGCGAAAGCCGCCCGGCAAAAGGTCATTCTTCGATTTCGCAGGGCGTTTGGCGGGCGCCTTAGCCTTCTGTTCTTGAGGTTCAGTTGGATCAGCGGCACTGCCGAAAAACTCACCGCGGCGCACCAGCTCGGCGACGTGGTCTGCGGTCCAGCCTTTGGCTAATGCATCCGCTGCATCATCGCCTTCCGCCCATTTTCCACCCTTGATGAGCGTCGGTTTGCCGCCTTTGCTGCTTGGCTTGAGCTTGAACACGTCGAGCGAGATTCGTTGCACTGAAGCGGCGCCTAGCTCAATCAGCTTGAGCTCTATGGAGTCCATGCACGCTTTGCCGCTGGCATCGTTATCCGGCCACAGCACCACCGTGCGACCTTTGAGCGGCGTTAAGTCGGCCTTGTGCCAAGAGTTGGAGCCGTTCGGCCAGCAGGTAGCGACGTAGTCGGGCATCAATTTAGCGGCAGCGTCGGCGGCCTTTTCGCCTTCACACAACACCAAAGGCGCATCGGCACGCTGTGCCATCTCATCCAGGCGCAGCAGTGGCCGAGGCTCCGGCAACCCTTGCCAGCGCCATTGCGTGGTTTGCCCATTGGAACGCTTGCACCAGGTCAACGGCGCAAAGACCTTTCGCGGCTTGCCGTCTTCATCGGGGCACAGGTCGAAGCGATATAGCGCCATGACCGGCTGGCCCTGAGCATTCCGATAGATCCACACCTTGGACGGGACACCATGCTGTCGGTGTTTGGTTGGGCACTTGTTCATGGCCTCGGCCGGGATCGGCTGAATTGCGATCCACTCCGGCGTTGCGCTCTTGGCCGGTGCGCTTTTGGCGGTCGCGGAACCAGCGGAAACACTGAGCAGATCCGCTAGTTTTTTGCAGGCCTCAACGTCCGTGCCGCCGTCGATGTAGCGCACCAGGTCGATCAGGTCGCCGCCCTTATCGCCGGTGGCAAAATCCGCCCAGGTGCCTTTGCTCAAATTGACCTTGAGTGAGCCTGCGCGTTTGTCTGTGCGTGTAGGGTTCGGTGCGGTGTATTCCTTTCCGGCGTCGACGCGTTTGCCGTTCGGCAGCCAGTGAGTAAGGACGCGGTCGATGTTCTTCAGGGCGGCATTTTTTACGTCGGCAAAGGTGGGACGTTTTGAAGTGTTGCCAGTGCGCTGAGTCATGGTGTGGTCCTCGACTCAAGCAACGCCTCGTTCACGTCGTCGATCAGCGCCTTAGCCATCTCTCCGAGGTAGAACGCGGGCCAACTAAAACGCTCGCCCGCATCGCTGATGGCGGCGTCGAGGATCAGTTGATTGGCGTGGTGCAGAATTTGGGAGACAGCTTCAAGTGCGTCTTCCAGCGGGATACCGGCATTCACCCGAAACAGGTTTTGGCCGTTACCGTTGGCAGAGGAGAACTCGGAGCGTCCACGCGTGCTGGAGTGGGTCACTGCGCACCGCCTTTCTGGCCCATCGGCACAGAGGAGGCATCACCGTACATGGTGAGTGTTTTGATCAAGCCCAATGTGCCGCGCACGTCCCAAATAACAGACGACAGCACGCGGTTGGAAAGCAGGGGTTTATCGCCGTCTAAGTGATCTTCCAACAGCATGAGAACTGAATCGGCACGGTCGAGCGCACAGGTGATGGCGTCGATAGGCAGACCGGCTTCGGCGTCTTGGCTGACGCAGAGTAGATCCTCGGGCAGTGCAAAGCCTGGGAGCATGCTCATTTGGCACCCCCTGCGGTTTCCAACGCTCGCGCTTTGGACATATGGGCGTTGTAACGG
This sequence comes from Pseudomonas marginalis, assembly GCF_900105325.1. Lineage (NCBI taxonomy): Bacteria > Pseudomonadati > Pseudomonadota > Gammaproteobacteria > Pseudomonadales > Pseudomonadaceae > Pseudomonas > Pseudomonas marginalis. The sequence continues at coordinate 94,548 of NZ_FNSU01000004.1, forward strand.
GAAAGGCGTGTAGCGAGGCTGGAGTTGGCATGTAAAGCGGCGAGAGCCATTGCTCGATGAGCAGCGGCGCGAATTTTGGACGGATTGAGGGCGTGCATGGGGCGAAACTCCTATTGTTGAGGAGCTGCCACACTTCGTCGCCAAACGAATTAGGGTGGCAGCTGTGCGCAGGTTGGCGAACCGGGACAATAGGAACCCGGCAGACCCGAAGGTCTCCCACGCACAGCCGCCATAACACGTGAATGCGGGCACAAAAAAAGCGCCTGCAATCGTAATGGGGGCGCCTGTGCGCCTATTGTAGATCGGGTCGCCAAACCCGGTCGCTGAATTTGCAGCGACAGCCAGAGAGTAACGTCCGTTTTTTGAAAGTGCAACTGTCCGGAACGCTTGCGGATTTTTTCGATGCGGCATAAATTGATCAGGCATATAGATTTACCTCAACGCCTCCGGTTGCCGCCGGGGGCGTTTTCGTTTCAGGCATGGACTTCCCAGCGCAGGGAGACAAAGGGCAACCGGTCGCCTTCGAGGCAGGCGCGCGCATCCTCGTAGGCGTCGATTTGTTGGCCTTCGTCGACGATGATTGCTTGAGGGGATTGGCAGGGAACTGACAATGCGCACCAGATGCCATCTCTCCATCGCATCACCATCACGTCCCGGTTCAGGCGTTTTTGCTCTGTGCGGTAACGTTCAAAACGCTGCATACCGCGTGATGAGAATCCGACTGTTCTGAGTACAGAAAAGGGCTGCAAGATGGCCCTGTTGGCGGCACGATTTCTCATGCCGCCACCTGATCGCGGGCAGCGATGCGTGCCCGCGTCCATGCCTGAACTTCCCCCAATACCCACGCAACCGGAGCGCTTCTGGCATTGCTGTTACTCAGCTTTACCGGCAACGGGAATCCGCTTTCAGGTTGGCGCATCAGCTTGTAGATAGTCGGGCGTGCGAGTCCTACGATTGAAATGACCTCGGGCATCCGGATGAGGGTCATGGAGGGGTCATGCGAGGGAATTGCTTTTAAAACGGTAGTCATAGCGAGCTAACCCTTTGTTAATTGAGACAACGGGTCATACGCTACGCAGGGGAGGGAGAGTGGACTGTGTCCGCTCCCTTTTTTATTTCAGAGGTCTAAGGCCCAGAGCGGTCAAATGCTCTCGAATGGTTTTTTTTGTGCCGTGGCCCTTCCGTTCGGAAAGAATATTGGTCAGTTCAGCATCGGACAGACTTCGCATTTCAATTTTCCGGCCGTTAATGATTTGCTCTGCAGCCGCTTTGATTTTTGCCCGCCTATCCATAGCCAAGGTCTGTATTGCAGAGCTGGGGTTTCGGTTCCCATTACCTGCTTCCTGGCCCCTTCTCGTCGCCTTTGTCGACAAGGCATCGTCGAGAATTCGATGCATCAGGCTTGATGTGTTGAAGCCTTTCTTAAACACATCCATCTGCTCCACCTGGCGATAAAGACTCGCCATCAGCAGTGCCTGATTCGCCTCGCCTAGCAACGTCGCGAATTCTTCTCGTGCCCTGATCTCGTTTCCGCTGCTGCGGTCCCGCTCTTTTTCGATCAGGACAAGGTACTGGCGGGGTGAGTCATGTTTCAGCTGCTCTATCAGGTCTGCATCAATGCCGTAAGTGGTGAGCTCAAGGTCGAACAGCCAATTTGCAAGCGTCTCCACAGCCTGCGTTCCCAGTACCAGGGCAAAGGTCGCGGCAAGCTGTGAGTCTGCTGCGGAATGACTCACCCCAAGAAACCGTCGAATGACACTGGGCAATGAGCCTGCCTCTGCATAACTGGCATGCTCGCTAACGGGATCGCGAAGTCGATAAAGGGTTCTTGTTACTGACTCTGCACACGGAGCGTAGGAGCCCTCCTCGAGCCAGAACGAGGTGGCTGTGTTGATCAAATCGAAGGCATCGTTGAAGTGGTTGTTGAATTGCGGAAACAGCGCAAGACTGCGAACGGCTGCCTCGACGTCGTCCTGATCCCACACCAAGCACGTTACATCGAAGCCTGCGATTTCGAGTTCAAGCTCTTCTGCATCGATGCCCCGCTCAAAGTCCATTTAGATCTCCCCGCCGCCCCGAAGCCGATAGGCTGTTACAGCGATTTGCGACTGGAAGCGCCAACGCCAGCAGGGTGGCGGGCGTGGCCTTTCCGTAACACGACTGCTCGATGTAACACGTCGTGCTTTGAAGTTTCTTCGTACGTGTAACGCGTAATATATTTAATAAAAACAGTGGGTTAAGTGGTTTCGTAACACGCGTAACACGCGTAACACCATTTTTGAAGGGGTATAGGGTTAACTGCTTCACACGGCCTTCCCAAATTGACCTTGCACTACATTTCCGGCCACTAGGGCATCAAGGTAATCGGCGTACCACTGCATCATCACTCTGCGCTGAGGTAGGTACACCGCTTTGTTATAGACTCCGGCAATACCCTCCTTTGCATGAGAGAGCTGGGCCTCAATGTGATTCTCATCGAAACCCTGCTCATTGAGTATGGTGCTGGCTATGTGACGAAAGCCGTGGCCTGTTTGCCGACCGGCATATCCCAGTCTGCGGAGCGCCATTAGAAAGACTGTGTTGCTACGGGGGATTGTCCTGTCTTTCCTACCTGGAAATAGGAGAGGGTACGCACCTGTCAGTGTCCGTAACTCAGTTAGCGCTTCGATTGCCTGTTGAGAGAGAGGCACAACATGTTCGCGTCGACGCTTCATTCGTTCGGCAGGGATCGTCCATAACTTTTTGGAGAGATCGATTTCTGACCAGCGTGCTTCTCGAATCTCGCTCGGGCGCGATGCTAATAAGGAAAGTAAGCGAAGCCCTATACGAACGTCCTTTGCGTGAGGGTAGGAGTTGATCGCTCGAAGTAGTGCAGGTAGTTCTTCAATCGAAACGTGTGCGTAGTTTTCAGCACTGCGCGACTGAAGGAATTTGCTGAGGCCTTCAAGGGGGTTATGGACGGCTCGCCCTGTTACGCGGGCCAGGTCATAAATCTCTTTGCAAAAGGCACGAACTCGGCCCATTTGTTCAATGATCCCCTTCTGCTCCATGCCGCGCAGAAACTCCATCCATTCCAGGGGCAATATTTCTGTGTACACGCGCTTGCCGAAGACAGGGAACACGTGAAGCTCCAATGCGCCCAGTACTCGTCGGGACGTACCTGCTTCCCAGCTTGTGCGTCTGGCTTCAAACCACTCACGGCCTAACGCCTCAAAAGTGTTGTTGGCAGCAACCTGGTTGGCAACCTTGCGAGCGTGCTTGCTCACCAGTGGATTTTTGCCGGTCGATGCGTCTTCCCGCAGTTGAGCTGCTTTCTGTCTCGCCAATGAGCCACTGATATCGGGGTATCCGCCGAGGCCCAGCCACGACCATTTCCCGTCTGGCTTTTTGTAGCGCAGCTCCCAGGATTTTTGCCCGTTAGGTTTCACCCGGAAGTACAGGCCATTCCCGTCCTGCTCACGATACGTAGCTTTCTCCGGCTCCAGACCTGCAAGGGTGGTGTCTGCTAAGGGGCGGCGTTTGATTTCACTGCGCTTCACTTCCTGTATGCCTCCAGTTATAGGAATCCCAAAGCATACACGTGGGCATACACGGCGGGAAGTTATAGGGGTAGACAGGGATGGATAGCCAGAAACAAGAAAGCCCGCACGGGGCGGGCTTCTTGGGGCGTTTCGTAGACTGTCTGAGACAGCCCGAGACTGCTATATGGTGCACCCGGCGGGATTCGAACCCACGACCCCTGCCTTCGGAGGGCAGTACTCTATCCAGCTGAGCTACGGATGCTTGTGCGGGCGACATCATACCCATGTCGACCTTGGGCGTCCATGCCGGTCTTTGGCCGTTCAAACGTAGGCATTTGCCGCGCGGAGGCCCTGCGCCGGGCGCCGTTGGTCAACACGGCGGAACGCGCTCGAATCACGCTGATCAGAAAAGTCCGGCAAATGCGCCGTTTTCGTTCTTTTTTTCGAACAGACTATTGCCCTGTACCCCCATTGATCCTAGGATTCGTTTGAGATTTCAAACGCTCTGTCTCTCGTGCGCCATTCACTGATCGCGCGCGCGGGGGCTGATTTCCCTGACGGCAGCCCACAAGGCGCCTTTCAACAACTCTAATTCGCTCCGCGTGCGCGCGGTGCTGTTAAGGAAAGCCGACATGCAGCTCAAAGATTCCCAGTTGTTCCGCCAGCAGGCCTTTATCGATGGCGCTTGGGTGGATGCGGACAACGGATCGACCATCAAGGTCAACAACCCGGCCACGGGCGAGATTATCGGCACCGTGCCAAAGATGGGCGCCGCGGAAACCCGCCGTGCTATCGAAGCCGCCGACAAGGCGCTGCCGGCCTGGCGTGCGCTGACCGCCAAGGAGCGCGCCAACAAGCTGCGCCGTTGGTTCGAGCTGTTGATCGAAAACCAGGACGACCTCGGTCGCCTGATGACCCTGGAACAAGGCAAGCCATTGGCCGAAGCCAAGGGCGAAATCGTCTACGCCGCGTCCTTTATCGAGTGGTTCGCCGAAGAAGCCAAGCGCATCTATGGCGACGTGATCCCCGGCCACCAGCCCGACAAGCGCCTGATCGTGATCAAGCAGCCTATCGGCGTGACCGCCGCCATCACCCCGTGGAACTTCCCGGCCGCGATGATCACCCGTAAAGCTGGCCCGGCCCTGGCCGCCGGTTGCACCATGGTGATCAAGCCGGCTTCGCAAACGCCGTTCTCGGCCCTGGCCCTGGTTGAGCTGGCGCACCGTGCCGGTATCCCGAAAGGCGTGCTGAGCGTGGTCACCGGCAGCGCTGGCGACATCGGCGGCGAGCTGACCAGCAACCCGATCGTGCGCAAATTGTCCTTCACCGGCTCGACCGAAATCGGTCGCCAGTTGATGGCCGAATGCGCCAAGGACATCAAGAAAGTTTCCCTGGAGCTGGGCGGCAACGCGCCGTTTATCGTGTTCGACGACGCGGACCTGGATAAGGCCGTCGAAGGCGCGATCATCTCCAAGTACCGCAACAACGGCCAGACCTGCGTCTGCGCCAACCGCCTGTACATCCAGGATTCGGTGTACGACGCGTTCGCCGAAAAACTCAAAGTCGCGGTGGCCAAATTGAAGATCGGCAACGGTCTGGAAGAAGGCACCACCACCGGCCCGCTGATCGACGAAAAAGCCGTGGCCAAGGTCCAGGAACACATCGCCGATGCCCTGAGCAAAGGCGCCAAGCTGTTGGCCGGTGGCAAGGTCATGGAAGGCAACTTCTTTGAACCGACCATCCTGGTCGACGTGCCGAAAAACGCCGCCGTCGCCAAGGAAGAAACCTTCGGCCCGCTGGCGCCGCTGTTCCGCTTCAAGGACGAAGCCGAAGTGATCGCGATGTCCAACGACACCGAGTTCGGCCTGGCGTCCTACTTCTACGCCCGCGACCTGGGCCGTGTGTTCCGTGTGGCCGAGGCCCTGGAATACGGCATGGTCGGGGTCAACACCGGGTTGATCTCCAACGAAGTGGCGCCGTTCGGCGGCATCAAGGCTTCGGGCCTGGGCCGTGAAGGCTCCAAGTATGGGATCGAGGACTACCTGGAAATCAAATACCTCTGCCTGGGCATCTAAGCCCCGTAAGAGATTGCAGCAAACGCAAAGGGCACGAGAGCGCTGACCCTTTGCGTGTTTCACATCGTTATTCGTAGTGGCCGGGAAAGCTGTGGCAGTCGATCATCGCATGCTGCCGTAGTTGCCTCCCCGCCACGTATTCCTTGAGCAACGCCACCCGATGAGTGGCGAATGAGGACTTTATGAGCAAGACCAACGCTTCCCTGATGAAACGCCGCGAAGCCGCTGTACCGCGCGGTGTTGGCCAGATTCACCCGATCTTCGCCGAATCCGCGAAGAACGCCACCGTGACCGACGTTGAAGGTCGCGAGTTCATCGACTTCGCCGGCGGTATCGCCGTGCTGAACACCGGCCACGTGCACCCGAAAATCATCGCCGCCGTGACCGAACAGTTGAACAAGCTGACCCACACGTGCTTCCAGGTACTGGCCTACGAGCCGTACGTCGAAGTGTGCGAAAAAGTGAACGCCAAGGTCCCCGGCGATTTCGCCAAGAAAACCCTGTTGGTCACCACCGGTTCCGAAGCCGTTGAAAACGCCGTGAAAATCGCCCGTGCCGCGACTGGCCGTGCCGGCGTGATCGCTTTCACCGGCGCCTACCACGGCCGTACCATGATGACCCTGGGTCTCACCGGTAAAGTCGTGCCTTACTCGGCCGGCATGGGCCTGATGCCAGGCGGCGTGTTCCGCGCGCTGTACCCGAACGAACTGCACGGTGTCAGCGACGACGACTCCATCGCCAGCATCGAACGCATCTTCAAGAACGATGCCGAGCCGCGTGATATTGCCGCCATCATCATCGAGCCGGTCCAAGGCGAAGGCGGTTTCTACGTCGCGCCGAAGCCGTTCATGAAGCGCCTGCGCGAACTGTGCGACAAGCACGGCATCCTGCTGATCGCCGACGAAGTGCAAACCGGTGCCGGCCGTACCGGTACCTTCTTCGCCATGGAACAGATGGGCGTTGCCGCCGACCTGACCACCTTCGCCAAATCCATCGCTGGCGGTTTCCCGCTGGCCGGTGTGTGCGGCAAGGCCGAATACATGGACGCCATTGCCCCAGGTGGCCTGGGCGGCACCTACGCCGGTAGCCCGATCGCTTGCGCCGCTGCGCTGGCGGTGATGGACGTGTTTGAGGAAGAGCACCTGCTGGACCGCTGCAAGGCTGTCGGCGAGCGCCTGGTGACTGGCCTCAAGGCGATTCAAGCCAAGTACCCGGTGATCGGTGACGTGCGTGCCCTGGGCGCGATGATCGCGGTCGAGTTGTTCGAAGACGGCGACAGCCACAAGCCAAACGCCGCAGCCGTTGCCGCCGTGGTGGCCAAGGCGCGTGACAAGGGCCTGATCCTGCTGTCCTGCGGCACCTACGGCAACGTGTTGCGCGTACTGGTGCCGCTGACCTCGCCGGACGAGCAGTTGGACAAAGGCTTGGCGATCATCGAAGAGTGCTTCTCCGAGCTGTAAGCGGCAGTTGGCCTGATCGATAAGAAAAACCCGCTTCGGCGGGTTTTTTTGTGTCGATCAGAAGCAAGCCAGTTCTTATCAAATTTAAAATAACTTACTGATTTTAAAGGGTAAAAAATTTCACTCTAAAATCTTGAGTCTTGCATAAACAATTTCAGGCAACCGCATTCTTGTGGTGAGCGGGCTTGTCCCGCGCTGGGGTGCGAAGCGCCCCTAATAAAGACAAAATGCGGTGTATCAGGCACTCCTCTGCGCTTGGTTTTGGGGCTGCTGCGCAGCCCAACGCGGGCGGAGCGACGATTCGACAAGCCCGCTCGCCACAGGTGACGGGTTGTCCGTTCTGTCCCTTAACTGACCGGCATTGGGGCAAGCCCCCTCCCACAGTGATCTGCATTCAGCCAGCGATGACGCGATTCTTGCCCAGGCGCTTGGCCTCATACATGGCGGCATCGGCGCGGGCGAACAGGCTGTCCAGGGTGGAGTCTTCCTCGGTCAGGCTGGCCAGGCCCTGGCTGATGGTCACGCTGAACGCCTGGCCTTCATAGCTGAAACTCAGTTCCTGGATCTCCCTGCCCAGGCGCTCAGCCACTTGCAGCGCCATCTCCGGCGCGCAACCCGGCAGAACGGCCGCGAACTCTTCGCCGCCAATGCGCCCGAACAGGTCGCCACGGCGCAGGACCCCGCGACCGCTCTCGGCGATACGCCGCAGCACCTGGTCGCCCTCCAGGTGGCCGTAGGTGTCGTTGACGTCCTTGAAGTCATCGATGTCCAGCAGCAGGAAGGCCAGCGGCGCGCCTTGGGCGCAGGCGCTGTCGAAGGCCTGGTTGGCGCATTCGAAGAAGTGTCGGCGGTTGCTGCTCTGGGTCAGCACATCGGTGGTGGCGAGACGGTGCAGCTCCAGTTCCAGCTGTTTTTTTTCCGTGATGTCTTCGGCCATGCCGACGACGATCACCGGCTCGCCGGGTTCGACCTGCTGGTTGATGTAGCACTTGTCGCTCAGCCAGCGGATCTGCCCGTCGGCGGTGATGATGCGGTACTCGCGGTCTTCCACGGCTCCCTGCTCCAGCACGCGCGCCAGGCTGTGTTCGGCGTAGTCGAGGTCTTCGGGGTGAATGCTGTTGCGCCATTCGCGGTGGTCGGCCAGCAGCAGGCCGGCGGAACGTCCAAAAATCCGCTCGTATGCCGGGCTCACGTAGAGCACGCGGCGGGTTTGCCAATCTATGGCCCACAGCACGGCGTTTACGCTGACCAGCAGAGAACTGAGCAATTGTTCGCGCTCACTCAGTCGCTCGACTTCGCCCTGGGCATGTACCAGTGCCAGCAGGGTTGCTGCCGCGGCCGGACGCGGAGGGTCAGCGGTAGGGCTGTCGGCGGTGAAGGGCTTTTCGAGAACCATCGGCACAACTCTCTCTGGGCGCGCCGCAAGATCGAGCAGCGGTCACTACAAGGGGCCACCATGATGGCGAAGTGTTCATTGAGAGAGGCGAATTGCAGTGAAGTTCCGTCAACAGGCTCGATTGACGGTGTCCGAGAAATGGCGCCAAAAAGCTGATGGGTGGGAGGGCAAGCCCTCCCACGCTATTGTCAGACCGCCGCAGGACGCAGCGAATAGGTCTTCAATTGGTGGGCAAAATCCCGCAGGGACTGGATGCCGCTGGCCTCGGCCTCGTGCACCCATTCCTTGATGGCGGCGAGCATGTCGTGGCCGTTGGAGCTGGTCTTGAGCCAGATCTGCTGCAGCGCCAGGCGTTTTTCGTAGATCACTTTCAGCGCCTGGCTGTGTTCCAGCATGCTCTGGATACGCAGGTGGTGGCGGTCATCCAGCAGGCTGGTTTCCCGCGACAACAGGCGTTTGGCGCGGTGGAACTGGTGGCGCACCGAGTGATCGACTTTTTCCAGCTCCTGCTTGACCAACGGGCCGATCACCAACTTGCGGTACTGGGCCATGATCTGGAAGCGGTTGTTGAGGATCGCCATGGCGGTGTCCATGTCCAGGTGACCCTTGCCTTCCACGCGGTGGGCAATCGGTGCCACGCGCTGCACCTTGGCCAGGCGCAGGAAGCTGAACACCTTGATCCATGCCCAGCCCAGGTCGAATTCCCACTTCTTCACCGACAGCTTGGCCGAGTTGGGGTAGGTGTGGTGATTGTTGTGCAGCTCTTCGCCCCCGACGATGATGCCCCACGGCACCAGGTTGGTGGCGGCGTCACGGCATTCGAAGTTGCGATAGCCCACGGCATGGCCCAGGCCGTTGATCACGCCGGCGGCCCAGAACGGAATCCACATCATCTGGATTGCCCAGATGGTGATGCCGATGGCGCCGAACAGCAGCAGGTCGATCACGCCCATGATCGCCACACCCAGCAGCGGATAAGGAGTGTAGATCTTGCGCTCGATCCAGTCGTCCGGGCAGTTCTTGCCGTAGATGCGCAGGGTCTCGGGGTTTTCGGCCTCGGCACGGTACAGCTCGGCGCCTTTGCGCAATACGGTGGACAGGCCCTTGATCACCGGGCTGTGCGGGTCGTCGACGGTCTCGCACTTGGCGTGGTGCTTGCGGTGGATGGCGGTCCACTCGCGGGTGTTCTGCGCCGTGGTCAGCCACAGCCAGAAGCGGAAGAAGTGTTTCAGGCCGGCATTGAGCTCCAGGGAGCGATGGGCTGAATAGCGGTGCAGATAGACCGTGACCCCAACGATGGTCACGTGGGTCATCAACAGGGTGACTGCCACCAGTTGCCAGGCCGACAAGTCAAGAAAACCGTTGTACCACATAGGCTGTATGGCCCTCAGATAAAGAAAAGAACAGCACACGCATTATCACTAAGCCTACAGAGAAAACCAGCGGCCCTTTCAGATAAGACTTACGAGATGTTACATATCCTATAATCCCCATTCTTTGTAGGACGATTCTGGGCTTTTAGTAAGGATTACTGGGCATATGCTGTTTTCATACCGAGGAGCCCTGCGTGCTGGGCTGGTATACCTGCTGGCTTCGAGCGTCTGGATAGGCCTCACTCATCGGGTATTGATCGAGTTTCTCGATAATCCGACCGACCTGCACCGGTGGTTGCAGGTGCGCGGTTATGTGTGGGTCGCGCTCAGTGCCTGGTTGATCTACCTGATCTGTGCCCGATCTGCCCGGGCCGACCAGCAGCAACCCTTGAAAGAGAACCGCGAGCGCCTGCGCCAGGCTGCTGCCGTGTTCGATTGCACCCGCGAAGGGGTGTTGGTCACCGACGCCAAGGGCCTGATCGTGCATGTGAACCGGGCCTTCATGGAAATCACCGGCTACCAGTGCGAAGACGTCATGGGCCGGCAGCCGAGCCTGTTCAAGTCCGGTCGCCATTCGTCGAATTTCTATCAACAGATGTTCCAGACCCTGGAACACACCGGTGAATGGAGCGGTGAAATCTGGAATCGGCGCAAAAGCGGTGAGATTTATCCACAGTGGCAAACCATTCGCGTGATTCACGATGACCTGGGCCATATCAGCCATTACGTCGCGGTGTTTTCCGACATCAGCGCCATCAAGGATTCCGAGCACGAACTGGCCCACCTGGCCCACCACGACCCGCTGACCGACCTGCCCAACCGCCTGCTGTTCACCGACCGTGCCGAGCAGGCGCTGGCCTCGGCGCAACTCCACAAGCGCGGCTGCGCCCTACTGTTGCTGGACCTGGATCACTTCAAGATCATCAACGACAGCCTTGGCCATAATGTGGGCGACCAGTTGCTCAAGCTGGTGGGCGAGCGGCTCAAGGCGCTGTTCGGCCCCGGCGTGACCCTGGCGCGCCTAGGCGGGGATGAGTTCGCGGTGCTCGCGGAAAACTGCTCACAGGTGGTGCAGGCGGCGGCTTTGGCACAGCGCATGCTGGATGTGATGAAGCAGCCGTTCATCTTTGACGGCCATCAGCTGTTTATCAGCGCCAGCATTGGCATCAGCCTGTTCCCCAATGATGCCCTGAGCGCCGAGCAATTGTTGCGCAACGCCGATTCCGCGCTCTTCAAGGCTAAAAGCGTGGGCCGCGAAGGCTACGCGTTGTACACCGAAGAACTCACCGCCCACGCGCAGAACCGGGTGGAAATCGCCAGCGAACTGCGCCGCGCCCTCGAACAACAGGAGCTGCGCGTCTACTACCAGCCGGTGCACGACTTGCACACCAGCCGCCTGATCGGCGTCGAAGCACTGGTGCGCTGGCAACACCCCGAGCGTGGCCTGGTGCCGCCGGGTGATTTCATCCCCATCGCCGAACGCACCGGGTTGATTGCCGAGATCGATGGATGGGTGATGGACCAGGCCTGCCGACAGATGTGCCGATGGCTGGCCGACGGCGCGCCGCTGAGCTTTATTGCAATCAATGTATCCAGCCGCCTGTTTGCCCGGCGCGAACTCTACGATCAAGTCGCCCAGGTGCTGCACGATACCGGTCTGGATCCGGCCTTCCTGGAGTTGGAAGTCACCGAAAGCGCGGTGATGGACGACCCCGAAGTGGCCCTGGAACAACTGCACCGCCTGCGCGAACTGGGCTTGCGCCTGGCCATCGATGACTTCGGCACCGGCTATTCCTCCCTGCTGCGCCTCAAGCGCCTGCCGGTGCAGAAACTCAAGATCGACCAGGGCTTTGTCGCCGGGCTGCCGTGGGACGAAGACGATGCCGCCATTGTGCGGGTGGTGATCGCCCTGGCGAAAAGCATGGGCATGCAGGTGCATGCCGAGGGGATCGAACAGGTGGAGCAGGCGCGGTTCTTGTTGGAGCAGCACTGCGATATGGGCCAGGGGTACTGGTTTGGGCGGCCGATGCCGGCGGACGAGATTGATTGGAACTGCGCACCCACTCTCCAGCCTTGAAATGCATTCAAATGTGGGAGGGGGCAAGCCCCCTCCCACATTTGGATATTCACAAGGCGTTATTTCAGCGCTTGGGCGCAAAACAAGCGCGCAACCCCACGTCCTGCCAGAAAATTCTTTCTGGTTATATAAACATTCTTAAATAGTATTTTTAAGAATATCCGCGCTTATCTACTATCGCCCTACGCCGCAAGCAGTGCCGCCACTGCGAGGCACTATTCATTTCAGGAGCGAGACCATGAGCGCATCTCTACGTAGCGTCGACGGCCAGGACGAAGCAGCCATTTTGCGCGAGATCCAGAGCGCCTTGCGCGATCTGCGGTTTGGCGCGGTGGAAATCACTGTGCACAACGCTCAAGTGGTACAGATCGAACGCAAGGAAAAATTCCGTTTGCAGAACCCGGGTAACAAACCGAGCTAAGCAATAACGGCGATAGACCCCGTCACTATAAGAAAAAGCCAACACCCAGAATTTTCAGGAGCTTCTATGTCGTCGATTCGCCGTTATGCCCTGGCCGCCCTGGCCAGCGCCGTGTTTGCCGGTTCCGCGGTTGCCAAGGACTACGAGTTGCTCAACGTCTCGTACGATCCTACCCGTGAGCTGTACCAGGACTACAACGCTGAGTTCACCAACTTCTGGAAACAGTCCCACCCCGGCGATAACGTCAAGATCCAGCAATCCCACGGTGGTTCGGGCAAGCAAGGCCGGGCAGTGATCGACGGCCTGCGCGCCGACGTGGTGACCCTGGCCCTGGCCGGTGACATCGACGAAATCGCCAAGCTGGGCAAGACCCTGCCGGAAAACTGGCAGACCCGCCTGCCGGACGCCAGCACCCCATACACCTCGACCATCGTGTTCCTGGTGCGCAAGGGCAACCCTAAAGGCATCAAGGATTGGGGCGACCTGATCAAGAAAGACGTTTCCGTGATCACGCCTAACCCGAAAACCTCCGGCGGTGCGCGCTGGAACTTCCTTGCCGCCTGGGCCTACGGCCTGAAATCCGGTGGCAGCGAAGCCAAGGCCCAGGAATACGTCAAGGAGCTGTTCAAGCACGTGCCGATCCTCGACACCGGCGCGCGCGGTTCGACCATTACCTTCGTCAACAACGGTCAGGGCGACGTGTTGCTGGCCTGGGAAAACGAGGCGTTCCTGGCCCTGAAAGAAGACGGCGGCGCCGACAAGTTCGACATCGTGGTGCCGTCCCTGTCGATCCTTGCGGAGCCGCCGGTGGCCGTGGTCGACAAGAACGCCGAGAAAAAGGGCAACACCGAGATCGCCACTGAATACCTCAAGCACCTGTACAGCCCGGCTGGCCAGGAGATTGCGGCGAAGAACTTCTACCGCCCACGGGATGCAAAAGTGGCCGCCAAATACGCGCAGCAGTTCCCGAAACTGGACCTGGTGACTATCGACAAAGACTTCGGCGGCTGGAAAACTGCCCAGCCGAAATTCTTTAACGACGGTGGCGTGTTCGACCAGATCTACACGGCGCAGTAAGCCAAAGTACCGGTAGGAGCGAGCTTGCTCGCGAAGATCGTCAACGATGACGCGGGCATTCTGAATGAGCGCGGTGCCCTTGAGGTCTTCGCGAGCAAGCTCGCTCCTACAGTGGTTTCTACCTTTAACCAAGGACTCTTATGTCGCGTCGTATTTCCCCCGTCATACCCGGCTTCGGGCTGACGCTGGGCTACACCGTGGTGTACCTCAGCCTGATCGTACTCATCCCCCTCGCGGCGATGTTCGTACACGCCGCTCAACTCACCTGGGATCAGTTCTGGAACATCATCTCCGCACCCCGTGTGCTGGCGGCGTTGAAGCTGAGCTTCAGCACCGCGCTGTACGCCGCCCTGATCAACGGCGTGATCGGCACGCTGCTGGCCTGGGTGCTGGTGCGCTACACCTTCCCCGGCCGCAAGATCATCGATGCGATGATCGACCTGCCGTTCGCCCTGCCCACCGCCGTGGCCGGTATTGCCCTGACTGCGCTGTACACGCCGACCGGCCTGGTGGGCCAGTTCGCCGCCGACCTGGGCTTCAAGATCGCCTACAGCCCCTTGGGCATCACCCTGGCGCTGACCTTCGTGACCCTGCCGTTCGTGGTGCGCACGGTGCAGCCGGTACTCGCGGATATCCCCCGGGAAATCGAAGAAGCCGCCGCCTGCCTGGGCGCCAAGCCGTTGCAGGTGTTCCGCTACATCCTCGTCCCCGCGCTGCTGCCCGCCTGGCTGACCGGTTTCGCCCTGGCGTTTGCCCGTGGCGTCGGTGAGTACGGTTCGGTGATTTTCATCGCCGGCAACATGCCGATGAAAACCGAGATCCTGCCGCTGCTGATCATGGTCAAGCTCGACCAGTACGACTACCGCGGCGCCACCTCCATTGGCGTACTGATGCTGGTGGTTTCCTTTGTCCTGCTGCTGCTGATCAACTTGTTGCAGCGGCGCATCGAACGTCCATAAGGAGGCGCGGAACATGTCCCAATCGTCTATTTCCGCGGCATCCTCGGCCAACGCAGCCCGCCGTGGCAGCGCTGTTTCCCGGCGCATCCTGATCAGCCTGGGCTGGCTGGTGTTCTTCCTGTTCCTGCTGCTGCCGCTGTTTATCGTGGTGTCCCAGGGCTTGAAGAACGGCCTCGGGGCGTTTTTCACCGCAATCCTTGAACCGGACGCGTTGTCCGCGCTGAAACTCACGGTGATCGCCGTGCTGATTTCGGTGCCGCTCAACCTGGTATTCGGCGTCAGTGCGGCCTGGTGCGTGAGCAAGTACTCGTTCCGTGGCAAGAGCATCCTGGTGACGCTGATCGACCTGCCGTTCTCGGTCTCCCCGGTGATCGCCGGCCTGGTCTACGTGCTGATGTTCGGCGCCCAGGGCCTGTTTGGCCCTTGGTTGCAGGAGCATGACATCCAGATCGTGTTCGCCTTGCCCGGCATCGTGCTGGCGACCATCTTCGTCACCGTGCCGTTCGTCGCCCGCGAACTGATCCCGCTGATGCAGGAGCAGGGCACCCAGGAAGAAGAGGCCGCGCGCCTGCTGGGCGCCAATGGCTGGCAGATGTTCTGGCATGTCACCGTGCCGAATATCAAATGGGGCCTGATCTACGGCGTGGTGCTGTGCACCGCGCGGGCCATGGGGGAGTTCGGCGCGGTGTCGGTGGTGTCCGGCCATATTCGCGGCGTGACCAACACCTTGCCGCTGCACGTCGAGATTCTCTACAACGAATACAACCACGTTGCCGCGTTTGCGGTGGCGAGTCTGCTGCTGATCCTGGCGCTCTTCATCCTGCTGCTCAAGCAGTGGAGCGAGAACCGTATTAATCGCCTGCGCGCCAGTGCGGCTGAGGAATAAGTCATGTCGATCGAAGTCCGTAACGTCAGCAAGAACTTCAACGCCTTCAAGGCCCTGGACAGCATCAACCTGGATATCCAGAGTGGCGAGCTGGTGGCCTTGCTTGGGCCTTCCGGCTGCGGCAAGACCACCTTGCTGCGCATCATCGCCGGCCTGGAAACCCCGGATGACGGCAGCATCGTGTTCCACGGTGAAGACGTCTCCGGCCACGACGTGCGTGATCGCAACGTCGGTTTTGTGTTCCAGCACTACGCGCTGTTCCGCCACATGACCGTGTTCGACAACGTCGCCTTCGGCCTGCGCATGAAGCCGAAGAACCAGCGCCCGAACGAAAGCCAGATTGCGGCCAAGGTTCACGAACTGCTGAACATGGTGCAGCTGGACTGGCTGGCCGACCGTTACCCGGAACAACTCTCCGGCGGCCAGCGCCAGCGTATCGCCCTGGCCCGCGCGTTGGCGGTCGAGCCGAAGGTGCTGCTGCTGGATGAACCCTTCGGCGCCCTCGACGCCAAGGTGCGTAAGGAACTGCGCCGCTGGCTGGCGCGCCTGCACGAAGACATCAACCTGACCTCGGTGTTCGTGACCCACGACCAGGAAGAGGCCATGGAAGTCGCCGACCGCATCGTGGTGATGAACAAAGGCGTGATCGAGCAGATCGGCTCACCGGGCGACGTCTACGAAAACCCGGCCAGCGATTTCGTCTACCACTTCCTTGGCGACTCCAACCGCCTGCACCTGGGCGAGGACAAGCACGTGCTGTTCCGCCCCCACGAAGTGTCGCTGTCGCGCCACGAACTGGAAGATCATCACGCGGCCGAAGTGCGTGATATTCGTCCGTTGGGCGCGACCACGCGGGTGACCTTGAAGGTCGAAGGCCAGAGCGAGCTGATCGAAGCCGAAGTGGTGAAGGACCACGACAGCCTGACTGGTTTGGTACGAGGCGAGACCTTGTTCTTCAAGCCCAAGGTCTGGCAAAAAGCCTGAGCCCCAAACAAAAATCCCGATGTGAAACAGGTTCAATGTGGGAGGGGGCTTGCTCCCGATAGCGGTGTTTCAGCCAGCTTATCTGCTGCTGACCCACTGCAATCGGGAGCAAGCCCCCTCCCACATTCAGATCTGTCTCGGCTTCAGATCGCGGCGAACCACCGGTCCCGAGCGCTCTTCGATCTGCTGCTTCAAACCCTGGCGCAGCCCCAGCAAAAACGCCACCTCCGCCACCACAAACAGCGGCCCCACAATCAGCCCCGACACGTCATCCACAAACGCCGGCTTCCTGCCTTCGTAGTAATGCCCGACAAACTGAATCACCCAGCCCACCACGAACATTCCCACCCCGCTGCTGAGCCACACCATCGTGCTCTGCGCCGCCAACACGTGCCCGGCCCACACCGACAAGCCCATCAACACCGTCATCAGCGCGCCCAGGGCCAGTTCAAGCCGCAGGTAAAACCACGCGGAAAACAGCGCCACTATCACTGCCGGGGAAAGCCACAGCCCACCCACAGCCCATTCGGGGCGTGACAGCAGCACAGCCACGGCGACCACAATCAGCGGGATGCCGATGAAGTGGCTGGCGATATTGCGTGGGTCGCGGTGGTACGCGGCGTATTGACTGAGGTGATCGACGAGGCTTTTCATTGTTGTTCCTCCTGTAGGATGTTTGATCATGCCCTGTCAGCCTGGGACTAACTGTCAGTTGGGCGACAATCTTCGGAGTTCTCATGGATGCGACGCAATGGCACTCCCGGTTGGCCGTCGGCCACTGGTTCAGTCACCTGCCCGTACCTTTCCAGCATAGTCTGCTGGCCCATGCGCGGCTGCGGCAGCTGACGGCGGGTCAATACCTGTTCAAGCGCGGCGACCCGCCCTGTGGCCTGTATGCGGTGCTCGACGGCACTCTGCGTGTCAGTGCGGTGAATGAGCACGGCAAGGAAGCGTTGTTGAGCCTGGTGGGGGCGCCCTACTGGTTCGGCGAGATCTGCCTGTTCGACGGCTTGCCGCGCACCCACGACGCCTGCGCCACGGGGCCGTGCACGCTGGTGCAGGTGCCGCAGCAGGCGCTGCTGAAGATCCTCGATCAATCCCCTTGCTACTGGCGCGACCTGGCGTTGCTGATGAGCCAGAAGCTGCGCCTGAGTTTTATCGGCCTCGAACAGCTCAGCCTGATGCCCGCTTCGGTGCGCCTGGCCCACCGGCTGTTGATGATTGTTGAGGGCTACGGCGACATGGCGCCTTCAAAACGCGTGCTGCAACTGCCCCAGGAAGACCTGGCGGCGATGTTGAGCCTGTCGCGCCAGACCACCAATGCCTTGCTCAAGGACCTGCAAGCCCAGGGCATCGTGCGCCTGGGCTACGGCGAGATCGAAATCCTCGATGCGCAGCGGCTACGAGAGGCGGCGCACACCTGAGGGTGTTAGCCTGCAAACCTGATCAATCGAGGTGTGTTATGCGTGTGCTGTTAGTGGAACATGAATCCGAAGAGGCACAGCGGATGGCCCGGGGCTTGAACGAGGCCGGCTACACCGTGGAAGTCGCGGCCAACGGCATGGCGGCGCAGCGCTTTGTCGAAAGCGCCGAATACGACCTGGTGATCCTGGATGTGATGTTGCCTGGCCTGAATGCCTGGAAGCTGCAGCAGGCCATCCGGCAGAAGGGTGAGACGCCGGTGTTGTTCCTGACCACGCCGGGCGGGATTGAAGATCGCCTGCGCGGCTTGGAGCTGCATGAGGATGATTACCTGCTCAAGCCGTTTGAGGCCAAGGGGTTGGTGATGCGGGTCAGGAAACTGTTGCGGCGGGATCGGGGTCGCTGATTGATCCCGTCACTGTAGTGCCTGAAAGATTGCCATCGGGAGCAAGCCCCCTCCCACAGGAGAACGCATTTCAAATGTGGGGGCTTGCCCCCGATGAGCATAGGTATCTACACAACTTGGGCTCAACACTGAGCGCCCGGCAGATAGGGCTGTTGTGGTGAGCGGGCTTGTCCCGCGCCGGGCTGCGTAGCAGCCCCAGTAAAGAAGAACGCGGTGTATCAGACACTCTGTAGAGGCTGGTTTTGGGGCTGCTACGCAGCCCAGCGCGGGACAAGCCCGCTCGCCACAGTGAGATTTGTCAGGGGCTGAAAAGTTGTGTAGATACCCATGCCCCGATGAGACCTTCAGCCTCCCCACATATCCCCTTACCGCAACCCATCCCGAAACTGCCCCGGCGTCATCCCCGTCCAGCGCTTGAACGCCCGGTTAAAGCTGCTGGTATCAGCAAACCCCAACAGATGACTGATCTCCGCCAATGAGCACTGCGGATCCCGCAGGTGCAACAACGCCAGATTCTCCCGGCATTCATTGAGCAACGCATCAAACCGACACCCCTCATCCGCCAGATGCCGCTGCAAACTGCGCAAACTCAAGTACAGCGCCTGGGCAATCCGCTCGGCACTCGGCTCGCCATCGGGCAGTTGCGCCTCGATGGCCGCGCGCACCTTGCGCTCCCAGGTCAGCGGTTGCAGTTGCGCCAGGGTGCGTTTGAGCACGGTTTCGTTGTGTTCGGCCAGTTCCGGGTTGGCGTCGTCCAGGTGGCTGTCGAAATCGCTGGCGGCGAATTCGAGGCGGTCTTCCTCGGCGCCGAAAAACACCGGTGCGCGGAACACCGTGTGCCAGGGCTTGGGGTCGGCGGGTTGCGGGCGCCGCAGGTAAACCGCCAGCGGCGCATAGTCGCGGCCCAGGCGATTGCGGCACGTGCGCACATAGATCGCGGCAAACGCATCGATAGCTTCCAGCGCCGGCGCCGGGCTGCCTGGCGGTTGCAGCAGGCGAAAGCGGTAGCGCTCGCCATCGCCGCTGAGTTCCAGGCTCGGGGCATCGCTGACCACCTGGTGATACCGCACGATGCGCTCGAACACCTCGCGCAGGCTGCCGCTCGCCACCAATGCATAACCCAGCGCATGAAAGGTGGTCGGGCTGACAAACCGCGACACCCGCAACCCGATGGCCGGATCGCCGCTGGCCTGCACCGCCAGTTCCCACAGGCGCGTGGTGGCCGACAGCGGGTAACGCGCGTTGGGGTCGTCCATCTGCTGCGGATCAAGCCCGGCCTGGGCGCACAGCGCGGCGCTGTCGAGGCCCAGGGCATCGAGCTGCTTGCGCAGGGCGCGGGTCCAGCTGGCGAGGGAAGTCGGTTCGGTCATGGCGATTGGCGCTTGCGGTCAACAGGTTGGCGTGTGGGGCTAGCGTCCTGCAAGAAGCCCTGGTGCAGGATGTAACCCTCAATGAATAAGAGGATGGGAGCATGGACGGTACTTCTGCAAGTCCCCAGCAGATGAACGCGCAACAGCGTTCGGCGCATATCCGTGAAGTGGTGCTCGCCGAAGGCGTGCGCTTGCGTCGCCGGCACCCGTGGTTGCAGCATCAGGACGCCCTGGGCGCGGGCATCCTGGCCTTTGCCCTGCTCGGCATGATCGGCTCGGCGGCGCTCTATATCAGCGGTCATATGGCCTGGTGGACCTGCCTGCTGCTCAATGCGTTCCTGGCCTCACTGACCCACGAGCTGGAACACGACCTGATCCACAGCATGTACTTTCGTAAACAGCGCGTGGCCCACAACCTGATGATGGGCCTGGTGTGGCTGGCGCGGCCGAGTACCATCAACCCGTGGATCCGTCGGCACCTGCACCTCAATCACCACAAGGTCTCCGGCACCGAGACCGATATGGAGGAACGTGCGATCACCAACGGCGAGCCCTGGGGCCTGGCGCGGTTGCTGATGGTGGGCGATAACGTGATGTCGGCGTTTATCCGCATGCTGCGCGCCAAGACCTGGGGCCACAAACTCAAGATCCTCAAGCGCTCGCTGCTGGTCTACGCACCTTTGGCGCTGCTGCATTGGGGCGCGTGGTATATCTTCCTCGGCTTCCATGCCGCCAACGGCATCGCCAGCCTGCTGGGCACGCCGATCGACTGGTCCACCGGCACCTTGCAGATGATGCAGGTGATCGACATCGCCGCCGTGGTGATCATCGGCCCCAATGTGCTGCGCACCTTTTGCCTGCACTTTGTCAGCTCCAACATGCACTACTACGGCGATGTGGAACCGGGCAATGTGATCCAGCAAACCCAAGTGCTGAACCCGTGGTGGCTGTGGCCGTTGCAGGCGTTCTGCTTCAACTTCGGCAGCACCCACGGGATTCACCATTTTGTGGTGAAGGAGCCGTTCTACATCCGCCAGATGACGGCCAAGGTGGCACATAAGGTCATGGCCGAGATGGGCGTGCGCTTCAATGATTTCGGCACGTTTGCGCGGGCCAATCGGCTTGAGCCCATGGCGTCGCCCCAGGCCCGGCTCAATCCGGCTGAAACGGCGACGCGCTGAGCACCACGCCGGTTTCGTCGACGTACTGCTGCCAGTGGCCGATCAACGTGGCGAGCTTGTCCGGATGACTCAAGGCCAGGTCGTGGATTTCGCCGGGATCCTGGCCCAGGTCATACAGTTGCCAGGTCGCCGGGCCCACCGGGCCGGGGATGTACAGGGCTTTCCACTGGCCCTGGCGAATCGCGCGGCGGCCGAACAGTTCCCAGCCGGTTACGGTGTTGTCGTCGTGCACCTGGGCGGTCTCGCCAGAGAGGAAGCCCAGCCACGACTTGCCCCGCAGCGGCGCCACCGGCTTGCCACGCCATTGTTTGCCCGGATGGCGCACGCCGGCCAGGTCGAGGATGGTCGGCGTGATGTCCATCACCGTGCCGAAACCATGGCTGATACGACCTTTGAGCGACAACTGCGGATAGTGCACCAGCGCCGGCACGCGAATCCCGCCCTCGGTGGTGAACGCCTTGAACAACCGCGACGGCGCCGTCGCCACCTGCGCCCATGACGGGCCATACCAGACATAGGAATTGGCGCGGCCGATATTGTCCAGGCTGTTGTCGTAATGCTGGTTGAGGTAGGTGAGCAACTGCGGCCCGAACTTGGGGAACGCCTCCAACAGCGCACCTTCGGCGCCGTTGTCGGACATGAACACAATGAAGGTATTGTCCAACTGCCCCTGCTGGCGCAGGTAATCCACCACTCGGCCGATGTTCCAGTCCATGCGCTCGACCATCGCCGCATACACCTCCATGGCCCGCGCCGAGACCTGGCGCTGTTCGTCGCTCAAGGCGGCCCACTGGGTGTTCAGTTCGATCAACGGATGGGGTTCGACATTGGCGTCGATCAGCCCCAATGCCTTGAGTTTTTCCAGGCGTTCCAGGCGCAGCACTTCGGGGCCGGCGTCGTAGCGGCCACGGTACTTCTCGACGATGTCCGCAGGCGCCTGCAACGGCCAGTGCGGCGCGGAAAACGGCAGGTAGGCGAAGAACGGCCGGGCCTGGTCGCGCTCCTTGAGATAGTGCAGCAGCTTGTCGCCGAAGGCATCGGAGGAATAGAAATCCTTGGGCAATTGCTCCACGAACCGGTCGTCTTCGATGTACAGCGCCGGGGTGGATTTGAGCAGGCCCGGGGTGTCGTCGTTATAGGTCGGTTCGAAGCCGTAGTGGTTGGCCGCCCCCGGCAGCAGCGAGAACGAACGCTCGAAACCGCGGGCGTGGGGCGCCAGTTCGGCGGTCAGGCCCAGGTGCCACTTGCCGCTCATCAGTGTCTGATAACCGGCCTCGCGCAGCAGCTCCGGCAGTGCCACCACCTTGTCATTCAAGTAGCCCTCGTAGCCGGGCTTGCCGATCAGCTCCGGGGTCAGTGCCTCGGCCATGGTGCCGATACCGGCGATATGGTGGTCGGTGCCGGTGAGCAGCATCGAGCGGGTAGGCGAGCACGTCGGGGCAGTATGGAAGTCGGTCAGGCGCAGGCCGTTCAGGGCGAGTGCGTCCAGGTGCGGCGTGGAAATTTCCCCGCCAAACGCACCGAGGTCGGAGAAGCCCATGTCATCGGCCAGGATCACGAGAAAATTGGGACGTTGCGGCATCAAGGCACTCCTCATCAGCAGGCGGTTTTTCAGCAGGCGATAAACGCCAGTGGCAGGTCGCGGATCTGTTCGCGCGCGGGCGGCTGGTAATGGCCGTCGCTGGTCAGTTCATGCAGCAACTCCTCACGCAGCTGGTGGAATTCGAAACTGCTGCGCTGGCGCGGGTGGGGCAGGGCAATCTCGACGACCTGCTTGATCCGCCCCGGCCGGGGCTCCATCACCACCACGCGGTCGGCGAGGAAAATCGCTTCCTCCACATCGTGGGTCACCAATACCGTGGTGATTTTGGCGCGGGCGCGGATCGCCAGGAGTTCGTCCTGCATCTGCTGGCGGGTCAGGGCGTCGAGGGCACCGAAGGGTTCGTCCAGCAGCAGAATGCGCGGGCTGGCCACCAGGCCGCGGGCAATCGCCACCCGTTGCGCCATGCCGCCGGACAGTTGGTGCGGATAGGCGCGGGTGAAGTCGGTGAGGCCGACCAGCTCGATAAAATCGCTGATGCGCCGATTGCGCTCTGCTTCGCTCAGTGGCTCGTTGACCAGGCCCAGGCCGATATTTTCCGCCACGGTGAGCCAGGGGAACAGACGATGTTCCTGGAACACGATGCCGCGCTCGCCGCCGATGCCGCTGACCGCTTTGCCGTCGACGCGGATCTCGCCGCGAAACTGCGTATCGAGCCCCACCAGCAAACGCAGCAGGGTGGATTTGCCGCAGCCGCTGGAGCCGACAATCGCGACGAATTCGCCTTCGGCAATCTCCAGGTTGAATTCGCGGATGGCTTCCAGCTCGAAGCCGTCGACGTCGAAGGTCTTGCCCACATGGTTGAAGCTGACGATAGGTGCGTTCATGCGTGTCTCCAGCGGGTGGCGCGGGTTTCGATGCGCTGGCCGATCAGGTTGAGGGCCGCGCCGGTGAGGCCGACCAGGAGCATGCCGCTCATGATCAGGTCCATGCGCAGCAGTTGTTGGGCGCCGATCATCAGGCTGCCGATACCGCCGTTGGACGGCATGAAATATTCCGCACCGATGGTGCCCAGCCAGGCGTAGATCAGGCTCAGGCGCAGGCCGGCGAAAATGCCGGCTGCGGCGCCTGGCAGTACCAGGCGTCGCAGCCGTTGGAACAGGTTCAGGCGCAACACCTGCACCGCTTCGTTGAGCTGTGGCGACAGATTCAGCACGCTGCGTTGGGTGGCGATAAACAACGGGAAGAAGGCGGCGAGGGCGATAAACACCCATTTGGCCAACTCACCCAGGCCAAACCAGGCAGTGAGCAGCGGCACCCAGGCGAAAATCGCGATCTGGCGCAAGGCGGCCAGGGTCGGCCCGAGTACCCGCTCACTGCGCCGTGACAGTCCCAGCCACAGGCCCATGGCAAAGCCAAGGCCGCCACCGAGCAGCAACCCGCCCAGGCTTCGCCCCAGGCTGGTGCCCAGTGCACCGCTGAGGTTGCCATCCACCACCCCGGCGACGGTGGTGTGCAGCACCACCCATGGGCTGACCAGAATGTTCGTGTCGACCCAGCCTTGTTGCGTCGCGACCTGCCACAGCGCCAGCAACAGCAGGGGCAGCAACCACGGTTGCAGGCGCTGCCAGCCTTGATAGCGCGGGCCGCGACGAATCTGCGCCGTGGCCGGGTGGGGCCAGTGCACCCATTTGCGGTCCAGCCAGCCAATGCCACGGTCCATCACCACGCCGAATACGCCGATGACCACGATGCACACGAAGACGATATCGAGCATGAACAGCTGGCGCGCCCACACCATCAGGTAGCCGATGCCTTCGCTGGAGGCCAGCAACTCCACCGCCAGCAGCGAGGTCCAGCCGGCCGCCAGGGCCAGGCGCACGCCGGCCATAAAGGCGGGCAGCGCGGCAGGCAGGATCAGGCGCCGGATCAACAGGTGCGTGGGCAGGCGCAACACGCGGGCGGCTTCGCGTAACTGGGGTTGGGCGTCGCGCACGCCCACCAGGGTATGCAGGGTGACGGGCACCACGATCGCTTTCACCAGCACCACCAGTTTCAGGGTTTCGCCAATGCCGAAGAACACCATGAACAGTGGAATCCAGGCCAGGGTCGGTACCTGCGACAACGCGCTGAACGTCGGAAACACCAGGCGCTCGGCGCGCGCGCTGAAACCCAACACCGCCCCCAGCAGCGCCCCGGCGCCAATGCCCGCCAGCAACCCCCAGGACAGGCGTTGCAGGCTGATCGCCAGGTGGCTCCACAGCTCGCCGCCGGCCAGTTCCACGGCGCTGCTCCACACCAGCGACGGTGGCGGCAGGATCTGCTCGCTCATCCAGTGATTGCGGCTGGCCAGCCACCACAGCGCAAACAGCGTCACCGGCAGCAACCATGGCAACAGCCGTTCACTGTGCAGCGGCCAACGTGGCGTGGCGCCGGGAGCCGCGAGCGGTAGGCTCAAAAGTGAGATTCGGGCCATGGAGGACCTCCGTTGTCGCCAAGGGCGTTATGTGATTTCGATCTTATAAAAACGTAATCAAGATGATTGAGGGATAAGAAAAGCCATTTAAAGCCTCGCTCCGGCACGCATCCAATGCATTCGAAGAATATTTTCGATGCTATTCATGCATAGCCCTCTGGAGCCTGCGTTTCCTTTCGCATAGTCCTAAAAGCTATTAAATTGTGAATTTATAGTATTTAAAGTTTTGACCAGGTTGTGCCTACTTTCTGCTCCCCAGGCGACCCTCGCCCACTAGGAGCTGCGCTTATGAAACTGCCGTTCAAACGTCTGATCACCCTGGTCGCAGGCACCGCACTGGCGGGCCTGGTACAGGCTGCCGACCTCAAGGAAATCCGCATCGCCGTGCCCGACCTCAGCGCAGGCAGCCAGCACAGCGGCGGGGGCATAACGGACGTGCTGCGCGAGCAGCAGATCTTCGAAAAAGCCTTTGCCGACCAAGGCATCAAGATCCAGTGGAATTACTTCAAGGGCGCCGGCCCTGTGATCAACGAAGCCTTCGCCAACGGGCAGGTGGATCTGGCGTACCTGGGCGACCTGGCGGCGATCATCGGCCGCTCCAATGGCCTGGAGACGCGCTTGCTCAGTGCTACCGCGCGGGACATCAAGCAGTACCTCGGCGTGGTACCGGGTTCTGGCATCAAGACCTTGCAGGACCTCAAGGGCAAGCGCGTCGCGGTGTTCCGTGGCACGGCCAGCCAGTTGTCGTTCGACAGTGCATTGGCCAGCCAGGGCTTGAGTGAGAAGGACCTCAAAGTCATCAGCCTGGACTACAACGCCGCCAATGCCGCGTTGGCCGCCAAGCAGATCGACGCCACCTGGGGCGGTTCGAACCTGACGGCATTGCAAGCCAAGGGGCTGGCTGAAATACCGCTGACCACCAAGGACCTCGGTGGCGCCGGCAGCGTCCAGGCGGTGCTGGTGGGCAGCAAGCAGTTTGTCGACGAGCACCCCGACGCCGTCGCCAAGCTGCTCAAGGCCCAGCAGCAGGCGGTGCAATGGTTGACCGATGACAACAACAAGCAAGCCTACATAGCGCTGGTGTCCGGGCTGGCCAGTTACCCGCCGGTGATCCTCACCAATGACTTGAAAGACCAGACCCTCAGCGAGATTTTCCCGTCGACCCTGGACCCGGTGTTCCTGGCTAAATTGCAGGGTTCGGTGGACCTGGCTTCCAAGGAGAAGCTGATTCGCAAGTCGTTCCAGGTGAGTGACTGGGTGGCGCCGAATCTGTCGGCGGCGGGGCTTTGAGTCGGGTGGTGCTGGGCTATCGCCATCGGGGCATGGGTATCTACACAACTTGAGCGAGCCTTCTGCGTAGATACCGTCTTATCCAACCCCATCAAGGCCTCCCGTAGCAGCTGCCGAGCGCAAGCGAGGCTGCGTGAGGCGCGCTGCCGATCCAAGATCGAGTCGCGGCCAACGCAGCCTCGCCGGGGCTCGACAGCTGCTACGCACTATTCTATTGAAGTTGTGTAGATACTCATGGCCATCGGGGCTTGCCCCCGATGAGGCCCTTCAAACCGCCACACTCACCTCCTGCCTGTCCACCTCCACCAGCGTCTCGATCATCGCCTTCGCCGCCGGCGACAACCGCGAACCGGTGCGGCTGACAATCCCGCAGCGGGCGCTCATGGTCTCCATGTTCTGCGGCAGGTTGCGCCAGTGCAGCAGCTTCAGCGTGCCCTGGGCGATGTCTTCGGCGAATGCCTCCTCGGTGCCCACGCCGATGGCATTGGACTGCAGTACGATCTTCACCAGCGCCGGGAAATGTTCGGTCTGGATGCTCGGGGAAAAATCCATGCGCCCGCTCAGGTTCGCCAACAGTTTGCGAATGCCCTGTGAGATCAGCGGCGACGCCAGCGGGTAGTCGAACATGTCGTTGGTCGACAGGCTGTCCTTGGCCAGCAACGGGTGCCCCGGTCGGCAAAAAAATACCCCGCGCTTGGGGGTCAGCGCGCGGGTCTGGAAATTCGGGTCGGCTTCGAATTGGCGGATGTCGGCGATAAAGAATTCGATCTCTTCACGGCTCAGGGCACGGCTGAGTTTTTCCCAGTTATCCACCTGGAAACTGGTGCGGATTTTCGGGTGGGCGCTGATAAAGCGCGCCACCGCATCCGGCACCAGTTTCACTGCCGGGGCCGGGCCGCAGCCGAAGCGCAGGTCGCCGGCGTCGAGCTTGGTCATGCGCGTCACTTCACTGCTCAGCAAGGCGGCGCCGTGCACCAGGGACAAGGCATGTTGCAGCACCACTTGGCCCTCCGGCGTGGGGCGCAGGTCCTTGTGGCCACGGTCGACCAGCACGCAGCCGAACTCCTGTTCCAGCCCCTGGATGCTGCGGCTGAACGCCGGTTGGGTGATGCCCATGGCGTCTGCCGCACGCACGAAACTGCGGTGTTCGTTGAGGGCGATGAAGTAGCGCAGTTGGCGAAGATCCATATGCTTTCCCTGCATCTTAAAAATAGGTCGAAGGCATTTGCGACCACGGGAGCAGAGGTTTTAAATGCAAGCTCTTATTCCGTCAATGAAGCATTCGTTCATCTGCTAGACCTAAATTGCATATGGATAGAGCGTTGTCGGAAAGCGTCCCCATCAGCAGGCACAAGAGGGTCATCACCATGAGCAACGCCGCATTAGCTGTTCAACCCGTCGCCCAGGCGCTGGATATTCACCCGGTCGCCGGCCGCATCGGCGCCGAGATTCGCGGTATCACACTGTCCGGCGATCTGGATGCCGCCACGGTCGAAGCCATCCAGCAGGCGCTGGTGCAGTACAAGGTGATCTTCTTTCGCGAGCAGACTCACCTCGATGACCAGAGCCAGGAAGCCTTTGCCCATCTGCTCGGCGAGCCGATTGCCCACCCGACGGTGCCGGTGCGCGACGGCACGCGCTTCCTGATGGAACTGGACGGTACCCGTGGGCAGCGCGCCAATTCCTGGCACACCGATGTGACCTTCGTCGATGCCTACCCGAAAGCCTCGGTGCTGCGTTCGGTGCTGGCGCCCAAGTCCGGTGGCGACACGGTCTGGGCCAACACCTCGAGCGCCTACAACGACCTCAGCGTCGAACTGCGCGCCCTGGCGGATAACTTGTGGGCAGTGCACAGCAACGAATACGACTACGCCGCGCTCAAGCCGGATGTGTCGGCCGAGCGGCTTGAGGCATACCGCAAGGTGTTCACCTCGACGGTGTACGAGACCGAGCACCCGGTGGTGCGCGTGCATCCGGTCAGTGGCGAGAAAACCCTGTTGCTGGGGCACTTCGTCAAGCGCCTGAAAGGTTATTCCCAGGCTGACTCGACCCAGCTGTTCAACCTGCTGCAAAGCCACGTCACCCGCCTGGAAAACACCGTGCGCTGGCGCTGGAACACTGGCGACGTGGCGATCTGGGACAATCGCGCCACCCAGCATTACGCCGTGGACGACTACGGCACCCAGGAACGCATCGTGCGCCGGGTGACGCTCAAGGGCGATGTGCCGGTGGGCGTGCAAGGGCAGCGCAGCCAGACCACCAAAGGTCTCTAATGTGGGAGGGGGCAAGCCCGCTCACCACAGAGGTACCCGTTTGCTGCGCGACAACGCTACTTCGAAGAGGTAGTGGGACCCCCCACATTCGATGTGTGGTTTACCACACGCCGATCTGCACCACTTTCTCCGCTTGCGGCTCACCGTAACGAAACCGTTGGCCACGCAGATCGATCTCTGCGTGGCTGATGGTGGTGCGTCGCTTCAGCCCGCGCAGCCATTCGAACAGATACCCCAAATGGGTTTCGCGCACTTCGGCATAGGCCGGGTGGTTGCCCAGGTCGTGCAGTTCCTGCGGGTCGTTTTCCAGGTCGAACAGCTGTGGGCGGAAGCCGTCGTACGCCAGGTATTTCCAGCGCTCGCTGCGCACCATGGTCATGCGGCAACGGTCGATGGGTTGCGCCAGGCGTTCGCGGGCCGGGGCCTGGAAGGCGTAGTCGTACTCGGCGATGGCGTAGCGGCGCCAGCGCGTTGCCTGGCCGTGCAGCAGCGGGATCAGTGAGCGCCCTTCCAGGCGGTGCTCGGCTGCGGGCAGGCCCAAGGCGTCGAGGAAGGTCGGCAGTGCATCAATGGTTTCCACCAGGCGCGCGTCCACCGTGCCACGGCGGGTATCGGCAGCGGCGCGTGGGTCGCGCACGATCAGCGGAATGCCCACCGCAGGTTCCAGCAAAAACTCTTTTTCGCCGAGGAAGTGATCGCCGAGGAAGTCGCCGTGGTCGCTGGTGAACACGATCAGGGTGTCGTCCCAACGGCCATTGCCTTGCAGGAAATCGAACAGGCGCCCGAGTTGGTCGTCGACCTGTTTGATCAAGCCCATGTAGGTGGGAATCACCGTGAGCCGTACCTCGTCACGGGAAAAGTTCAGGCTCTCCTGGTGCTGGCGGAACGCCTGGTACACCGGGTGATCGCTGGTTTCCCCTGGCTGGATCGGTGCCTGGATATGCTCGGCGCCATACAGCGCGTGATAGGGCGCCGGTGCGATGTAGGGCCAGTGTGGCTTGATATAGGACAGGTGCAGGCACCACGGTTGTTCGGCCTGCTCACGGATAAAGTCGATGGCGCGGTCGGTGGTGTAGACGGTTTCCGAGTGTTCCTCGGCCACGCGCGCAGGCAGGCCTGCATTGCGCATGTGCCAACCGCTGAGGACTTCGCCGTTTTCACCTGCTGCCGCATTCGCCCATTCGTGCCACGGATTGGTGCCGCTGTAGCCCTGCTCGCGCAGGTAATGGGTGTAGGGCGCGGACTCGCGTTTTTCATCGAACAGCGGGCTGTCGGGGTAGATGCCGTCGTGACGCAGGTACGCCTCGAAGCCAACCTCGTTCAATGGCTCGGCCTGCTCGCTGTCAGGGTCGATATTCAGGCGTTGCAAGGCGTCAACATTGGGTGTGGCGTGGGTCTTGCCGACCAGTGCCGTGCGGATGCCGTGGGGACGCAGGTAGTCGCCGAGGGTCAGTTCTTCCAGGGGCAACGGCACCGCGTTCCACGCCACCTGGTGGCTGCTGACGTAGCGCCCGGTATAGGCCGACATGCGCGAGGGCCCGCAGATGGTGCCTTGGGTATAGGCGCGGCTGAAGCGCACACCGGCGGCGGCCAGGCGATCGATGTTCGGCGTGTGCAAGTGGGCGTGGCCGTAGCACGACAGGTAATCGCGGCGCAGTTGGTCGCACATGATGTACAGCACGTTGCGCACGGGTTGGGGGTGGGACATGGGACTTCACCAGACGGAGGACAGGTGAGGTTTTTCGCCGTTCGGGTGGGGGGCTGGCAAGTGCATTTGGGGACTGGCTTTGATGCAGTGGATGCATGGCCTAGACGGCGACGTTCTCCAGCGCGCACACCTCTTCATCCAACTCATCGATCTGCTTGATCTGCTCGATCATCGCTTCGGCCAGCGGCGACAAGCGATACCCTGCACGGCTGACGACGCCGTAGCGGGTGTAACGCTCCTCCAGATCCTCCGCCAGGCCCTCGATCGTCAAGCACACCAGTTCGCCCCGGGCCATGTGCAGCACATCGCTGTTGGCGCTGACGATGCCGATGGCGTCGGAGCGCAGCACTACGCCCATCAGGCTATAGCCGTTCTCGCATTCGACATTGGGCAGGTAATCGGGCCGGCCGCTGAGGTCGACGATGACCTTGCGCAGGTTGGGCGGGCGGATGGTCACGGCCAGTGGGTAACTCATCAGCTCGGCGGCGCTTACGCTGCCACGTCCGGCCAGTGGGTGGCCGGCGCGGCAGCAGAAATACCAGCGGCGCGGGCGCAGGCGGTGGGTGTGATAGTCGGGGTTGGCTTCGAAGTGGCGGGTGTCGGCGACGAAAAACTCGAACTCTTCACTGAGCAGGCGTTTGCTCAGGCTCTGCCAGTCGTCCACCTGGTACTGCACCCGTGCCTTGGGGTAGCGCCCGATAAAACTGCCGATGGCGCGGGGGATCAAGCCGCTGGCCGGTGCCGGGCCGCAGCCGAAACGCAATTCCCCCGCCTCCAGGCCATTGAACTGGCTGATCTCGTTGGCCAGTTGCTGTGCTCCGCTGACCAGGCGCCGAGCGTGCTCCAGCAATACCTGGCCTTGTTTGGTCGGCGCCAGGTCTTTGCGGCCACGGTCAATCAGCTGGCAACCGGCGCTGTGTTCCAGGGCCTGGATACTGCGACTGAACGCCGATTGCGACAGGTTCACCGTCAACGCGGCGGCGACAAAACTGCGTTGTTCGGCAAGGGCGATGAAGTGACGAAGCTGGCGCAAATCGATATGCATTTTTCACATCAAAAATATCCGGGAAATGCATTGGCTATGCATTAGGTCGACTCCTTATAAAGGCTATCTCTTATGCAGTAAATGTTCGTAAAAACATAAATAAATAACCTAAAGGAATATCTGTCGATGGATATTTCCGGGTTCCGGAGCCGCTTATGAGTCTGTTGAAGTCCTTGCCCCTGGCCATTCTGGTGGCCGGCAGTTCCAGTTGGTCGCCGGCCCAGGCCGCCGAAACGCCCGCGCCGGTAAGCAAGGGCGAGAGCGCCGGCGGCGAGTTGGAGACGGTCACCGTCACCGCCCGGCGGCGCACCGAAAGCGCCCAGGCAGTGCCGACGCCCATGAGCGTGATCGGCGGCCAGGCCCTGGAGAGCCAACGGGTGTATCGGATTCAGGATTTGCAGCAACTGGTGCCCAGCGTCAACGTCGCTTATATGCATGCGCGCCAGTCCAGCGTGTCGATTCGTGGCCTGGGCAACAACCCGGCGAGTGATGGCCTTGAGGGCAGCGTAGGGCTGTATATCGACAACGTGTACCTGGGGCGGCCGGGCATGGCGGTGTTCGACCTGATGGACATCGAACAGCTTGAAGTCTTGCGTGGCCCGCAAGGCACCTTGTTCGGCAAAAACACCACCGCCGGGGTGATCAACATCAGCACGCGCGCGCCGAGTTTTACCCCGGAGCGCAGCATTGAAACCTCGCTGGGCGAGGACGGCTACTTCCAGACCAAGGGCACGATTTCCGGCCCGCTCACCGATGACCTGGCGGGGCGTTTCTCGGTCTATCGCACCCGCAGCGACGGCGACATCAAGAACGAATACAACGGCCATGACCTTAACGGCGGCTCGCGCCAGGGCTTTCGCGGGCAACTGCTGTACAAGCCCAGCGAGACCTTCAACCTGCGCTGGATCGGTGATTACAACGAAGAGGATTCCAGCGCCGGCACCCGGGTGCTGTACAGCACCGGGCCGACCATCAACGGCACCAACCTCTACCAGTCGCGGGCCAACGCCGCAGGCGCGACCCTGGTCGATGGCACCCACCGCAAGGTCAACCTGGACAGCGACCAGCACGTCACCGTGTTCCAGGGCGGCACGTCGCTGGAGGCCAACTGGACGTTGCCGAGCGATTTCACCCTGACCTCGGTCAGTTCCTATCGCTTCTGGAGTTTCACCCCGCGTAACGACGACGGCCTTAACGTGCCGGCGTCGTATAACGCCGGGGTGTCGGTGGAAGATAAGCAGTGGTCCCAGGAATTCCGGCTGGCTTCGCCTACCGGCGGTTTCTTCGATTACGTGCTGGGCGCCTACTACTTCGGCAATTCTCTGGATAACAAGTCCTTCAGCTACTACGGGCCCCAGGCCGACATCTGGAACGGCACGCCAGCCGGCGCACTGGCCAATGTCAGCAGCGTCGGCAACGGGCACATTCGCACCGACAGTTTTGCACTGTTTGCCCAGGGCACCTGGCACCTCACCGAGCGCCTGGATTTCACCGCCGGCCTGCGCGGCACCTACGAAGAAAAAAGTGCCTGGGTCACGCGCAACGCTCCCCTTGGCGGTGCGGCGGTCAGCGGTGCTGCCGCGACGGCTCGACGTGGCCGCGCGGGGGCGTACGACTCCGGCGACCTCACGCAATACAGCACCAGCCCCTCGGGTTTGCTCAACCTGAGCTACCGCTTTAACGAAAACCTGCTGGGCTACGCGACGCTGTCCCATGGCGAGAAGTCCGGCGGGGTCAACCTGGCGGTAGGCTCAGCACCGACGGCCGGGGCCGACTCGCTGTTGATCGGCACCGAGCGCGCCAACAACGCCGAACTGGGTTTCAAAAGCACGCTGTGGGACCGGCGGCTGCAGCTCAATGCCAACCTGTTCTGGACCCAGGTCAACGGCTACCAGACCAATGCCTATGACCAGGACAACCGTGTGCAGTACCTGACCAACGCCGGTTCGGTGCGCTCGCGGGGTGTCGAGGTGGAAAGCACCCTGGTGCCGATCAAGGGCCTGACGCTGAACCTCAACGGCTCGTTCAACGATGTGAGCTACCTGTCTTACAAGGATGCGCCGTGCCCGCCGGAAGTCAGTCTGCGCCCCGGTGCGCCGGCCTCCTGCGACCTGAGTGGGCACCAAGTGGTGGGGGCCTCGAAATGGATCGCCAACGCCAACGGCGAATACAAGTGGAACCTGGATAACGGCTTCGAACCCTATGTCACCGCCAGCTATGCCTTCCGCTCCAAGGCCGTGGGCACGGTGGAGGACTCCGACTATGGACAGATTCCTGCCTACGCCGTGGTCAACCTGTCCACCGGCCTGCGCGGCAACTATGAGCAGGGGCAGTGGGACGTGTCGTTATGGCTGAAAAACGCCTTCGACAAGACCTACTACACCACGCTGTGGACGGGGGGGAACGGCGGCTACGAAGGCCTGCTCGGTACGCCGCGCACGCTAGGGGTGACCGGGCGCTATGACTTCTAGCCCCGTGCGATAGGTGGCCGGGCTGAACACGCGCGTCACCGCCAGCATCGCCACCGCCGTGACCGTCAGCACCACCCAGGCGCTGACAAAGTTGCCGGTCAGCTCGCGCAGCCAACCGGTCAGCCACGGCGACACCGCATTGATCAAGAAGCCCACGCCTTGCACAAAGGCCGCCAGTTGCCCGGCCTGGCGTGGGTCGCGATGGTGGTCGAGGGTCAGCAGCAGGCTCAGGGCGAAACACGCGCCCAGGCCGAAGCCGCACAACGCCACCCAGAGGTGCGGATATTCCTGCGGCGCGACGATCAGGCCGAGGTAACCCACGGTCTGGGCCAGCAGGGCGATGCCCAGCAGCGGCCGACGGTCGATACCGCGCTGCGCCAGCACCGGCATCAACAGCGCGGCGATCACCTGGAAGATGGTCATGAACGCCAGCAGCGAACCGCTGGGCAGCACGCCCCAACCCAGTTGCTGATAGTAGGCCGGCAGCCACGCCACCAGGCTCATGTAGCCGCAATTGACCAGGCCGAAATACAGTGCCAGCAACCAGGCGCGGCGATTGCGCAGGTCCTTGAAGGCCGGCACCACCTGTGGATTTCTGGCCGCGCCCAGTGGCAGCCAGGCCCATAGCAGCAAGGCACCCAACGCCGGCAGCAGCCACACCCCCAACCCCGCCTGCCATTCCTGGAAATGCGTGGCCACCAGCGGGCTGAGCAGCGCAGCGAGCCCGCCGCCGGCCATCAGTGAGGCCGAGTACACACCCATCGCCACCGGCACGCGATGACGGAATTCGCGCTTGATCATCGCCGGCACCAAGGCCTGGATCAGCGCCACACCCGCGCCGCCGAGCAGCGCCGTGACCAGCAGCGCCGACGCCTGGCCCATCAGCCAGCGTGCCAGGCACGCCAGCAGGATCATCATCAGGCCCAGGGCGATGCCACGCCGCTCACCCAGGCGGGCTTCCACGCGCACGCCCACCAGCGCCACCAGCCCCATGCACACCACTGGCAGGCTGGTCAGCAAGGCGCTGCTCTGGAAGCTCAGGCCGGTGGCCTGGCGGATCTCGCCGAGCAACGGGCTGATGGAACTGAGGATCGGCCGCAGGTTCAGGCCGAGCACCACCAGCAGGCCCCAGCCGGCGAGGGATTTATTCAGGGTCATGCAACGCTCTTGCAGTCGGTAAATGAGGCGTGAGTATGGTCAGTACCCAAGGTATTCTGAAATTAAATATAACCATGCCAACCAGTGGCAAAGAGAATGGTGACGCTGATGTTCGATCCCGTGTTGTTGCGCAGCTTTGTCGCCGTGGTGGACTGCGGCAACTTCACCCGCGCCGCCGAGCGCCTGCACCTGACCCAATCCACCGTGAGCCAGCAGATCCGCCGCCTGGAAGAGGCGGTGGCGTGCCAGTTGCTGGACCGCGACCAGCGCCGCGTGGTCGCCACCGCTGAGGGCGAACGCTTGCTGGCCTATGCGCGACGCATCCTCGCGCTGCATGAAGAAGCCACCGATGTGTTGATCAACCAACAGAGCGACGGCGTGCTGCGCCTGGGGGTACCGGAAGACTTTGCCGCCGAGCGCCTGATGCCGTTGCTGTCGGCATTTGTGCTCGCCTATCCACGGGTGCGCCTGGAGGTCACCAGCGGCCTGGGGCCCGAGTTGCAGCGTCAATACCGCAGCGGCGAGTTCGATGTGTTGCTGGTCAAGCAGATGGGCAGCAGCGATGACTGCCTGGCCTCGTGGCCCGAGCCGCTGTGTTGGGTAGACAGCCGCAGCACGCCGTGCCTGGGGCGCGACCCTCTGCCGTTGGTGGCATTCCCGGTGGGCGGCCTGTACCGCAATGAAATGTTGCACCACCTGGAAGTGGGCGGCTGGCGCTGGCGCATCGGTTATTCCAGCGCAAGCCTGGCCAGCGTGTGTTCGGCGGTGGCGGCGGGGTTGGGTGTGAGTCTGTTGCCGCGACGGGTCGTGCAGCCAGGGCATGTTGAACTGGGGCCGGACAGCGGTTTGCCCGTGGTGCAAGGCGTGCGCCTGGCGTTGTATGCCCGTCATGGCCTGAGTGCCGCGGGGCAGTGCTTGCAGGCTGAGCTGTTCGATTTGTGTGCAAACAGCCCCGTTGAGCCATGCCTTAACTGAATATTTTGTATGCCTGAAAAGCATCAAAAAAAACCACCTCGGCGCCAGGCCACGTGGGCCGGGGCTTTAGTGTTTGCAGAGCATTCATTTATTCAAATTTGATCTATCTATAACTTCAAAGATTACTTTAAGAGATAAGCGTCTGGCCCCGATGATTCAGCCCTCGACGGCCTTCCACGCAGGCCCGTCGGTTTTTTTGTTTCGAAACCGTAGGGAGTCAATCAATGGGCAATGTCCAGACCGCCGCCAGTGCACCCGAGGCGCAATGGCGCCAGGCACCGAGTGGTGAGTTGGTCGACCTTGGCCGGCCGCACCGCGCGCCGTTGGGGCAATTGCGAACGCAGCAAACCCCGAAGCGCTTCTCCAGCCGCCGCGAAGGGATCCTGCTCGGTTTGTTGGTGTTGGCCCTGCACGGTGCAGTGATTTATTGGGTCAGCCAGAAACCCACGCCGGTGCTGCCGATTGTGCCGCCGGAAATTCCGCCGATGACCATCGAATTTTCCCAGCCGGCACCGCCCGTGGTGGAACCGCCACCGCCTGTGCCGCCACCACCGCCACCGCCTGTTGTCGAGCCGCCGCCGCCGGTGGTGGATGAGTTGGCCGCCAAGCCGGCGCCGCCCAAGCCGATTCCAAAACCTAAGCCCAAGCCGGTGCCAAAGCCTGAGCCCAAGCCCGCACCGAAACCGGTCGAGCAGGCGCCCACGCCACCGCAATCGGCGCCACCGGCACCCGCGCCCGCTCCGCCCGCGCCAGCCCCGGTGACACCGGCTTCGGCCAACGCCGCGTACCTCAAGAACCCGGCGCCGGAGTACCCGTCACTGGCGCAGCGTCGCGGTTGGGAAGGCACGGTGTTGTTGCGGGTGCATGTACTGGCCAGCGGTAAGCCGGGCGAGATCCAGGTCCAGAAAAGCAGCGGTCGCCAGCAACTCGACGACGCCGCACTGACCGCCGTGAAGCGGTGGAGCTTCGTGCCGGCCAAGCAGGGCGATGTGGCCCAGGACGGCTGGGTCAGCGTACCGATCGACTTCAAGATTCACTAACTATTGCGCTGCGGTGTGCAGCACACGCCGCGACTTGTACAGAGGGAAAACATCATGGCATTAGCATCTCCACTTGAATCCATCGAAAGCGCGGTGATCTGGCTGCTGGTGGTCTTTTCGGTCGCCACCTGGGGCCTGGCCCTGCTCAAGGGCGTGCAGTTCGGTCGCCTCAAAGCGCAGGATCGCAAGTTCCACAAACAGTTCTGGGCGGCGTCGAGCCTCGACTCGGCTGCCGAGTTGGCCGAAACCCAGCCCGGCGCCGCTGCCCGTGTGGCCCAGGCCGGTTACGCCGCGATCCAGGTCGGGGAAGCGCCGCACGCGGCCGACCTGAGCCAGGCGATCAACCACCAGGACCGCCTCGAGCGTGCCCTGCGCCAGCAGATCGTACGTGAGCGCCGGTCCCTGGAAACCGGCCTGGCCGTGGTCGCCAGTATCG
This sequence comes from Pseudomonas marginalis, assembly GCF_900105325.1. Lineage (NCBI taxonomy): Bacteria > Pseudomonadati > Pseudomonadota > Gammaproteobacteria > Pseudomonadales > Pseudomonadaceae > Pseudomonas > Pseudomonas marginalis. Next base: position 131,568 of record NZ_FNSU01000004.1, read on the forward strand.
GCAGCACCTCGCCGTTTATCGGCCTGTTCGGCACCGTGTGGGGGATCATGGAAGCGCTCAAGGGCATCAGCGCCGCCGGCTCCGCCAGCCTTGAAACCGTGGCCGGCCCCATCGGTGCCGCCCTGGTTGCCACTGGCGTGGGGATCGCCGTCGCGGTGCCGGCGGTGCTGGTCTACAACTACTTCCTGCGTCGCCTGAAGCTCACGGCGGCGGACCTGGATGACTTTGCCCACGACTTCTACAGCCTGGCGCAGAAAAACTCCTTCCGTGTGCTGCTGCATCCTGCCCTGACTAAACATGCGCCGGGTAACCCGCAAAAAGTGAAGGAGGCGTCCTGATATGGCCTTCTCCACGCAAGACAGTGATGAGGTACTGAGCGAGATCAACGTCACGCCCCTGGTGGACGTGATGCTGGTGCTGCTGGTGGTGTTTATCGTCACCGCGCCGCTGTTGACCAACGCGATCCCGATCAACCTGCCCAAGACCGAGGCCGTAGCCCCGGTGGAGCAGAAGGACCCGCTGGTGGTGAGCATCGACGGCGCCGGCAAACTGTTCATCAACAAGGACGAAATCCAGCCGGACCTGCTGGAATTCAACCTGCAGGCGGCCAAGGCCAAGGACCCCGATGTGCGGGTGCAACTGCAGGCTGACGATGGTGTGAACTACGGCGAAGTGGCGCGAGCCATGGCGTCTATCGAGCGCGCGGGGATTACCAAGCTGTCGGTGATTACCGCACGTTAGTTGCAAAAGCCTCGACAATTTTTTGGCCGTTTCCTTGGCAGGGTGCGGCCTTTTTTTTGGTTCATCACGGAATCCCGGGAAACACAGAAACAAGAACGCCGATTTGATTGATGATGTTCGTGCGAGCAAACACATCTAAAAAACCGGCGTTCTTATGCGTGATATTAATACTTTCCTTCCTTTTTGGGAGGGCTTTTCTGTCGTCACGATCAAGCCCGATGGTGACGCTCTAAAGATCGATCTGATTCCCCACGCCACCCGATTCCCTTCCTGCGGCGGCTGCCAAAAACCTTGTTCAACCACTCATGAGTATTGCGAGCGAACCGTTCGTGATCTGCCCATTCTCGGTCGCGCGGTGTGCCTCAGCATTTTGCTCAGGCGTGTTGGCTGCCGCGACTGTGGAAAACGCATGGAGGCCGTCAGTTGGCTGGATCGCTATGCCCGCATGACGCGCCGCTTGGCCGAGGCGGTCATTCAGGCCTGCGAGCGCCTTCCCACCCTGCACGTGGCCCAGATGTTTGGACTGCATTGGGACACTGTTCGGTTGCTGGAGCGTCGAGCCTTGCAGGCGGTGTTGAGTGAGTTGCCGAAGGCGCAACCACGACGCCTGATCATGGACGAGTTCGCGTTATTCAAAGGTCATCGTTACGCCAGCGTTGTGCTGGATGCCGATACACGACGAGTGCTGTGGATCGGTGAAGGCCGTAGCCGAGCGGCAGTCAGGCCGTTCTTCGAGGAACTGGGGCCGGAGGGCTGCGCTCGAATCGAAGCGGTGGCGATGGACATGAATACTGCTTTTGATCTGGAGGTTCGCCAGCATTGCCCGAAAGCGCGAGTGGTCTACGACCTTTTCCATGTGGTGGCCAAATATGGCCGAGAGGTGATTGATCGGGTCCGCGTCGACGAAGCTAATCGGCTGCGTCATAACAAGCCGGCTCGCAAGGTCATCAAGCAGGCACGATGGCTGTTGCTGCGTAACCCACAGAACCTGAAAACGCCGGAACAACAGGTCCATTTGCAGGATTTATTGGAGGCCAACCAATCGCTGATGACAGTTTATTTGATGAAGGCTGAACTCAAAACGCTCTGGACACCGAGCACTGCCTGGACCTGGAGATCGGCCTGGAAGCAATGGCTGCGCCATGCATATGAAAGCGAAATACCGGCTCTGATCCAGTTTGCCAAACGGCTAAAGGGTTATTGGCGGGGCATCGTCAGTCGGGTTCGCTGGCCGATGCACACCGGTCAGTTGGAAGGAATAAACAATCGAATAAAGGTCATCAAACGGATGGCGTACGGTTACCGGGATAGCGAATTCTTCTTCATGAAGATCAAGAGCGTCTTTCCCGGTAATCCGTGATGAACCTTTTTTTTTGCCTGGAATTCAAGCCACACCGCCAAATCCCAATGTGGAATGTGGAATGTGGAATGTGGAATGTGGAATGTGGGAGGGGGCTTGCTCCCGATGGCGGAGTGTCAGTTGGCCTATTTGTCAGCTGACCCACCGCCATCGGGAGCAAGCCCCTCCCACATTTGAACCTCATGCAGGTTTGAGTTTTTGGTTATTAATAAATAGCTTCTTATTCCTTAACGAATATAACCCTCGTCCCTATACTGTCCTACAACGTTAAACGCTGCAGGAGGGCACACCCATGCACAGCGAGTCGATTCGTTATCTGATCGTGCCGGGCTGGCAAGGATCGCCAGAAGATCATTGGCAAAGTCACTGGCAGAACAGCCTGCCCAACAGCGCACGGGTGGAGCAGGCCGATTGGCTGACGCCGCGCCGCGAGGACTGGGTGGCTGCGCTGGCCGAGGCGATTGCCGCCGACAGCACCCCGGTAATTCTGATCGCCCATAGCCTGGGCTGCATCACCGTGGCCCATTGGGCTGCCACCGCACCCGTGCAGTTCCTGCGGCAGGTGCGCGGGGCCTTGCTGGTGGCTCCGGCGGATGTTGAACGGCCAGCCTGCTCGCCGGCCTTGCGCAACTTTGCGCCGATCCCGACCGACCTGCTGCCGTTTTCCAGCCAGGTGGTCAGTTCCGATAACGACAGCGCCGTCAGCGCCCCCCGGGCCCTGGAGCTGGCGCGTAATTGGGGCGCCGAAGCCGGCATCCTGTCGGGGGCCGGACATATCAATGTGAAGTCCGGTCACCAGCGCTGGGAGCAGGGGTTCGCCTACCTGTATCGCCTGCAAAGCCGCCTCGAGCATCACGCCCGGCGCACAGCCTGATATTTTTTCAACGCCCCGTCCCTGAGTGGATTTGGGGCGGGAGCCTGCCATGAGTCTGCATGAAACCTTCGGTCAGCCGCTGCTGACCTTCCCCGACGCCGAAAAAAGCCCGCTGAGCATCCGCGCCAAGGCGCTGGTGTTTGTCGACCCACGCTCGCGCAAGCTGCGCGAAGACCTGGAAAACCTGGCCCCGCGCGCCTTGCCTGTATTGATTCGAGGCGAGACCGGCAGCGGTAAAGAATTGCTGGCGCGGCATATTCACCGGGGCAGCGACCGCTCCGGTTTGTTTGTATCGGTCAATTGCGGCGCCATCAGCCCAACCTACGCCGACGCCGAACTGTTCGGCTACGCCGCAGGCGCCCACAGTGGCGCGGCCAGCAGCCGGGCCGGGTGGTTTGGCTCGGCGAATGGCGGCACTTTGTATCTGGATGAGATCGGCGACTTGCCGCTGCCGATCCAGGTGAAACTGCTGGCGGCCCTGGAAAACCATGAAGTCACCCGCGTGGGCGCTCACCAGCCGAGCCCGGTGGACGTGCGCCTGGTGGCCGCCACCAGCATCGACCTGGCCCAGGCCGTGGCCGCCGGCAAGTTTCATGAGCGGCTGTTCCATTACCTGAGCGAAGGCCAGCTGGATCTGCCGGCATTGCGTGAGCGGGTGGGCGATATCCTGTCGTTGGCCGAGTACTTCCTCGGTATCTACAGCCAGCGCCTGGACCTGCCGGTGCCGTTGATCAGCGACGCCGCCCAGCGCGTACTGGAACACCACAGCTGGCCGGGTAATACCCGCGAGCTGGAGAACGTCATCCACTTCGCCTTGCTGGTGAGCAGCGGCGACGAAATTCTGCCCGAACACCTGAACCTGCCGGTGGCGGGGTCGCCCTTGGAGCAAGTGCAGCGCATCTTCGCCAATGCCAGCCTGGCTGAGCGGGAAACCTTGCGCAGCTTTTTACAGGAACAAGCCGCTACATGAGTAAAATGGAATATCAACGTGAATAAAAGATATTGTTCGGGAATAAAAAATCTAGGTATTGTCCATTCCACGCCGCGATAGCACTTCGCTGGCACACCACATAAAAAACGGTCGTCAGAGACGCCCCGGAATTTCGATAAGGACACTGCATGAAAAAGGTTCTGTTGTTTACCGCATTGGCGGCTGCCCTGACTGCAAGCTTCGCCCAGGCCAACGAGAAACTGGTGGTGGCCGCCACCCCGATCCCGCACGCCGAGATCCTTGAACTGGTCAAGCCAACCCTCGCCAAAGAAGGCGTGGATCTGGAAATCAAAGTCTTCACCGACTACGTACAGCCAAACGTACAGGTTGCCGAGAAGCGCCTGGACGCCAACTACTTCCAGACCCTGCCGTACCTGGAAAACTTCAACAAGGGCAAGGGCACCAACCTGGTCACCGTGGTTGGCGTGCACGTTGAACCCTTCGGCGGTTACTCGAAAAAGATCAAGAATATTTCCGAGCTCAAGGATGGCGCCACCGTGGCCATCCCGAACGAAGGCTCCAACAGCGGCCGCGCCCTGTTGCTGCTGCAGAAAGCCGGTGTGATCACCCTGAAAGACCCGACCAACGCCCTGGCCACGCCGAAAGACATTGCCAGCAACCCGAAGAACCTGAAGTTCAAGGAGCTGGAATCGGCCCTGCTGCCACGGGTGCTGGACCAGGTTGACCTGGACTTGATCAACACCAACTACGCCCTGGAAGCTGGCTTGAACCCGGCCAAGGACGCGCTGATCATCGAAGATGCCAAGTCGCCGTACGTGAACTTCCTGGTGGCGCGCCCGGACAACAAGGACAGCGACGCTATCCAGAAACTGTCCAAGGCCCTGACCAGCCCGGAAGTCAAAGCCTTCATCGAGAAGAAGTACAACGGCGCAGTCGTGCCCGCGTTCTGATGTAAGCCAAAACCCCCTTCAAGGTTTCAACGCCGGCGGCTACTACAGCGTCGGCGTTTTTTATGCCTGGAATTTGGAATGCAATAAAAATGTGGGAAGGGGCTTGCCAGTCAGAAGGCTTTTTGTAGGAGCGAGCTTGCTCGCGAAAAACTCACAGGCGCCGCGTTCATTCAGGAAGCACGCGTTATCGTTGACGTTTTTCGCGAGCAAGCTCGCTCCTACAGGAGGCGATGTACGCTTAACTGACTGGCATTAGGGCAACCCCCCTCCCACATTGGGTCTACGGTGTTTTAGAGATCCCGGCTATTGATCGCCCTGCGCAACGCCACCAACCATTTCACCAGCTCCTGCGGATCAATCGGTTTCGCTTTGTTCATTGTTCATTCCCTCGAAACACAGACCCCCCAACCATAGCCGTCACCTGGAAAACCCGCGAATCCGTCGGTTATCTTTTTGGGTGATATCAATATGCTATTTCGGTATTTAAATTTTACTTTTTATACCTTTAAAGTTCGCGCTACCCGGCGTTACCCACGCCGGATCGGACGACGCTCGCCGCATTACCCCTGCGGTGTCATGGACTCACAATGACCTTCGATTTCGCTTTTATCCTCAGCACCCTGCCGGCGTTTCTGAAAGCCGTGGGCGTCACGCTGCAAGTGGGCCTGATCGCCATTGCCACCTCGTTGCTGGTGGCGCTGATCAACGCCGCACTGCTGGTGTTTCGCACGCCGTACCTGTCGCGCCTGGTGGCGCTCTATGTGGAACTGGCGCGCAATACACCGCTGCTGATCCAGCTGTTCTTCGTGTACTTCGCCTTGCCGGCGCTGGGTTTGAATATCTCCGGGTTCTGGGCGGCGATCATCACCATGACGTTCCTCGGCGGTGCCTACCTCACCGAAGTACTGCGCGCCGGTGTGGAAGCGGTGCCGCTGGCGCAGATCGAGTCGGGCAAGTCCATCGGCCTGTCGGACTGGCAACTGCTGCGTCATGTGATCCTGCCCCAGGCCGGCATCCTCAGCCTGCCGGCGTTGTTCGCCAACTTCATCTTCCTGCTCAAGGAGACCACCGTGGTCTCTGCCGTGGCGGTGCCGGAGATTCTCTACACCACCAAGAGCTACATCGCCCTCTACTACAAAACCTACGAAATGCTCGCCGTGCTGACGCTGATTTGCGTGCTGCTGTTCTTGCCGCTGTCGTTGCTGCTCAGCCGCCTGGAAAGGAGGCTCCAGCATGGCCAGTTCGGGTCTTGAGTTGTTGTGGGTGTCGTTGCCGCAACTGGGCAAGGGCGCAGCGCAGACCCTGTCGATTTCGTTGTTGAGCATCGCCTTCAGTACGGTCGGCGGCGTGTTGTATGGCGTGCTGCGCACCTTGAACAACAGGCTGGTCAACGCGGTGCTGCGGGTTTACCTGGAGCTGTTCCGGGCGATTCCGGTGCTGGTGTGGTTGTACCTGCTGTTCTTTGGCCTGCCGATCTTCTTTGGCCTGAGCATCCCCAGCTTCTGGTGCGCGGTGCTGGTGTTGTCGCTGTGGGGCGCCAGCGAAGTGGGCGAAGTGGTACGCGGCGCGTTGCATTCGCTGCCCCGCGGCCAGCGCGAAGCCGGCCTGTCGATTGGCTTGTCCGACCCGCAGTTGTACGGCTACGTGTTGCTGCCCCAGGCCCTCAAGCGCATGACGCCGCCGACCATCAACGTCTACACGCGCATCATCAAGACCAGTTCCCTGGCGGTGCTGATCGGTGTGGTGGACGTGATCAAGGTCGGCCAGCAAATCATCGAGCGCACCTATGAGTCGGTGTTGATCTACGGCGCGCTGTTCCTGTTTTTCTTCTTTATCTGCTACCCGTTGTCGGCCGCCTCCAAGGTGCTGGAACGGCGCTGGGCCCAAGCATGAGCGCATTGATCGAGTTCCAGGGTTTCAACAAATTCTTCGGCGACCAGCAGGTGCTCAAGGGCATCGACCTGAGTGTGCAAAGCGGCGAAGTGGTGGTGATCCTCGGCCCCAGCGGCTGCGGCAAAAGCACCTTGCTGCGCTGCCTCAACGGCCTGGAAGTGGCCCATAGCGGCAGCCTGCGGTTTGCCGGCAAGGAGTTGTTGGATAAAACCACCGACTGGCGCCAGGTGCGCCAGGACGTAGGCATGGTGTTCCAGAGCTACCACCTGTTCCCGCACATGAGTGTGCTCGACAACATCCTGCTCGGCCCGCTGAAAGTGCAAAAGCGCGAGCCGCGCGAAGCCCGCGAGCAGGCCGAGAAACTGCTGGCGCGCGTCGGCCTGGCGGACAAGCGCGACGCCTTCCCGCGCCAGCTCTCCGGCGGCCAGCAGCAACGCATCGCCATCGTCCGCTCGCTGTGCATGAACCCTCAGGTCATGCTGTTTGACGAAGTCACCGCCGCCCTCGACCCGGAGATGGTCAAGGAAGTGCTGGAGGTGATCCAGGGCCTGGCCCGCGATGGCATGACCCTGCTGATCGTCACCCACGAAATGGCCTTCGCCCGCGCCGTCGCCGACCGCGTGGTGTTTATGGAGGCCGGTCGCATCCTCGAACACAACACCCCCGAAGAATTCTTTACGAACCCGCAAACCGCACGCGCGCAGCAGTTCCTGGAGAAATTCTCCTTTGTCTCAACACTGCCCAAGAAAACCCAGGAACTGGAGCTGCTATGAAAAAGTTACTGCTGCCACTGTTGGCTGTCGCCCTACTGGCCGGCTGCGATAAAAAGGCCGAAGAGCCTGCTAAACCTGCTGCCGCCGTGAGCTACCTCGACAAGATCAAGGCGCGGGACAAGCTGATCGTCGGCGTATTCACCGACAAGCCACCGTTTGGCTTTGTCAACGAAGCCGGGCGCTACGTCGGCTTCGATACCGACATCGGTCGTCAATTCGCCAAGGACCTGTTGGGCGATGAGAACAAGGTCGAATTCGTCGCCGTCGAGCCGGCCAGCCGTATTCCGTTCCTGCAAAGCGACAAGGTCGACCTGATCCTCGCCAACATGACCGTGACCCCCGAGCGCAAGGAGGCGGTGGACTTCACCAACCCCAACCTGAAAGTCGCGGTGCAGGCGTTGGTGCCCCAGGACAGCGCGGTGAAAAGCCTGGATGACCTGGCCACCCGCACCACCATCGTTACCACCGGCACCACTGCCGATATCTGGCTGACCAAGAACCACCCGGACTGGAAACTGCTGAAGTTCGAGAAAAACTCCGAGTCGCTGCAAGCGCTGTCGGCCGGGCGTGGCGATGCCTATGCGCAAGACAACCTGGTGCTGTTCAGCTGGGCCAAGCAGAACCCGGGCTACCGCGTACTGGAGGAGAAACTCGGTGACGAAGCGCCGATTGCCCCGGCGGTGAAGAAGGGCAATATCGAACTGCGCGACTGGGTGAATGCCGAGTTGGCGAAGCTGGGTGAGGAGAAATTCCTGCTCAAGCTGTATGACCAATATGTGCGCAAGGAGCTGAGCGATGACACCAAGCCTGAGAGTGTGATTGTCGAAGGCGGGAAGTGGCAGGGCTGATTCCTAGCTGATCGTTCCCACTCCGTGGGAACGATCGTCAATAATCCAGGCCCCTGTTCAATGGGTGATGTGGAATTTTTCGGAGTCGCCCATCTCGCCATTTCCCTGGCCGATTCGGATCATGTAGTGGATTTGCCGCTGGCCTATGTTCTTCAGCAATGCATCCCTGGGAATGAATGCCTGAATCTCCCGCGGCGGCTGATTGTTGAACTCTTTGTCCACCACGACTTCGCCATCGATGTAAATCTGCAGGCGATCATTGCTTGTGCCTATGTCGGTAGGCTGAATGACGGCGGTTGCTCCCTCGGGGGGCACATCCCTCAAGGACAGTAACCAGTAGTCTGAGGGGGGAGTCGGTGGTTTGGCCTCATTGATTTGCAGGGACGGAAGTTTTTTTGTCTTTTGGCTGCTCATTGGGTCTACCTCAGTACGGGTAAGTGAGGTGCTTGCACGGCAGCGCGTGGGAATGTCCGCGCAGCAAGACGGGAGCCAATATTTACGAGGGTTGGCGGCGGCCGTCTACTGTTAGAACTCACAGGTCTGGCCGGCCTGCGAAGCCTCGGGGTGCGGGAGCCCCATGCAGATAAGGAACCCTGAACTAAGCTCACAGTCGCATACACACTGGCACATCGCATCGCGCACAAGGAGTCTGCATGGGCGGTCGTATTTCCATCTGTATCGTCGGTCTGGGTTTAGTGGTGTTGCTGAGCGCGTGTGGCCAGGAAAAAGCTGAGCCCAAGGCCCATTCGCGGGTCTTTGTTCAAACCGTACAACCCGCCGATTTCGCCGCGGCCGTCACGCTGACCGGAGATATCCAGGCCCGCGTGCAAACCGATTTGTCCTTCCGCGTCGGCGGCAAGATCATCCAGCGCATGGTGGATGTAGGCGATCGCGTCAAAGCCAGACAGGTGCTGGCCAGGCTCGATCCCAAGGATTTGCAGACCAACGTCGATTCCGCCCAGGCCCAGGTCGTGGCCGAGCAGGCGCGGGTCAAGCAAACCGCCGCTGCGTTTGTGCGCCAGGAAAAGCTCCTGCCCAAGGGCTATACCAGCCGCAGCGAATACGATTCCGCCCAGGCCGCGCTGCGCAGCAGCCAAAGTGCCCTGGCCGCCGCGCAGGCGCAGTTGGCCAACGCCCGTGAACAACTCGGCTATACCGCGCTGATCGCGGATGCGCCGGGGGTGATCACCGCGCGCCAGGCCGAAGTCGGTCAGGTGGTGCAGGCCACCGTGCCGATTTTCAGCCTGGCCAGCGATGGCGAGCGCGACGCGGTGTTCAACGTCTATGAGTCACTGCTGGTTGAGCCGCCGCCGGATGCGCCGATCACCGTCAGCCTGCTGGATAACCCGAGCATCAAGGCCGTGGGTAAAGTGCGTGAAGTCACGCCTGCCGTGGCCGCCAATACCGGCACGGTGCAAGTGAAGATCGCCCTGCAATCGTTACCCGAAGGCATGCGGCTTGGTTCGGTGGTCAGCGCCACCGCCAATGGCCCGGCCAAGGCGAGTATCGAGCTGCCGTGGTCGGCGTTGACCAAAGACCTCAGCGAGCCCGCCGTATGGCTGGTGGACGGCGAGGGCAAGGCGCAACTGCACAAGGTCACGGTGGCGCGTTACCTCACAGGCAAAGTGATTGTTGGCGACGGCCTCAAGGGCGGCGAAAAAGTCGTGGTGGCCGGTGGGCAATTGCTGCACCCCGGCATGCTGGTCGAGATCGCCCAGCCAGGAGCCCAGCCATGAAGCGCCTGACGGTTGTACTTGCCGCCAGCCTGTTGCTGATGGCCTGTTCAAAGGAAGAACCGGCGCCCGAGCCCTTGCGCCCGGTGCTGTCCATGGAAGTGAAGTCCGAGGACCAGGAAACCCTCGGCCGTTTCGCCGGCGCCATCCAGGCGCGCTATGAAAGCAATCTGGGCTTCCGCGTCCCCGGTCGCATCGCCCGGCGTGCCGTGGATGTGGGCGCCGAAGTGGACAAGGGCGCCTTGCTCGCGGTGCTCGACCCTACCGACCAACAGAACCAGTTGCGCGCCGCCCAAGGCGATTTGGCGCGGGTGCAGGCGCAGTTCATCAACGCCCAGGCCAATGCCCGCCGCCAGCAGGAGCTGTTCAACCGTGGCGTCGGCGCCCAGGCCCAACTGGACGTGGCCCAGACCGACCTGAAAACCACCCAGGCCTCCCTCGACCAGGCCCAGGCTTCGGTCAACCAGGCCAGGGACCAGCTCAACTACGCCGAGCTGCGCACCGACCACGCCGGCATCGTCACCGCCTGGAATGCCGAGGCCGGCCAGGTGGTCAGCGCCGGTCAGCAAGTGGTGACCCTGGCGCGCCCGGACATCAAGGAGGCGGTGATCGACCTGCCCGCCGGCCTCGCCGAGCGCCTGCCAGCGGATGTGGTATTCCTCGTCGCCGGCCAACTCGACCCCAGCGTCCACACCACCGCCACCGTGCGCGAGATCGAACCCCAGGCCCAAAGCGCCACGCGCACCCGTCGCGCGCGCCTGACCCTGGCCGAAACGCCGCCCGCGTTCCGCCTTGGCACGGCGATCAGCGTGACCTTGAGTTCGGCCGTCGCCCCACGCATCGAGTTGCCCCTGAGCGCCTTGCAGGAAGTCGACGGCAAGACCCGCATCTGGATCCTCGATACCCAAAGCCAGACCGTGCAACCGCGCGACATCACGGTGCTGAGTCGTGATGCTGACAGCGCCTTGCTCAACGGCGGCGTCAAACCCGGCGAGCGTATCGTTACCGCCGGCGTGAACAGCCTGAAGCCCGGGCAGAAAGTCAAAATCGACGAGGACAGCCCGCGATGAAAGGCAGCTTCAACTTATCCGACTGGGCCCTCAAGCATCAGTCCTTTGTCTGGTACCTGATGTTCGTCGCGCTGCTGATGGGCGTGTTCTCGTACATGAACCTGGGCCGTGAAGAGGACCCCTCGTTCACCATCAAGACCATGGTCATCCAGACCCGCTGGCCGGGCGCGACCCAGGAAGAAACCCTCAAGCAGGTCACCGACCGCATCGAGAAGAAGCTCGAGGAACTCGACGCCCTCGACTACGTGAAAAGCTACACCAGGCCGGGTGAATCCACGGTGTTCGTGTTCCTCAAGGACACCACCAGCGCCAAGGCCATCCCGGAGATCTGGTACCAGGTCCGCAAGAAGATCGACGACATTCGCGGCACCTTCCCCCAGGGCTTGCAGGGGCCGTCGTTCAACGACGAATTCGGTGATGTGTTCGGCTCGGTGTATGCCTTTACCGGCGACGGCCTGTCGATGCGCCAGTTGCGCGACTACGTGGAGCAGGTGCGCGCCGAGATCCGTTCGGTACCGGGGCTGGGCAAGGTCGAGATGATCGGCCAGCAGGACGAAGTGATTTACCTGAACTTCTCCACGCGCAAACTGGCGGCCCTGGGCATCGACCAGCGCCAGGTGGTGCAAAGCCTGCAATCGCAGAACGCGGTGACCCCCGCCGGCGTGATCGAGGCCGGTCCGGAGCGCATCTCGGTGCGTACCTCGGGGCAGTTCGCCTCGGAGAAAGACCTGGCCAACGTCAACCTGCGCCTCAATGACCGCTTCTATCGCCTGGCGGATATCGCCGAGATCAGCCGTGGCTACGTCGACCCGGCGCGGCCGATGTTCCGCTTCAACGGCAAGCCGGCGATTGGCCTGGCCATCGCCATGCAGAAGGGCGGCAATATCCAGTCGTTCGGTAAGGCGCTGCACACGCGGATGGACGAGCTGACCGCCGACCTGCCGGTGGGCGTCGGTGTGCATAAGGTCTCCGACCAGGCCGAAGTGGTGGAAGAGGCCGTCGGCGGCTTTACCAGCGCGCTGTTCGAAGCGGTGATTATCGTGCTGGTGGTGAGCTTTATCAGCCTGGGCATGCGCGCCGGGCTGGTGGTGGCGTGCTCGATTCCATTGGTGCTGGCGCTGGTATTCGTGTTCATGGAATACAGCGGCATCACCATGCAGCGTGTGTCGCTGGGGGCGTTGATCATCGCCCTCGGCCTGTTGGTGGACGATGCGATGATCACCGTGGAGATGATGATCACGCGCCTGGAAAAAGGCGAAACCAAGGAGCAGGCGGCGACCTACGCCTACAGTTCCACGGCATTTCCGATGCTCACCGGTACGTTGGTGACCGTCGCCGGCTTCGTGCCGATTGGCCTCAACGCCAGTTCGGCAGGCGAGTACACCTTTACCCTGTTCGCGGTGATTGCCGTAGCGATGCTGGTGTCGTGGGTGGTGGCGGTGCTGTTTGCGCCGGTGATCGGCGTGCATATCCTCAGTGCCAAGGTGAAACCCCACGACGCCGAGCCGGGGCGCATCGGCCGCGCGTTCAATGGCGGCATGCTGTGGGCCATGCGCAACCGTTGGTGGGCGATCGGCATCACCGTGGGCCTGTTCGTGGCGTCGGTGTTCTCCATGCAGTTTGTGCAGAACCAGTTCTTCCCGTCGTCGGACCGCCCGGAAATCCTCGTCGACCTCAACCTGCCGCAAAACGCCTCGATCAACGAGACACGCAAGGCCGTCGACCGCCTCGAAGCGATCATCAAGGACGACCCGGACATTGCACGCTGGAGCACTTATATCGGCCAGGGCGCGATCCGTTTCTACCTGCCCCTCGACCAGCAACTGGAAAACCCCTACTACGCGCAACTGGTGATCGTCAGCAAAGGCCTGGAAGAGCGCGGTGCCCTGATTGCGCGCCTGCAAAAGCGCCTGCGCGACGACTTCGTAGGCATCGGCAGTTTCGTGCAGCCGCTGGAAATGGGCCCGCCGGTGGGGCGTCCGATCCAGTACCGCGTGTCTGGCAAAGACACCGACCAGGTGCGCAAACACGCCATCGAACTGGCGACCCTGCTGGATAAAAACACCCACCTGGGCGAGATCATCTACGACTGGAACGAGCCGGGCAAAGTGCTGCGCATCGACATTGCCCAGGACAAGGCGCGCCAGCTCGGGCTGTCCTCCGAAGACGTGGCGCAACTGATGAACAGCGTGGTCAGTGGTGCTTCGGTAACCCAGGTGCACGACGATATCTACCTGATCAGCGTGGTCGGCCGTGCCGAAGACGCCGAACGTGGCACGCCGGAAACCTTGCAGAACCTGCAGATCGTCACCCCCAACGGCACCTCGATTCCGCTGCTGGCCTTCGCCACTGTGCGGTATGAGCTGGAGCAGCCGCTGGTGTGGCGTCGCGACCGCAAGCCGACCATCACCATCAAGGCCTCGGTGCGCGATGAGATGCAGCCGACCGATTTGGTCAAGCAGCTGAAACCCGATATCGACAAATTCAGCGCCGGCCTGCCGGTGGGCTACAAGGTTGCGACGGGCGGCACCGTGGAAGAAAGCGGCAAGGCCCAGGGCCCGATTGCCAGCGTGGTGCCGTTGATGCTGTTCCTGATGGCGACGTTCCTGATGATCCAGCTGCACAGCGTGCAGAAGATGTTCCTGGTGGCCAGTGTCGCGCCGCTGGGGCTGATCGGCGTGGTGCTGGCGCTGATCCCCACGGGCACGCCCATGGGCTTTGTGGCGATCCTCGGCATCCTGGCGCTGATCGGCATCATCATCCGCAACTCGGTGATCCTGGTGACGCAGATCCACGAATATGAAGTGGCCGGCTACACGCCGTGGGACGCGGTAGTGGAAGCCACCGAGCATCGGCGCCGGCCGATCCTGCTCACGGCGGCTGCGGCGAGCCTGGGCATGATCCCGATTGCCCGCGAAGTGTTCTGGGGGCCGATGGCCTACGCGATGATTGGCGGGATCATCATCGCTACCTTGCTGACGCTGCTGTTTTTGCCGGCGCTGTATGTGGCCTGGTACAAGATCCGCGAACCAAAGCAGGAACAACACGGTTAAAAATGTGGGAGGGAGCTAGTCGAATCGTCGCACCGCCCCTCCCACAATTGATCTCAGCTGGGCATTTGAGACGTGGGAAATTTCCGGAAGTGACGCCTGTTGCCCTGGCCAACCGTTGAGTGCTTTACCCTTCGACCTCCACCTCTCAACGGTCGCCTGCCATGAACCGTCTGCGTCTTACCTCGCTGATCTGCTGCTTGTTCCTATCGCCCCTGGCCTTTGCCGGCACCGTATTGGAAAACCCGTTGTGGCGAGTCGAACTCGATCCGGCCACCCTCGCCATCCGTGTGACACCCAGTGGCCAGCCGCAGGTGCAGGCCTCCAACGGTGTAGCGGCGCGTGCTGTCAGTCAACTTGCACAAAACGCGCAACAGGCCAGTTGGCAATGGGATGACGGTGCCTATCGCGTGACTGCCAGCCTTGAGCAGCGCGACCTGGTGCTGTCGATCACGGCGCGGGAAGCCGGTGAGCTGCCGATTCTTCTGCAACCGCCGAGCGCCATGGGCCGAGGGTTGATGTGGCCGTTGGCCGAAGGGCATTACGTGCCGGCCGGCAATGCCATGTGGAACGCTTTCCTGGTGGCGCAGGGTGACATCAACACCACCCAGGACCTCAGCCTGCCGCTGTGGGGCGTCGATCACGGCGCCTTCACCCTCAACTGGCTGCTGACCAATCCCTATAACAACCGCCTGCGCTGGCGGGGCCAGGCGTTGTCGCTGGCCCATGAGTTCACCTCGCTCGGGCCTGCCGCCCCCATGACCCTGCTGTTGCACCTGGGCGAAAGCGATCCGCTGGCCGGGGCCAAGCGCTATCGCCGATGGCTGGTCGAGCAGGGGCGCTATGAACCCCTGGCAGACAAGCTGCGGCAAACCCCTGGGGCTGAAAAGCTGCTGGGCGCCAGCCATGTCTACCTGTGGGGCAATGACCTGCTGGCGCCGGAGGATGTGCGTGATTGGCCGTTGTTGCTCCAGCGCTTGCGCGCTCATGAACTCAGAGGCCTGTTGGACAAGGACTCCGCAGCGCTGCTGGCGCAGCCCCGCGCCTTGAATCGCTACGAGCAAAGCGTGCTGTTACGCGGCCTCAATGCCGCGATCAATAGGAAGGCCCGGCAGAGTTGGCAGGTGGACGAGCCCGATATGAGCCGTCTTGCCGTGCGCTACGGCGAGTTGCGTCGCGAATTGGCCGTGGACTTTGCCGGTGCCCTGCGCGATAGCCCCGGCACCTGGGGCAGCCAGGTGGTACAGACGCTGCGCGACGCCGGGCTGCCACGCTTGATGCTGACCCTGGGCGAAGGCTGGGAAGGCGGCCTCTGGCACCCCGAGACCATCCGCGCCGGTGTCGACGCCGGCTACCTGATGGCGCCCTACGACTCCTACCAAACCGCGTTGTCCGCCACCGAAAACCCCGACTGGACCACCGCCCACCTGGGCAGCCAGGCTTACCGCGACTGCGCCATCGTGTTGAAGGACGGCACACCCAAGACCGGCTTCCAGCAGTCCGGCCACTACACCGACCCGCGCTGTGTGCGACCTCTGTTGGAGGCGCGGGTGAAAGCCGTGCAGGCCGTTGCCGGCTTCAACGCCTGGTTTCTTGATGCGTACGCCACCAGCATGCTGTTCGACAGTTACCGCGACAGTGCACCGATGACCCAGGCGCAAAACGCCGAAGGCAATATCGAGGCAGCCCGTTGGCTGAACACCACGCTGCAATTGCCGACCGGCTCCGAAGACGGTAACGCCATCACCGCCCAGGGCATCCTGTTCGCCCATGGCATGCAAACCCCGGTGCTGGGCTGGGGGGATCGCGACATGACCCAGGACAAACAGTCGCCCTACTACGTGGGCAACTGGTACCCGCCGGAGCAACCAGCGGTGTTCTTCAAGTCGGTGCCGCTGAACGAGCCGTTTCGCACCCTCTACTTCGACCCGACGCTGCGCCTGCCGCTGTATCAGGCGGTGTTCCATGGCTCGGTGATCACCACCCATCACTGGCTGTTCGACAGCCTCAAGCTGAGCAATGTACGGGCTGAAAATGAGCTGACCCAACTGCTCTACAACGTGCCGCCGCTGTATCACCTGAGTGCTGCGACGCTCAAGGCGCGGCTGCCGCTGATCCAGCGCCAGGATCGATTTTTCCGACCGTTGCATGAGCGCCTGGCCACCCAGGCGATGACCGGGTTTCGCTGGCTGACGGCGGATCGGCAGGTGCAGGAAACCACGTTTGCCGATGGCACGCGGTTGGTGGCGAATTTTTCCACTGGGTCGAGAGAGGGGTTTGCGGCGAGGAGTGTGACAGCGGTGGTGGATGGGACATCGGTGGTGTATCAGGTGCAGTAGTGGTGTGTATCAGTCCGTCATCGGGAGCAAGCCCCCTCCCACAGGGGAATGCATTCCAAATGTGGGAGTGGGCTTGCCCAGACTTAAACCTTGCGCCAAACGCTGGCCAACCAAGGCTGCTGATCCCGAGGCAATCCCGCCGGCCGGTAGTAGTGCTCCAACTCTTCAAACCCCGCCGTCGTCAGCAATGCCTGCCACGCCTTCAAGTCGTGATAAGAACCATACCGCGGCCCATTCCAGCCTTCCTGGTTCTCACCCCGTGGATTGGAGCTGAACAGCACACCGCCGGGCTTCAACGCCCCATGCAGTTGCTTGAGCACACGGGGCAGTTCCTGCTTGGGGATATGAAACAGCACTGCATTGGCAAAGATCCCGTCAAAGCGTTCGGCGGGTAAATCCAGCTTGAGGAAGTCCTGCTGCAACACCTCACAGCCGCTGTCTTCGCGCGCCATCTGCGCAAACCGCTCGGAACCATCCAGGCCGACGGCGATATGCCCCAGGCGCGTAAAGGTCTGCAAATCCCGCCCCGGCCCGCAGCCGAAATCCAGCACGGTAAAGGGCGCCGAGCCCTGGATATGGCGCAGCAGCGCGTCGATGTTCTGGCTCACATCGTGATCGCGGGTGCCTTCACGGAAATCCTCGGCCACCTTGTTGTAGTGGCCGAGGGTGGTGGACGTGATCTGGTCGAGGTCGTCGGGCTTGAGGGGCATGGTGATGAATACCGGGCGCTGAGATGGCCCGACTATACCTCACCTCTTGTTCAGCACTCGCGCCAGGCGATCGCCGCCGAGTTGAATCACCGCCACCAGGATCACCAGCAGCACAATCACCGTGAGCATGATCTGCGTATCAAAGCGCTGGTAGCCATAGCGATAGGCAATGTCGCCCAAGCCACCGGCCCCGATCGCCCCGGCCATGGCCGACGAGTTGATCATGGTCACCAGGGTGATGGTGAACCCGCCGACAATCCCTGGCAGCGCTTCGGGCAGCAGCACATGCCAGATGATGTGCCAGCGTCGGCAACCCATGGCCTGGGCAGCTTCGATCAGGCCGTGGTCGACCTCGCGCAGACTCACTTCGGCGATCCGCGCAAAAAAAGGCGTGGCGGCGATGGTCAGCGGGACGACCGCCGCCCACACCCCATAGGTGGTGCCGACGATCAGCCGCGTGAACGGGATCAGCGCCACCATCAGGATCAGGAACGGAATCGAGCGGAACAGATTGACGAACGCCCCCAGCACCCGATTCAGCGCCGGCGCCTGGTAGATGCCGCCTTTGTCGCTGGTCACCAGAAACACCGCCAGCGGAATGCCCACCAGCAAGGCGATCAACGATGACACGCCGACCATCAACAAGGTGTCGATGGCGCCTTGCACCAAACGATCAAACCACATAGCCCAGCACCTCCACCTGTTGTGCCCAGTTCGCAGCGCGGTTGCGCAGTTCTTCGGTGCCATGGGGCGAGCCATTCACCGCCAGCAGCAGTTGCCCCAAGGCATGCCCCTGAATCCGCTCGACACCGCCCTGCAGCAGACGCACCCGCCCGCCGAGGGCGCTGAACAGCGCGGCCAGGTCCGGTTCATCGCTGGCACTGCCGGTGAACTGCAAGCGCAGCACCACGGCGGCGTCCGGTGATTCAGGCTGGGTGTGCAAACGGCTTTGCAGTTCTTCCGGCAGCCCATGTTGCAGCGGCGCCAGCAGGGTCTGGCTGACCTCGTGCTGCGGGTTGCCGAACACTTGCCACACCGTGCCTTGCTCGACGATGCGCCCGTGTTCCAGCACCACCACGCGGTCGCAGATGTCGCGGATCACCGCCATCTCATGGGTGATCAAGACGATGGTCAGGCCCAGGCGTTGGTTGATCTCGCGCAACAGGCCGAGGATCGATTGGGTGGTCTCCGGGTCGAGGGCCGAGGTGGCTTCGTCGCACAGCAGGATCTGTGGGTCGTGCACCAGCGAACGGGCGATGCCCACGCGCTGTTTCTGCCCGCCGGACAGCTGCGCCGGGTAGGCCTTGTGCTTGTCCTGCAAGCCGACCAATTCCAGCAGCTCACGCACCTTTTGCTCACGCTGGGGCTTGGGCACGCCGGCGACTTTCAGCGGCAACTCGACGTTCTGCCACACGGTCTTGGCCGACATCAGGTTGAAGTGCTGGAAGATCATGCCGATACGCCGACGCAGCGCCACCAGGTGGTCTTCGTCGAAGTCGCCGATGTCCACCTGATCGATCAGCACGCGCCCGCTGCTGGGTTGTTCCAGGCGGTTGATGGTGCGGATCAGCGAGGATTTGCCGGCGCCGCTGCGGCCGATAATACCGAACACTTCACCGTGCTGGATCGCCAGGTCGATGCCTTGCAAGGCATGCACGCCGCCGTCGTAGGTCTTGCCCAGGTTGATAAAGCGCACGTGCGCGCGGTTCAGGTCCGGATGCAGTTCTGTCTGTTCGGCGTCCCTGGGCGGTGAGCCCAGGTCGCGCAGTCGAGCGTGGGCGGCGGTCATTTTTTATCTTCCCAACCGACTTGGTAGAGCTTGCCGAGGGATTTATCCAGGGCGGCACGCACCACCGGCGAGTGCTGGTAGATGTCGACGAACTTGATCACGCGCGGGTCGGTTTTGCTTTTTGGCTGGATCACGAACTGGATCACGTATTCCGGGTGGTCGAGGCCGTCGAACAGCAGCGCCGACTCGGCATCGAAGGTCTTGGACAGGCGGATGTAGGCCGGGTAGCCCTGCACCAGGTCGGCATCGTCATAGGCGCGCACCAGTTGCACGGCCTCGACTTGCAGGATCTTGATGTTTTTCGGGTTGGTGACGATGTCTTCTTCGGTAGCCTTGTAGCCCACGCCCGGCTTGAGGGTGATCAAGCCGGCCTTGGCCAGCAGTTGCAGGCCGCGACCGCTGTTGATCGGGTCGTTGGCAATCGCCACGCTGGCGCCCTGGGGCAGGTCGTTGATGCTTTTGTACTTTTTCGAGTACAGGCCGACGTTGTTGATGATGCCCGGCGCGTACGGCACCAGGTCAAAACCGGCGGCGGCCTTGGCGTTTTCCAGGAACGGGATGTGCTGGAAGTAGTTCACGTCAATATCGCCGGCGGCCAGGCTGACATTGGGGGCGATCCAGTCGGTGAACTCCACCAGCTCGACCTTCAAGCCTTGCTTGCCGGCTTCGGCGACGGCGGCTTCCAGGGGAATCGCGAAGGCGGCGGTAGTGCCGATTTTCAACGGTGCATCGGCGGCGAATACGGCCGAGCTGAACAACCCGAAGGCCAGGGCCAGTGCTTTGACTGGGTGGGAGAGCAGTGTTTTTTTCATGGTCGATTTCCAGTCATAAGGTATTTGTACAAACAGTGGAGATCCACTGTGGGAGGGGGCTTGCTCCCGATAGCGGAGTGTCAGCAAACCAATCCGGTGACTGATACACCGCTATCGGGAGCAAGCCCCCTCCCACATTTTTCAATCAGTGGCGGTAGGTCGAGCCGGTGTGTTGTTCGGGTAGACGGGCGCTGCCTTGGAAGACTTTTTCTCTTAACGTTCCTTGCTCATAGGCGGTCTTGTACGACCCCCGCCTCTGCAACTCCGGCACCACCAGGTCGATAAAATCCACATAGCTTTCCGGCGTGACAATGCGCGTGAGGTTGAAGCCATCCAGCCCGGTTTCGCTGATCCAGGATTCCAGCTCGTCAGCGACCTGTCCGGGGGAGCCGACCAGGGTGATATAGCGCCCGCCGAGGGCATGCTGTTCGAGCAGCTTGCGTCGGGTCCAGTCGTTGTTCTGCAGGTTCTTGGTGGCCGACTGGATCGCGTTGCTCTTTACGTACTGGATCGGCTCGTCCAGTTCGTATTGGGCAAAATCAATCGCGGTGGAGGCCGAGAAATGCGCGACGCCGGCCTCCGCGCTGGCATAGCTCAGGTACTCGGCATGCTTGGCCCAGGCCAGTTCTTCGGTGGCGCCGACGATCACGTTCAGCCCCATGAACACCTTGATGTCATCCGGATTGCGCCCGGCCTCGACCGCGCTGGCGCGCACCTTGTCCACCTGCACCTTGGTCGCGGCCTTGTTCTGCCCGCTGATGAATACGCACTCGGCATGGCGCCCGGCGAACAACAGGCCACGGTCTGAACTGCCGGCCTGGAACAGCACCGGCGTACGCTGCGGCGACGGTTCGCACAGGTGATAACCCTCGACCTGGTAGAACTCGCCATGGTGCTCGACCTTGTGCACCTTGCCTGGCTGCGCGTAGACCCGCGCCTGCGGATCGTTGAGCACCGCGTCGTCTTCCCAGCTGCCTTCCCAGAGTTTGTAGAGCACTTCCAGGTATTCATCGGCCTGGTCGTAGCGCCGGTCATGCTCGACCTGTTCGGTGAGGCCCATGGCCTTGGCGGCACTGTCGAGGTAGCCGGTGACGATGTTCCAGCCGACCCGGCCACGGCTCAGGTGGTCGAGCGTGGACATGCGCCGGGCGAACAGGTACGGCGGCTCATAGGTGAGGTTGGCGGTGAGGCCGAAGCCGAGGTTGCGGGTCACGGCGGCCATCGCCGAAACCAGCAGCAGCGGGTCATTGACCGGCAGCTGGATCGACTCCTTGAGCGGCACATCGATGGAGTTCTGGTACACGTCATACACGCCGACGATATCGGCGATGAACAAACCGTCGAACAGCCCGCGCTCCAGGGTTTGCGCGAGGTCGGTCCAGTACTCGATGCTTTTGTACTGGGTGGACGTGTCCCGTGGATGGGTCCACATACCGTGGTTGATATGCCCGATGCAGTTCATGTTGAAGGCATTGAGCAGGATCTTTTTCTTTGCCATCAAATGGTCCCCCGCAGTGGCGGGTTTTCAGCGTTGAGGTAGTAATTGCCCACAGCGTGGTACTTCCAGCGCACCGGGTCGTGCAGGGTGTGCACGCGGGCGTTGCGCCAGTGGCGGTCGAGGCCGTGCTCGGCCAGGGTGGCCTGGCTGCCGGCCAGCTCGAACAGGGTGCTGCCGGCGGCCAGGGAAATCTCGGTGCTCAAGGCGCGGACTTCAGCGACGGCGATGGACGCCGCCGCCACGGTCTCTGCATTGCTGTCGGCCTGGGCGCGGTCGAGGTATTCACCCGAACGCTCCAGCAAGGCTTCAGCGGCGTGCAGGCGAATGCTCAGGTGGCCGAAGCTCTTCAGGGTCAGTGGGTCTTCGGTGGCCTTGTCGTTGCCGGAGTCAATCCACGGGCGGGTCTTGGTGCGCACAAAGTGCAGCGCATCTTCAAAGGCGGCGTGGGCGATGCCGGTGTCGATGGCGGCGTGAAGAATCTGCGCCAGCGGGCCGACCGTGGTCGGGCGTTCGAAAGCGCTCTGGAACGGGATCACGTCGTGGGCGGCGACCCACACGTTATCGAACACCACCGAGCCGCTGCCGGTGGTGCGCTGGCCGAAGCCGCTCCAGTCGTCAATGACCGTCAAGCCTTCGCTGTCACGGGGCACGAAGGCCAGTTGCTGGATGCCGTGTTCATCCACCACCGAGGTAGGAATGCGCTGGGCATAGATCGCACCGGTGGCGTAGAACTTGCGGCCGGTGATACGGAAGCCGTCGCCGTCGCGGGTGATGGACGTAACACGGTCGTGGGCGGTCCTGGTGCCCAGTTCCGCCAGGGCGTTGCCGAAACGCTGGCCGGCGAGTACTTCGGCGTACAGGCGTTGTTGCTGTTCAGGGCTGCCATTCACGCGCAGCACTTCGAGGGCGTAGAAATGGTTTTGCGGAATCTGGCCCAGGGAGGCATCCGCCTGGGCGATCAGGGCAATGACCTTGGCCAGGGTGACGGTGGACACGCCGGCGCCGCCAAATGCCTTGGGCACACTGATGCCCCACAGGCCGGAGCGCGAGAACACGTCCAGTTCGGGCAGCGGCAGGCGGCGTTCGCGGTCGCGCTGGGCGCTGTCGCGGCGCAAGTCTTCGGCCAGGTCGCTGGCGACAATAAGGGCTTGTTCGTCGCTGGTGATAACCGCGACACGGTGAGAAAAGGTCATGAGTTTCTCCAGAGGTCTGGTCGGTTAAATCCAGGAATGGCGAGCCGGCAACGTGCCGTTCAAGCGATAGGCGCCGACGGCGTGATACTTCCAGCGCACCGGGTCGTGCAGGGTGTGCACCCGGGCGTTGCGCCAGTGACGGTCGAGGTTGAATTCGGCGAGGGTGGCGCGGCTGCCGGCCAGTTCGAAGAGTTTTTCGCTGACCAGCAACGACACTTCAGTGGTGAGCACCTTCGCTTCGGCCACGGCAATCGACGCACGCGCGGCGGACTGTGCGGTGATCGGCGCGGCGCTGACCTGGTCCAGCACTTGCCCGGCCTTGCGCAACAGCGCTTCGGCGGCGTGCAGTTCGATCTTCAGCTTGCCGATATCGGCGATCACGTAGAGGTCATCGCTGGCGCGCTGGACCTTGGCATCGATCCACGGGCGCGAACGCTCCCGCACAAAGGCGATGGTGTCATCCAGCGCGCCACGGGCGATGCCGGCGTCGATGGCGGCCTGGATCAGTTGGGAAACGGCGCCCTGGATAGTCGGGCTTTCGCCGATACGCCAGTTGTCTACGACCAGTTCGGCGTCCACGGGCACGCGGTCCAGCAGCACGGTGCCGCTGGCGGTGGTGCGTTGGCCGAAGCCCGACCAGTCATCCACGATGCGCAGCCCTGCGGTGCCACGGCGTACAAACGCCATGACCTGCCTGCCGTCGTCGTTCAGCGCCTTCACGGCCACCCAATGGGCAAACAGTGCGCCGGTTGAATAGAACTTCTGGCCGCTGATCACGTAACCGTCGCCTTGGGCGGTGATGCGCGCCTTGAGCTCCAGGGTGTTCCTGGTGCCGCGTTCCGGGCCGCCATTGCCGATGCGCCAGCCGTCGAGGACGCTCTGGAACAGTTGCTCTTTCTGGCGCTCGGTAGCGGCGCCCTGCAACACCTGCAGGATGCCGAAATGGTTCTGCGGGATCTGCCCGAGGGCCGGGTCTGCCGCGCTGATGATCGCGAACACCTCCGACAGGGTGGTGTACGACACCTGTGGGCCGCCGTATTCGCGGGGGATGGAAATACTGCCCAGCCCACTGCGGGTGAATTGTTCGATCTGCGCCCACGGCAGCTTGCGTTGCTGGTCACGCTGGGCGGCGTGCAGGCGCGCGGCCTGGGCCAGCTCATGGGCAGCCTGCAGCGCCTCTGCATCGTTGCGCAGCACAGCGGCCGGCAACAGCAGGGGAGCAACGTCCAGATCACGCTGGGGGGGTGTTAGAGCCAAGTTAGACATCAGCGCCGCTCCTTGGCTGCACGTAATGCCCTGGCGTTATGCACCGGGGTAATTCTGACCATACCGACCTCGCATTCAATGAAATAAAAACAGAAAAATCAGAGATGTCCGGTGGTCCGGTGCATATACCCTAAGCGTGTTAAATATTTAAATAAACTAACTTTTGGGAATATGCATAGAAGGTCTGTCACCCCGGTTCACAGGGCGAGCCGAGGGGCCGTGGTTGGTAGACCCGCGCGGTCCCGGCCGGCTGGCTCGGCGCGCAGGCGGCAATGCTTAACGTGCGCGTGGGCGCCCAGCGTGAATTGTTGCCGACACGATCGAGAATGCAGTACGTCACCTCCAGGCGGCTGTCATCACCGGCCTCGACAATCACCGTCGAAGGCACCCACACCTGCACGACCACCCCGACGGCCTTGGCCTGGATCCGTGGCAGGTCCATGCGTACATCTCCCCAGCGCAGGGTGATGGCATCGCCCGTGGCCATGTTCAGGTAAGGCGCGATGGTCAGCGGAATACCCCGTCGCACCTGGCGACCGTTGACGCCGTAGCGACGGATGGTCTCGGGCAAACCGACGGGGGCGAGGTTGTGGTTTTCGTCGCTGTACAGGGGGGAGGGCTGGCCACCGGGGTATCGGGTCTTTACACACACACCTTTCACGGCCGAGCGGGCAGGTGCACGACCGACTTGCATGACTTGGTAATGCACCTGGGCCAGGCCGTCCTGCACAAAACTTTCCGGCACCCGCAGATGGGTCGGTGAGCCGACCTTGCACGCGTTCACCCTGCGTGAGGCGGCAAAGCAGTTGTTCCAGAACAGTTCGATCAAGTCGCCCTCATCCATGCCGGGGTAAGGCGCGATGTCCACCTGCAGTTGACTGGCCGCCAGTGCGTTGATGCCGTGCCGGTTAGCCTGGGGCAAGGTGGGGGCTGTGAGCAGGGCCGGGGTTGCAGTGCGCGTCATAAGTAATCTCCTTGATGCAGCCAGCAGCAATCGTTCCAGCCCCGCGGCGCGGGTGCGCAGGTGGGCTGAAAGGAAC
The DNA here is from genome assembly GCF_900105325.1 of Pseudomonas marginalis. Lineage (NCBI taxonomy): Bacteria > Pseudomonadati > Pseudomonadota > Gammaproteobacteria > Pseudomonadales > Pseudomonadaceae > Pseudomonas > Pseudomonas marginalis. The sequence continues at coordinate 156,459 of NZ_FNSU01000004.1, forward strand.
GATTCAGTGAGTAGCCGGGATAGGATCCAATCCTCTGGACGCTAGATAAGAGGGTTGGCCAAGGAGCGTCAATGGCGGCAAAAGGCTAAACGGCGGGTTGGAGCAGATTCAGAAGGGTCTGACCGGGCAGGGGATTTTTGGAACGGGGAGACGGCGGGTTTACGCGTGGATGGCGAGGATTTCCTGTAGGAGCCGATTGTGTGATGAGGGAGCAAGCTCCCTCGGCACATCAGTGGGCGAGGAACTTGCTCAGGAACTGCCGGGTGCGTTCTTCCTTGGGGTTGGCGAACAACGCCTTGGCTTCGCCTTGCTCCACGATCACGCCCTTGTCGAAGAAGATCACCCGGTTGGCCACATCGCGGGCAAAGCTCATTTCGTGGGTGACGATGACCATGGTGCGGTTTTCTTCGGCGAGGCTGCGGATGGTCGCCAGCACTTCGCCCACCAGCTCCGGGTCCAGCGCCGAGGTGGGTTCGTCGAACAGGATCACCTCCGGCTCCATGGCCAGCGCGCGGGCAATCGCCACGCGCTGTTGCTGGCCGCCGGACAGGCGCCGTGGGTAGGCGTCTTCCTTGCCCGCCAGGCCAACCCTGGCCAGCAGCTTGCGCCCAAGGGCAACAGCGGCTTCACGGGGCATCTTCTTGACCACGGTCGGCCCTTCGATGACGTTTTCGAGCGCTGTGCGGTGGGGGAACAGGTTGAAGTTCTGGAACACAAAACCCACGTGCTGGCGCAGGCGCCGCACCAGGCCTTGTTGCTGGTTGAGCGGTTTGCTGCCGTCGATCTGGATGTCGCCCACCTTGATCCGGCCGCTGGTGGGTTCTTCGAGGAAATTCAGGCAGCGCAGGAAGGTGGTCTTGCCGGAACCGCTGGGGCCGATGATGGCGACGACTTCGCCTTCCTTGACCTCCAGGTCGATGCCGTTGAGCACAACCTGGCCGTTGAACTGTTTGGTCAGTTTTTCAACCACGATCATGCTTCAAGACTCCAGGTCATGCCGGTTGACCCGGTCTTCCAGGCGGTTTTGGAAATGCGCCAGGATACTGATGAGTACCCAATAGATCAGGGCGGCCGACAGGTACATGGCAAACATTTCGAAGGTCCGCGCAGACACCAGTTGTGCCTGGCGCAACAGCTCCGGCACTTGAATGGTTGCGGCCAGCGAGGTGTCCTTCACCAGTGAGGTAAAGCTGTTGCCCAGTGGTGGCAGTGCCGTACGCATCGCCTGCGGCAGGATCGCCCGGCGCAGGGTCTGCACACGGGTCATGCCGATACTGGCAGCGGCTTCCCACTGGCCGCGCTCGATGGAGCTGATGGCGGCACGCAGGGTTTCACAGATATATGCGGCCATGTTCAGCGAGAGGCCGATCAGGGCGGCGGGAATCGGGTCCAGCTCGATGCCCACTTGCGGCAGGCCGTAATACATCACGAACAGCTGTACCAGCAACGGCGTGCCGCGAAAGAACGACACGTAGACGCGGGCGATCCAGCTCACCAGCCTGATGCGCGAGAGGCGCATCAGTGCCAGGCCGAAGCCCAGCAGAAAGCCGAAAAACATTCCGCCCAGGCTCAGGATGACGGTGAAGTACACGCCCTGCAGCAAGAAGGGCGTGGAATCCAGGACGAGTTGGAGCTTTGCTTCCATTATTGGGTAACGTCAGCGTTGAAGTACTTATCCGACAGCTTCTTCAAGGTGCCGTCAGCGCGCAATTTGTCGAGGGCCTTGTTCACCGCCTCAAGCAGTTCAGGTTCGCCTTTGCGTAGGGCAATACCGGCTTCCTGACGGGAGAAGGCAGCACCGGCAGCGACGGTGTCCGGGGCTTTCTTGGCATATTCCAGGGCCGCCAGGCGGTCGATCAGGATGGCGTCGATGCGGCCGATGCGCAGGTCCTGGAACTTGGTAGGATCATCTTCGTAGGTACGGATATCAGCGGTAGGCACATTGGCTTTTACCCACTCCTCGTAGTTGGTGCCCAGGCCGACACCCACCTTTTTACCGGCCAGGTCGGCGGCTGATTTGATGTTGAGCTTGTCTTCGTTCTTTTTCAGGACCAGCGCTTGAATCCCGGAAACGGTGTAGGGCTCGGAGAAGTCGTATTTTTTCTTGCGCTCGTCGGAGATGGTCACCTGGTTGATCACTGCATCCAGACGCTTGGATTCCAATGCCGCCAGAATGCCGTCCCATTTGGTGGCCTGCAGCTTGACCTTCACACCCAGTTCTTTGGCCAGCGCTTCGGACAGCTCGACTTCGAAGCCCGCCAGTTTGCCTTTCTCATCCTGGAAGCTGAACGGCGGGTAGGTGCCTTCCAGGCCGATTTTGATCTCTCCGGCCTTTTTGATGTTGCCCAGTTGCTCGCCGGCAACCGCCTGGCCCAGCCAACCGGCGCCGAGAGCCAGACCCAAAGTGCCAACCAGCAACGTGCGACGCAATACAGAAATAGTCATGAAGAGCCCCTGTGTTTTTTATGTTGAGCGAAGCAGGTGACGCGGTAGTCGTATCCTGCCTTAAAGCGCGTAGCGCGTCTTCGCCTGCGGCGCGATGATAAAGCCGGGTTTTAAGACTTGAAAATAATATTAAACTCAATTGATATTCTATTTTTGAATATGTGTTGAGTCTAATGTGGGAGGGGGCAAGCCCTAATGCCAGTCAGTTAAGCGTACATCGCCTCCTGTAGGAGCGAGCTTGCTCGCGAAAAACGTCAACGATAACGCGTGCTTCCTGAATGAACGCGGCGCCTGTGAGTTTTTCGCGAGCAAGCTCGCTCCTACAAAAAGCCTTAACTGACTGGCATTAGGGCTTGCCCCCTCCCACATTTGGCCCGCATTTATTCAGTTGAAAACCGAGTCATAGGCAAACAACGCCGGTGCCCCGCCGGTATGCAGGAAAATAATCGGCCCGTCTTCAAAACGCTGACGCCCGATACCGTCCAGCAAGCCGGCCATGGCCTTGCCAGTGTAGACCGGGTCCAGCAGCAGGCCTTCCTGGCTTGCCAATAGCTTGACCGCCGAAAGGGTGCCGGCGTTGGGTTCGCCATAACGGGGGCCGAAATACTCGTCCCACAGGATCACCTTGAACGCGTCAGGGATGTCCACACCGAGCAACTCGGCCGTGCGTTCGGCCAGGCCCTGGACTTTCGGGAACTGCGCTTCTTCGGTGCGCGATACGGTGATGCCGATCACGGGCAACTGCGGCAGTACTTCGCTTAATGCCAAGGCCAGGCCGCTGTGGGTGCCGGCACTGCCGGAGGCCAGCACCACGGCGGCGAATTCGATACCGCTGTCTTCGATCTGTGCGGCCAGCTCCAGGCCGGCGCGCACGTAACCGAGGGCGCCGAGGGCATTGGAACCGCCGATAGGCACCAGGTACGGCTTCTTGCCGTTGCTGCGCAGGCGATCGGCAAGGGCGTTGAGTTGGTCGTCGACGTTGTCGAGGTTTTCCACCAACTCTACCTTGGCGTCGAACAACTCCAGCAGCAGGCGGTTGCCGTTGCCCAGGTAGTTGGGGTCTTCGGTGCCGGTGGGGTTTTCCAGCAGGGCGACGCAGCCCAGGCCGAGCCTGGCGGCGAGGGCGGCGGTCTGGCGTACGTGGTTGGACTGGATCGCGCCGGCGGTCACCAGGGTGTCGGCGCCCTGGGCGATGGCATCGGCTGCCAGGTATTCGAGTTTGCGCAGCTTGTTGCCACCCATGGCCAGCGGCGTGGTGTCGTCGCGCTTGACGTAGATGTCGCGTCCCAACCAGGTCGACAGCCGTTCGAGTTTTTCCAGGGCGGTGGCGCCGCCGAGCAGTTCCAGGCGGTTAAAACGGTCGAGCTGTTGCTTGATCATGGCTACGCACGGTGGCTAAAGGATGGAGCGACTATAGGCAGGCACTTTTCATCGGGCAACCGTCAATCGCTTATGCCTGATGGTTCTTAGCATCACACCATTGGTTCTTAAGGGCGGCCAGGGTGGATACCGTAAAGTGATGGCCATTACGTCAGGAGTGAATACCGTGAGTGAGCGTTCCAGCCATTGGCAGTTACAGACCATCGTCAGCCAACTGCGCAGCGCCCGTGACCAGTGGCGAACACGCAATGGCCGCTTGAGCGGCGAGCATGGCGGTCGCGAATTGCCGTCCCGTGAAGCCGTTGCCCAGATTCTCGAGTCCCTCTGCGGTGCGCTGTTTCCGATGCGCCTGGGGCCGGCGGACTTGCGTGAAGAAAGTGAAGATTTCTACGTCGGCCATACCCTCGACGTCGCCCTGAATGCCTTACTGGCCCAGGCGCGCCTGGAGTTGCGTTATGCCGCGCGCCAGGGCGGCGAGGATGACAGCCAGATCGACGCCCATGCCATCCGGCTGATCCAGGATTTCGCCCTGGCCTTGCCGTCCCTGCGCAGCCTGTTGGACACCGACGTACTCGCCGCCTACCACGGCGACCCGGCCGCGCGCAGCGTGGATGAAGTGCTGTTGTGCTACCCGGGGATCCTCGCGGTGATTCACCATCGCCTGGCCCACCACCTGTACCGCGCCGGCTTGCCGCTGCTGGCACGGATCAGCGCGGAAATCGCCCACTCGGCCACCGGCATCGATATCCACCCCGGCGCGCAGATCGGCCCGAGCTTCTTCATCGACCACGGCACGGGCGTGGTGATCGGTGAAACCGCGATCATCGGCGAGCGGGTGCGCATCTATCAGGCCGTCACCTTGGGGGCCAAGCGCTTCCCGGCGGATGAAGATGGGCAACTGCAGAAGGGCCATGCGCGCCACCCGATTGTCGAGGACGACGTGGTGATCTATGCCGGGGCGACGATCCTCGGACGCATCACCATCGGCAAGGGGTCGACCATTGGCGGCAATGTGTGGCTGACCCGCAGTGTGCCGGCGGGGGCGAATATTACGCAGGCGAATCTGCAGCATGACGACGGTGCGCAGAAGTAGAACCCTACGCAGATCCCCTGTGGGAGGGGGCTTGCTCCCGATAGCGGAGTGTCAGTTGGTACATCCATCGACTGACACACCGCCATCGGGAGCAAGCCCCCTCCCACATTGTTAGCCTCATTCCAGATTTACCCCGCAATCACTGAACGATTTACCTCTTCCACCCGTCATACCAATCCTTGAGCCAGTGTAGGAATTATCTACCACTCAGCCCTGCGATTAGTCCCAGACCGCCTACCTATGTTTAACTTGAACGTTCGTTCAAGTTAAACCCGGTGGTTCGCTGCCCGCTCACAACAGGAGGCTTACCTTTGCTGAGTCCGTTTTATACAGCCACATCCCTCACCCTCGGGGTGCATCGTTCATGAGTGCATCGTCCACCCCATCCAGCGGCCTGGTGCGCATGAATGCGCCGGTCTTCTACTTTGCCGCCACCTTCATCTTGCTGTTCGGCATCACTGTCATCGCTATCCCGCAACAGGCCGGGGCCTGGTTGCTGGCGGCGCAAAACTGGGCGGCCAACACGGTCGGCTGGTACTACATGCTGGCGATGACCCTGTATCTGGTCTTCGTGGTGGTCACCGCGCTATCGGGCTACGGCAAGATAAAACTCGGTGCCGACCACGACGAGCCCGAATTCAGTTACCTGTCCTGGGCCGGCATGCTGTTCGCCGCCGGGATCAGCATCACGTTGTTCTTCTTCTGCGTGTCCGAGCCGCTGACGCACCTGGTGCAACCGCCCCAGGGCGAGGCCATGAATGCCGACGCCGCGCGCCAGGCCATGCAGGTGCTGTTCCTGCACTGGGGCCTGCACGGCTGGGGCGTGTTTGCATTTGTCGGCATGGCGCTGGCGTATTTCGCCTACCGGCATAACCTGCCGCTGGCGTTGCGCTCGGCGCTGTACCCGCTGATCGGCAAGCGCATCAATGGCCCTATCGGCTATGCGGTGGATGGCTTCGGCATCATTGCCACGGTGTTCGGCCTGGGTGCCGACATGGGCTTTGGCGTGCTGCACCTCAATTCCGGCCTCGACTACCTGTTCGGCGTTGCCCACACCCAGTGGATCCAGGTCGGCTTGATCACCCTGATGATGGGCGCGGCGATCCTGGTCGCCGTGGCCGGCGTCGACAAGGGCGTGCGGGTGATGTCCGATATCAACATGCTGCTGGCCTGCGCGCTGCTGCTGTTCGTGTTGTTCGCCGGGCCGACCCAGCACTTGCTCAATACCCTGATCCAGAACATTGGTGACTACCTGGGCGCATTGCCGACCAAGAGTTTCGATGTGTACGCCTACGACAAACCGAGCGACTGGCTGGGCGGCTGGACGGTGTTCTACTGGGCCTGGTGGATTGCATGGTCGCCATTCGTAGGCCTGTTTATCGCGCGCATTTCCCGTGGCCGGACCATCCGCGAATTCGTGTTCGGTGTGCTGCTGATCCCGCTGGGTTTCACCCTGGCGTGGATGTCGATTTTCGGCAACAGCGCCATCGACCAGGTGCTCAACCACGGCATGACTGCACTCGGCCAGTCGGCCATCGATGATCCGTCGATGAGCCTCTACCTGCTGCTGGAAACCTACCCGTGGAGCAAGACGGTGATCGCGGTCACGGTGTTCATCAGCTTCGTATTCTTCGTAACTTCCGCTGACTCGGGCACCGTAGTGCTGTCCACCCTCTCGTCCAAAGGCGGCAACGCCGATGAAGATGGGCCGAAATGGCTGCGGGTGTTCTGGGGTGCGATGACCGCGCTGGTCACCAGTGCCTTGCTGTTTGCCGGCAGCATCGATTCGCTGAAATCGGCGGTGGTGCTGACCTCGCTGCCGTTCTCGCTGATCCTGTTGCTGATGATGTGGGGGCTGCACAAGGCCTTCTACCTCGAGTCGCAAAAGCAGATTGCGCAGTTGCATTCGCTGGCGCCGGTGTCGGGCTCCCGCAAGGGCACCGGCGGTTGGCGCCAACGTTTGAGCCAGGCCGTGCATTTCCCCTCGCGGGACGAGGTGTACCGGTTCCTTGAGACCACGGTGCGTCCGGCGATCGAAGAAGTGACGGCGGTGTTTGTCGAAAAAGGCCTCAACGTCGTCACCCAACCCGACCCGTCCAACGACAGCGTCAGCCTGGAAATCGGTCACGGCGAAGAGCATCCGTTCGTGTACCAGGTGCAGATGCGCGGCTATTTCACGCCCTCATTTGCACGCGGCGGCATGGGTTCCAAGCAGCTCAACAATCGCCGCTACTACCGCGCGGAAGTGCACCTGAGCGAGGGCAGTCAGGACTACGACCTGGTGGGCTACACCAAGGAGCAGATCATCAACGACATCCTCGACCAGTACGAGCGCCACCTGCAGTTCCTGCACTTGGTGCGCTGACGTTAAACTCCCCGCAAAGCCCCGTTCTACGGGGCTTTCTTAAACTTAATTTCATCCGTCAAGACGCTGTTTTGACGCGTAACTGTCATCTGGCCACTGCGTAATTGTGTGAAGCGTTTGACGCTTTCATTTCAGAACAGTGACGGAGACCGGTACCCATGAAGACGTTTTTAAGCCCTGTGGTGGGAGCCGCCATGGCGAGCTTTATGCTGTCCGCCCACGCCGATTTTATCGATGACAGCCACGCCGACGTGACCCTGCTCAACCGCTATCTCAACCAGCAGGGACGGGACGTGGTGGGCAGCAATGCCAAGGCCCATAGCATTCGGGATTGGGGCCAGGGTTTCGAGTTCAACTTCAAGTCCGGCTACACCGAGGGGCCTGTGGGCTTCGGCCTCGATCTACAGGCGTTCTACGGCCTGAAACTGGACTCCGGCGGCGACCTCAACGACAAGGATCACCAGGGCCGCTACCCCGGCAGCATGTTCCCACTGGACAATGGCAAGTCCGCCGACCAGTTCGGCGTGTTGAGCCCGACGTTCAAGATGCGTTTCGCCAAGGATGAATTGCGCGTCGGCACGCTCTACGGCAACAACCCGATACTCGCCAACACCGACGGGCGCCTGTACCAGCAGACCAATACCGGTGTGCAACTGGTGTCCAAGGACCTCAGCGACTTCACCTTCACCGGCGGCGATATCTTCAAGACCAAGATCCGCAACGAAACCGGCGACCAGGGCATGATCACCGCCGGCGGGACCAAAGAGAGCGACCGCTTCCTGTTCGGCGGTGCGGATTACACCGGGATACAGAACACCACTGTCAGCCTGTGGTACTCCAACCTTGAGGACTACTACCAGCAGTTTTTCCTCGGTGCCAAGCGCCATGACGCCTTGTCGGTCGGTGCGATCGATACCGACGTGCGCGTGTTCCGCAGCCTGGGTGTGGGCGGCAACGCCGACGGCGACAAGGACTTTGCCGCAGCGGGCCTGTATGGCGACGGCGTGAACAAGGGCCGCATCAACCAGTCCACCGTCAGCCTGCTGGAAAGCTACAGCCTGGACGGCCATACCGTCGGCCTGGGCATCCAGAAAAACAGCGGCGACAGCGACTTCCCGTACCTCGACTCCGGCCTTAACAGCGGTGACGCGCGCCAAGGCCCAGGCTCGGGTGCCGACACCCCGGCGCTGACCAACATGCAGTTGAACAAATTCCAGCATGCCGGCGAACGCACCTGGCTGGCGCAGTACAAATATGACTTCGGCAAACTCGGCCTCAACGGCCTGACCTTCTCCGCCGCCTACGCCCACGGCGATGACATCCGCACCGCCCAGGGCACCACCAGCGAATGGGAGCGAAACGTGGCGGTGGCGTATCAAGTGCCGACCGGTACCCTCAAAGGCCTTGGCGTCACGTGGAAAAACGCCCACGCCAGTCCGGACATTACCGGTGCCACCGTGCAGGATGAAAACCGCTTCTATGTCAGCTATGTCGTTCCACTCTGGTAGGAAATTGCTGTAAAACGGAAGGGCAGACTTAAGCGATTCAGCTGGTTAAAAGGCCTGGGAATATCGTTATTCCCAGGCCTTATTTGCCTACGTCCAAGAGAGGATTCGATGACTTACATTGCTGCCGAAAACCGCTATGAATCTATCCCGTATCGCCGCGTAGGCCGCAGTGGACTGGTGCTGCCGGCACTGTCCCTGGGGCTGTGGCACAACTTTGGCGACAGCACCCCGATCGACACCCAGCGCGCCCTGCTGCGCACCGCGTTCGACCTGGGCATCAACCACTTCGATCTGGCCAACAATTACGGCCCACCCTACGGCAGCGCCGAGATCAACTTCGGTCGTTTGCTGCGCGAAGACTTCAAGCACTACCGCGACGAATTGATCATCTCCAGCAAGGCTGGCTGGGACATGTGGCCGGGCCCTTACGGCCAGGGCGGCGGCTCACGCAAATACGTGCTGGCCAGCCTGGACCAGAGCCTGCAACGCCTGGGCGTCGACTACGTGGACATTTTCTACTCCCACCGTTTTGATGCCGATACGCCCCTGGAAGAAACCGCCAGCGCCCTCGCCACCGCCGTGCAACAGGGCAAGGCGTTGTACATCGGTATCTCGTCTTACTCCGGGGTGAAAACCCGCGAAATCGCCGCGCTGCTCAACGAGTGGAAGGTGCCGCTGCTGATCCACCAACCGGCCTACAACCTGCTCAACCGCTGGGTGGAAAAAGACCTGCTGGACACCACCGAAGAACTCGGCGCCGGAGTGATTGCCTTCACGCCGCTGGCCCAGGGCTTGCTCACCGACAAGTACCTCAACGGCGTGCCGGCCGACGCACGGGTCAACCGCCCGGGTGGTGGTTCGTTGCAGGCCAAGCACCTGTCCGAAGCCAACATCGCCCACGTGCGTGCGTTGAACGAAATCGCCCAGCGCCGTGGCCAGAGCCTGGCGCAATTGGCGCTGGCCTGGACGTTGCGCGACCCACGGGTGACCAGCGCGTTGATTGGCGCGAGCCGGCCGGAGCAGATCATCGAGAACGTCGGCGCGTTGAAGAACTTGAGCTTCAGTGCGGAGGAACTGGCGGAGATCGATCGGTTTGCGCAGGAAGGTGGGATTAACCTGTGGGAAAAGCCGTCCAGCGCGGAATAACCTGACAGCACCGGGTCAATGTGGGAGGGGGCTACACCCCGATGGCGGTGTGTCAGTCACTTGATTAGTTGACTGACCCAGAGCTATCGGGGTGTAGAACCCCTCCCACATTTGATTTGCAGTGTGGTTTAGAACGGCACATCCCCAAGAATCGTCGCCCGATGCATCACCCGCCGTTGCGGCCGGTAGTCATCCACCGCGTAATGTTGGGTCACGCGGTTATCCCAGAAGGCCACGTCGTTCTCCTGCCAGCGCCAGCGGAGGGTGAATTCCGGGCGTGTCGCGTGGGCGAACAGCAGCTTGAGAATCGCCTCGCTTTCCGCCGGTTCCAGTTCATTGATCCTGGTGGTAAACCCATCACTGACAAACAGCGACTTACGCCCGCTCACCGGATGCGTGCGCACGACCGGGTGTGACAGAGGTGGGTTTTTCCTGCGGGTTTCTTCCCAGCGCGCCAGGTCTTCGGTGGTGTTGCCAAAGCGTTCCAGCGGAAAGGATTTGGTGAAGTCGTGGGTAGCCGTCAGCCCATTGAGCAACCGCTTCAACGGCTCGGACAATGCCTCATACGCCGCGATGCCACTGGCCCACAGCGTATCGCCACCAAACGCTGGCAACAGCTTGGCGCTGAGTACCGCGCCGAGGGCCGGGGTGGGCAGGAAGGTCACATCGGTGTGCCATACGGCGTTATCGCGCACGTCGGTGACGGCGGTGTCGAGGATCAGCACTTCGGGCTGTTCCGGCACGTTGGGGTAGATCGGGTGGATGTGCAGGTCGCCGAAGTTCGCCGCGAAACGCGCCTGTTGCGGCGGGGTGATCGGCTGGCCACGGAAGAACAGCACCGAATGGCTGAGCAACGCCTGTTCGATGGCATCGCGATGTTCGGTGCTCAGCGGCCGGGTAATATCGACGCCACTGATCTGGGCGCCCAGGGCGGTGCTCAAGGGGGTAACGGTCAGGCTGCTCATGCTGTTCTCACTCAATGTGCCTGGCCATGCCAAGGCACTAACTTACGCTGCAGGGCGCGCAGGCCCATTTCCATGGCGAAGGCGATCAGGGCGATCACCAGGATCCCCAGCACCACTACATCGGTCACCAGGAACTGCGCCGCCGATTGCACCATGAAACCCAGGCCGCTGGTGGCGGCGATCAGTTCGGCGGCGACCAGGGTCGACCAGCCCACACCCAGGCCGATACGCACCCCGGTGAGGATGTCGGGCAGGGCGCTCGGCAGGATCACATGGCGAATCAGCTGCGCACGGGTGGCGCCCAGCGACTGCGCCGCCCGCAGCTTGGCCGGGTCGACGGTGCGTACGCCGGTCGCGGTGGCGATGGCGATGGGCGCAAAGATCGCCAGGTAAATCAGCAGCACCTTGGACAGCTCGCCGATACCGCACCAGATCACGATCAATGGCAGGTAAGCCAGGGGCGGAATCGGCCGGTAAAACTCGATCAGCGGGTCGAGAATGCCGCGGGCGATGCGGTTGGCGCCGATGGCAATGCCTACCGGCACGGCGGTCAGCACCGCGAAGCCCAGGCCCAGGCCGATCCGGCTGAGGCTCGCGCCCAGGTGCTGCCACAAGGTGGAATCCATATAGCCCGTAGTCGCCAGCAGCCAGCTTTTTTGCAGCACGGCCGAGGGCGGTGGCAGGAACAACGGTTCGATCAGGCCGGTGGCGGTGACGGCCCACCAGAGGGCCAGCAAGGCGACCAGGGTCAACAGGCTGATCCAGCGTGTACTCAGGCTGCGACGCACAGGAATGACCGCGTGCGCCACCGGCTTGGCAGCGGTGGCGGGGAGTTCGTAGCTGCTCATGCGGACACCTGCCGTTGCGAGAACACTTTGCCCAGCACGTGTTCGCGGGTTTCGATAAAGCGCGGGTCGGACTTGATCGCCCGCGCCGACTCACCGGCCGCGTAGCGCTGGCCGAAGTCCAGGTGCAGGCGTTCGACGATCTGGCCCGGGTTGGGCGCCAGCAGGATCAGGTCGGTGGCGAGGAACACCGCTTCTTCGATGTCATGGGTAATCAGGAACACCGGCTTGGCCGTGCGCCGCCAGACTTGCAGCAACAGTTCCTGCATCTGCTCACGGGTGAAGGCATCGAGGGCGCCGAAGGGTTCGTCCATCAGCAGCACGCGCGGGTCGGCGGCCAGGGCGCGGGCCAGGCCGACGCGTTGCTTCTGGCCGCCGGAGAGTTGCCAGATGCGGCGATTGTCGAAGCCGGCGAGGTCCACCAGCGCGAGCATTTCCCGGGCGCGCACTTCGCGCTGCGCCTTGGGCACGCCGGCCAGTTCCAGGCCGAAACCGACGTTGGCCAGCACGTCCTGCCAGGGCAACAGCGCGTCGTCCTGGAACACCACGCCGCGTTCGGCGCTGGGGCCTTTGACCGGTACGCCATCGAGGGTGATGCGCCCGGCAGAAGGCTCGACAAAGCCGGCAATCAGGTTCAACAGCGAAGTCTTGCCACTGCCGGACGGGCCGAGGGCCACCAGCAATTGCTGGGGCCCCAGGTCGAGTGAAATGTCAGACAGTACCGGTTCTGTGGCGCCTGGGTACTGTGCGCTGATGCGCTCCAGTTGTAGCAAGGCCATCGCGATGAACTCCTTGAATCAGTTAGTGATGAACTTGGCGCTGACGTAAGGGGCGTAGTCCGGCAGCACGGCGTCGACCTTGCCTTGCTCCTTGAGGAACGCAGCGGTATCGGTCACGGCCTTGGTGGTTGGTGCGCCCAGCAGGGTCACCTGGTCAGCGGCCAGCGGGTAGACGTTGCCTTGCAGCAGCAGCGGGATGTCGCTGGCCTTGGCGCCGGAGAGTTTCACCAGTTTGTCGACGTTGCCTGTGTCGGCGAGCCAGGCTTGTGGGTCTTTGCGGTAGGCGGCGTAGGCATCCAGGGTGACTTTGGCGAAGGCGGTGACGATTTCCGGGTGCTTCTGCGCGAAGTCCTTGCGCACGATCCAGGCATCGAAGGTCGGCGCGCCGAACTTGGCCAGCTCGCCGGAGGTGATCAGCACCTTGCCGTTTTCCTTGGCCACGCCCAGGGCCGGGTCCCATACGTAGGTAGCGTCGATGTCACCGCGCTTCCAGGCCGCGATGATCGCCGGCGGTGCGAGGTTGAGGATGGTCACTTTCGACGGGTCGATGTTCCAGTGCTTCAGCGCGGCCAGCAGGCTGTAGTGGCCGGTGGACACGAAGGGCACGGCGATTTTCTTGCCGATCAGGTCCTGGGGGCCGTTGATCCCGGAACCGTTGCGCGCCACCAGGGCTTCGGCACCGCCGATCTGGGTGGCAACCAGGAAAGTTTCCACCGGCACCTTGCGGGTGATCGCAGCGGTCAGTGGGCTGGAACCGAGGTAGCCGATCTGCACGTCGCCGGAGGCGATGGCGGCGATGATGTCGGCACCATTGTCGAATTTGCGCCAGTCGATCTTGGCGTTAGTGGCTTTTTCGTACGCACCGTCGGCCTGGGCAACTTTGGCCGGGTCTACGGTGGTCTGGTAAGCGATGGTTACATCCGCCGCCTGGGCAAACAGGCTGGCACCGGCCAGGGACAACGCGGCCATGAGGCGCAGAGGGGTTAACAGTTTCAAGGGGAAGCTCCTCAATCAGGCGGCCGAGGGTCGGCGTGTGAGGAGACTAAATGATCTAAGAATCCGAAAATAAATAACATTTTCGAATTAGCTTATGGGCGAAAGGTTGAAGCGAATCTTGAGCTTGATGAGGGCAAATGTGGGAGGGGGCTTGCCCCGGTACAAACCGGGGACATCGTTTACATTTCTAACCGGGGACATGGTTTACAGGCTAATACGCATGATCAGGAGGTAACTGATCATGCCCTGGAACCAAGAGTCCCCCATGAATCAAAGAATCAAGCTGGTAGCTGATTGGCTTTCTGGCAACTTCACCAAAAGCCAGTTGGCACGCCGCTTTGACGTTAGCCGACCTACCGTCGATAAGTGGATTGCCCGGCACGACGGCGATTTGAGGTCTTTATCCGAACTGTCCCGGCGACCTCACAACAGCCCAAATAAAACCGACGACGAGATTTTGGCCCGTGTAGTCGCGATGAAGGAGGCTCACGATAAATGGGGGCCGAAAAAGCTTCTCGAGCTATTACGGCTGGAAGATCCCTCCGTCACCTGGCCCTCTCCAAGTACGGCCGGTCAATGGCTTGACCGACTTGGGCTCGTCAAAAAGCGGCGCTTCAAACGCCGACACAGCATTTCCCACGCACAAATGCGAAAGGCCGACGAACCTAACAAGACGTGGTGTGCTGACTACAAAGGGCAGTTCAAGATGCTTAATGCTCAGATGTGCTTCCCTTTGACCGTCACAGACCATGCGTCGCGGCTGATTTTAGCGTGCAGGGCCCATCCCAAGATCATGACCCAGCCTGTAAAACAGGCCTTTGAGAGGCTTTTTCAGGAGTACGGCATGCCGGAAGTTATCCGTTCGGACAACGGGGTACCGTTCGCCTCTCCTGGCCTGGCAAGAATATCCACACTGGCAGTTTGGTGGATTCGGCTGGGTATTTATCCCGAGCGAACCATGCCGGGAAGACCCGCCCAGAATGGTCGCCATGAACGAATGCACCGTAGCTTGAAACTTGAGTTGCCCTTAGGGAAAAACTTAGTCGAGCAGCAGCTTTTGCTGGAGCATTTCAGGCATGAGTTTAATTACGTACGCCCTCACGAAGCGCTCGGCATGAAACGTCCAGGAGACTTGTATGTGCCGTCCACCCGAATTTATCCAGGATGCTTGCCCGATGTGGAATATCCGGCAGAAATGAAAGTTCGAAGCGTCAGGCAGGACGGATCGATCAAGTGGAACGGCAAGTTGGTATTTATCAGCGAGGCGCTGTCCGGGGAAAGGATAGGGCTCAAAGAAGCTGAAGATGAAGCTTGGGATTTGTACCTGTGTGATTATCCCTTGGGGAGGCTTGGACGAGGTATGACCCGCGTCCAGGCCTCAAATGTGTAAACGATGTCCCCGGTTTCAGATGTAAACGATGTCTACGGTTCTACACCCTCCTACCATGGACCGAGTTCGGTCTTAGTTACTGATCGCCAGAATGCTCGCCTGGTACGAGCCGACAAACACATCAAAATCGCCCACTTCGTTCTGCTCCAGTTCCGCTTGCTGCGCCAGCGACGTGCGCGCCAGCTCTTCAAAGCGTGCCTGCTCTTCTGCGGGCAACGGCTCGCGGCGGAAGTACTCGGCGTGCACCTCGCTCTGATGCAGGGAGAACTGCGCGAAACTCTCTTTGCGCTCGGCCATCGCCGCCAGTACCTGCGCCGAAGGGGTCAGGGACGGGTCCTTGACCTTGGCCAGTTGGGCGTCCAGTGCCTGGCTGTGTTCGGTGATGCCGTGGCTTTCATCCAGCAGCGCAGCCAGCGGGGCAATCTTCTCCAGAAGCTCGGTGGCCCATTCCTTCATGTCCACGGCCTGGCCCTTGCGCTGCAATTGCAGGCCCGGGCGCCGGCCTTCCTTGACCACGCTGAGGAAGTTGGACGTGGCGTTGCCGCACTCGTTGTCGGCGAACAGCGGGCTGTCGTTCAGCGCGCAGTACAGCAGGAATGCATCGAGGAAACGCGACTCCGGCAGGTCGATGCCCATCGGCAGGAACGGGTTGATGTCCAGGCAGCGCACTTCGATGTACTGGATGCCACGGGCCATCAGCGCCTGGATCGGCCGCTCGCCGGTGTAGGTCACGCGCTTGGGGCGGATGTTGGAGTAGTACTCGTTTTCGATCTGCAGGATGTTGGTGTTGAGCTGTACCCACTCACCGTCCTTGTGGGTGCCGACTTCGACATAGGGCGCGTAGGGCGTTGCCACCGCTTCGCGCAGGCTGTCGGTGTAGCTGGCCAGGTCGTTGTAGCACGGCGTCAGGCCGGCCTGGGCGTTGCTCTGGTAACCCAGGTCGCTCATGCGCAGGCTGGTGGCGTACGGCAGGTACAGGGTGTCGGCGTCGAGCACTTCCAATTGGTGCGAGCGACCGCGCAGGAAACCCGCGTCCAGGGCCGGCGAGGCGCCGAACAGGTACATCAGCAGCCAGCTGTAGCGGCGGAAGTTGCGGATCAGCGCGATATAGGCCGTGGACTGATAGTCGCGGTCGGTGCCGACAAAGCCTTCAGTCTCCTTGAGCAGCGGCCATAGCTGTTCTGGCAGGGAAAAGTTGTAGTGGATGCCGGCGATGCACTGCATGGTCTTGCCGTAACGCAGGGCCAGGCCCTTGCGGTACACGTACTTGAGCTGTCCGATATTGGAGGTGCCGTAGTAGGCAATCGGAATGTCTTCCTCGGCCGGCAACGGGCACGGCATCGAGGGGCTCCACAGGTATTCACTGCCGAGCTTGGTGTAGGCAAAACGATGGATCTTGTCCAGGCTGCTCAGGGTGTCGGCCGGGTTGGGCAGGGCCGGGGTAATGAACTCCAGCAGCGATTCCGAGTAGTCGGTGGTGATCTGTTCATGGGTCAACGCGGCGCCCAGGGCTTCGGGGTGCGGCGTTTGTGCCAGGCGACCCTCACCGGTGACACGTAGGCATTCACGCTCGATGCCGTGCAAGCACTGCTCTAGCAGGGAGAGGTGTTCGCGCTTGCCGAGCAGGGCCAGGCGGCGGTTGAGAAGTTCGCTCAAGTTGGATTCCTTCACGCGTCAGTCGCCCCAATATGGGGGTGGGCAGGACGGTCTACAAGGGTGAAGTTAAAACTGGCGTGATCGCCTGGTTTTGAGTCGATTTGACCCGCGTTAAAAAAGCCTACTTCACTCCATGAATTGGGCTATAGCGCAGCAAGAAAATTCCGACGCTGTTATCGCAGCGCCGAAATTAACTCAAATCGGGGGCGGGGAGCTATAGGACAGCGAACGTGCCCTGTGCTTTTGCGACAAGTCTTTCGTCCTGATACACATCGGCTTCGACCACCAGCGTGCGCCGACCGGCGTGAATCACGCGGCTGGTACACAGCACGTCACCGTCTTCCACGGCGCGGATGTAGTTGATCTTGCATTCGATGGTCGCGCTCTGCTGGTCAAACCCATGGGCGCTGGAGCAGGCCAGCCCCATGGTGATGTCCACCAGGCTGAAAATCGCCCCGCCATGGAGCTTGCCCGCGCGGTTGCGCAGGTGCGGCTCCAGGGTCAGGGCCACTTCGGCAACGCCTTCTTCGAGGCGTTGCAGGCGGCAGCCGATCAGTTCGCTGAACGCGCTCTGGGTCAAACCGGCGGGGATTTCCATCAGCGTTTCTTCAACTGCTTGGCGTTGGCGAACAGCGAGGCCATGGCGTTGTTGCTTGGCGCTGCGGTGGCGGTTTCCTTGCGCGGTTGACTGTTTTCGGAGCGGTTCTGCGACTGGCGCGGTGCCGAGCCCGGACGTGCACCACGGGCGCCGTCGATTTTTTCCCCTGGGGTATCGCTCATGCGCATCGACAGGCCAACGCGTTTGCGCGGGATGTCGACTTCCATGACCTTGACCTTGACCACATCACCGGCCTTCACGGCTTCGCGCGGATCCTTGATGAACTTCTCCGAAAGCGCAGAGATGTGCACCAAACCGTCCTGATGCACGCCGATGTCCACAAACGCGCCGAAGTTGGTCACGTTGGTGACCACGCCTTCGAGGATCATGCCCAGTTGCAGGTCCTTGAGGTCTTCGACGCCGTCCTGGAACTCGGCGGTCTTGAACTCGGGACGCGGGTCGCGGCCAGGTTTTTCCAGCTCTTGCAGGATGTCGGTGATGGTCGGCACGCCGAAGGTTTCGTCGGTGTACTTCTTTGGGTCCAGGCGCTTGAGGAACGCGGCGTCGCCGATCAACGAGCGGATGTCGCGGTCGGTCTCGGCGGCGATACGTTGCACCAACGGATAGGCTTCCGGGTGAACGGCGGACGAATCCAGCGGGTTGTCGCCGTTCATTACGCGCAGGAAACCGGCGGCTTGCTCGAAAGTTTTTTCACCCAGGCGGGCGACTTTTTTCAGCGCGGCACGGGTTTTGAACGCACCGTTTTCGTCGCGGTGAGTGACGATGTTCTGCGCCAGGGTGGCATTGAGGCCGGAGATACGCGCCAGCAGCGCCACGGAGGCGGTGTTCACGTCCACGCCCACGGCGTTTAC
Source organism: Pseudomonas marginalis (assembly GCF_900105325.1). NCBI lineage: Bacteria > Pseudomonadati > Pseudomonadota > Gammaproteobacteria > Pseudomonadales > Pseudomonadaceae > Pseudomonas > Pseudomonas marginalis. The sequence goes on from NZ_FNSU01000004.1 coordinate 174,497, forward strand.
GCAGTCTTCCACCACCGCATCCAGGCCGCGTGCCAGTTTCAGCTGTGACACGTCGTGCTGGTACTGGCCGACACCGATGGATTTAGGATCGATTTTCACCAGCTCTGCCAGCGGATCCTGCAGGCGACGGGCGATGGACACCGCGCCACGGATCGACACGTCGAGGTCCGGGAATTCCTTGGAGGCCAGTTCCGACGCCGAGTACACCGAAGCACCGGCTTCGGAGACCATCACCTTGGTCATCTTCATGGCTGGGTATTTTTTGATCAGTTCGGCGGCCAGCTTGTCGGTTTCACGGCTGGCAGTGCCGTTGCCGATGGCGATCAGGTCCACCGCATGCTTGGCGCACAGGGCGGCCAGGATGGCGAGGGTCTGGTCCCACTTGTTGTGCGGCACGTGTGGGTACACGGTGGCGTGGTCCAGCAGCTTGCCGGTGGCATCGACCACGGCGACCTTGCAGCCGGTGCGCAGGCCCGGGTCGAGGCCCAGGGTGGCGCGCGGGCCGGCCGGTGCGGCCAGCAGCAGGTCGTGCAGGTTGTGGGCGAAGACGTTGATCGCCTCGGTTTCTGCGCCGTCGCGCAACTCGCCGAGCAGGTCGGTTTCCAGGTGGGTGTAGAGCTTGACCTTCCAGGTCCAGCGCACGACTTCACCGAGCCACTTGTCCGCAGGACGATTCTGATTCTGGATGCCGAATTGTTGGCCGATCATGCCCTCGCACGGGTGCATGGTGCCCGGCAGTTCGTCGCCGACTTTCAGCGCGGAGCTGAGAATGCCTTCGTTGCGGCCACGGAAAATCGCCAGCGCACGGTGGGACGGCATGCTTTTCAGCGGTTCGTCGTGTTCGAAGTAGTCGCGGAACTTGGCGCCTTCTTCCTCTTTGCCGGCGATGACGCGGGCGCTGAGGGTGGCTTCCTGTTTCAGGTAGTTGCGCAGTTTTTCCAGCAGGTTGGCGTCTTCGGCGAAGCGTTCCATCAGGATGTACTTGGCGCCTTCGAGGGCGGCCTTGACGTCGGCAACGCCTTTCTCTGCGTTGACGAAGCGCGCGGCTTCGGTGTCCGGGGTCAGCGTGGGGTCGTTGAACAGGCCGTCGGCCAGTTCGCCCAGGCCGGCTTCCAGGGCGATCTGGCCCTTGGTGCGGCGCTTCTGTTTGTACGGCAGGTAAAGGTCTTCGAGGCGGGTCTTGGTGTCGGCGAGCTTGATGTCGCGTTCAAGCTGAGGCGTCAGCTTGCCCTGCTCCTCGATGCTGGCGAGGATGCTGATACGCCGTTCGTCGAGTTCTCGCAGGTAGCGCAGGCGTTCTTCAAGGTGCCGCAGCTGGATGTCGTCGAGGCTGCCGGTCACTTCTTTCCGGTAACGGGCGATGAAGGGCACCGTGGAGCCTTCATCCAGTAGAGCGACGGCCGCTTCGACCTGTTGTGGGCGTACGCCGAGTTCTTCGGCGATGCGGCTGTTGATGCTGTCCATAAAACCACCTGAAATTCTGAAAAGCAGCCCGCAGGCCCGGGAAACAAGGCCTGGCGCGGCTGGTTGAGCGGCCCGACCGGCGCCGCTACCTGGGTCAAGAGGCAGCCTATTGACCCTCGAAATCGAAAAAATCACCACAAGCGGGGAAAAAAAGCCCGGCAGTAAACGGCAACGATCTGACGTTGCCCTGCACGAAGGCGCCGCATTATAACCAGCGTTCTGCCCTTGGGGGGTACTGCGCCAGTGGTTGGAAGGCGAGGGTTCGCTGGCAGTAGAGGAAAAATCTGCTAACAATGCACACGGTGCGTATAACGGCAGCTACGCCATAATGCGCGCCGAGATAAGAGGAGCATCCAATGAGCAGCACTGCACAAACTGCTGAAGGCGAAAAAATTCTCATCGTTGATGACGATCCGGGGCTGAGCAGCCTGCTGGAGCGTTTCTTCAACTCCAAGGGCTACCGTGCCCGCGCGGTGCCGAACACCGAGCAGATGGACCGTCTCCTGGGGCGTGAAGTATTCAACCTGGTCGTACTCGACCTGATGCTGCCCGGCGAAGACGGCCTCACCGCCTGCAAGCGCCTGCGCGGCGCGAACAACCAGATTCCAATCATCATGCTGACCGCCAAGGGCGATGAGCTGAGCCGCATCAAGGGTCTCGAGCTGGGCGCCGATGACTACCTTGCCAAGCCTTTCAACCCTGACGAGTTGATGGCGCGGGTCAAAGCCGTGCTGCGTCGTCAGGCGCCGCCGGTACCGGGCGCGCCGGGCAGCGAAGACGAAAGCGTCACCTTTGGCGACTACGAGCTGTCGCTGGCGACCCGCGAGCTCAAGCGTGGCGACGAAGTGCATATGCTCACCACCGGTGAATTCGCCGTGCTCAAGGCGCTGGTGATGAACGCGCGTCAGCCGCTGACCCGCGACAAACTGATGAACTTGGCACGCGGTCGCGAATGGGACGCCCTGGAACGCTCCATCGACGTGCAGATTTCCCGTCTGCGCCGGATGATCGAGCCGGACCCGTCCAAACCTCGGTATATCCAGACTGTCTGGGGTGTGGGCTATGTGTTTGTGCCGGATGGCACCGCAACCAAGTGACCGATGATTTGCAGGGCGGGCATCCTGGCGCTTGACTCCATGAGGGTCGACGGGATGCCCGGCGTCTGCAATTCTGCGAGCGCCGCTCGTTCCTGCAAGGTGTCCAGCTGTCTTCTATGAAAACCCCTCTGTGGTTCCCGCAAAGTTTCTTCTCCCGCACCCTTTGGCTGGTGCTGATCGTCGTGCTGTTTTCCAAGGCGCTGACACTGGTTTATCTGCTGATGAACGAAGACGTGCTGGTGGACCGGCAGTACAGCCACGGTGTCGCCCTGACACTGCGTGGTTACTGGGCTGTAGACCCTGAGAACCGCGAAAAGGTAGCCAAGGCCTCGACGTTGACCCGCGTTGACGGGGCTGGTGTACCCGAGGGTGAGCAGCATTGGCCCTACAGCGAGATCTACCAGCGCCAGATGCAGGCCGAACTGGGCGAGGACACCGAGGTGCGCTTGCGCATGCATGTTTCACCTGCGCTGTGGGTAAGGGCGCCGAGCCTTGGTGATGCCTGGATCAAGGTTCCGCTGTATCCGCACCCTTTGCGGGGGCAGAAGATCTGGAACGTGTTGGGTTGGTTCCTGGCCATCGGCTTGCTTTCCACCGCGTCGGCGTGGATTTTCGTTCGCCAGCTCAACCAACCGCTTAAGCGCCTGGTGTTTGCCGCCCGCCAATTGGGCCAGGGGCGCAGCGTGCGCCTGCCGGTCAGCGATACGCCCAGTGAAATGACCGAGGTGTATGGCGCCTTCAACCAGATGGCGGAGGATGTCGAACAGGCCGGGCGGGAGCGCGAGCTGATGCTGGCGGGGGTGTCCCATGACTTGCGCACGCCCTTGACGCGATTGCGCCTGTCCCTGGAGCTGATGGGCAACCATAGCGACCTCACCGACGACATGGTTCGCGACATCGAAGACATGGACGCGATTCTCGACCAGTTCCTGGCGTTTATCCGTGATGGTCGTGACGAGGTGGTGGAGGAAGTCGATCTCACGGACCTGGTGCGTGAGGTTGTGGCGCCCTACAACCAGAATGGCGAGCAAGTGCGCATGCGCCTTGAGCCGATCCAGCCGTTTGCGTTGCGTCGGGTGTCGATGAAGCGCCTGCTGAACAACCTGATCGGCAACGCTTTGCACCACGCCGGTTCGGATGTTGAAGTGGCTGCGTATGTGTCTGGCGACAGTGCTGCGCCGTACGTAGTGCTGAGTGTGATGGACCGGGGGGCGGGCATCGATCCGGACGAGCTGGAGGGTATCTTCAACCCCTTCACCCGTGGCGACCGTGCCCGGGGTGGCAAAGGGACCGGCTTGGGGCTGGCGATCGTGCGGCGGATTGCGTCGATGCACGGCGGCAATGTCGAGTTGCGTAACCGCGAAGGCGGTGGCCTTGAGGCGCGGGTACGCTTGCCGCTTGGGCTGATGCTGCCCAGAGATGCGGTATAGAAACAGCTGCAAGTTTCAAGCTGAAGCCGCAAGAGAAAGGCGCACAGCTTTTGCCCTTTCTTGCAGCTTATAGCTTGAAGCTGACAGCTCCCGTCTCTAACCCTTGCCCTTGGTCCTGGTCATATTCGGTCCACCATTCTTCTCCAGATGTTGAATGATGATCCCCGCCACATCCTTCCCAGTGGTGGTCTCTATCCCTTCCAGGCCCGGCGACGAGTTCACCTCCATTACCAGTGGCCCATGGTTGGAGCGCAGGATATCCACACCCGCCACTGCCAACCCCATGACCTTGGCCGCCCGCAGCGCGGTCATGCGTTCTTCCGGGGTGATCTTGATCAGGCTGGCGCTGCCGCCACGGTGCAGGTTGGAGCGGAACTCTCCGGGCTTGGCCTGGCGCTTCATGGCTGCGATCACCTTGTCGCCCACCACGAAGCAGCGAATATCCGCACCGCCGGCTTCCTTGATGTACTCCTGGACCATGATGTTCTGCTTGAGGCCCATGAATGCCTCGATCACGGATTCCGCTGCGGTCGCGGTTTCACACAGCACCACACCGATGCCCTGGGTGCCTTCCAGCACCTTGATCACCAGCGGCGCGCCGTTGACCATTTCGATCAGGTCGGGAATGTCGTCGGGGGAGTGGGCAAAGCCGGTGACCGGCAGGCCGATGCCCCGCCGCGAGAGCAGTTGCAACGAGCGTAATTTGTCCCGCGAGCGTGCAATGGCCACGGATTCATTGAGGGGGAAAACCCCCATCATTTCGAATTGGCGCAACACGGCGCAGCCATAGAACGTCACCGAGGCGCCAATCCGCGGGATCACCGCATCAAACCCCTCCAGCGGTTTACCGCGGTAATGGATCTGCGGCTTGTGGCTGGCGATGTTCATATAGGCACGCAACGTGTCGATCACCACCATTTCGTGGCCACGTTCGGTGCCGGCCTCGACCAGGCGGCGGGTGGAATACAGACGCGGGTTTCGCGACAGCACAGCAATCTTCATGCAGCACCTGGGGCAGAAATAGTAGAGACCGGGAACACCGGCTTGTCTTGAACGTACTTGACGCCGGGATTGACCACCAGGTGGCCGTCAATCAGCGCCTTGGAACCCAGCAACAGGCGATAACGCATGGCTTTGCGGCAGGCCAGGGTGAACTCCACCCGCCATACCCGATCACCCATTGCCAGGGTGGTGCTGATCACGTAGCGCACCTGCGCATGGCCATTGGAGCTCTTGATGGTTTTCATCGTCACCAGGGGCGCTTCGCAGCGGCGGTGACGCAGTTGCACGACGCTGCCCAGGTGCGCGGTAAAGCGCACCCACTTCTCGCCGTCGCGCTCAAACGGCTCGATGTCGGTGGCATGCAGGCTGGAGGTGCTGGCACCGGTGTCGATCTTGGCACGCAGGCCTGCCACTCCCAAGTCGGGAAGTGCCACCCATTCACGCAGACCTACAACGGTCAAATGGTCAAATGTCTTCAATATGGGTAACCGGTCAATTCGCCCACGCCTGAGGAGAAACCTCGGCCAGGGCTTTGAATGCAGGCTTGGCGAACCAGTAGCCTTGCATCAGAAATATTCCACAGTCAGACAGAAAGTCGCGTTCGCCGGCACTTTCGATGCCTTCGGCGATGACAGTAACGTTCAACTGCTCACAGATTGTGACAATCCCCTGGACGATCACCTGACGGACACGATCCTGGTCGACATCGCGGATCAGCGCCATGTCGAGTTTGATCAAGTCAGGTTGGAAATCAGCCAACAGATTCAGCCCCGAATAGCCCGCGCCGAAATCATCGATAGCGGTCTTGAAGCCGAATTCGCGGTATTCACGCAGAATATTCGTCAAATGGCGATAGTTATCTACATGCTCGCTTTCCAGTGTCTCGAAAATCAGTTGATCCAGCGGAAAATTGTGCGCGCGCGCCGCCTCCAGGGTGCTGCGGATGCACAACTCCGGACGGTACACGGCGTTGGGCATGAAGTTGATGGAAAGGTGGGTTTGCATCCCCAAAGCTGCAGCACCGGCAATCGCCTGGGTGCGGCAGCGCTGGTCGAAGCGGTAGCGGTTGCTGTCGTTGACCTGGTCCAGCACCGACAATGCCCCTTCGCCCTGTGTACCGCGCACCAAGGCTTCGTGGGCAAAAATCGAATGGTCCCGAAGGTCAACGATAGGCTGGTAGGCGAAAGCAAACTCGAAACCCAAGGGTTCGCTTTGCTGGCAGCCTGCGCAACGCTGTTCAGGCGAGGTGAGTGAAGTAGGAAAGTCGGTCACGGCGTATCCTCGCGAAAACAGGGTGCTACCTGGCGTATCTTAGGTGAGCCTTGAGGTTTATGCGTCGAAGGGTTTCAACGTTACAGTTGCGACATTTGTCAGAGCGAGGAATTCAAGTGGCTCAAAAGCAGGAAGAGGAAGAAAAGGTCCGTCTGGACAAGTGGCTTTGGGCGGCGCGTTTCTTTAAGACACGTGCCTTGGCCAAGGCCGCGATTGAGAGCGGCAAGGTGCATCATCGAGGCGAGCGCTGTAAGCCGGGCAAAGAGCCACGTGTCGGTGATGAGCTGCAGATTCGGATAGGTTTTGACGAAAAGACCGTCGTGGTTCAGGCACTTTCCATCGTGCGCCGTGGCGCCCCCGAAGCACAGGCGCTGTACACCGAAACCGAAGCCAGCATTGCCAGGCGCGAAAATGCGGCAGCCCTGCGCAAGGCGGGCGCCACGGGGATGACCACCGATGGCAAGCCGAGCAAGAAGCAGCGCCGCGACCTGTTCAAGTTTCGCGGCAGTGGCAATGATGACTGATCGCGCAGCGGCCCATTCAAATGAGGGAGGGGGCTTTCAGCGTTAAGGGGATGTACGCACGACGCTCAATCCACTGATCACTGGCAGCTTGCCAAGTAACCTGAAGATCGGCGTCGTCACGTGTAACAAAGCGGCCGACACCTTCGCTGCAAACGGCGTGTAACAACCCCAGCCCAACGCCAACAGTGCCAGCAGCACCCCGCCGATATAATCGTCCTGCCCCCAATGCGCGCCCGCTACCAGCCGCGGCATCATGAACAACAGCGCCAGGCCCCAGATCACCAGCACCTGGCCGATACGCTTGGCGAACACGCTCATGAACATTGCCCAGATCAGCAACACCGAGGCGTGATCCCCCGGAAAGCTTTGGCTTGAGCGGTCCTTCAGCTCCCAGGTCTTCTCCAGCCCCGGGAAATAGTCGCTCATCTGGATCGCCCCGGCGATAACCATCGACGGGCTGCTGTGTTGCCAGCCCATCTGCGCTGCGAGTTTGGAAAACAGCATGCGGATAAACAGCAAGAGCAACAAAATACCGACAAAACCTAACAGGGCCTGGCGTACCTGCGCGGCTTTGAACACCCAGTCGCCGCGAATCATCAGCATCAGCAGGATCACCCCGACCACCGCATCAAACGGCCGCAAACTGGCCACGGCCCACACGTGCAGCCATGTCGCGTTGCTCGCCAGCGGGTCGTTGAGAAGGTGAAACAGCCACTCGTCGAAAATCACACACAGCATCTGCCCCGTGGGCCACAGCCAAAAACACAGCAGCCCGATAGCGAGTAGATTGCACAGAGCCCATCGCCGGAGGTTCCACTTGGCTTGGAACAAACCCGGATTGTTCATAAACTGTCCCTCTTCGCTCTAAATAAGCTCTCTGTTTCCAGGAGAAAGCCGCACCAAGATGGTGCTAAAGCGTTTAATTTTATAAACCTTGTAACCAATTTGTCATCAATTCAGATACCCAGACCTATGACTGATCTACCGGATACCGACTTCACCCAACGCTTCATCTTCGATGAGAGCGACGCCCGCGGCGAAATGGTTTCGTTGGAGCGCAGCTACGCCGAAGTCCTCGCCAAGCACCCCTATCCGGAACCGGTCGCACAACTGCTCGGTGAGCTGATGGCCGCTGCTGCGTTGCTGGTAGGCACCATGAAGTTCGACGGTTTGCTGATCCTGCAAGCCCGTTCCGAAGGGCCGATTCCGCTGTTGATGATCGAGTGCTCCAGCGAGCGCGAAATCCGTGGCCTGGCCCGTTATGAAGCCGACCAGATTGCCCCGGACGCCAGCCTGGCCGAGCTGATGCCCAACGGTGTCCTGGCGCTCACCGTCGACCCGACCTCAGGCCAACGTTACCAGGGCATCGTCGACCTCGACGGCAAAACGCTGTCGGAATGCTTCACCAACTATTTCGTGATGTCCCAGCAAGTGGGCACCAAGTTCTGGCTCAACGCCGACGGCAAGCGCGCCCGTGGCATGTTGCTGCAACAACTGCCGGCCGACCGTATCAAGGACGACGAAGATCGCGCTGAAAGCTGGCGGCACTGCATTGCCTTGGCCGATACCCTGAAAGCCGAAGAACTGCTGGGCCTGGACAACGAAACCATCCTGCACCGCCTGTACCACGAAGACCCGGTGCGCCTGTTCGACGCGCAGACCTTGCACTTCCACTGCAGCTGCTCCCGTGAGCGTTCGGGCAACGCCCTGGTCAGCTTGGGCCTGGAAGATGCGCAGAACCTGGTGGTGGAACACGGTGGCAATATCGAGATCGACTGCCAGTTCTGCAACGAGCGCTACCTGTTCGACGCTGCCGATGTAGCGCAATTGTTCGCTGGCGCAGGCATCGACACGCCTTCCGACACCCGCCACTAAAACGTTTAAGCACAGGTAAATCACCTGTCAAATGCCGGATTAGAGGCGTTCTGACGGGAGGGCCCTACTCTTTTTGGGCTTTTCTGGCATAATCCGGCCCACTTTTTTCGCGGTAGTAGTGCGCAACTTTCTACTACAAAACGTTTGGAGCACTCGGCCACAGGCCGACGGGGAACCTCATGACGCAAGCCAATAACGCCGTATACACCGATCTGAGTGTTGACGATCTGGTCAAAGAAGCCCTGCAGCGCGGTGAAGGCGTGCTTGCCGATACCGGCGCGCTGGTCGTGGAAACCGGTCACCGTACCGGCCGTTCGCCAGTCGACCGTTTCATCGTTGAAGAGCCTTCCACCCAGGATTCCATCGCCTGGGGCCCGATCAACCGCAAGTTCCCGGCCGACAAGTTCGATGCCCTGTGGGCACGCGTCGAGGCGTTCAACAATGCGCAAGAGCATTTCGTTTCCCACGTTCACGTAGGGGCCTCCGAAGACCACTACCTGGCCGTGAAAATGACCACCCAGACTGCCTGGCAGAACCTGTTCGGTCGTTGCCTGTTCATCAACCCGGCCCAGTACAACCCGGCCGGTCGTGACGAGTGGCAAGTGCTCAACGTGGCCAACTTCGAGTGCGTGCCTGAGCGTGATGGCACCAACTCCGACGGTTGCGTGATCCTTAACTTCGCCCAGAAAAAAGTGCTGATCGCCGGCATGCGCTACGCCGGTGAAATGAAGAAAGCCATGTTCTCGGTGCAGAACTACCTGCTGCCGGCTTCCGACGTACTGCCGATGCACTGCGCCGCCAACATTGGCGAAGCCGGCGACGTGACCCTGTTCTTCGGTCTGTCGGGTACCGGCAAGACCACCCTGTCCGCCGACGAAAGCCGCTACCTGATCGGTGACGACGAGCACGGCTGGGGCGAAGGCGTGGTGTTCAACATCGAAGGCGGTTGCTATGCCAAATGCATCGACCTGTCCGAGAAGAACGAACCGGTTATCTGGAAAGCCATCAAGCACGGCGCCGTGTTGGAAAACGTCGTCATCGACGAGGCCAAGCACGCCGACTATGCTGACGTGAGCCTGACCCAGAACAGCCGCGCCGCCTACCCGCTGGAGCACGTTGCCAAGCGTTCCGAGAAGAACCTGGGCGGCGAGCCAAACGCGGTGATCTTCCTGACCTGCGACCTGACCGGCGTACTGCCGCCCGTGTCCATCCTCAGCGAAGAACAAGCGGCCTACCACTTCCTGTCCGGCTACACCGCACTGGTGGGCTCGACCGAAATGGGTTCGGGCAGCGGCATCAAGTCGACCTTCTCCACCTGCTTCGGCGCACCGTTCTTCCCGCGCCCGGCCGGCGAATATGCAGAGCTGCTGATCAAGCGCATCCGCGGCTTCGGCTCCAAGGTCTACCTGGTCAACACCGGCTGGACCGGCGGTGGCTACGGCGTTGGCAAGCGCTTCAATATCCCGACCACGCGCGGCGTGATCGCAGCGATCCAGAGCGGCGCGTTGATCGGTGCTGAAACCGAACACCTCGACACCATCAACCTCGACGTGCCATTGGCCGTGCCGGGCGTTGAGACCGGCCTGTTGAACCCACGTAACACCTGGGCTGACAAGGCCGCTTACGATGAAGCAGCGAAGGCGCTGGCTGGTCTGTTCATCGAGAACTTCAAGAAGTTTGAAGTGAGCGATGCGATCAAGGCTGCGGGTCCGAAGTTGTAAGATTCGGTCGCTGTTAAAAAGCCGCTCCTTGTGAGCGGCTTTTTTGTGCGCGAAAGGTTCGTCGACGATAGGCCGAACCATTGCCCCTCCACCTTTGACTTGCGGTGTACCTGGAGCCGGTATTCGCTCAGCTCAGGTTTTCCAGCGTCTGCGTGTCCCAGCTGTGGGTCTTGATGGCCAGGTAGAGCATGCCGATGGTCAACGGGACCTTGTCGCCATGCCCCTTGCCCCGACGCTTGAGGAACACGTCAAAGACCGGTGGGTTGAAGTAACGATAAGTGTCGTAGTCGCCCAGGTCGAGGGCGAACTCCTGCTCCAGCGCTTCCATGAGCTGCTTGGCTTCGCTGCCGTCACAGCCCAGGTCGAAATTGAGTGAGGTTTGCAGGCGGATGGTCTTGTGTTTCGGCAGGCCGATTTCTTCGTGCAGCAGTTGAAGGAGTTGCTGCATCACGGGGTCTTCGGGGAAGTTAGGGGCGAGGTTCATGGTGGGTGCACGCAGGAGTGGGTGAAGGGGCTGGTTGCGTTGGAGGCGGTATTTGTTTCGAGTGATGAAGAGCGCCAAGCCTATCAAGAATACAGAGACAGGTAGGAGGGGCATTCTGAGGATCACCGCTACATAGGGTAGTAGGAACGTCAAAATAAGGCCTGTTGTAAGAAATGTGACTGCGAAGTGCTTTCTGAGCATTGGGTCTGTGATTTGGTAGTGCAGCACCAAATAGATAATGAGAAAGGAAGCGGATTGAAGGTAAAGGGCCATGCCACTAAGACTCGTCCGAGTAGACATGCATTGAGAGTGTTGACCGCTGAGGCCCTATGCCTCCTCTCACACTGGCATCCAGACCGATGATGATGTCTCCAGCGTGATATCTACGAAGCTTGCCGGAAATCCTATCTCCAACGAAGCCCGCGGTTACGGTTGAAATGGCAATCCCTGGTGCTTTAACCGCTCCGGAGATTATTTGTTTGATGAGCACGTTTTGGTCGTTTAACCGATCGGCCTGATTCCGTCTCAAAGGATGGGAAATCGCGACCGCCCTTTCGCATGGCAAGTCTCTGGCCAGCATTTTTTCGTACAGCCTACGTATCTGATCGCGCACTTGTCGCGCTGCCGTTTTTGTTTCAAGCAGGCATAGATTGGCCAAAGCATGCCGATTGTCAGGCACAACAGTGAAGCGAATCACTGTGAAGATGACGCCATAGTGGCCGATGTGTTGAGCCCTTTCGATGTTCACAGGTTTCTGCCGAGAAAGTTGAGACCGCGCTATTTTCATTCAGCTACGGGTAACTTCTGTAGAGGGTTAAGCGTGTGTTTGGAGCAGTTTGGGAAGGGGATGTCGCGTTGTTTGGAGGTTTCCTACAACGGTTTCCGGCATTTGTGGCTTGGCAGTGCTTTAACAGGCAACGCGGGTCAATGGTAGGAGCGAGCTTGCTCGCGAAAAACTCAAGGACGCCGCGTTTCTTCTGGCTTACCGCGTCATCGTTGATGATTTTCGCGAACAGGCTCGCTTCTAAAAAGGGTGTTGCTTAGATTTGTGCTTGTTCGGTTTGTAGTTGTACGTGTTGCGCCGCTTCCGGCAAATCACAGCCGTCTTGGACGAGCAGGTACAAGGCGTTGGTGATGTGGGAGATGTCTTTGAGGTCGGAGTGTTCGAAGGTCAGGCAGGAGAAGGTTTCCAGTAAGTCGGTGGCTGCGCGGATGCGTTGGTGGGCGGCGGACTGGATGTCTTCGGCTTTGGCTTGGGTGTCGATGAGAAGCGGATGGGTATCAGTGAAATTGGTGCGTAGATGACGATAGCGGTTCATCGTTTCAGGTATTTGCATTTGAAGGTGCTCGGTTTGCTGTTAGGTAACCGACATCACCGTGGCCAAACGGTGGGTGGCGGACTGTGCGCGGGTTGGCCAGCCGGAAACAGCACTCCGACACGTCCGAAGACGTCCCCCACACAGCCGCCATAGCACTGCTATACGAGACGATAGACGTTCGCAGAGCGAGTAATGGCACTTATGTGTGCTGTTTTCCGGGTGACCAAACCCGGCCGCTGATTTGGCAGCGACGGTGCGAACCTTAGAAGTGAGTGTGCGCTCGGGCAATAAACAGATGGTTTAATCGTTCGTGGTTCGATCAGGCGCTGGCAGGCCTGCTGACACACCGCTCAAAAATCGCCTCCAACCCCCGATAATCACACGCCACCGCATCAATATTCGCCGGTATCCATGCCGCGTGTTTGACCAGCCACCAGTTCACTGAAAACCCCGCGTTGACGATGATCTGTTCGAACAAAATCCGCTGCGCCCGGCCGTTGCCCTCGCGGAAGGGGTGGATGACGTTGAGGTCGCCATAGGCTTCGGCAATCTTGCTCACCAACTCGGTTTGGCTGGCACCGACAAACCAGTTTGCTTCTTCCATCTGCCGGATGATCTTCGCGGCTTCCGGGGGGATGCGCTCCGGGGTGCAGAACAGGGTGTCGCCTTTCTGGATGTTCACGCTGCGCAACTCACCTGCCCAGTCGTAGATGTCACCGAACAGCGTGCGGTGGATGTGTTGCAGGCGGTCGAGGTCGTAGGGCGGGGGGAAGAGGGGGAGGCTGCCTACGGCGATTTCGGATAATTCCCGCTCGGCCTGGTGCAGGCGGGCTTCGTCGAGCAAATCGAGGCGGTTGCGCAGGACGCTGCTACCGGGATAGCAGTACGGATCCTGGCCCACCCCGTATTTGTCGAGCATCAGCGTGGCGTGTTGCGGTACTTGGCAAGCACTGTTTCGCGGGTCGGCAGGGGTTTGTCGACGTCGGCCGGTTGGGTGTCGAACCCTTCCAGGCGCAGGCTGGCCAGGTAATTGGAACGGCGGATCTTGTGGTAATGATCCTGTTTTTGCTCAAACGTCAGTTCGCTCATCGCAGCGCACTCCTGGGTAGCAAGGTTTGATTGTAGCGCAATGCTTCAACGGGAAGGCGGGATAAAAACCACGTCACATTCTGTACAAAAAATCCGCCGACACTCGGAATTCAGCGTATGTTTCACCGCAAAATCTTGTAGGGCGATTTCCGCCCGCTACTTAAAGGGAGTTAAGCATGGGTTTGCTTCGTGTTGCTTCGGCGATGTCGTTGTGTGCGGTGGCTTTTTCGGTCCAGGCCGGGCAGTTGCCGATCGAAGTGCTCAGTGCGGTGGTCAAGGACCAGAAAATCGCTGATGCCGAAGTGCTGCTGCAACGCAACGGCGCACAGAATGTGGTGGGCCGCACCAACGCCCAGGGCCAAGTGACGCTGACCAGTGAGGCCGCTGATGATGCGAGCAACCTGCTGATCATCAAGAAACCTGGCTACTCCAACCTGGTGGTGAAGTGCCCATGCGCGGGCATGACCTACGCCATCAGCCCGGTGATGGAAAACCTCGATGGCCTGCGTGTGGTGCTGACCTGGGGCAAGACGCCGAGTGACCTCGACTCCCACATGATTTTCCCCGGCAATAACATCTACTTCGAGAACCAGAAGGGTACTGACGCCGAGTTGGATGTGGATGACACCGACAGCTACGGTCCGGAAACCATCACCCTGCAGAAAAAGCACTACGGCGAAAGCTACGTCTATGCCGTGCACGACTACAGCAATGGCGGCAATCCAGGCTCGCGCCAGTTGTCCGACAGCGAAGCCAAGGTGTTCGTGTACATGGGCCAATCGCTGGTGCGTACCTACTACGTGCCCAAGAACCGCAGCGGCAACCTGTGGACGGTGTTCCGCATGACCGGCAGCGGCGACTTCCAGGACATCAACACTTTCAGTGGCGTGACCGTGAATGCGGCGAATGTGCTGAACGAAGTCAAACCGCTGCTGGATGACAGCGTGGCGGTCACCGCCGTCACCGTCAGCTCTTCCGTACAAACCGATGCGAAGCGTCTGAACCTGCAGGGTGAAGCGGCCTACCAGGCCGGCAAGCTGGACCAGGCCATCGACCTGTTCCGCCAGGCTATCGAGCTGGACAATGGCTTCGGCAAGGCCTACGGCAACCTCGGCCTGGCGTATCAGAAAGCCGGCAACACTGCCGAGTCGATCTGGGCCAATCGCAAGGCTATCGCCCTTGCCACCGGCGCCAATGCTGCCACCGTGCGTGCAGGTGCCTACTACAACATTGCGCGGATCTACGAAGCGGCGGGGCAGTTCCCGGATGCATTGCGTCACTACCAGTTGGCCAAGGAGCAGAAGGCCAACCCGGTGTATGACACGGCGATTGAGCGGGTGCAGAATCGCTGATTCAGCTGTAGCGCAGGTCTGAAATGTGGGAGGGGGGCAATCCCCCTCCCACATTTGGTTTGTGGTGTTCTTACAGCCACAGTCGAACTTGTCAAATTTGGCCCAAGGCCATTGCTGCACCCTGTGTATCATCCTGTCTCTTTTTTCCATGCGACCTTTCTCGATTCGCTGAGCTTGCTGGGCTACGTTTTTAAGCCACCTTCAGCGGTCAATGGAGTGACAGCCTATGCACGACACCCTCCAGCAGGTCTTTGGTTATCCACAGTTTCGTTTGGGCCAGGAAGAAACGGTCAGCGCCGTACTGGCAGGTCGTTCGGCTGCGGCCATTTTTCCTACGGGGTCGGGCAAGTCCCTGTGTTATCAGCTGTCGGCGGTGTTGCTGCCGCACCTGACGCTGGTGGTGTCGCCGTTGTTGGCGTTGATGCAGGACCAGTTGGGCTTCCTGCAACGCCACGGTATTTCGGCGGGCAGTATCGATTCGGCGCAAAGCCGCGAGGACGCCAATGACGTGATGGCCCGCGCGCGTTCCGGCGAGCTGAAAATCCTGATGATTTCCGTGGAGCGCTTGAAGAACGAGCGTTTTCGCCACTTCCTGCAAAGTGTGCAGATCTCGCTGCTGGTGGTGGATGAGGCGCACTGTATTTCCGAGTGGGGCCACAACTTCCGCCCGGATTATTTGAAGCTGCCGGACTACCAGCGCCAGTTCAAGATCCCACAAGCGCTGCTGCTGACGGCTACGGCCACGCCCAAGGTGATTGCCGACATGCAGGCCAAGTTCGCCATTGCGCCGGACGACGTGGTCACCACGGGCTTCTACCGGCCCAACCTCGACCTGTTGGTGGAGCCGGTCGCCGGTGCGGACAAGCATCGTCGCCTGGTGCAGTGGATGAGCGAGCGGGCCAACCAGCCCAGCATCGTCTACGTCACCTTGCAGAAAACCGCCGAGCAGATTGCCGAGCACCTGAACCGCAACGGTATCCAGGCCGAGGCGTATCACGCCGGCTTGCCCCACGACAGGCGTGAGGGCATCCAGCAGCGCTTCATGGCTGGGCGCTCCAATTGCATCGTCGCTACCATCGCGTTTGGCATGGGTATCGACAAGAGCGATATCCGCAATGTCGTGCATTTTGACCTGCCCAAATCCATCGAGAACTACAGCCAGGAAATCGGCCGTGCGGGGCGTGATGGGCAGCCCTCGGACTGCCTGGTGCTGGCCAACCGCGACAGCCTCAATGTGCTGGAAAACTTCGTGTACGGCGATACGCCCGAGCAGGACGGTATTCGGCGGGTGCTGGAAGAGTTGCAGGCAGCGCGCAGTGAAGGGCAGTGGGAGTTCCTGCTGAGGTCGCTGTCGGACCACAGCAACATCCGCGAACTGCCACTGAAGACACTGCTGGTGCAATTGGAGCTCAGGGGCGTGATCGCGCCGCGCTACGCGTTTTATGCCGAGTACCGCTTCAAGTACCTGGTCGAGCCCGAGGCCCTGCTGGTGCGTTTTTCCGGCGAGCGCCAGCAGTTTGTCGCGGCGATCATCCAGGTGTGCAAGCGCGCGAAAACCTGGGCGACCGTGGATTTCGACGCGCTTTACCAACAACACAATGCCGAACGCAGTCGGGTGGTGAAGGCCCTGGATTACTTCCAGGAACAAGGCCTGATCGAGTTGGAAAGCAAGCAGATGACGGAGGTCTACAGCCTGCTGGATACCGAGTTTGATCCACAGGTGTTGAGCGCCGAGTTATACACAGGCTTCAAGCAGCACGAGGTGACGGAAGTGGCGCGGATTCATGCCATGCTCGATCTGTTCGCCACCGAACATTGCCTGGGGCAGCGCCTGGCGCGTTACTTTGGTGATGAAAATGCACCGCAGCGCTGCGGGCACTGCTCCGTGTGCCACGGCCACGTCGCGCATTTGCCGGCGCCGCCGAGCCTGCCGCCGCTTGTGGATAAAAACTTCATGGGGCTGTGCGGTGATTTTATCCACAGGCATCATGAGCACACCGGCCAACTGCCGGGCGCTGAGCGGCTGACACGGTTCCTGGGGGGTATCAGCGTGCCGTTGTTTACCAAGTTGAAGGCGCGGGGCATTCCCGGTTTCGCAGCGCTGGAAGACTACCCCTACGCCGACGTGCGGGAGTGGGCCCAAGCCCACTTGAGTGACCTGTAACCCTACTTTCATGAGACGTGCCCATGCCTGACTCAATGCCGCAACGCGCCGATTACCGTCACTTCCAGCCGATCATCACACGCTGGCACGACAACGATGTGTACGGCCATGTGAACAATGTCACCTACTACAGCTTCTTCGACACGGCGGTGAATACCTACCTGATCGAACAGGGTGGGTTGGATATTCATGACGGTGAGGTGGTGGGGTTTGTGGTGAGTTCGGCGTGCGATTACTTCGCCTCGATTGCCTTTCCCGACCGCCTGGACATCGGCCTGCGGGTGGGCAAGTTGGGCAACAGCTCAGTGCAGTACGAATTGGCGGTGTTCAAGGCAGGCGAAGAGGAGGCCTGTGCGGCGGGGCGCTTTGTGCATGTGTTCGTGGATCGGGGGACGAACCAGCCGGTGACGATTCCGGGGATGTTGCGCGAGGCGTTGCAGCGGTTGGTGGTCTGACTTCGGCGTTGCAGTCACCACGGAACCCGATGTGGGAGGGGGCCAGCCCCCTCCCACATTGGTTTTACAGTGTTCTTTAGCGCTTAGCGGTGACGGTAGTGATGCTTGTTCTTGCGATGCCCGTAGGCATGGCCGCGGCCGCGATGGTCGTCGCGGTCATAACGGCGGCTATCACGACTACGACGATCATCGTCATCGCTCTTGTTGCCCATGTAGTTGCCCAGCGCACCGCCCGCGCCACCGCCGGCCGCTGAACCGATCAGTGCCCCGGTGCTGCCGCCGACACTGCGGCCCACCACGTTGCCGCCGGCTGCGCCCAGTGCGCCGCCAATGGCTGCTTCGCCGCGGCTGCGCTTGTCTGCGCCGACCGCACTACCGCCTGCGCCGCCCAGGGCCGCGCCTATGGTCGAACCGGTGTTGCCGCCCAACTGCTGGCCGACAACCGAGCCTAGAACCCCGCCCAATGCGCCGCCCACACCGGCTTCGGTGGTGCCACCGGCCATGGCTGCGCCACTGACCAGGCCAAGGGACAACAAGAGAATCGAGGAGAACTTCATAGAGAGACCTCAAGAGGATGACGGCGCGATCCTGAGGCTGTATTGACATGGTTACAATAGAAATCCGACCAGTAGCACGAGTTGTACACAATTCTCTAAGTTACTGTTTTAGCTCGGGAACTTAAGTGGTTTTTGCGAGTCTTTAGCTACTTCGGAACGGCCGCTTTTATGCAAAAGCGGCCTTTTTTGTGTCCGAAATGATCAGTCAGGCCGAACGCGCCGTGATCAGCCCATTGTCACTGGCAGCTTCCAAACGTATCGCCACGAACTTCGACGTCGGTGTATGGCTGCCATCCCCGGTGCTTTCCAGCGGCACCAACGGGTTCACTTCCGGGTAGTAAGCCGCAGCCTGCCCCGCCGGAATATCAAACGCCAGCAAGGTGAAGCCCTTCACCCGACGCTCGCGGCCGTCTTCC
The DNA here is from genome assembly GCF_900105325.1 of Pseudomonas marginalis. Lineage (NCBI taxonomy): Bacteria > Pseudomonadati > Pseudomonadota > Gammaproteobacteria > Pseudomonadales > Pseudomonadaceae > Pseudomonas > Pseudomonas marginalis. Next base: position 192,718 of record NZ_FNSU01000004.1, read on the forward strand.
CACAACGACACGATGTCGGCTTTCTGCCCCGGCTTGAAGCCCAGGCGGATGATGTCGGCTTCGTTGACGAACAGCACGTCACGCTGGCCTTTGACCCCGCGATAGCGGTCGTCCAGGCCATAAATGGTGGTGTTGTACTGATCGTGGGAGCGCATCGATTGCATGATCAGGTCCGGCACGTGGCCCGTGGCATGGGTGCGCTCGTGGATCAGGTCCTTGGGCAGGATGTTCGGGCGGAAGTTGGCACGGCCCGAAGGCGTGTTCCAGCGTCGGGCACCGGCGGAGTTGCCCAGGTAGAAACCACCGGGGTGTTTCAGGCGTTCGTTGAAGTCCTTGAAGCCTGGGATGGTATCGGCGATCAGGTCGCGAATGCGGCTGTAATCGGCCACCAACCAGTTCCAGTCCACCGGTTTGCTGCCCAGGGTTGCGGCGGCGATGCCGGCGAGGATGGCCGGTTCCGATTTCATCAACTTCGACAGCGGCTGCAGTTGGCCGTTGGAGTCGTGGACCATGCTGAACGAGTCTTCTACCGTCACCGCTTGCGGACCTTCGGCCTGGATGTCGATGTCGGTGCGGCCCAGGCACGGCAGGATCAGCGCGTCCTTGCCGTGCATCAGGTGGCTGCGGTTGAGCTTGGTGCTGATCTGCACGGTCAGGTCGCAATTGCGCAGTGCTTCGAAGGTGCGCGGGCTGTCCGGCGTGGCTTGGGCGAAGTTGCCACCCAGGCCGATAAACACCTTGGAGCGACCTTCAAGCATGGCGTGGATCGCTTCCACCACGTTGTGCCCGTTGGTGCGCGGCACCTGGAACTGGAAGCGTCGCTCCAAGGCGTCGAGGAACGCCACCGGTGGGCGTTCGTTGATGCCCATGGTGCGGTCGCCCTGCACGTTGCTGTGGCCACGCACCGGGCACAGGCCGGCGCCGGGGCGGCCGATGTTGCCGCGCAGCAGCATCAGGTTGGCGATTTCCTGGATGGTCGGCACCGAGTGGCGGTGCTGGGTGATACCCATCGCCCAGCACATGATCACGTTCTTGCCCTTGGCGTACATGCGTGCCGCTTGCTCGATCTCGACCAGGGTCAGGCCGGACTGTTCGACGATTTCATCCCAGGAGGTGTCGTCGATCTGGCCCAGGTAATCCAGCACGTTGGCCGTGTGTTCATTGAGGAAGTCGTGGTCGAACACCGCTTCCTTGCCTTCGGCCTGAGCCTGGCGCTCCCACAGCAGCAGGAACTTGGCCATGCCGCGCAGGATCGCCATGTCGCCACCCAGGGCCGGGCGGAAGTACGCGGTGTTGGTCGGCTTGTCGCCGTTGGTGAGCATTTCCAGCGGATGCTGCGGATGCTGGAAGCGCTCCAGGCCGCGCTCCTTGAGGGGGTTGATGCACACCACCTGGGCACCGCGTTTGACCGCTTCACGCAGCGGTTCGAGCATGCGCGGGTGGTTGGTGCCGGGGTTCTGGCCCCAGACGAATATCGCATCGGCATGTTCGAAGTCATCAAAGGTCACGGTGCCTTTGCCGACCCCCACGCTCTGCGCCAGGGCCACGCCGCTGGCCTCGTGGCACATGTTCGAGCAGTCCGGGAAGTTGTTGGTGCCGTAGGCGCGCACAAACAGCTGGTACAGGTACGCCGCTTCGTTACTGGCACGGCCCGAGGTGTAGAACTCGGCCATGTCCGGGCTGGGCAGGGCGTTGAGGTGCTTGCCGACCAGGTCGAAGGCCGCTTCCCAGCTGATGGGCTGGTAGCGATCGGTTTCGGCGTCGTAGCGCATGGGCTCGGTCAGGCGGCCTTGGTACTCGAGCCAATAGTCGCTTTGCTCCAGCAGCGCGGTGACGCTGTGCTTGGCGAAAAACGCTGCGTCAACGCGGCGCTTGGTGGCTTCCCAGTTGACCGCCTTGGCGCCGTTCTCGCAGAACTTGACCATGCCGCTTTCCGGCGAGTCGCCCCAGGCGCAGCCCGGGCAGTCGAAGCCGCCGTTCTGGTTGGTCTTGAGCATCATGCGCAGGTTTTTCAGCGCGTTGTCACTGGTCAACCACGCCTGTGCCACGCTGATCAGCGCGCCCCAGCCGCCAGCCGGGCCCTTGTAAGGCTTGTAGCGCGGGGTTGGGGTTTGGTCGGCTTGATGATGATTGCTCACGGCTGGTTCTCCATCGCAGGGCTGTAGACCCGCGGCGCACTTTTCTGCGGCAGGTGGATGAGATTGAGGTTATGCCGGCGAGCCCATTGCAGGGCCAGGCCGGTGGGCGACGACAGGCTGACCAGGGTCTGGATGCCCGCGCGCAGGACTTTCTGGATCAATTCGAGGCTGCAACGGCTGGTGACAATCGCCAGCCCGCCGTCGGTGGGGATCCGTTGGCGGATCAGCGCACCGATCAACTTGTCGAGGGCGTTGTGCCGGCCGATGTCTTCACGGCCCATCAGCAATTCGCCCTGGTTATTCATGAACACAGCCGCATGCACAGCGCCGCTGCACTGGCCCAAAGGCTGGAACGCGCTGATGCGCTGGCGCAGGCCGTCGAGCCATTCGGCAGGCGGCAAGGGCGCGCCGGGCAGCACTTGAAGGTCCGGCAGGGCCTGTTCAACGGCTTCCACTCCGCACAGGCCGCAGCCGCTGGTACCTGCCAGCTGGCGGCGCTGCTGCTTGAGGTTCCAGAACGCACGGCTGGAGATCTGCACCTGAGCGTATTGGGCCGAACCCGAACCGCTGAGTTTCAGATCATAAATATCGCTGACGTCGGCGATAATGCCGCTGCCGATGCTGAACCCGACAATAAAGTCTTCCAGGTCCGTGGGCGTGACCAGCATGACGGCCTGGCTGATGTCGTTATAGGCAATCGCCAACGCCACTTCTTCCGCCAAGGCGGTGCTGGTGACTTCAGTGTGCTCAAGGTTGCAAAACTGGTAGCTCTGGCTGGCGACGGGCGCGGACATTTCCGGAGCAGGCGCCGCGCAGACTGGGCGCTTGGCGTTCATGGGGCAGTACCACCGGCGGATTGATCAGTGTTTAGACTAGGCGCGACAAAGCGTCGCGTCTAATTGCCAGTACTGATCTACCGATAGATGACGTCGATCAAGACTCTGTTTGCGATTTCTGAAACAGCGCGAAACACGCCTCTGCCAATGCCGAACGCGGTGCGCTGCGCCGCATGATCAGGCCCAGGCGCGCCAGGGTGTGGGCGTCTTCGATAGGTTGCAGGCGCAAATGTTCGGTGAGGGCGTCCAGACCGCCGTCCAGCGGCATGACGGCGCAGCACAGTCCGCCATGCACAGCTTGTAACAACTGATGGACGGCGTCGGTTTGTAACAGCGGCTGCGGGTGCAGTCCCCGGCTGTGGAAGTTGTGGTCGATGGACTGACGGAAGTGCATGCCACTGGTGAGCATGCCCAGGGGCAGTTCGATCAATGCCTCCCAGCTCAGCGGCTTGTCGCCAAAACTGAAATAGCGCTGGTCGTAGAGCAGGCCCATGCGGGTTTCGCCGAGGGCCAGGGAGTCGAAGCGCTCGTTGTCCAGGCGGTCGAGGTAGGACACGCCCAGGTCCAGGCGATTGCTCGCCAACTGTTCGAGGATCTGCTCGGAGCTGAGGGCCGAAAGCTCAAAGCGCAGGCTCGGATGCTCCTTGTGCAGTTGTTGCATCAACGCCAGCGGATCAAAGCTCGACAACGGCACCACACCCAGGCGCAACGTACCCACCAGGTTGCCACGGCAGGCGGCGGCTTCGGCCTGCAAGCCGTCATAGGCCGCCAGCACCGTGCGGGCCCAGGCCAGCACGCGCTCGCCGGGGGCGGTGAACCCTTCGAAACGCTGGCCGCGATTGACCAGCGGCAAGTCCAGCTCTTCTTCAAGGTTGCGCAGGCGCATCGACAGGGTTGGCTGGGTGATGTGGCAACGCGCCGCGGCCTGGCCGAAGTGACGGGTCTCGTCGAGGGCGATGAGGAATTTCAGCTGCTTGATGTCCATCTTCGCTCCAGGGCTTATTCCAATGGCGGGGGGATTCTAGCGCGTTTGCGTCTTTGGTCGGGCTGGAACCCAAGTCTGCCGGACTGGTCTAGTCTTGGGCATCTGGAAATCAACTACCAAGGAGAGCGCACTATGAGCATTTTCAGCTTTATCAAAGAAGCCGGCGAAAAGATTGTCGACCTGTTGACGCCGGGTAATGCCAATGCGAGTGAGCAGTTGAAGGAACACGTAGCGAAGGTGGGTCTGGGGAATCCGAATGTGCAGACCACGGTAGAGGGCGACAAGGTGACCGTGACCGGTGAAGTCGCCACCCAGGAAGAGAAAGAGAAGATTCTGCTGGCGCTGGGTAACATCCAAGGCGTGGCCAGTGTGGATGACCAGATCACCGTAACCGGCCCGGCAGTGACCGCCGCCCGTTTCGTCGTGGTGAAAAAGGGTGACACCCTCAGCGCGATTTCCCTGACGGTGTACGGCAACGCCAACCTGTACAACAAGATCTTCGAGGCCAACAAGCCGCTGTTGTCCCATCCAGACAAGATTTACCCAGGGCAGACGCTGCGTATTCCTGAGTAATACACGGGCGAAAAGGTGGGAGGGGGCTTGCTCCCGATAGCTGAGTGTCTGTCGACATCAAGTTGACTGATCCACCGCTATCGGGAGCAAGCCCCCTCCCACATGGTTCAGAGCCCGGCAATGAGATCCCGGTAATCCTCGACCGCCGCAAATTCCCCGGTGTCCTTCGGCCCTTTTTGGCTGTCCGGCTCTTTCACCGCCAGTAAATGCCCCACGCCAAACGCCTGGGCACTGCGCAGGATCGGCAGGGTGTCGTCGATAAACAGGCTGCGAGCCGGATCGAACTGGATGTCAGCCTGCAAGGCATCCCAGAACTGCGGGTTTTCCTTGGCGAAGCCGTAGTCGTGGGAGCTGATCAATCGCTCGAAGTACGGCGCCAGTTCAATGCGCTCCAACTTCAGTGACAGCGAGTCACGGTGGGCATTGGTGATCAGGATCACGCGCTTGCCTGCCCGTTTGATCGCCGCCAGGAAGGTATCGGCATCCGGGCGCAGGGCGATCAGGTGGGCGGTTTCCAGCTTGAGTTCGCGCACCGGGATGTTCAGCTCCGCACTCCAGAAATCCAGGCAATACCATTGCAACTGTCCGGCGTTACGCTCGAACAGAGGCTGCAACTCCATCTCGGCCATGGCCCGGCTCACCCCGTGCAGCTCGGCGTAACGCTGGGGCAGGTGCTCCATCCAGAAGTGGTTGTCGTAATGCAGGTCGAGCAGGGTGCCGTCCATGTCCAGCAGGACGGTGTCGATGGCGTGCCAGGGCAAAGAGGGCATGGTGCGGTCTCATGTAAGTAAAGATATCCGACACAGACAATCGGAAAAGCCACGGTATAGTAACCCGATCACGCCAAGGAGCCGCTTATGCGCCAGAAACCCACCGTCCTCGCCCGCGAAATAGTCGCCAGTAGCCGTTTGTTCCGCGTGGAGGAAGTGCAATTGCGCTTTTCCAATGGCGTTGAACGGACCTACGAGCGCCTGGTGGGCCGCGGTGCCGGCTACGGCGCAGTGATGATCGTGGCGATGATCGACGAAGATCATGCGTTGCTGGTTGAAGAGTACTGCGGCGGTACCGATGAGTATGAGCTGTCCTTGCCCAAGGGCCTGATCGAACCCGGCGAAGACGTGCTGGCGGCAGCAGACCGTGAACTCAAGGAAGAAGCCGGCTACGGCGCACGGCAGTTGGAACACATTACCGAGCTGTCGTTGTCTCCTGGCTACATGAGCCAGAAAATCCAGGTGGTGCTCGCCACCGAACTCTATGAAGAACGCCTGGAAGGCGATGAGCCCGAGCCGATGCGTGTGGACCGGGTCAACCTGCGCGAGCTGTCGCAGCTTGCGCAAAACGAGCAGTTCAGCGAAGGCCGCGCCCTGGCGGCGTTGTACCTGGTACGAGATTTGTTGATTCAGCGTGGAGCGTTTACCCCATGAGCGAACTGTTTTTAGGCCACCCGTTTATCGCCCCTGTGATCGAGCTGGCCCGCCAGGCGGGTGAAGTGATCCTGCCGTACTGGCGCGCCGATGTGGCGGTGACCTCCAAGGCCGATGATTCGCCGGTCACGGCGGCCGACCTGGCCGCCCACCATCTGATTCTCGCAGGCCTCACCGCACTCGACCCGAGCATCCCGGTGCTGTCCGAAGAAGACGCCGACATCGACCAGAGCGTACGGGCCGGCTGGCAGCGCTGGTGGTTGGTGGACCCGCTGGATGGCACCAAGGAATTTATCGCCGGCAGCGAAGAATTCACCGTCAATATTGCCCTGGTCGAACAGGGTCGCGTGGTGTTCGGCGTGGTGTCCATGCCCACCAGTGGCCGTTGCTACTTCGGTGGAGCCGGCCTGGGGGCGTGGCGCTCCGATGTGAACGAAGCGCCCAGGCAGATCCAGGTGCGCGAGGCCCCAGCAGTGGGTGAGGCGTTTACCGTGGTCGCCAGCCGCCGGCATACCAGCCCCGAGCAAGAGCGTCTGCTGGACGGTTTGAGCGAAGGGTTGGGGGAGTTGAAACTGGCGAATATCGGCAGTTCGTTGAAGTTCTGCCTGTTGGCCGAGGGCAGTGCCGATTGCTACCCGCGGCTGGCGCCGACTTCGCAGTGGGATACGGCGGCGGCGCAGGGTGTATTGGAAGGGGCGGGCGGCGAGGTGCTGGAGTTGAGTGGCGAGCCGTTCAGCTATCCGGCGCGGGCGTCGTTGCTGAATCCGTTTTTCCTGGCGTTGCCGGCGAAGGCGGCGTGGCGTGAGCGGTTGCTGACCTTGGCCCGCTCTTAATACCTCAGCCGATCTAAATGTGGGAGGGGCGGTGCCCCTCCCACATTTGTTTTGTGTATTGGCTTCTAGCGGTGCAGGACGTATTGGCCGGTGAACGTAACGGCCCGCTCTTCACTGCCCTCATTCGCGATCCAGGTGTCCAACGCCAGCCGCGCCCGGCCATAGCGCTTGTAGGTCGCCAAAAAGCGCTTCCACACCTTCTCCTCCGGCGCCGCGCAAATGGCGGTCGCGTCGTGCGTCACCGGCAGCGGATAGCTGATCTGCCCTTCCTGAATCACGATATGCCCGTCTTCAATCCCTTCCTCGCGCAGTTGCAGGTGCATCCAGCCCCAACCCGCCAGCACCGCGCCGCAGTAAAGGCTGCCGCCGAACATGGTGCTCTTGTGGTTGATATTGGCTTGCAAAGGCAGGTGCAGCTGCAGTTGCCCGTCTTGCCAGTCGAGTACCTTGAGGCCCATTTCGCGGGTCAGGGGGATGTCGTGGTGGAGGATGGATTCCAGGTAACGGCTGTCACGGCTCATGGGGGCCTCTTGATGGGTGGGCAGGGTCATTCGTCGTCAGCACTTTGGTTGGCGAAGTTAAGGCCGTGCTTGCGCAGTTTGTCGTGCAGGGTCTTGCGCGGTACGCCGAGGGCTTCTGCGAGGCTGCGCATGGAGCTGTGGGGGCGGGTCAGTTCGGCGGCGATCAGGCTTTTTTCGAACTGCTCGACCTGTTCGCTCAAGCCGCCCGGCGTGGAAGTCAGCACGCTGCTGGCGGGATTGTCCGGGGTGCTGTCCAGCGCCAGCTCCAGGCCCAACGCAAAGCGCTCGGCGGCGTTCTGCAATTCGCGCACATTGCCCGGCCAGCTATGACGCAACAGCAGGGCACGCTGGCCCGGTTGCAGCTCGTGCAAAGGCAGGCCGTGGCGACTGCTGGCTTCGTCGGCGAAGTGCTGGAACAGCATCAACGCATCTTCACCGCGCTCGCGCAGTGGCGGAATACGCAACGGCGCGACGTTGAGGCGGTAGTACAAGTCGGCGCGGAAGCGGCCCTGGTCGGCGGCCTGGCGCAGGTCTTCCTTGGTGGCGGCGATGATGCGGATATCCAGCGGGATCAGCTGGTTGCCGCCGAGGCGCTCCACCACACGCTCCTGTAACAGGCGCAGCAGCTTGACCTGCACATCCAGGCTCATGCTTTCGATTTCATCGAGGAACAACGTGCCGCCATTGGCGAATTCGAATTTGCCGATGCGGCGTTTCTGCGCGCCGGTAAAGGCGCCGGGCTCATGGCCGAACAGTTCGCTCTCCACCACCGACTCGGCCAACGCCCCGGCATTGATCGCCACAAACGGCCCGCTGCGCCGGCTCGACAGGTCGTGCAGCGCGCGGGCCACCACTTCCTTGCCGGCGCCGGTTTCGCCGAGGATCAGCACATCCGCGCGGGTTGCTGCCAGGGCGCCGATCTGCTCGCGCAGGCGCAGCATCTGTGGCGAGTGCCCCACCAGGCGGGTGCTCAGTTGTTGGCGGTCACTGAGGGCCAGGCGCAGGCTGCGGTTGTCGAGCACCAGCCGGCGCAGGGCCAGGGCGCGGCGCACGCTGTCGAGCAGGGCGTCGCTGGCGAAGGGTTTTTCGAGGAAGTCATAGGCCCCCGCGCGCATGGCCTGCACCGCCAGCGGCACGTCGCCGTGGCCGGTGATCAGCAGCACCGGCAGGTCCGGATCCTGGCCGTGCAGCTCGGCCAGCAGCTCCAGGCCGTCCATGCCGGGCATGCGGATGTCGCTGACCACCACGCCCGGCCAATCCCGCGACAGGCGCGCGGTGAGGCCGGTGGCTTCGCCCAGGGGCAGGACGTTCAGCCCGGCCAGGTCCAGGGTCTGGCACAGGGCCTGACGCAAGTGTGGATCATCGTCGATCAACACCACCTGAATCTGGTTATCGATACTCATACACTGCGGTCCTCGGACGGTTGCAGACTGACGCCCGGCGAGCCGGCGCGCAATTTCAAGGTTAACAGCGCGCCGCCTTCCTTGTGGTTGGCAAACAGCAGTTCGCCGCCAAAGGCACGCATCAGGGTTTCACAGATCGCCAGGCCCAGGCCCAAGCCCTGGGTGCGGGTCTTGGTGGTGTAGAACGGTTCGCTGGCGCGGCCCAGGGCTTCCATGCAAAAGCCTGGGCCATTGTCGCGAATGTACAGGTTGACGCCCTGGGCGGTGGTTTCGGCACTCAGCCACAGTTTGCGCGGCGGGCCTTTTTCGGTAAGGGCGTCGAGGGCGTTGGCCAGCAGGTTGCCCAGCACCTGGCGCAGGCGGGTTTCGCCGGCCTGCACCCACAGGGTCGCTTCCGGCAAATCGCGGATCAGCTCGACTTCCATCGAGCGCCGCCGCTTGGCCAGCAAGGCCAGCGCATCGTCCAGCGCCGGTTGCAGGGCCACGCTCTCCGGGGCATGGCGATCGCGCCGGGCGAAGGCGCGCAGGTGCGCGATGATCGAGGCCATGCGCCCGGTCAGTTCGCTGATCAGCTTGAGATTGCCCCGGGCATCGCTGGTGCGCTCGTGGTCGAGCAGGATCTCGGCGTTTTCCGCATAGCTGCGGATCGCCGCCAGGGGTTGATTGAGTTCGTGGCTGATACTTGCCGACATGGTGCCCAGCGCTGACAGCTTGCCGGCCTGCACCAAGTCATCCTGGGCGCGCACCAGTTCCTGCTGGGCGTGTTCGCGCTCCAGCACCTCCTGTTTGAGGCGACGGTTGAGGCCTTCCAGATCGCTGGTCCGTTCGACCACGCGCATCTCCAGCTCGCGGCGGGCCTTGGCTTCGAAGGCGATGCGTTCCAGGTAGTGGCGACGGCGCTGCATCAACAGGCCCAGCAGCAGCATCAACACCAGCAACGTGGCGCCGCCCACGGCGACCACCGTGCGCACCGGGCGGCTGATCAAGGATTGCGGTGCAAGGATCTCCACATTCCAGCCGGTCTCGGCAATGGCGGTGGATTGGCGCAGCCATGCGCTGTTGCTCAGGCTCAACGGTTGCGGATCGCGCGTGGGGTAGGGCTGGATGGCGATGATGGCCTGGCGTTCTTCGGCGGTCAGCGGCCGGGTGGCCCGGAAGCGCCATTGCGGGCGTGACGTGAGGATCACCACGCCGTTGTGGTCGGTGACCAATAGTTGTTCCGGGGTATTGCCCCACAGGCTTTCGGTGTGGTCCAGGTCGACCTTGACCACCAGTACGCCGATGATCGTGTCGCCATCGCGCACTGCGGCGGCGAAGAAATAGCCGCGCTTGGCCGAGGTGGTGCCCAGCCCGAAAAACCGCCCCAGGCGCCCGGCCATGGCTTCGCTGAAATAGGGCCGGAACGAGAAGTTGCGCCCGACGAAACTGTCCTGCTTGTCCCAATTGGACGCGGCGAGGGTCTTGCCGGTGGTGTCCATCAAATACATCACTTCCACCCCGGCCTGGGCGGCGACGTCCTTGAGCAGCAGGTTGGCGTTGACCAGGTTGGTACTGACCTGCGGTGCGTCCAGTGCCGTGCGCAAGGCCGGCAAGTCGCCGAGGATCTGCGGCAGCACTTCATAGCGATGCAGGGTGCCCAGCAGGTTGGCGACGTACAGGTCGAGGGTCTGGCGGTTTTGCCCGGCCAGTTCGCTGCGATAGTAACGCTCGGCCAAGTGCTCCAGCGGCCACAGCAACGGTGCCAGGCACAGGGCCAACAGGGCAAGGCTGCGCCAGCGGGGTCTTCGCGGAAGGGGTGGAGTCATGGGAATCGTGCGCCTGTGGGTACAGGCGCATTATGCCTAGTGCTGCCCGGCAAGACACTCGCGCAATGCGTCTTGCCACAAGGGCTGGCTGACGTGCCATTGCTGGCGCAGGTGGCTGCAATCCAGACGTGAGTTCAGCGGGCGCCGGGCGGGGGTCGGGTAGGCGCTGGAGGGGATCGCCTCCAGTTCGGCACAGGCGCGGCCACTGGCGCGCAGGTGCTCGCCGATTGCCTGGGCAAAGCCGAACCACGAGGTTTCACCCTCGGCGGTCAGGTGGTAGATGCCCCATTCCCCGGCCTTGCCCCCCTGCCAGCGTTCGATCAGGGCGCGCGTACTGGCGGCAATGGTCCCGGCCCACGTCGGCGCGCCGATCTGGTCGGCGACGATGCGCAGGTGGGGTTTTTCTTGCAGCAGGCGCTGCATGGTCAGCAGGAAGTTCTTGCCGTGGTTGGAGTAGACCCAGCTGGTGCGCAGGACCAGGTACTGGCCTCCCACTGCGGCAATCGCCTGTTCACCCGCCAGTTTGCTCTGGCCGTAGACGCCCAGGGGATTGGGTGTGTCAGCTTCGGTGTAGGGCCCAGGCTTGCTGCCGTCGAACACGTAGTCGGTGGAATAGTGGATCAACGGGATGCCCAGGGCCTTGGCTTCCTCGGCAAGAATCCCGGGGGCGGTGGCGTTGATGGCGAAGGCGAGGTCCGCTTCGCTTTCGGCCTGATCCACTGCCGTGTGGGCGGCGGCGTTGATGATCAGGTCGGGGCGATGGGCGCGCACCTGCTGGCGGATGTGCTTGGCGTCGGCCAGATCGAGGTGCTCGCGGCCAAGCACAATCAGTTCGCCCAGGCCTTGGAGCTGCTGTTGCAGTGCCTGGGAGACTTGGCCATGTTGGCCGGTGATCAGGATTTTCATGGGAATAGATCGGCGTCTTTCAGGCTTTTGCCGCTCTGGTCCTTGGAAGACAAGGTTGGAGGCCCCGTCAATTGCCAGTCGATATTGAGGTCCGGATCGTCCCAGCGGATGCAGCGCTCTGCAGAGGGAGTGTAGTAATCAGTCGTCTTGTAGAGGAATTCTGCGTAGTCGCTGAGCACCACAAAACCATGGGCGAACCCCGGAGGAATCCACAGTTGGCGACTGTTTTCGGTCGATAGCCGAACGCTGGCCCATTTGCCAAATGCAGGTGAGCTCTGACGTATATCCACTGCGACGTCTAACACCTCACCGGCAGTCACTCGCACCAATTTGCCCTGAGCGTGTTCCACTTGGTAATGCAGGCCGCGCAACACGCCTCTTTGTGAGCGCGAGTGGTTGTCCTGAACAAACTCTTGCTGCAGCCCGGTTGCTTGCGCAAAGTCCCGGGCATTGAAACTCTCATAGAAAAAACCGCGTTCATCGCCAAAAACCTTCGGCTCGATGATCAATACCCCGGGCAACTCAGTGGCGGATACATTCATATGGATTATCCCCTGCGAGGGTGAACAAGTATTGACCGTAGCCGGTCTTGCCAAAATATTTGGCCCGCTCCAGCAAGTATTCACGGTCAATCCAGCGGTTCTGGTAAGCAATTTCTTCCAGGCAGGCTACTTTCAGGCCCTGGCGATGCTCGATGGTCTGCACGTAGAGCGAAGCTTCCAACAGGCTGTCGTGGGTGCCTGTATCGAGCCAAGCGAAGCCGCGCCCAAAACGTTCCACATGCAGGTCGCCGCGCTTGAGATAGGCGTTGTTGACGTCGGTAATCTCAAGCTCGCCACGATGTGAAGGTTTCACGGCTTTGGCGATCTCGATCACGTCGTTGTCGTAGAAGTAAAGGCCGGTTACGGCATAGGGGGACTTTGGCTTCAGTGGTTTCTCTTCAATCGACAGGGCGCGACCATCCTTGTCGAAGTCGATCACGCCAAATCGTTCTGGGTCTTTTACCCAATAACCAAATACCGTCGCGCCGGAAGGACGCCTGGCTGCAGTCCGCAACTGTTCGCCGAAATATTGGCCGTGGAAAATGTTGTCACCCAGGATCAGGCATACCGGGTCATTACCGATAAATTCTTCGCCAATGATAAATGCCTGGGCCAAGCCATCCGGCGACGGCTGCTCGGCATAGGTGAAGCGCACGCCGAACTGGCTGCCATCGCCCAGCAAGTTACGATACTGCGGCAAGTCCACTGGCGTGGAAATCACGAGGATGTCTTTGATTCCCGCCAGCATCAGCACCGAGATCGGGTAATAGATCATCGGCTTGTCATACACTGGCAGCAGCTGCTTGGACACGCCCAGGGTAATGGGGTGCAAGCGAGTGCCTGAGCCTCCTGCCAATACGATTCCCTTCATCATGCAATCAGATCCTTCATGTCGGTGTTGCCCAATCGTTCACCCTGATAACTGCCGTCCTGTACCCGGCGGCACCATTCCAGGTTGTCGAGGTACCACTGTACGGTCTTGCGCAGGCCGGTCTCGAACGTTTCTTCCGGGACCCAGCCCAGTTCGCGTTCGATCTTGCTGGCGTCGATTGCATAGCGCTGATCGTGGCCCGGTCGATCTTTGACGAACGTGATCAGGTCGGCAAATTTTTCCACACCGGCCGGACGTTGCGGTGCCAATTCTTCCAGCAGGCCGCAGATGCCTCGTACCACGTCGATGTTTTTTTGCTCATTGTGGCCGCCGATATTGTAGGTCTCGCCGACCACACCTTCAGTTACCACTTTCAGAAGTGCGCGGGCATGGTCCTCGACGAACAGCCAGTCGCGCACCTGCAAACCATTACCATAGACCGGTAATGGCTTGCCCGCGAGCGCGTTGAGGATGACCAGCGGGATCAACTTCTCGGGGAAGTGGAAAGGGCCGTAGTTGTTCGAACAATTGGTCAGCAATACCGGCAGGCCGTAGGTGCGCTGCCAGGCACGCACCAGGTGGTCGGACGCCGCTTTGCTCGCGGAGTAAGGTGAACTGGGCGCGTAAGGCGTGGTTTCGGTGAAAAGATCGTCAACGCCGTGCAGGTCGCCGTACACCTCATCGGTGGAGATGTGATGGAAACGGAAAGCGCTCTTGGAGGGCTCCGCCAGCGTGTGCCAGTACGCGCGGGTGGCCTCCAGCAGGCTGTAGGTGCCGACGATATTGGTCTGGATAAAATCCGACGGCCCGTCAATCGAACGATCGACATGGGATTCTGCAGCCAAGTGCATGATTGCCTGTGGCTCGAAGCGCGTCAGCACGGCGCTGACGCTGGCCTGGTCAATGATATCGGCCTGTACGAACTCATAGCGGCTGTTGGACGCAATGCTGTTCAGTGATTCCAGATTGCCGGCATAGGTAAGTTTGTCCAGGTTGAGCACTTCGTGTTCGGTGTTTTGGATCAGATGGCGGATCAGGGCGGAGCCGATAAATCCAGCGCCGCCGGTGATGAGAATGCGCATGTCGGAGGGCCTTTTCCTTAGACGGACATTAAGCGAATGAAGCATAGCTTGAGTTGTGCGGAAGATAGGCGCAAGCGCGGTATGCGTAGGGGGGTTGCCTAACTCACCTGAACAATGGCGATATACACCCCTGAAAAAAACGAGGCCACGCCCATGCTGCTTGCTACGTTGATCCATCGCGCCAATCTACCCTGCCCGCAAGTAGGCCCCGACCAGGCAGCGCAATTGCTCGAGCAGCACTACGGCCTCACGGGCACCCTGCAATCACTGGGCAGCCAGCAAGACCTCAATTACAAAGTCGACAGCACTCGCGGCCGGTTTGTTCTGAAGATCTGCCGGGGCGACTATGCGGCGATTGAGCTGCAGGCCCAGCACGCGGCCCTCGACACCCTGCAGGCCGTGCGGGTGCCCAAGGTCATCAAGGCCCTGGGCGGTGAAGAACTGTTGAGCGTGACGGTCGATGGCCAGCCCCTGCACCTGCGGCTGCTGGACTATATCGACGGCCAGCCGTTGACCCATCTGCCGCATTTGGGGCGCGACGTGATCGCAGGCTTCGGCGACCTGTGCGGGCGCATGAGCCTGGCGCTGGCGGATTTCTCCCACCCTGGATTGGACCGTACCCTGCAATGGGACCCGCGCCATGCCCGGGAACTGATCACCCATCTGTTGGCCACCCTGGAAAACCTGCCCCACCGCGCCGCGCTGGAACAGGTGGCCGAGCAGGTTGAACAGCGCATTCGCCCCCTGGCCGACCGCCTGCCCTGGCAAGCGGTGCACATGGACATCACCGATGACAACGTGGTGTGGCAGCGCGATGCGCAACGGCACTGGCAACTGCAAGGCGTCATCGATTTCGGCGACCTGGTGCACACCTGGCGGATTGCCGACCTGTCGGTGACCTGCGCGGCCCTGTTGCACCATGCCGAGGGCGACCCGTTTGCCATCCTGCCGGCGGTCCGGGCCTGCCATGCCGTGACCCCACTGCAGCGCGAGGAGTTGCAGGCGTTGTGGCCGCTGATCGTCGCCCGTGCGGCAGTGTTGGTATTAAGCAGCGAACAGCAGCAGCGCCTGGATCCGGACAACACTTACCTGTTGAAAAACGCCGAACACGAGTGGGAAATTTTCCATGTGGCGACGTCGGTGCCGTTTGAGCTGATGGAGGCTGCGATTCTCGGCAGTGTCGGTGAGACGCTGTCGTCGATTGCCAGCCAGGACTTCGCGCCGTTGCTACCGGGCCTGGTGGGGCGTGAGTTCGCGCTGATCGACCTGGGGGTGCTCAGCCCGCATTTCGAAGCCGGCAATTGGGAACTGCCCGGCATTGATCGGCAGTTGCTGGATCAGGCGGCGGCCGTGCATGGGCTGGCGGCAAGTCGTTATGGCCAATATCGGCTGTCGCGCACTTGCCCGGACAGTGCCACCGAACCGCAGACTTTCCCCCTCCACGTAGAGCTGCATCTGCCCCATGGCACGGTGTTGGAGGCGCCTTTTGCCGGAACGCTGCATCAGGACGCCGATGGCCTTGTGAGCGTGCAAGGGGTGGAGCTGAGCGTGCGGTTGTGGGGCGTGGACACCCGGTTGAAGCACGGTTCATTGCTGGTGGAGGGGCAGGTTCTCGGTGAGGTCCATGGACCGCTGACCGTGCAACTGTGCCGTGCCGACCTCGAACCGCCGCTGTTTTGTACACCGTCCCGGGCCTTGGCCTGGCAAGCCTTGTGCCCCTCGCCCGCGGCATTACTGGGACTGGCCTGCGATGCCGAACCGGAACTCGACCCCCACGCCCTGCTGGCCCGGCGTGACGCCAGTTTTGCCCGCTCGCAGAAGCACTATTACGTCGACCCGCCACGCATCGAGCGCGGCTGGCGCAACCACCTGATCGATATGCAGGGCCGCTCCTACCTGGACATGCTCAATAACGTTGCCGTACTGGGTCACGGCCACCCGCGCATGGCGGCGGTCGCGGCGCGGCAATGGTCGCTGCTCAATACCAACTCGCGGTTTCACTATGCCGCCATTGCCGAGTTTTCCGAGCGCTTGCTGGCGCTGGCGCCGGCGGGCATGGATCGGGTGTTCCTGGTCAACAGCGGCACCGAGGCCAACGACCTGGCCATCCGCCTGGCCTGGGCCTACAGCGGTGGGCGCGACATGCTCAGTGTGCTGGAGGCCTATCACGGCTGGTCGGTGGCGGCGGATGCGGTGTCCACCTCGATTGCGGACAATCCCCAGGCCTTGAGCAGCCGCCCGGAATGGGTCCACCCGGTCACTGCGCCGAACACCTATCGCGGTGAATTCCGCGGGCGGGACAGTGCGCCGGACTACGTACGAAGCGTGGAACATAACCTGGCGAAAATCGTTGCGAGCAAGCGCCAACTGGCCGGGTTTATCTGTGAACCGGTGTACGGCAACGCCGGCGGCATCTCCCTGCCGCCGGGTTACTTGCAGCAGGTGTACGGGTTGGTGCGTGCCCAAGGCGGCGTGTGCATCGCCGATGAAGTGCAGGTCGGCTACGGCCGCATGGGGCACTTTTTCTGGGGCTTCGAAGAGCAGGGCGTGGTGCCCGACATCATCACCATGGCCAAGGGCATGGGCAACGGTCAGCCACTTGGCGCGGTGATCACCCGTCGCGAGATCGCCGAGGCATTGGAGGCCGAGGGGTATTTCTTCTCGTCGTCGGGGGGCAGCCCGGTGAGTTGCCGGATCGGCATGGCGGTGCTGGATGTGATGGAAGAAGAAAAGCTGTGGGAAAACGCCCAGGTGGTCGGCGGGCATTTCAAGGCCCGGCTGGAAGCGCTGATCGACCGTCATCCCCTGGTGGGCGCGGTTCACGGTTCCGGTTTCTATCTGGGCCTGGAGTTGGTGCGTGACCGGCAAACCCTGGAGCCCGCCACCGAAGAGACCACCCTGTTGTGTGATCGCTTGCGGGAGTTGGGGATTTTCATGCAGCCGACTGGCGATTATTTGAACATCCTCAAGATCAAGCCGCCGATGGTGACCTCCAAACGTAGCGTGGACTTCTTTGTCGACATGCTGTCGAAGGTGCTGGATGAGCAACTGTAAATAATCGATTGTTATCGGTGATTGGCTGTCATATTTTTCATCCAGGCTGTCTGTTCGCTTTTAAAGCCGATTTTTATCCGTTATAAAGTCGGCCTTTACCCCATTCGGAGTCCTGATCGCCATGACCACCCTGCACAGCACCCCCCGCGCCGATGGCTTCCACATGCCCGCCGAATGGGCGCCACAGACCCAAACCTGGATGGTGTGGCCCGAGCGCCCGGACAACTGGCGCCTGGGCGGCAAGCCCGCGCAGGCCGCTCACGTGGCCGTGGCCAAGGCCATCGCACGTTTTGAGCCGGTGACCGTTGCGGTTTCCGCCGGCCAGTACGAAAACGCCCGCGCCCGCCTGGACGTGCCGAATATCCGTGTGGTGGAAATGTCCAGCGATGACGCCTGGGTGCGCGATACCGGCCCGACGTTCGTGATCAACGACCGTGGCGAAGTGCGCGGCGTGAACTGGGATTTCAACGCTTGGGGCGGTTTTGACGGTGGCCTGTATTCGCCGTGGAACCGCGACTCGCAGGTGGGCGGCAAGATCCTCGAAATCGAGCGCGCGCCGCGTTACCGCACAGAGGGTTTCGTGCTGGAAGGCGGCTCGATCCACGTCGACGGCGAAGGCACCCTGATCACCACCGAAGAGTGCCTGCTCAATCGCAACCGTAATCCGCACCTCGACCGTGCCGAAATCGAAGCGGTGCTCAGCGCCAACCTGGCTGTGGATAAGATCATCTGGCTGCCGGACGGCCTGTTCAACGACGAAACCGACGGTCATGTGGATAACTTCTGCTGCTACGTGCGCCCGGGCGAAGTATTGCTGGCCTGGACCGACGACCCGCAAGACCCGAACTACGGACGTTGCCACGCCGCCATGGCCGTCCTGCAAAGCAGCACCGACGCCCAGGGGCGCTCGTTCACAGTGCATAAAATGCCGATCCCGGGGCCGTTGTATGCCACTGAGGAAGAGTGCGCAGGGGTCGACCCGGTGGACGGCACACAGGAACGCAATCCGACCGTGCGGTTGGCGGGTTCCTACGTCAACTTCCTGATCGTCAACGGCGGCATCATCGCGCCAAGTTTCGACGACCCGTTGGACGCTGAAGCCAAGGCTATCCTGCAGAACCTGTTCCCGCAGCACGAAGTGGTGATGGTGCCGGGCCGTGAACTGTTACTGGGTGGCGGTAATATCCATTGCCTGACCCAACAACAGCCTGCCCCGCATAAAAACTGAGTGCAGTTGTAACAATGCCTTTCCGGCAGCCGGGCGCTCCTCGGTGTCGGCCCCTACAGCAAGCCCACGGCCCATCACGCTCGTGGGCTTTTTTGTGCCCACCCACCTATAAACACGCGACATTGGCATAGCTCTTGTATCGGTGTTGCCCCAGTGTCCCAGGGTGATGACCGCACAGTTCTGTCATAAACCTTGAGTAAGTTAGCCGCTCACGCAGCAGGAGAGAGCGCCGAAATGAATGCCAATATCAACCCGATGTACACGCGCACCTTCCACCCTTCGCGGGTTGACGGTGACGCGATCCATGCGCTGGGGCTCTGGTTGAAGGAAAACGGCTCGCGACAAGTCAGGCAGCAGCCGGATTTGCGCAGTGTGATGAGTGAACGCTACCCGGTGGGGTTGTTCAGCGAGGATGAAATGCACGCGTTGTGCGAGTTGATTGAAAACTGAACAATCACCACTGATGTCGTAGATACCGTCTATCCAACACCGCGTAAATCCGTAGCTGCTGCCGAGCACAAGCGAGGCTGCGTCGGCCGCGACTCGAGATTGAATCGGCTGCGCGCCCTACGCAGCCTCGCTTGCGCTCGGCAGCTGCTACGGGGTTTGTGTGGTGTTGCTTGAGACGACCTCTACGGGTTTATCGGGTTAGAAGCTGTAGGTGCCTGTCACCACCAGGTTACGCGGATCGCCCGGCTGAATCTGCGCCACACTGGTCGCCGATTCGTAGTAGGTCTTGTCGGCGATGTTGTTCAGCGCCGCGCGCACATCCCATTCTTTCTGCCGGAACCCGACCAACGCATCCCAACTGCCATAACCCGGCAGCACCACGGTGTTGAGGCTGTCGGCGTAGCGGTCGCCGACCAGGGTCAAACCGGTTTCCGCGTACCAGCCCATCTCCGGTTTCCAGGTGACAAACAGGCTTGCATTGCGCTTGGCCACGTCGCTGACGCGCTTGCCTTCAAAGCCGTTGTTGTCCTTCTCGACCTTGGCATCCTGCAGGCCGACACCACCGCGTACAGACCAGTTGCCGACGATCTTGCCGGTGGCTGTCAGCTCCACGCCGCGCGAGCGCTGCAGGCCGCTGAGCAGGGTAATGGTGCGGTCCAGCGGGTCGCTGGTGCGGCGGTTGTAGAGTTCCAGTTCGTACACCGCCAGGGTGGTGCTCAGGCGATCGTCGAGCCAGTCGCTTTTTACGCCGATCTCTTTTTGCTTGGTCAGCTCGGGGCTCAGGTCGTTGACGCTGCCGGCGGCGTTCGGGGTGATGCCGATCAGGCCGCCACCGGCCGGTGAGAAGGTCTTGCTCCACGAGGCATAGAACGAGTGGTGTTCCAGGGGCGTCCACACCAGGCCAAAGCGCGGGCTGGTGCTGTGGCTTTTGACGTCTTGTTGGGTATTGAGCAGTTTGTTTTTGGTGTCCACTTCGAAACGGTCGTAACGCAGGCCGGCCAGCACTTGCCACTGGTCGTTCAGGCGCAGTTGGTCTTGCACATACAGGGCGCGGCTTTCGACTTCGGTGTGGTTGTTACTCGATACGCTCATGCGCCCGGTGTGGCTCAGGCGACGGTTGGGCTGGTTGAGGTCCAGGGCTGGCACGGCCTGGCCACCGCGGTTCACAGCAGTGGCGGTGTACAGCTTTGGATCGCGGCGCTGGCTGCCCAGCTCCACGCCGGTGAGCAGGCGGTGTTCCAGGCCGAAGGTGCTGAAGCCTCCTTCCAGCTCGACGTTGTTGAAGACGTTGAGGGTGGTCAGGTCTTGCTGCCAGCGTTGGCGCGTCACCCGATTGGTCGCGGCGCTATAGCCGGTCTGGTAAGTGTTGTCGAAATCGCTGTCGAGCTTGAACACGCCGAGGGTCTGGCGCAGTTGCCAGTTGTCGTTGAGTTCGTAGGCCAGCTTGGAGCGCAGGGACTGGGTCTTGTCGTCGATGTAATCGCGGCTGTCGCCGTAGGTGGTGCTGCGACTGACGTCGGCGGGGCGGCCGTTGACGCCGGGGATGCCGCGATCCGGCGTGCGGTTGTAGCGGCTGTATTCGTATTGCACCAGCCAATTGAGATCCGGGGTGAGCTGCCAGCTCATGGACGGCGCGAACAGTTGGCGATTGCCGCTGACGCCGTCGCGGAAGCTGTTGTTGTCCTGGTTGCCCATGTTCAGACGCAGGCTGATGTTGTCGGTGGGGTCGGTGCTCAGGTCGGCATACACACTGCGCAAATCGTTGCTGCCGCCCTGGGCCTCGATGCTCGACTTGCGCCCGGCCGTTGGCAGTTTGCTCACGCGGTTGACGATCCCGCCCTGGCCGCCTCGCCCGTAAAGCACGGCTGCCGGGCCTTTGAGCACTTCGATGCGCTCGATGTTGTGCAGGTCGCGCACGTACTGGCTGTCGTCGCGAATGCCATCGAGGTAGAAGTCGTTGCTCGCGTCGAAACCACGGATGCGCAGACTGTCGAAGCGCGTGTCGGCGCCGCTGCTGACGTTGGGGATGCCGCTCAAGGCCCGGCCCAGGTCGTTGGTGCCGTAGGCGCGCAGGCTTTCGGTCTTCACCGAGTCGATGGCCTGGGGCACATACCGTACCGGTGTGGCGGTGCGGGTCGCGGTGCTGGTTTCCTTGACGCGCGGGTCGTCTTCGTCAGCTTCGGCGCTGATCGAGGTTTCGGGCAAGGTGGTGGCCGCACAGGCAAAACCGGCAGACAGCAGAACAGAAAGCCCAAGGGTCATGGGCGTCAGGCGAAGGGCAGGCATGGTGGAATGCATCCAAAGGGTTTGGCAGGAAAAAGCACGCTAATGGTAATGCTTTGCATTTGCGTGCGTTATCCATTACCAAACGTATCGGCTTTGAAATATGTTACGAGATGTGTTTCATGGGTCGTTAAAGACAGAATCTGGTCGTTTTCAGAAAGGCAGTAGGCCTTTGCTTAGAATTATTTCGCCTAAATACAGACGATTCACGAAATTGACACATAGTTCAACGCGCGACTAGGATTGCGCCCAACGCCTGTGGCTAACAGCCATGACTCATCCAATAAGAAAAGGCCCGCGGCATGTTCAGTCGTCCGCGGGCCTTCTTTTTTCGGAAAAGTCGACACCAGAAAAGCGACATGGAGCCTGGTGTCATCGCGCGTACTCAACCCGTAATAAGGAATACAAAAAATGTTGAAGCAACGGATGAGTCTGATCGCTCTGGGGATTTTGAGCGCATCGACAGCAATGGCAAACGACCAGGAGCAATCCAAGGGTTTTGTTGAAGACAGCCACCTGAACATCGCGGCCCGTAACGCCTACATCAGCCGCGACTACAAAAACGGCAAGCAAGACAAAGCCGAATGGGGCCAAGGCTTCATCGGCAAGTTCGAGTCCGGCTTCACCCAAGGCACTGTCGGTGTGGGTGTGGACGTGATCGGCCAATATGCTATCCGTCTGGACGGTGGCCAAGGTCGCGCCGGCGCGGGGGGGATCGACTTCTTCAAGCAGGGTAATGGCACCACTAACCCAGATGGCTCGGCAAACCCTGGCTCGGCACCACACGACCTGGCCAAAGGCGGCGCAGCGGTCAAGTTCCGCGTCTCCAACACGGTGCTCAAGTACGGTGATCAGTTCCCTAACGTTCCGGTCCTGGCCTACGACAACTCCCGTCTGCTGTCCGAAACGTTCACGGGTACGTCGATCGTCTCCAAAGAGATCGCCGGCCTGCAACTCGACGCCGGTCACTTCACCAAGGAAGCTCGCAAGAGCGCCGAAGGTACCGACAGCGGCCGTCTGAAAAGCATCGACTACGTCGGTGGCAGCTACAAATTCACCGAAAACCTGTCGGCCGCGCTGTACGCCTCCGACATGCAAGACGTGCTGAAGAAGCAATACGTCAACGTCAACTACGTGCTGGCCCTGCCAGAGAAACAGTCGCTGACCTTTGACTTCAATGGCTACAAGACCAAGCTGGACAAGAGCTTCGCCCTGGAAAACCAAGGCAGCGAAGACGCTCGCGACAACAAGATCTGGAGCCTGGGCGCCACATGGGCTGTCGGCCCGCACAGCTTCACCGTCGCTCACCAGCGCAGCACGGGCGACACCGGCTACCTGTACGGCGGCTACCGCAACGCTGGCGGCATCGGCGACGGCGGCAACACCATCCTGCTGGCCAACTCCTACTGGTCCGACTTCAACGGCAAGGACGAGCGCTCCTGGCAGGCCGGCTACGGCCTGGACTTCAGCACCTTCGGCGTGCCTGGCCTGACCTACAACGTGGCCTACGTGCGCGGTACCAACATTGACGACGGTTCCAACCGTGGCAATGGCACCGAGCGCGAGATCTTCAACCAGTTCAAATACGTCGTGCAGAGCGGCCCGGCCAAAGACCTGAGCCTGCGTGCTCGTGCGTCCTGGTTGCGCGTTTCCAGCAATGCCGACAAGTACAACGTAGGCGGTAACGAAATCCGTCTGTTCGCCGACTACCCGATCAACGTTTTCTAAGTGATCACACGTCGCGCCTGATTCCAGGCGATAAAAAACCCCGACTGGTTCGGGGTTTTTTTATGGGGGTGCATCAGTCCTCGTGGCTCTGCAAAATTTTGCGCGCCAACGCCGCATTCCTGTAGTCGAGCATCAAGGACAACCCCTCATAGGGTTCGATCTTTTTATTGTCGATACACAGCTGTGCCATCAGCAGCAGTACCTGGCGTTTCTTCTTGTTGACCCGCACGCCGGGTACACCGAACGCGGTTTTGCGCGTTACGGGTAACGGCGCCTCGGGCGTCAGTTGGACGGTTACCCAGATGCCCTGGACAAACTGCAACGTGATCTCCTCGATATGTTCGATGGGCAGCGGTTGCGCCAGGTTATTGAACACAAAATGCTCCGGTGTCAGGCGCAACGCGGTCTGCGGCGCGCGCTTGAATCGACGGATGCCCAGCCAGAGCAGGCCCAGCCCGATAAGACCCAGGCACGCGCCCGCGCCGACTGCCGACAGCGGCGTGCCTTTCAAACGCTCCGGGGCGAGCCAGACTCGACTCAGGATAAACAGGGCCGCCAGCACAAAGGGCAGGCCCGACACCGCCATCAGCACCCCGCGCCACTGGCCGCCTTCATGCAGGCGGCGCTCACCCTCGGCCGAAGCGGCCAAGGTTTCCAGCAGTTGGGTGTGCGCGCTGTTCTCCGACACGGCCATGTCCATCACGTCGCGAGACAGCTGCTCGCGCAATGCCTGGGGGGCGCTGAAATAGGCATCCATCTGCGCATTCGCCATGTCGCTATCCACCTCGCGGATGGCGCCGCGCAGGGTATCGTCCAGTGGCACGTGCAGCGCCTGCAGGCGTTCGCCATTGGAGGGGTGGGAGTCGGTGGGATGGGGTTGATGAATCTCCAGGGCTTCGGCTGATGGTTGCAATTTACACTCACGCAAGCTCGTGAACACGGCGTCGGGCAGGTCTGTAGCCGTACCTGCCTCACACAACGCCAACAGTGCATCCTCAACGTGCGGCTGCAACACCGACATCCGCAACAACGCCGAAGCCGCCGCCTCAGGGCCCACCAACTGCGCGCCGGCAGCGTCCGCCAGCAATTCGCGCTCACGGCTCCAGTGGTTAACCGCGTGATCGAAACGCTGCATGAAAAACACCCCGAACAGCAACGACGGGCGCATCAGCCAGCCTTGGATCAAATCGCTGCCCAGCAGGGTTTGCAGCAGCGCCTCCAGGCTGCGATTGACCCCATCGTAGATCGGCAAAAAGCGCAGGCTGTATTCCGTGTCCTGCCCCACAAAGTGCGCCAGCTCATGGCCGATCACCGCGCTGATTTCTTCACGGCTCAGCAGGCCCAGATACAGCAACGGCACATGCAAGGTGCGCCCCTGCAGCAAAGTATTCGCCGGTTGCACAGTGGCCGCGCTGGAGGTCACGTAAAAGCCCTGGGCCAGGCTCACCACGATGTGGTCCGGTGGCAGCGCACCGAGCCTACCCGCCAGCTCGTCCACATGGCGCCACAACCCTGGAGCCAGCGCGGGCGTCACCACCTGGCCGAACATCTCCAGCGGCTCGGGCTTGAACATCCCCAGCATAGGGCGCAGCTGTCTGAGCAACTGCCAGATCGAATACACACAAAACGCCGCGATCACCCCCAGCACCGCCATCAGCTTGACTTCGCCGCTGCCCAGCCGGCCGATATGCCACATCCCCAAGCCTTCGAAACTCAACGCCAACGCGACGGCCGCCGCCACCGCCACCACATGGCCCACCAGCACATAAGGCAGCAGGCGGCTGCCCAGGGAGAACGCCTGCACTAACCTCTCCCGTGATTGCCGTGCCCGCCGCCCGGCCCAGTACGTACCTGCCAACGCAGCCGTACCAATCAACGCCGCCAACAGCCCCAAGCCCATCACCCACGGCGTCAGGACCCGCATCGCACCGTTCACGCGGTGGGCGATGGGCAGTTCGGCTTCGATTTTTGCCAGGCGCGAGAGGGCCATTTGCACGCTGATTTTTTCATCGACCAGATCGACCGTCGCCGCCGGCTCCTTCGCTGCGAGCGCTTGGAGTTGCTGTTTAGCGATAGTCACAGTGACGTGGTAATCGACCAGCGCCGTGGTGGTTTCGTCAGCACGCTGACGCTCCCAGCCGCCGAGGGCGGCCAGCAACAGTGGGAAAACGATGAGGAGGCAGATCAGTTTGAGGGCGTTCATGGGAGTCCGTTCACGACGCAGGGGTGTTCAGGTTTATACCGAAAAAAACGCCCCTGGGTATCTACACCACTCTCAAATGCGGGCACACCACTCTGTGGTGAGCGGGCTTGCCCCGCGCCGGGCTGCGCAGCAGCCCCAATAAAGACACTGAGATTTTTCTGTTAAAACTAAGCGCCTGGTTTTGGGGCCGCTTCACAGCCCTACTTACAGCCCGGTATTCCCAGGCGACTCCAACACCTTCACCCCATCATCAATCACCGCCTTGCTCATCTCCTGCAAGTAATGCGACGCCCAGGCATGACGGTCCGTCTCCTTCGTCATCGCTGCATCTTCGGCGAGGAGCTTGGCAACGTGGGGCAAGTCGGAAACGTGATGCAAGGCTTCATGCAGGGAAACACCGCTGTTGACGCGGAACAGAGGTTGGTCGGAGTGAAAGGAGAACGGGGTGACGCCGAGGGTGGTTAACGCAGAGGGATTTGGAGCGTTCATTGGTAAAACTCCCCTATCGAGTGAGAGCTACCACGTTCGTTCTCAGGCGAATGGGTGGCAGCTGTGCGCAGGCTGAGAAACCGGAGATACAGGAACCCGGCAGACCCGAAGGTCTCCCACGCACAGCCGCCATTGCACGAATTTTCAGGCGAAAAAAAAAACGCCTTCAAAATCGGGTGTTGGGGGCGCTTGGTGCGCCTGCATCTTGCCGGGTTCTCAGGCCCGATCGCTGAATTGGCAGCGACGGGGGGAGGTTAGCGTGGTGAGCGGTGAGGAGCAATCGGGAAAATAGATCGATTGATTTTTCAGTTATTCCTTAAAGGTAGCGACCGGGCGTTGATGCCATTAACGAATGGTAAACCTCCTGAATTCGAACGTTGTCGATCATCCCTTCCGTAGAGAATAGGCAGGAATCCGCCAAAAGCTGCCGTGGCAGCAGGCAGCAGGCTGCCGAAAGCAGTCCGCTGTCAACGCCCTCTATCGGACGACGCTGTTGAAATATCGAGTACTAAAGCGGTTTTGTCTGGCAATTGCGCTACGTGCCGATCCGGTCGCCAAGGGGGTGCTTACCAGTTGTAACTCACCGACCCGGTCACATTTCGGCGATACCCGTATTTGCAGCTGTCGCCGGTGTAACCACACTGGGACACATAGGTTTCGTCGGTCAGGTTGGACGCATTGAGCGCCAGCTTCGCCCCTGCATAGGATGAAGACAGCTTGCCCAGGTCGTAGCTCAGGCTGGCGTCAAATAGCGTGTAGTGGGGAATGCCTTCGCTGTTTTGCGAGTCGATATAGCTCTTGCCGACATAGCGTACTCCTCCCCCTATCGCCAAGCCCGATAGCGCGCCGCCCTGAATGGTGTATTGCGACCAGAGCGAGGCCAGTTGTTCAGGGGTATTGCCAGGTTGATTGCCTTTCTCATCGGCCGTATTGCTGCGGGTAATTTCAAGGTGTGAATAGCTGTAGTTGGCCATCAACTCCAGCGCATCGGACACCTGCGCCTTGATTTCCAGTTCGATACCGCGCGACTGGATTTCTCCGGTCGCCACCGAGAAACGATTGTTGGCAGGATCGGCAGTCAGTACATTTTGCCGCGTCAGGTCGAACAGCGAGACGGTCACGTAGCTGTCACTGCCCTTGGGTTGGAATTTGATCCCGACTTCGTACTGGCGACCGGTTTCGGGTTCGAAGGCACTGCCGTCACGCGCCACTGCCGTGATGTTAGGGAAAAACGACTCCGAATAGCTCGCGTAGGGCGCCAGGCCGTTGTCTGCCAGGTACATCACACCGGTCCGCCACGTGAAGGCGTGATCGCGCTGCTTGAGGTCTGCCGCCGTATCGGTGGCGTAATGGACCGTTTTCGAGCGTGCCCAGTCTTGGCGACCGCCCAGGTTGAAGACCCAATGTTCGTCGAATTTGAGCTGTTCCGAGAGATACACCCCCGCCTGGTCAAGCTGACGACGCTGGTTGATGTCGTAAGAAGCGTCCAGGTCGCTGTAATCCTGGTGATAGACCGGCGCATACACATCCAGGGGATCAACCACGTTGCCACCCCCCAACTGGTTGGTACTGGCGTGTTGCAAGTCGATGCCGACCAGCGTTGTATGTTCGAAACGGCCGGCGTTCCACTGGGCCTGGAAGTGGTTATCGAGCAGCGCATTCTTCACCTTTTCGTGGCCCAGATAACCGAAGCGGCCCACGGTGCGCTGGTCGTCATCCAGGCCGTATTGGTAAATCGTGCGCTGTTCCTGGTAGGAACGGCTGTAACGGGCGTTCTGGCGGAATGTCCAGATATCATTGAGGTGATGTTCAAACTGATACCCCAGTGACCACTGTTCTACATCATATTTGTCGAAGTCAGGGTCGCCGACAAAACGATCCGTAGCGATCCGTCCGTAACGCGAGCTGTCGAGTGTGCCTACCCGGGGCAACGCGTAGTAGCCCAGCACATTGCGGTCTTTTTGAAAGGACGCCAGCACCGTCAGCGAGGTGTCGTCCGAGGGGCGCCAACTGATTGCCGGGGCGATGAATTTACGGTCATCACGGGCGTAGTCGATTTGCGTACCGCTGTCTCGCCACAGCCCGGTGAGGCGATAAGTCAAGACGCCGTCCTCGCTAAGCGGCCCGCCGAAGTCCGCAGCCAATTGCTTGCGATCAAAACTGCCTGCCTGCGCCACCAGTTCATGCAGCGGCTCATCGGTGGGACGCTTGCTGATCACGTTGACCATGCCGCCCGGTGAGCTTTGACCGTAGAGCACCGACGATGGCCCGCGCAGCACTTCCACGCGCTCCAGCCCATAGACTTCACCCACGGCACGGCTCTGGTTGGCAAAGCTGTACTGGCGCAGGCCATCGCGATAGATACCACCGCCAGTCGTCGCGTCAAAGCCACGAATACTAATCGTGTCGCGCCGGGTATCGACACCGTTGGCTTCACCATTGACCCCGGCGGTGTAGCGCAGCACCTGCCCGATGCTTTGTGGCTGCTGGGCATCGATTTGCTTACGGGTGACCACGCTGATCGATTGCGGCGTTTCCATGATCGACGTATCGGTCTTGTTGGCACTCATGGTCCGGCTGGCGACCAGGCCATCGTTGCGGCCTAACGAGGTGTCGTAGGCGGTGCCACTGATGGCGGTCGGCGCTAGCTCCAGCACGTCGCCGTTGCTCGGTACCAGCAGCAGGCTACCGTCGTCCTGGCGCTCATAGGTCAGCCCAGAGCCGAGCAAGAGCTGCGCCAGGCCGGCCTCAGTACTGAAATCGCCTTGCAGCCCCTGGGTTTTCTTGCCGGCCGTCAGCGTTGAGCTGCCCGCCATGGTAATCCCCGCCTGTGCGCCGAAACGTGACAGCGCAGAATCCAGGGGGCCAGCGTCGATGCTGTAATGCTGCGAACTACCCGCGGCAAAGAC
Organism: Pseudomonas marginalis; assembly: GCF_900105325.1. Classification (NCBI taxonomy): domain Bacteria; kingdom Pseudomonadati; phylum Pseudomonadota; class Gammaproteobacteria; order Pseudomonadales; family Pseudomonadaceae; genus Pseudomonas; species Pseudomonas marginalis. The sequence continues at coordinate 220,981 of NZ_FNSU01000004.1, forward strand.
TGGAAGGCTGCAAAGCGGTTGCACGCTGAGCAACAACAGTCCAAGCGTACGGGCACGCAGGGCGCGGGAAGGTGAAGTCATACGAGGCTCCTAAGGGGTCAAGACCCACCTCTGGCGGGTGGGTGATCCCTATAGGCCAAGCGAGTACGAAAAAACTATCGTGCAGCGGAAAAAATATTTCAGGCGGGCACGATCGAGACCCAATACCGCGTCATGCGCTCGATTCGCACCGGTAGCGTGCGCGCTACCAGGGTCAAGGCTGCATCGGTGTCATCCAGCGAAAAACTGCCTGTGAGGCGTAACCCTGAGACCTGCTCATGACAACGTAAAACACCGGGGCGATAACGTGAGAGTTCCGCCACCAAGGCATCCAGGCGCAGGCGATCCGCCGGCAGAATCCCGCGCAGCCAGGCTTGGGCGACCAGCAGGTCGGGGCGGCTCGGTACGCCGATACCCAGGCGATCCACCCGTGCCTGCCATCCGGCCTCAAGTGAAGAGGACGTTGGCTGGCCGCGTGAGTGCACCTGCACCTGGCCGCCCATGACGGTGACCTGCGTGCCCTGCCGGTCATGGCGCACTTGCAACTGCGCATCGCGGCTCTGCAGGATCGCGTCCGGCGTGATCAACTGCAGCGGGCGCGATTCTGCTCGCACATTCAAGGCCAGCTCGCCCTCTATCATCTGTATGCGCCGCACCTGGTCATTAAAATCCAGGTTCACCGCACTGGCCGTGTTCAGCCATAGCGAGCTGCCATCAACCAGGGCCCACTGGTGACGCTCGCCTGTTCCTGTGCGGTGGCTCGCCAGCGCGGCGCGCACTGGCGTGGAACCCGCGCCTTGCCAGGCAACTGTGCCAACCGCACCAAGGACCAACAGGCGCTTGAGTAACTGCCGACGTTTCTGCATGTCCGGCCCAGCCGACGCCAGTGCCCTGCGCGCGGTGGCATCGCGCAAAAGATTCGCTCCGGGCTGCTGCAACAGCGGCAAGCTGGCGACACGCTGCCAGGCCTGCTCATGCTCATCGCTCGCCTCGCGCCAACACCGCAATGCTTCCAGATCAGGCGCACTCATAAGCCCGGACTGCGTCCTGACAAGCCAATCAATGGCGATATCGCGCACCTGCGGATTAATCTCGGCCCTCATTCGAAACGGCTCGCATAGCACACACTGAATGCCTTGCCCATGGCCCGTTGCACTTGAGCCACAGTCAAACCCAACTGCGCAGCGATCTGCGGATACGTCAGGCCGTCGAGCTGAGACATGAAGAAAATCTGCCGTATGCGCTCAGAGAGCCCAATCAACAGCGAGTCGAGTTGCAACAAGGTTTCGATCACCAGATACCGGTCCTCGGGTGACGATTCCCCCCCTTCGGGCCGAGCAGCCAACGCTTCAAGATAAGCCCGCTCGATCTCCTGGCGGCGCCAGCGATTGACCAGCAGTCCATTGGCAATCGCCGCGAGAAACGCCATGGGCTGGCGCAACTCGCGCACCTGCTGAGGGGCGCGCAGCACACGGATGAACGTGTCGTGGGCCAGATCCTCGGCATCGGCACTGTGCCCCAACCGCCGGTTCAGCCAGCCCTGCAGCCAGCCGTGATGATTCTCGTACAACTGTTCGACGGACGATGTTGGGCTGGCATCCTGCATGTGAGGCTCGCACTGCGTGAATGATAATGCTTCTCATCGTATTGATCGGGCGCATGGTTGTACAGTGTTTACACCTGTTTGATGGGGTGGAATTCTACGTCCATATCTGAGCAACAACGGGAGCAAGTGGGTGCGCTACACCGAAGCCGGTTACTTGCCGATCGACAACAACGCCGCCGAGCGTGCGATCCGGCCCTTCGTGATCGGGCGCAAGAATTGGCTGTTCAGCGACACGCTCAAAGGCGCGACGGGCAGCGCTCAACTTTACAGTTTGGTCGAGACGGCTAAAGCCAACGGCCAAGAGCCCTATGCGTGGCTGCGCCACGCACTTGACGACTTCTTCGGTTGAGGATTACGAAGCTTTACTGTCCTGGAACTGCTCGCCGATGACGCATAGTTAAGCGCGCTATTCATCTTGATGGCTGGTGGGGTTTACGGTGAGTTCAAAGAACACGAGCGGAGCAACGATCATGGAATACGACGATAAACTGATTGAAGAAGCCGTGCTTGCCCTGTTGGCAACCTTCAGTTTTGATAACGGCAATGCTTGGAAAGGGTTCGACTTCGAGACCATGAACCGATTGCATGAACATGGTTTCATCAGTAATCCGGTGAACAAGAACAAATCGATTTGGTTGACGGCTGAAGGGCTGGAGCGAGGCCGGCAGATAGCCGACCGGTTATTTGGGGTAAGAACTCAAGTGGAGCATGAATCCGACTTGGATACCTGACTTCATACCACGGCCATACGATCGGTCGGGTTTATGGATCGCATAGTGCGCCTTATTTTCTTGCAGTTGCCGATATTCATTCAAACGCCAAATAGCACCAAGCCCCGAGTTACGGGGCTTGGTGCTGTGGTGCGCTTCGCGGTCACCTTGCAAACTAGAGGTCGCTCGATACGGATACGCGGTGATAACCAGCTCCCGGCAATCGGGCACTGGAGACGCTTTCCCTGCATGGGGGAAATGCTCCAGCATTTCCAGGCTGTTGAGATGTGGAAGACGGCTGCCTCCCTCAATTCCCAATCAGTGGCGTTGCCGGCATCAGTATCTGCAATGCCCTCCTGCACGGCTTTAAATGCCAGCACTCAGCGGTCACGTAGCGGCTCAAAGCCCGCTGCAGGGGGTATTGACGATCTCGGTCGGTCGCCCGCGCCAGTTGATCCAACTCGCTGACAAGTTCGGGCTTTACTCCGAAAGACAGAACGGGAGAGGCTGCCATAACGTTGTTCCACACGTGTTCTGTATGCGCTGTGTACATGGTATGCGGACGTTATGCTTCGGCTGGTAGTCGGCCACCAATAGCGGTTTGTCGGTTTGGGGAAGGATTTACAGGCGAGCGACTGGGTTGTATCAACCCAGAAACAACAAAGCCCTCACATTTCTGTGAGGGCTTTGTTTTGTATGGTGCGGCACCAGACGAACGGTATGTTTCGGCGGGGCTAGGTTTTTCGGACATCTGGAGTTCGTTGGAAAATTCGGCGTACCCCAACAAGTAACTATAAATAAATCAGCTAGTTATGGCGTTCGGTGGAATCGAACTCGGGATTTTTTAGATGTCAGCACTTTGTCGGACTGCAAGTAATTCAGAGCCGCATACGTAATGGTAAACCTCCTGAATTCAAACGTTGTCGATCATCCCCTCCGTAGAGAATAGGCAGAAATTCGCCGAAAGCTGCCCGTGGTAACAGGCAGCAGACGACCAGAAGCGGTCTCTCGCAGACATCGACTTGACACCAGCACAGGCTATAGACACGTTGCCAACGACTTCGTGACCTCCAGTCTACTGTTGTCGCTTTTTTCCCTCAGCCAATGTCGCCTTTGAACCATCGGCTAAATCACGACTTGGGTTACAGGTGAGCCACGGATGATATGCGACACAAATGGTGTAAAATATTAACTCACATGTGCCGCTTAATTATACTTATATTTTTAAACGCTAAGAGGAAGCGCCATTGAAGCAGCTCTTTAAATACATGAGCGAACCTCGGGACTTTTTCGAGAAAGGATTTATTCGTCTCTCGCAACCAAGCGTATTGAATGATCCATTTGAGGCGGCGTTCTGCCGTAAAAGTTTAGATGAACTGGCCAGTCACTTCGATGAACCGACCTCTTGGGATCCAGAATTTGGAGAGTTGAAATTTTCGCAGTATGTTGATTTACGGATGCACCACATCGGCGTGATAAGTTTCACTGAAAGTAAAGAAAATTTACTAATGTGGGCACATTATGCCAATGAACACAAAGGGATTGTTGCTGGTGTAGCATACCACCATGAAATGGGGTCAATTTTTGAGAGTCTATTTAGGGCAGACTCCTTGATAAATTCTGCCTGGGGCGAGGAATGGTCGAAATTCGATGGCGCTCCTGTGCCTGTTTTTTATAGAAAAGGCTTGAGATACCGAAACGACAAGTTTGATTATGACTATTCAAATATCTCAGCAGAGGGTGCCGATAGGGTTCTATATGAGGTTTTTTTACAAAAGAGTGATGAGTGGATTTATGAACAAGAGCATCGCGTGATTCTTAGGCTGGAGCAAGCTGATCGAGTGATAGTTCCAAACATCAGCTCTATTGGCAATTTGCACATACAAAACAGGATCAAAAACTCAAGCTATTCAATTTTAAACACCGATTCACGCTCATGCATTGTTAATCTATTTGAGGTTGCCGACGGCGCTGAGCGAACGGCTGTAGCAATGGAGTTGGCCAAGTTAAGCAAAAATCCCAAGACTATATATCTGATGAAATTATCATCTAGCTCAATAAATAATTGCTTGATAGGCTTAAATTCGAACTTTACCAAAGCTGACATTCAAGGAAAGCACGCCTGTTCTACCGGATATTTGGATATCTGGAAAGCCACCAGAAACATGGACTATTACAGCATAGAGTTTGAGGAAATATAAGAAGCCAATTATTCACGCACCCTCGGCGCTGGACACTGAATGAGCGTCCCCAAAAGACGCTAAACTACTAAATACTTGCGGACAGGTTCAGCCAATGTGTTGCACCCATCGGTTGAGTCTGGTGTACGCCAATGTCAGCTTTGGGTCGACAGTTGCCCGTCATGAAGAGCTGGAATTGGCCAGAAGCAGCCCGTCGGATTAGAGATCCGTTTGACGCGAAACCGAATCTCCACAACAGCCTCGTAACAATGCCCATGGCCTTTTCACCTTCAACAATTGAACGATGGAGACCATGGCAAAACTTAAACGCTAAAGTGCTGCTTCTTAGCGTAGGTGGCGATAAGCCAAGTAACTAGAGCATCTGCAGAGTTGAAGATTCTTTCGCAGCTTTGATTTATCATCGGATTATTGCCTGTTGGCAATGATTGCCGAATATCGCTCTTTAGTCCTACGCATCGTTTTCCGAGCGCAAAAGAAAAACCAAGTTCGAATGCGGCCCCCTCATCAATATGAGCACCGTTTAGGACAACTAGGAAAAGATCCGACTCCTTCATGGCAGCTATGTCGGCATCGAAAACCATCCTCTCTGCTAGCGCTGCCGATGTACCGTTTGCTACTAAGTCCCGTAGCAGTAGTCCATCCTCTTGTGGCAAAAATATATCAAAGTAGGCTTGGAGTCTGGCTTTGAGGGATTTGTTATATGCTAACTCTGCTTCGTTAAAAAGCGGAGCCGCGAGGTAAATCGTACGTTTTTTAAGCATTCGCGATATCACTCATACGCTGATCCAGATCTGACGGAGAATAACCGCACGAAAAAATTACTTTTGCAACATCACGTACAATATCGACCTCTTTTCTTTGAGTTGCATGAATTTTCTTCGGCCGCAAGCTGTCATAAATCTCCAGGCTCCTTTCCTGAAGCTCATTAATTTTAGCGGGCGGCCAGCTACTTTCCTTTCGCTTAGTAATTAAACGAGACCATATTTCGTTAACATCTCCAACCATATGAATAATCTCACCAGGAACGATTTTTTTCGTTGAAAGTCCTGGGCGAATGCCATAGCTGAGCATTGATTTAGCACGATCATTTTCAGGTACGCCGACGACAAAGGTCAACGGATCAAGGGGAGATCTATCAACTAGAAAAACTCCTACTTTTTTCCTGTCCAAGTAATTATTCTTCTTTCCAAACTGCTCATTAGTCCAGTCATCGATGGTAATCGTCTTGATAGTGCTAAGGTCGTCAGGAGAGCGGGCCATCTCCGGGGGCCGTTCGTCAAACCATTCGTCAAGCGTGACTAGGCTCCCAAACTGGCTAATTACGGTGGATTTCCCGATTCCAATGGAGCCTACAATGTAGTAAATATATTTAGTTGGAAGCCCCAAAAAATCAGACTCTTGAAGAAACTCCACCTCGGGCATAGTAACAGCCCGTAAAAACTCTTTAATATCGGTGCTATTGAAGAACAAAGTAATAAGATTGTAGTTGTTAAAGTTTGCTTCAAATATTGCAGTTTTATTTTGAGGATCAAGCTCTTCGCTTGTGAATCTAATAAAGTAGTTATAGTTTCCAGGACTGATGGAAGCTGCTTTTCTAAGAAGGTGAAGCAGGGTGGAATCGGTCAGCGAGTGCCCGACAAGAATGCTAGTCTTTTTTGTAAAAACATGGAGGAGAGTTGATAACCCTCCCCCTATGCCATCAAGCAACTGGTCTGCAAATGCTCCGTCAGAGAAAATCAGATTTTCACTTTGAAACTTGTTGTGATCAAATGGTAGAAATCCATTCGGATGATATATCACACATTTGTCTTTTGTGAACTGAGTGTGATGTGACCATACAGTTTGATACGGTCGCTCGTGCTTGGTAGGATTCAGATCTGCGCAAGAGAGGCCAAACTCCAAAAAGTCGTCAAAATTGTATGTGACGGTCAATTCTGAATGCTTTGCAAATTCAATGATTTCTTTAAAGTATGGGTGCGTATCTATCTTAGCGCGTCGTTCTTCAGGATTTATATCCTGATACAAAGCTTGGTGGATTAATCCACGCCAGTCGGAAAGGATTTTCTTTTCAATAAGCGCACCGCTTGTATAGCGCTCCTCTTGGGCGAGGTCGTATTTTTTGTAAGAAGTGAATATCTCAAAAAGCACCAACGCTGCCTTTCCCGCTGCGTCGTTTACGCCATGTACTTCAGGAGCTCGACTTGCCATCGAGGCCTTCATTCGTCCGACCAAAACTTCCCACATAGGAAGGTTCAGATCACGTGAGACTCCAGCGCCCAACACCAAGCTTGCCTTATTCTTTGCAAGCTGCGAGCGAAGCTGGCAGACGTATTTCCACGCAGATTTTACAGCTTCAGACTTAAAATGATGCGTCATGTAGACATCCAGGGTCGGAGCGTTTCTGAACGGGCTTGAATTGTTAAGGATGATAGCGTGTTTCGCTGGGCATTTAGGTGGTTTGACGGCAGAGGAGGCGCAAGGGAAGTAATCTGCCGTCAGCAACCCTTTAACGAACGGTAGCAACGGGTCGAAAACCGTCCTTCGGATTGACCGCTTATGGCCGATTCTGTTGAAAAAGTCGGATGTGGTTTTCACGGCAGAAAAGTACGCGCATGAGATTGAAATCTTGAATCGCCGTAAAGGCATATTCAGACTCAGATTTCACGTAGCAGTGCGTAAAAGAAGCGCTTTCACCGATCAGTCTTTTGGCAGTTTGAGGAAACCGACTTTTTCAACAGAATCGGCCGTTTTCTGACCGTCGTTTAGCGGTTGAAGTGCCAGGGTTTTCCTAAGCGATGGGAGAGTAATTGCACGGTCAGCAGATAGTAATAGCGCGTCGATTCAGTGTGCTGGTTTAGGTGGTGATTCAAAAACCACGCAAGGTGTTTTCTCTGCCAAGTCCATGGATTGTCGCGTTGCCAGTGCTCAACGATTGCTGTTTGGATAGCCTTCGCCTGACGCAAGTGGCGTTGGCGCGTGGTATGCGACCCGGTCAGGACGCCCGCCAGGAACAGATCCATATCGAATGCCGTGCTCATGCGCGACCACCAATGTAAGCGGCCACCACGACGATACGGTTGTGCCCCAGCTCATAGCTGATTTGTACTCGGGCTTCCTGATCGAGACGTCGGTCGAGTTGATAGCAATGGCCACCGTTGATGGGGGCGGGATGGTGGGTGATTTGCTCATAGCGTTCGCACGCATAGGCTGCCCGCAATTCGTGGAAGCCTTTGAGGTTGTACTGATGGAGGATGTCCCGTGCAGGACGGACGATTCCCCGTTGGAAATCGAGGTAGGTTTCGTTCGGTGCAAGTAGGTTGCGGCTACCGTCGGGTAAGACCTGTTCGGCGAATTTCAGCGCCTCGCGAATATGATCATCCGCCCTGATCCAGCGAGGTGCCGAGGCACCTGAGCGGTCCCCCTTGGTGCCATCCTGGATGTTGATCTTGCCGTATTGTTCGGCCTCACGTTTTAAGCGCGGCAGGTCGGCCAAAATGGCCTCACGTAAGCGCATGCCGGTGGCTCGCGCAAATTGAGCGATGGCTGCGGCACGCGGCTTCTGGTGTGCGCAAAGCACCTCTACGACCCTCTTCACATGTTCGCGGTCTTGGCCTTGCGGCACCGAACGACGAACACTGGTGCGCCGCATTCCTAGCGCCTTGCTCGGACTCGGTACTTTCACATACTGATCACCGCGAAGCGCTGCCAGGGTCCGATTGACGCTGGACAATCGGTTTTGCGCAGTGGCGATGGCGAGATCGCTGCGCTCAACCAGGTGACGCAGATGCTCCGCGTAATCCAGCAAGGTCTGCCGATCAATCTGCCGTGCATCATTAACTCCCGGGCCATCCTCCGACCGACACCAGCGCACGAACGTCTGCCAACGATCACTGTGTGCTTTGACCGTCCCGTAATGCCCACCGCCAAACAGGTCTTGCAGCGCTTGCGGCCCGGCGTAGCTCAGTTGCCGGCCATAACCGAAATTCCGCCCATCCCGTCTACCTACCAATGCCATGATCAAACTCCTCTCGAAGCCAAACCCTTGAAGCTTTCCCCACGTCATCCCGCCAAGAATGTTGAGTGTTATCAGGGATCAAGGCCCCTGCGACCTGTGAGGGGTGTCCACTAACGCGGGACTGGCGACTCCTTACGACCGGGAGCTTGGGCATCTCATGATCTGGCCTCCTGAACACTTCCGAGAAAGTGGGCGGGTGGAGGCTGCACTGGCTGACGAGACCAACGCCGCGAGATCCTGAGTCGGGTGAAGGCAGTGATGCGATGACCGGGGCATGCCTGACTGTCAGTCAGGTGCAGTCCATTCCTTGGGCTGCGGCACCATCATCTGCATCTCTGTTGCTGGTGACTTCGGTGTTTGTCACGCCGATTGTCACGAGGGGGAATGCCGCAAAGCCTTGTACGAGTTGGGCTGCAGCAGCGGTAGGAGCGCCCGTCTCTTTCCGGAAGAAAGAGACGGGCGCAGGTTGGCGCAATGAAATGGCCAAGCGGATAGGTTGCTGCAGGGCAGCTATGAAAGGGGGAAGTTGCCGCAGTGGGCACACTGGTAAAAGTAGGCATCCATCACATCGCTGTGACCGTGCGAGCCGCCGGACGCTAATCGCACTTTGGGAGAACCACCACGGTGTGGCGTAGCCTTAAAGGTTCTGGCTACCTGGGTTGCTGTCAACGACAGCACTTGCCCGATCTTTTCTACGCCTGTGGATAATTTGGGTCAAGGCTCGAATTTTCGGGAATTCTGCGGCTGTGGATGAAATTATCCACCGGTGGAAATCAGTGGTTTTCCACAGACAGTTGGGTGGGCTTTAGATTTTTTAAATGAGGTCCATCCAAGCAGGGCGGCTTTGCAGCCCCGCTTGGATGGACCCGCGTGGAAGGGCGGACTGCGGTGATCTCATTGGCTTACCCACGTTTGGATGCGCCACGGCTATTTTGTAGGGCGGTGATGTTGTTGCCGACTGGGTGAGCGAATTCGTGAGGCGTTACATGGCCGCTGCGATTGGCATCAATGTAGTTGCTCCACCACGCCATGATCAGCCGGCGCTGCTCCAGAAATTCAGCTTTGTGGATATACGCGGCACGCACACGGTTGCGTTCCTTGTGGCTCATTTGTCTTTCGATGGCTGCGTCGGTCCATAACCCGGACTCAAGCAGGGCGCTACAGGCCATGGTCCTGAAGCCGTGGCCGCACACGTCCTTACTGGTGTCATAGCCGACGTTGCGGAGCATGGTGTTCACCGTGTTCTCGGACATGGGCTTCCAGTACTTGTGGTCGCCCGGTAGCACCAACTCTGAAAAGCGACTGAGGCTGCGCAGGCGCTCCAGTATTTCGATGACCTGCGGCGATAGCGGAACCATTTGAATGTCGCCGTTCATCTTGGTCCCACGTGTGGAGTTGCGTACCCCTTCAATCGGTGCGCGAGTATCGGGGATTTCCCACATGGCGCGTTGAAGGTCGAACTCACTCCATCTAGCGAAGCGTAGTTCGCTGGAGCGGACGAATACATGCAACGTCAACAGGACGGCAAGGCGCGTCAGCTCGCGACCGTTGTAGTTGTCGATGCGTTGTAGCAGTTCGGGTAGGCGGTTGAGGGATAGGGCGGGGCGATGGACTGTGCGCGGCGCGTGAATCGAGCCTGCCAGATCCAGTGCAGGATTCATGGTGATCTGCCGAGCCCTTTTGGCCCCGCGCATGATGGTGGATAAGTAGTTCTGTACCCTTAACGCCACATCCATGGTGCCGCGTTCCTTGATGCGCTGGGTGATCTCTAGCAGGTCGTGGGTATCGAGTTCAGCGATCGGTCGTTGGCCGATGTGCGGGAAGACGTGGGTGCGCAGTCGGCTCATTACTGTTTTTGCATGGCCTTCGGTCCAGCGGCGGGACATATCGGCGTGCCACTCCATGGCAACGGTTTCGAAAAGCAGTGCCGCCCGCTGGGCTACGATCTTGGCCTTCTTCTTTTCTTCCATTGGGTCGAGGTTGTCGAGCAGCAACGCCTTGGCTTCGTCTCGCTTACGTCGTGCGACGGAAAGGGTAACGATGGGGTAATTGCCGATGATGAGCGTACCTTCCTTGCCGCTGGGCTTGGTGTACTTCAAGCGCCAGGTCTTCACGCCATTGGGTTTGACGAAAAGGTACATGCCGCCACCGTCGAACAGTTTGTAGGCGCGCTCGCGGGTTTTGGCCGTGCGGCATTGCAGGTCGCTGAGGGGGATCGCTAGACGTGGCATAGGGGTACGCGCTCCTGACCGGGAAATCGCAGTACCCCTAACATACCCTCGGGGAAGGGGGATTTTGTTGGATCCCGACAGAGGGTCCTGGAACGAAAAAACCCGCCAAAGGGCGGGTTTTCGGGGCTTCCAGAGCATTCGGTGGAATGCAATGGAGCCTAATGTGGTGCCGGCACCAGGAGTCGAACCCGGGACCTACTGATTACAAGTCAGTTGCTCTACCAACTGAGCTATACCGGCGTGTTAGGGCGACGATTATAGCGATTGGCAACGTTCTGTAAACCCCTGAATTCTGACTATTTTTGCAGAACCTGAGCTTTTTTCACGAACGCCCCTTTTTCCGGCAAGCGCGGGTAGGATTCTTCCCTCGTCGCCGGGCGGTCTGGCCGGTGCGATGTTGAGTTCATCCCTGCCTAAGGAAGCCCCACGTGAAACGGATTCTCTCCCTGTGCCTCATCCTCCTCGCCGCCGCTCTCAGCGCGTGCTCCATTACCAAGCCCGGCAACGACCCCGCGCTGGTCGGTACCTGGAAAGGCCTGCGTTCGGAAACCGGCAACTGTCAGTTCCTGTCGTGGACCAACCACCTCAAGGCCGATGGCCGTTTCACCATTACCTTCTTTCGCGATGCGCAGCAGACGCAGGTGATTCAGACCGAGCAGGGGTCGTGGTCGGCGGCCGACGGTAAGAACGAGTTGCGCACCGATGGGGTGCGTTCGCCGGATGTGTACACCTATAAGCTGGTGGACCCGGACACCGTGCATTACGTGAGTGTGGCAGCGGACCCCACCAGTGATTGCCAGGGTGATTATGAATTCACCGAGCGGCGGGTTCATCAATAAGCCTGAGCAGTTGTCCGCTGGCTGACGATGGTCAACGCGTTCGCGCTGGGTATCCTCTTGGTTCAATGGGTGGGTTCATTGAAGGTCGAGGAAGTGTCCAGCGGCGTGGGTTTTGCTTAGTTGTGCATAGACGTCGCGGGCGACCGCCGGGCGGGTTTTGCCTTGAATCCAGGCGCGGTTTGCGTATTCTGTCGCGCGATATGAATAGTAGGTTTAATCGCAAAATCGTGTAGGCAAATTTTCGAGACAGATTTGAGGCAACGGATTATTTGTTTATGGGTATGTCAGATTTGTGCCGTTTTTGACCATCAGGCCAACAAAAATCACGATAAATCGGTGCAAGTTCATGTTCTTACAACGAATGCATTTTTATCGCTGGATTCGTCATAAAAATGGCGCCACGCCGTTCGTCGGATAATATCGAGCTAAAAGCATCAAAATACTGACACCATCAATGTGATATCACAGAATGCCTCGGCCAACACATAACTATAAAAATACAAGGTCAGCTCTTCGCTGACCTTTTTATCGCCTTTAAAGCGCAAACCAGGTGGGGAGGGGCAGTGAGTGAGTCGAGCAGATGACATTTCAAAACTATTCAACAAGCTGGGTGCCAACCCGAATGGCTACCGCGAAATCGACTTTATCCATGAGTTTATCGAGGACGATGTAGAGGTCCTGGAAAGCCCGGAGGTTGTTGCTCCCCCGCCTGCAGTGGCAGCTCTCTTGGATGAAGCCCCATCGGCCCCGTTGTTGCGTTTGCTCGAAGAGCTGAACCATGGCGATGCCGACCACCTGCCACTGTCCGAAGTAATATCGGGCCCGCAAGGCGAGGTGTATTCGGAGCAGTCCACGCCGAAAGTGGTGGTGGTGGTTTCGGTTAAAGGGGGTGTCGGCCGTAGCACCTTGTCTGCTGCGATTGCCAGTGGCTTGCAGCGCCAGGGGCACCCGGCGCTTGCCCTCGACCTGGACCCGCAAAACGCCCTGCGTCACCACCTGTGCCTGGGCCTCGACTTCCCTGGCATCGGCGCTACCAGCTTGCTTAACGAAAGCTGGGAAGCCCTGCCTGAACGCGGCTTTGGCGGTTGCCGCCTGGTGGCGTTCGGTGGCACTGACCACGAGCAGCAGCAGAGCTTGAATCGCTGGTTGGGTCAGGATCCCGAGTGGCTTGGCAAGCGTTTGGCCAGCCTTAAGCTGAACGGCCAGGACACGGTCATCATCGACGTACCGGCGGGCAACACCGTGTACCTCCGCCAAGCCATGTCGGTTGCCGACGCGGTGCTGGTGGTGGTGCAGTCGGATGTGGCGTCGTTCAGCACCCTGGAGCAGATGGACAGCGTGCTGGCGCCATACCTGCAACGCGCAAAACCGCCACAACGCTTTTATGTGATCAACCAGTTGGACGCCGCCCACCGCTTCAGCCTGGACATGGCCGAGGTGTTCAAGACGCGCCTCGGCAGTGCCCTGCTGGGCACGGTACACCGCGACCTGGCGTTCAGCGAAGCCCAGGCCTACGGGCGTGATCCCCTCGACCCTACCGTCAACAGTATCGGCTGCCAGGACGTCCACGCCCTGTGCCGCGCCTTGCTCGAACGCATCGACTCGGACCTTCCATGACCGACAATACGTCCTCCACGCCCTTCGTCGAAGGGCGCGCTGAACAGCGCCTGAATGGCGCCATCGCGCGCTTCAATCGCTGGCCTGCGGCACTACGTACGGTGCTGGTATTTGCCAGTTGCGTGCTCGGTGCCCTGCTGTTTTTTGGCGTTATCAGTGCGCCGCTGGACCTCTACAGCCAATGCCTGTTTGCCGTTGTGTGCTTCATGGCGGTGCTGGTGCTGCGCAAGATCCCGGGGCGCCTGGCAATCCTCGCGCTGGTGGTGTTGTCGCTGGTGGCCTCGCTGCGCTACATGTTCTGGCGACTCACCTCCACCCTGGGCTTTGAAACCTGGCTCGACATGTTCTTCGGCTACGGCCTGGTCGCCGCCGAGTTCTACGCCCTGATCGTGCTGATCTTCGGCTACGTACAAACCGCCTGGCCGCTGCGTCGCACCCCGGTGTGGCTCAAGACCGAGCCGGAAGAATGGCCGACGGTGGATGTGTTCATCCCCACCTATAACGAAGCGCTGAGCATCGTAAAACTGACCATCTTCGCCGCCCAGGCGATGGACTGGCCCAAGGACAAGCTGCGTGTGCACGTGCTCGATGACGGCCGCCGTGATGACTTTCGCGAGTTCTGCCGCAAGGTCGGGGTCAACTACATCCGTCGCGACAACAACTTCCACGCCAAGGCCGGTAATCTCAACGAAGCGTTGAAGGTCACCGACGGCGAATACGTCGCGCTGTTCGACGCCGACCACGTGCCGACGCGCTCCTTCCTGCAAGTCAGCCTTGGCTGGTTCCTCAAGGATCCGAAGCTGGCGATGCTGCAAACGCCGCACTTCTTCTTCTCGCCGGACCCGTTCGAAAAGAACCTCGACACCTTCCGCGCCGTGCCCAACGAGGGCGAGTTGTTCTACGGCCTGGTGCAGGACGGCAACGACCTGTGGAACGCCACCTTCTTCTGCGGCTCGTGTGCGGTGATTCGCCGTGAGCCGCTGCTGGCAATCGGCGGGGTAGCCGTCGAGACCGTGACCGAAGACGCCCACACCGCGCTCAAGCTCAACCGCCTGGGCTACAACACGGCGTACCTGGCGATCCCGCAAGCTGCGGGCCTGGCCACGGAAAGCCTGTCGCGCCACATCAACCAGCGGATCCGCTGGGCGCGGGGCATGGCGCAGATCTTCCGCACCGACAACCCGTTGCTGGGCAAGGGCCTCAAGTGGGGCCAGCGCATCTGCTACGCCAACGCTATGTTGCACTTCTTTTATGGTTTGCCGCGTTTGGTATTCCTCACCGCACCGCTGGCCTATTTGGTCTTTGGCGCGGAGATTTTCCATGCCTCGGCGCTGATGATCGTCGCTTATGTACTGCCGCACCTGGTGCATTCAAGCCTGACCAACTCACGCATCCAGGGCCGCTTCCGGCACTCGTTCTGGAACGAGGTATACGAGACCGTACTGGCCTGGTACATCCTGCCGCCGGTGCTGGTGGCGCTGGTCAACCCCAAGGCCGGCGGCTTCAACGTCACCGACAAGGGCGGCATCATCGACAAGCAGTTCTTCGACTGGAAGCTGGCGCGCCCTTACCTGGTGCTGTTGGCCGTGAACCTGGTCGGCCTGGGCTTTGGTATCCATCAGTTGATCTGGGGCGATGCGTCCACGGCTGTGACGGTGGCGATCAACCTGACCTGGACCCTCTACAACCTGATCATCACCAGCGCCGCTGTCGCCGTGGCCTCGGAGGCGCGCCAGGTGCGTTCCGAGCCGCGCGTCAGCGCCAAGCTACCGGTGAGCATTATCTGTGCCGACGGCCGTGTGCTGGATGGCACTACCCAGGATTTCTCGCAGAACGGCTTCGGCCTGATGCTCACCGATGGTCACTCGATCACCCAGGGCGAGCGCGTGCAACTGGTGCTCTCGCGCAACGGTCAGGACAGCCTGTTCGATGCGCGCGTGGTGTTCAGCAAAGGGGCGCAGATCGGCGCCCAGTTCGAACCCCTCAGCCTGCGCCAGCAAAGCGAATTGGTACGCCTGACCTTCTCCCGCGCCGACACCTGGGCCGCGAGCTGGGGCGCCGGCCAACCGGATACGCCGCTGGCGGCCCTGCGCGAAGTCAGCTCCATCGGCATCGGCGGCCTGTTCACCCTCGGCCGCGCCACCCTACACGAACTGCGTCTGGCCTTGAGCCGCACCCCCAAAAAACCGCTTGATACGCTGATGGACAAGCCATGACCTCGAAGATTTTCGCTCGCCCTCATCCGCGCCGTGCACTCGCGCTGATGATCGCCTCGCTGATGGGTTTCAATACCCTGGCGCAAGCTGCCGAGCAAGCGGTGACCACCGTGCCCGTGCAAAGCACCGACAACGGCTACAGCCTGACCCTCAAGCAATTGGGGCGTCGCGACACCATGAACCTGCAAGGGGTGGAGTCTTCCGACAGCGTCAACTTCGACATTCGTGCCGACGAAGTGGTCAAGGGCGCGCAACTGTTGCTCAAGTACAGCTACTCGCCGGCGTTGCTGGCGGACCTGTCGCAGATCAACGTGCTGGTCAACGGCGAAGTAGCCGCCAGCCTGGCGTTGCCCAAAGAGGGGGCCGGCACTCAGCAGGAACAACTGGTGCAGATCCCGCCGAAGTTGATCACCGAATTCAACCGCTTGAGTCTGCAGTTCATCGGTCACTACACCATGTCCTGCGAAGACCCGTTGCACAGCAGCCTGTGGGCCAAGATCAGCAACAGCAGTGAGCTGAAAGTGCAGGTCGAGCCGATCGTCCTCAAGGACGACCTGGCCGTGCTGCCGCTGCCATTCTTCGATAAGCGTGACGCGCGCCGGGTGAGCCTGCCGTTCGTGTTCGCGACCGCGCCGGACAGTGCCGCCCTGGAAGCGGCCGGTGCGTTGTCGTCTTGGATCGGCGGCCTCGCCAGCTACCGTGGCGCGACCTTCCCGACCACCCTCGGCGAGCTGCCGGCCAAGGGCAATGCCATCGTGTTGGTGCAAACCGCCGAAGCCATGGATGTGCACGGTGTCGCCATCGCCAAGCCGACCGGCCCGACGTTGACCCTGATCGCCAACCCCACCGACGCCAATGGCAAGCTGCTGATCGTCACCGGCCGTGACGCGCAAGAGCTCAAGCGCGCCGCCACCGCCGTGGTGCTGGGTAGCCCGGTATTGGCCGGCAACAGCGTGGTCATCACCAAGCTCGAAGCCCTCGCGCCGCGCCGTCCCTATGACGCCCCGAACTGGCTGCCGAGCAACCGCCCGGTGCGCCTCGGTGAGTTGGTCGAGCAGCAGAAACTCAGTGTGTCGGGCTACAATCCCGGCGCCATCAGCGTTGACATGCGCCTGCCGCCTGACCTGTTCAACTGGCGTGAAGAAGGCGTGCCGCTGCACCTCAAATACCGTTACACCCCACAGCAGGTGTCGACCAATTCCGCGCTGCTGATCGGTCTGAATGACCAGTTCATGAAGTCCGTGGCGCTGCCGTCGGTGACCAACCTGGGCGGCGGTCAAACCCTGCTCGACCAGTTGAAGAAAGACGAAAGCCTGCCCCGTGAAGTGACGACCCTGTTGCCGATCAGCTCGGCATCGCCCAAGTCCAAGCTGCAGTTGCGCTTTATGTACGACTACATCAAGGAAGGCGAATGCCGCGACATTATCGTCGACAACATGCGCGGTTCCGTCGACCCGGACTCGACCCTCGATGTCACCGGTTACCAGCACTACATCGCCATGCCTAACCTGGGTGTGTTCAACGACTCCGGTTTCCCGTTCACGCGCCTGGCCGACCTGTCGGAATCCGCCGTGGTCATGCCGGACAACTTCGGCACCGATGAAATCACCGCTTACCTGACCGTGCTCGGCCGCTTCGGCGAAGCCACCGGTTACCCGGCGACTGCCGTGAAAGTGGTACAGGCCAAAGATGTGCAAAGCGTCGCCGACAAGGACCTGCTGGTGCTCGCCACCGCCGCCAACCAACCGCTGCTCAAGCAGTGGCAGCAGTACCTGCCGGCGACCAGCGATGGCGCGCAGCATCAGTTCCTGTTGTCGGACCTGCCGCGTTATGTGCGCAGCTGGGTCAGCCCCGATCCGGCGGCCAATATCCACAAGGCCAATACCGGGATCACCTTCAACAGCTTGAGCAGCAGCACCTGGCTGGCCGGTTTCCAATCGCCGCTCAAGTCCGGGCGCAGCGTGGTCCTGATCGCCAGCAACCAGCCGCAAGGCCTGCTGGAAGCTACCTCCGCCCTGATCGGCGGCGACGACTACAAAGATTCGATCCAGGGCAGCCTGGCGGTGGTGCAAGGCACGCAGATCAGCTCGCTGGTGGCGGACGAGCAGTACTACGTCGGCAAGCTCAACTACTTCAAGTTCATGCAGTGGCAACTGTCCCAGCACCTGGGGTGGATGCTGTTGATCACCTTCCTCAGTCTGGCGGTGGTCACGTCGCTGATCTACCTGTCGCTGCGTGCCCGTGCAAAACGGCGGTTGGCATGAGCCCGCTGCGTAGCATGGCCCTGATAGCGCTGGGCTCGCTGATGTGTGCTGGTGTGGCGCAGGCGCAGAGCTGCGACTGGCCGTTGTGGCAGAACTATGCCAAGCGCTTCGTGCAGGACGACGGCCGCGTGCTCAACTCCTCCATGAAACCTACCGAGAGCAGCTCGGAAGGGCAGTCCTACGCGATGTTCTTCGCCCTGGTCGGCAACGACCGTGGCAGCTTCGACAAGCTGTGGACCTGGACCAAGGCCAACATGTCGGGGGCCGATATCGGCCAGAACCTGCCAGGTTGGTTGTGGGGCAAAAAGCCTGACAACACCTGGGGCGTGATCGACCCCAATTCTGCCAGCGACGCGGATTTGTGGATGGCCTACGCCCTGCTTGAAGCGGCCCGCGTGTGGAATGCACCGCAATACCGCGCCGATGCGCAATTGATGCTGGCCAATGTGGAACGCAACCTGATCGTGCGTGTGCCGGGCCTGGGCAAGATGCTGTTGCCGGGGCCGGTGGGTTACGCCCATGCCGGTGGTCTGTGGCGGTTCAACCCGAGCTACCAGGTGCTGGCGCAGCTACGTCGCTTCCATAAAGAGCGGCCGAATGCCGGCTGGAACGAAGTGGCCGAAAGCAACGCGCGGATGCTCGCCGACACCGCCAGCAACCCCCATGGCCTGGCGGCTAACTGGGTCGGTTACCGCGCGACCAGTGCCAACACCGGGCTGTTTGTGGTCGACCCGTTCTCCGATGACCTGGGCAGCTACGACGCGATCCGCACCTACATGTGGGCCGGCATGACCGCCAAGGCCGATCCACTCGCGGCGGGCATGCTCAAGTCCCTGGGGGGCATGTCCCGGGCGACGGCTGCGGCGGCCACCGGCTTCCCGCCGGAGAAAATCCACGTCACCACCGGCGAAGTCGAGAAGAACAACGGCTATTCGCCGATCGGCTTCTCGGCGTCGACCATTGCCTTCTTCCAGGCCCGTGGCGAAACCGCCCTGGCACAACTGCAAAAGGCCAAGGTCGACGACGCGCTCAACAAAGCCCTGGCGCCCTCGGCGCCGGACAGCGCGCAGCCGATCTACTACGACTACATGCTCAGCCTGTTCAGCCAAGGCTTTTCCGATCAGAAGTACCGTTTTGAACAAGATGGTACGGTCAAACTTTCCTGGGAGGCAGCATGCGCCGTCACACGCTAGCCATTGCGATTCTCGCCGCCCTGGCCTCGACCGCCAGCTTCGCTGAAACCAGCGACCCGCAGTCCCTGCTGATCGAGCAGGGCTACTACTGGCAGGCGAAGAAAAACCCCGAGCGGGCCCTGGAGACCTGGCAGAAACTGCTTAACCTGAGCCCCGAGCAGCCGGACGCGCTTTATGGCATCGGCCTGATCCAGATGCAGCAGAACCACCCGGCCGAGGCGCAAAAGTACCTGGCCCGACTGCAAGCGCTGAGCCCGGTGCCGCGCCAGGCGTTGCAGCTGGAGCAGGACATCACCGTCAACATGCCGGAAAATGCCAAGCTGCTGGAGCAGGCGCGTGAATTGGGTGAGCCCGAAGACGAGCGCGAAAAGGCTGTGGCCTTGTACCGTCAGATTTTCCAGGGCCGCCAGCCCCAGGGCCTGATTGCCCGTGAGTACTACAACACCCTGGGTTTTACCGCCAAGGGCACCAATGAGGCCATTGCCGGCCTGCAGCGCCTGACCCGTGAGCGGCCCAACGATCCGATCGTTGCGCTGTTCCTGGCCAAGCACCTGGCACGTAACCCGGCAACCCGGCCGGACGGTATCCGTGCGTTGGCCAAGCTGGCCTCGAACAACGATGTGGGCGGCAACGCCGATGAAACCTGGCGCTTTGCGCTGGTCTGGCTCGGCCCACCGAAGCCGGACCAGGTGGCGCTGTTCCAGCAATTTCTCACCGTGCACCCGGATGACACCGAGATCCGCGCGCTCATGGACAAGGGCATCGCCCAAGGCAAGGGCGGCGGTGCCTGGCAGCGTGATCCGCAGATGACCAAGGCATTCAAGGCCCTGGACGACGGCGACTTGAAAACCGCCGAGCCACTGCTCACGGCGCGCCTTGCGCAAAAATCCAATGACGTCGATGCCCTTGGTGGCATGGGCGTGTTGCGTCAACAGCAAGAGCGTTTCAGCGATGCGGAAAACTACCTGGTGCAGGCCACGCGCTTGCCCGGTGGCGCCGCATGGCAGTCGGCCCTGAACGACGTGCGTTACTGGAATCTGATCAGCCAGAGCCGTGACGCCCAGCGCGCCGGCCGCGGTGCCCAGGCCCGTGACCTGGTGGCCCAGGCCGAGCGCCTGAATCCGGGCCAACCGGGTGCGGCAATCGCCTTGGCCGGTTTCCAGGCCCAGGACAACCAGTTCGACGTTGCCGAAGCCGGCTACCGCAAGGTGTTGGCCCGTCACCCTGGCGACCCGGATGCGCTCAGCGGTTTGATCAACGTATTGTCCCAATCCGGCCAGCCGGATGAAGCCCTGAAGCTGATCGACTCGGTGTCTCCGGCCCAGCGCGCCAAGTTTGCGCCGAGCGTGAAAATCAACGCACTGCGCGCTACCCAGGTCGGCAAACTGGCCGAGCAGCGCGGTGACCTGAAGGCTGCGCAAGCCGCCTACCGCCAGGCCCTCGACGCCGACCCGGAAAACCCCTGGACCCGCTTTGCCCTGGCGCGCATGTACCTGCGCGACGGTCAGATCCGCAATGCGCGTGCCCTGATCGACGGCCTGCTCAAGACCCAGCCCAACCAACCGGATGCGCTGTACACCAGTACCCTGTTGTCGGCTGAACTGAGCGAGTGGAAACAAGCCGAGGCCACCCTCGGGCGCATCCCCACCGCCCAGCGCACGGCGGACATGAACGAGCTGGCGATCGATATCGCCCTGCATCAGCAAACGGACATCGCCATCGAAACGGCGCGCCGTGGCCAGCGTCCGGAAGCCCTGGCGCTGCTTGGTCGTTCCGAGTCGCTGACCCGGCAAAAACCTGAGCGCGTGGCGGTGCTGGCTGCTGCTTATGTTGAAGTGGGCGCCCCGCAGTTCGGCTTGGACATGATGCAGAAGGTGGTGGAGAACAACCCCAACCCGACCGTCGACCAGAAACTGCTGTACGCCAACGTACTGCTCAAGGCCAACAAGTACAGCGAGGCGGGCGAGATCCTGCGCGAAGTGCAAGGCCAGCCGTTGACCGAGATCGGTCGCCAGCGCTATGACGATTTGATCTACCTGTACCGGGTCAAGCAGGCCGACGCCCTGCGCGAGAAGAACGACCTGGTGGCGGCCTACGACATGCTTTCCCCGGCCCTGGCCCAGCGCCCGAACGACGCATTGGGTGTCGGTGCCCTGGCGCGCATGTACGCGGCCAGCGGCAACGGCAAGAAGGCCATGGAGCTGTACACGCCGTTGATCCAGCAGAACCCGAACAATGCGCGCCTGCAATTGGGTCTGGCGGACATCGCCCTGAAAGGCAACGACCGCAGCCTGGCGCAATCGGCCAGCGACAAGGCCCTGGCGCTCGAACCGGGCAACCCGGAGATCCTCACTTCGGCGGCACGCATCTATCAGGGCCTGGGCAAGAACAGCGAAGCCGCTGAACTGCTGCGCAAGGCCCTGGCGATTGAAACCGCGATGAAGGCCAGGACCCAGGTGGCCCAGGCCGAACCTCAGGGCAAATCGTATAACCCCTTCGTGGGCTTGCCGGGCCAGCGCCGCCAGGTCACCGACCTGACTGTCGCCGGCGCCGTGCCGCCGCCGATCGATGCACCGACCAAGACCGTCACGTCCAGCGCGTTTGCCAGCGCGACGTCCAACGACCTGAGCGACCCGTTTGTGCCGCCGTCGACCATCGCCTCCATCGACAGCCCCGAGCTGAGCCCGGCACGGCTTGCGCTGGATACCATCCTGCGTGACCGTACCGGGTATGTGGTGCAGGGCTTGAGCGTGCGCAGCAATAACGGCGAGAAAGGCTTGAGCAAGATCACCGATGTGGAAGCGCCGTTCGAAGCGCGCATGCCGGTCGGCGATAACACCATAGCGTTGCGCGTCACGCCGGTGCACTTGAGTGCGGGCAGCGTGGGCAGCGATGCGTTGTCGCGTTTCGGCAAAGGCACCACCACCCCGGCGGGCTCCCAGAGCGACACCGGTGTTGGCTTGGCCGTCGCGTTCGAGAATCCGGATGAAGGCCTCAAGGCCGACGTCGGGGTCAGCCCGTTGGGCTTCCTCTACAACACCCTGGTGGGTGGCGTGAGTGTCTCGCGTCCGTTCGAGGCCAATTCGAACTTCCGCTATGGCGCCAATATTTCCCGGCGTCCGGTCACCGACAGTGTCACTTCCTTCGCGGGTTCCGAAGACGGCGATGGCAACAAATGGGGCGGCGTCACCGCCAACGGCGGCCGTGGTGAGCTGAGCTATGACAACCAGAAGCTGGGCGTCTACGGCTACGCGTCGCTGCATGAATTGCTGGGCAATAACGTCGAAGACAACACCCGCCTGGAACTGGGCAGCGGCATCTACTGGTATCTGCGCAACAACCAGCGGGACACGTTGACCCTGGGTATCAGCGGCTCGGCGATGACCTTCAAGGAAAACCAGGACTTCTACACCTACGGCAACGGTGGTTACTTCAGTCCGCAGCGCTTCTTCTCCCTGGGCGTGCCGATTCGTTGGGCACAAAGCTTTGATCGCTTCAGTTACCAGGTAAAAAGTTCGGTAGGCCTGCAGCATATCGCGCAAGATGGGGCGGATTTCTTCCCGGGCGAAAGCACGCTGCAAGCGTCCAGGGGTAATCCCAAGTACGAGAGCACCAGCAAAACCGGCGTCGGCTACAGCTTCAACGCGGCTGCCGAATACCGTCTCAGCTCGCGGTTCTACCTGGGAGGTGAAATCGGACTCGATAACGCCCAGGATTACCGCCAGTACGCGGGTAATGCCTATCTGCGCTACTTGTTCGAAGACCTGAGCGGACCTATGCCTTTGCCGGTCAGCCCGTACCGTTCCCCTTATTCCAACTGATTAAATCGGAGTCATTCATGCCTGTTTCTGCGATTGCCGGCCTAACCATGCTGGTACTGGGCGAAAGTCATATGAGCTTTCCCGATTCGTTGCTCAACCCGCTGCAAGACAACCTGACCAAGCAAGGCGCGGTGGTTCATTCCATCGGTGCCTGCGGTGCTGGTGCGGCGGATTGGGTCGTACCGAAAAAAGTCGAGTGTGGCGGCGAGCGCCTGCCCACCGGCAAAGCGGTGATCTACGGCAAGAACGCCATGAGCACCACGCCGATCCAGGAACTGATTGCCAAGGACAAACCCGACGTTGTCGTGCTGATCATCGGCGACACCATGGGCTCGTACACCAACCCGGTGTTCCCCAAGGCCTGGGCCTGGAAAAGCGTGACCTCGCTGACCAAGGCGATCACCGACACCGGCACCAAGTGCGTGTGGGTCGGTCCGCCGTGGGGCAAGGTCGGTTCCCAGTACAAGAAGGACGACACCCGCACCAAGCTGATGTCGGCCTTCCTGGCCAGTAACGTGGCGCCGTGCACCTACATCGATTCGCTGACCTTCTCCAAGCCGGGCGAGTGGATCACCACTGACGGCCAGCACTTCACCATCGACGGCTACCAGAAATGGGCCAAGGCCATTGGTACGGCCCTGGGCGACCTGCCGCCATCGGCCTACGGTAAAGGAAGCAAATAATGAAACGCATGACCCTGGGTCTGGCGACCTTGCTCGCCAGTGTCAGCGCCTACAGCGCCGACATCCCGTTGTACCCCACCGGGCCGGAGCAAGACGCAGCGTTCCTGCGTTTTGCCAATGGCACTCCCGGCGAGTTGAAGCTGGTGGCGGACGGTTCCAAGGCCAGCCTGGTGTTGAGCGGGGATAAAGCCGTGTCGGCCTTCCTGCCGGTGGTGGGGGGTGACAAGCCGATCAAGGGCGTGTTGAGCCGCGACGGCAAAAACGCCGACCTGTCGGTGACCGTGGCCCCCGGCGAATTCGCCACCGTGGTCGCGTTGGTCGACGCCCAGGGCGCCACGCGCCAGTTGGTGGTGCGTGAGCAACCGGACGACTTCAACGCGCTCAAGGCTTCCCTGGCCTTTATCAACGCCGATGCCGCCTGCGCCGACGCCAGCCTGGAAGCCGTGGCCCAAAAGGCCGAGCTGTTCAAGAAGGTGGCCGAAGGTTCGCTGCAACGCCGCATGATCAACCCGCTGGAATTGTCGGTGCAGCTCAAGTGCGCCGGTGCTCCGGTGGGCCAGCCGCTGACGTTCACCCTCAAGGCGGGTGAGCGCTATAGCGTGCTGGCCGTCCCTTCGGCTGCAGGTTCGAAGTTGCTGTTCGCTTCCGACGCACTCGCTAACTGATCGGGCCCGACACCACCATGGTCTTTGCCTCACTCGAATTCCTCACGCTGTTCCTGCCGGCCTTCCTGTTGATCTATGCCCTGGCTCGTCCGAGCTGGCGCAACGTCATCCTGTTGATCGGCAGCTGGTTGTTCTACGGCTGGCTGAGCCCGTTGTTCCTGTTCCTGCACATGGTGTTGACCGTGGTGGCATGGGTCGGCGGCCTGCTGGTGGACCGTTCCCGTGAGGACGGCAAAGGCCGGGTGCGCCTGTTGATCGCGTTGATTGTGTTCAACACGGCGGTGCTGTGTTGGTACAAGTACGCCAACATCGTCGCCGGTACCGTGAGCGAGGTGATCACCTGGTACGGCGCCATGCCGCTGGATTGGCAGCGCGTGGCCTTGCCGGCCGGCTTGTCATTTATCGTGCTGCAGGCGATTTCCTACCTGGTGGACGTGCACCGTCATACGGTGCCGGTGGAACGCAGCTTCATTAATTACGCCACGTACATTTCGATGTTCGGCCACTCGATTGCAGGCCCGATCATCCGTTATGACTGGGTTCGCCGTGAGCTTAACCAGCGTTATTTCAACTGGCCGAATTTCTCCCTCGGCGCGCGGCGCTTCATGATCGGCATGGGCATGAAAGTGCTGGTGGCGGACACCTTGTCGCCATTGGTGGACATTGCCTTCCACCTGGAAAACCCCAGCCTGGTGGATGCGTGGATCGGTTGCCTGGCTTATTCGCTGCAACTGTTCTTCGACTTCGCCGGCTACAGCGCCATGGCCATCGGCCTGGGCCTGATGCTGGGCTTTCACTTCCCGGAAAACTTCAACCGCCCGTACCTGGCCAGCAGCATCCAGGACTTCTGGCGTCGTTGGCACTTGTCGTTGTCCAGTTGGTTGCGCGACTACCTGTACATCGCCCTGGGCGGTAACCGCGACGGCGTGTGGCGTACCTATCGCAACCTGTTCCTGACCATGGCAATCGCCGGGTTGTGGCACGGCGGCGACAGTTGGAACTACCTGTTGTGGGGGGCGGCGCATGGTATCGCGCTGTGTGTGGATCGCGCCTGGTCGCGGTCGAGCCTGCCGCGCATTCCGCCGGTGCTGTCGCACATCCTGACGTTGCTGTTTGTGTGCCTGGCCTGGACCTTGTTCCGCGCGCCGGACTTCCATTCGGCACTGACCATGTACGCCGGCCAGTTCGGTATGCATGGCGTGGCCTTGGGTGACGCCATGGCCGTGGCCATGCGCCCGGCCCACGGCATGGCGGCGTTGCTGGGCCTGGTATGCATCATTGCGCCGATCTGGCAGGTGCGTTGCGAGCAGCGTTTCGGTACCCAGCCCTGGTTTGTGGTGGCCGCTTCGTTGTGGCCGGTGGCCGGGTTTGTGTTGTCGTTCGCGCTGATCGCCAGCCGCGACGCCGTACCGTTTCTGTACTTTCAGTTCTAAGGACGCCCGACCATGCCCGCTCCTACCGCGCCGACTCCTCCGAGCGACTTGGCTGTTCGCACCAGCCCCCTGGCGGCCTGGGTGCTGGTGCCCTTCCTGGCGGCGGGGCTGCTGTCCTGCGCCTGGCTGATGGTGAAGGGGCCGATCAGCTTCTTGCCCGCCAAGGTCGACAGCGACATGCTGCTGCACGGTGAGTTGACCCACCGTTTCGCCAAGGAACTGGCCAAGGCGCCGATGGCGATCCAGGCGGCCAACCTGGAACGTGGCGCAAGCTGGCTGGCGTTCGGCGACACCGGCCCACGCGTGCGGCCGGGTTGCCCGGGCTGGCTGTTTATCAGCGATGAACTGCGCATCAACCGCCACGCCCAGGCCAACGCACAGACCAAGGCCCAGGCCGTGATCGACCTGCAGCGGCAACTGGGTGAAAAAGGTATCGAGCTGCAAGTGGTGGTGGTACCGGACAAGAGCCGCATTGCGGTTGCCCAGCTGTGTGGCTTGTACCGACCGGCAGTGCTCAACAGCCGGATTCAGGACTGGACGGCCACTTTGCAGGCCGCTGGAGTGTCCGCGCTGGACCTCACTGATACCTTAAAACCCCTCGGGCCCGAGGCATACCTGCGCACCGACACCCACTGGAGCGAAATCGGCTCCAACGCCGGCGCCCAGGCGCTGGCAAAACGCATCCAGCAACGTGAGATCAAGGCTACGCCCGAGCAAACCTTTGAGATCACCCAGGCACCGCTTGCCGTGCGCCCCGGTGATCTGGTGCGCCTGGCCGGTCTCGACTGGTTACCGCCGAAGTTGCAGCCCCCGGGAGAGTCGGTCGCGGCCAGCTCCGCCCACGAAGCGGGTGGCGCCACCAGCAACACTGATGACCTGTTCGGCGACGCCGGGTTGCCCAATGTGGCACTGATCGGTACTTCGTTCTCGCGCAATTCCAACTTTGTCGGCTTCCTGCAGAAAGCCCTGAACGCTCCCGTGGGCAATTTCAGCAAGGACGGCGGCGAGTTCTCCGGCGCAGCCAAGGCGTACTTCGACAGCCCGGCGTTCAAGCAAACCCCGCCGAAGTTGTTGATTTGGGAAATCCCTGAGCGGGATCTGCAGACTCCATACGACGCGATCAGCATTGGTCGGTAATTTGACGTTTTGCCGTTTATCTAAAAAATAGACGGCTTAGCCATCAAAATAATGACACTTTTGTGCGCTTGAAGCAGACTGCCTGCACAAGGGCGACCATAAGAAGACCTGCGGTAAGCAGTCGTATCAGCTGACCTTTTCACGTCTTTAAGCTTCGCCGTGAGGAGGGTGCGCTATGAGCTTTACCGACGGTCTTCTTGCTCTGCTTGGCAAAGATGTCAGGCGTGACCCCCGTGGCCTGAATTCGCGACTGCACTTTTTTGGCAGCATTCCCGTGGAGGATGGCACCCCCTTTCCCCCTCAAGATTCCACTGTACAGTCCGCACTGATGGAGAAGGCCGAGCGGCGCCCTTGCGTGGTGGCGCTGGTGTCGGTCAACGGAGGCGTGGGGCGCAGCACCCTGGCCACCCTGTTGAGCAGTGGTTTGCAGCGCCTGGGCGAATCGGTGGTGGCGGTGGACCTGGACCCGCAAAACGCCTTGCGCCGTCACTTCGGTGTCGCTCCGACCTCACCGGGCATCGGCCTCGCCAGCCTGCAGAATGCGCATTGGAAACACATCCAGCAGCCCGGTTTTGTCGGCAGCCGCGTCATTACCTTTGGCGACACCGATATCCAGCAGCAGGACACCCTGCAGCGCTGGCTGAAACATGAACCGTACTGGCTGGCGCAGCGGCTGCACGCCTTGGGCCTGGACGCCCGCCACACGGTGATCCTCGATACCCCCGCCGGTAACAGCGTCTATTTCCATCAAGCCGTGAGCGTGGCGGATGTGGTGCTGGTGGTCGCCCAGGCCGACGCGGCGTCCCTGGGAACCCTGGACCAACTCGATGGGCTGCTGGCGCCGCACCTTGAGCGCGACCGAGCGCCGCACGTTCACTACGTGCTTAACCAGCTGGATGAGGACAGTGCCTTCAGCCTGGATATGGTTGAGGCATTCCGGCAGCGACTGGGGACGAAAGAGCCGTTTGAGGTGCATCACGACGTAGGGATCAGCGAAGCCCTGGCGTTCGGCGCCGACCCGCTGGACAGCCAGGCGTTGAGCCTGGCCGGTGACGATATCAATGAGCTTTGCCGTCTGCTGATTGCCCGCAAAAAGCAACTGTAAATGCCGGTTTATGTGCTTGACGCCAGATGCTTATGCACAATTGGTTGTTTGGGCTGTCGCGAAATGATCAGGTTGTGGAGCCATTCTCAACACCCCGCAACTGCCTGTTTTACGTGCGTTTTATTCTGTGAACAAAAAATGAACAACGTGGCTTTTTGCCTGTAGCGCAGGTAGCCACAGGCCTTGTAAAGATTCCATCAACAGAGTTATCCACAGGCTGGGGTGCGACAATCCTGCCCCTTAATCGCGCTCGGCAAGCACCATCAAGTTGCGTGGTGTCAGTGTGGTTTCGCAGAAGCTGCCCACTTCGACCCTGTAGCCACGTTCGCCAAGAAACAGTGCCCGATCCAGTACCAGCCACACTTCAAGTGGGCGCCGAAACAGCCCACGCAGCAATTCCAGGTTCCTGACCTCGGCCAAACGTTGCCAGCCGTGCGCTTCCAGCGCCGCCCAATCCTGTTCACCTGTGGATAACCCTTTGATACTGGCCAACGCCTGGCAGTAGTCGGCGAAGGGTTTGTCCAGCCAACCGGCGGGCAGGGAAGGGGTAGGCAGGTACTCGTCGCAGTGGCGTAACTGGCGTTGTAACTGATCGAAACCCAGGCGGCGCGCCATGGAGATGTCCCGCTGCAGCCGCACGCGTTTACCGGCCGTGACGGTTTCGCTGAGGGGCAGGCCAAGATCGTCGACCGACAACTGCAAGGCTGAAGCACGGCCCGCTTCGGACAGCGGCTGGTAGGCGTCCGTGTTGATGCGGTTGTAGCAGCACGGCGCCACGGCCAGTTGCTTGCAGCCGGCGGCACTGGCCAATTGCAGCAGGCGCACATGCAGGTCGCCGCAGGCATGCAGGGCGACGGGGGTGTGCTCGGGGTCTAGGCTCACGTCCGCCATGACATCTTGCAGGCGGTGGGTGACGGGCAGGCCGTGGTGGTCGCTCAAGGCCTGGCCTGCCGCGATCAGCGCCGGGTCGCATTCCAGGCAGGTCAGCTGTTGGTTGGTGTGCAGCAGGCGGCGGCCGAGGTGGCCCTTGCCGGCGCACCAGTCCAGCCAATGCCGGGGTGTTTGCGCAAACTGCAGCGCGGCGCCGAAGGCTTCGATTTGCTGCCACTTGCGCCCGGGTACGTCGACATTCAGGCGGCGCGCCGCCGGTTGCAGGGGCTGCGTCGGTAACTTATCCACAGCACTGAGGCGCAAGGCTTCGCGGGCCAGTGAGGGAAAAGGCGCCGGCGCCGGTAGGGTGTGGGGATGGTTGTGGCTGGTTTCCGCGTCGGACAACGAGCGTTGACGCAGCCATCGGGCCAGTTGCGGATGCTCGGTTTCCCAAGGCAACTGCCGATGAGTAAAGGGCCGTGGTCGCCACAGCCCTTGGTGCTCGATCAGAAACGCATCCAGCGCCTCGAAGCGGGCTTCAACGTCCCTGGCAGGCATCGACGCGCAGCCAGCGTTCCAGCAGCCTGAAGCCGCGTACCAGCAGGAAGGAGATCAGCAGGTAGAACACGCCGGCGGTGAAGAACATCTCCACCGTCAGGTAGTTGCGCGCGATGATCGTCCTGGCCATGCCGGTCAGTTCCAGCAGGGTCACGGTGCTCGCCAGCGAGCTGGCCTTGAGCATCAGGATCACTTCGTTGCTGTAGGCCGGCAATCCGATGCGCGCGGCCCGGGGCAGTACGATGTAGAACAGCGTCTTGGGCCTGGACATGCCCAACGCACGGGCGGCTTCGATTTCCCCAGGCGGAATGGCCTGGATGGCACCCCGCAGGATCTCGGCGATGTACGCGGCGGTGTGTAGCGTCATGGTGGCGGTGGCACACCAGAACGGATCGCGCAGGTACTTCCACATGAAGCTTGAGCGGATGCTGTCGAATTGGGCCAGTCCGTAATAGACCAGGAACAACTGCACCAGCAGCGGCGTGCCGCGAAAGAAAAAGATATAGGCGTAGGGCAGGGCGCGCACAGACAGGTGCTTGGACGAGCGCGCGATACCCAGGGGGATGGCCAGGATCAGGCCGAGGATCACAGCGATGCTCACCAGCTCCAGGGTCAGGATGGCGCCCTGGATAAACTTCGGCAGCCACTTGATGATGACTTCCCATTCCATTACGTCGTCCTCACGAAGCCGCGGGCGGCGCGTTGTTCCAGGAAGTGCATGGCCACCATCGACAGCGACGTCAGGCCCAGGTAGATGAATGCGGCGACCATATAGAAGGTGAAAGGCTGTTTGGTGACGGTTACGGCGATCTGCGCATGGCGCATGATTTCTTCGAGGCCGATGACCGTGACCAGCGCGGTATCTTTCATCAGGATCAGGAACAGATTGCCCAGGCCCGGCAGGGCGATGCGCCACATCTGCGGCATGATCAACCGGGTAAAGATACGAAACTTCGACAGACCCAGCGCCACACCCGCTTCGCGGTGGCCTTTGGGAATGGAGATGATTGCACCCCGCAGCACTTCCGTGGCGTAGGCGCCGAAACACAGGCCCAGGGCGATCACGCCAGCGGCAAAGGCGCTGAGGGACAGGTCGGGAATATCGAGCAACTCACCCAGTGAGCGCATGGCGTTGATCGTGCCGAAGTAGATCAGCAGCACCCACAGCAGCTCCGGCACACCGCGAACGATTGTCGAGTAAGTACCGCCCAGCCATTGCAACGGCTTGTACGGGGAAGTCTTGGCCAGGGCACCGGCGAGGCCGAGTACCAGCCCCAGGCATAACGCCGTGAGCGCCAGTTTGACGGTCATCAGCGCGCCGGCAGCGAGCGCCGGGCCGAATCCGTAGAGATCGAAATTCATGGTGTCTTCATATCGCGGCAGGCATTGCTGAAAGCCGGCGCGCTCAAGTCAGCGCGCCGGGCAGGCCGTTCAGGTCATTCGATGCTGAACGGGAAGTACTTGTCGTTGATCTTCTTGTAGGTGCCGTCTGCCTTGATCTCTGCCAGGGCTTTGTTCAGGCGCTCGCGCAGCGGGTCGCCCTTGCGTACGGCGATACCGATCTTGTCGCTCTCGACAACCGGGTCGCCCTTGAACTCGTAGGCCAGGCCGTCTTTGCTCTTGAGCCATTCGTACTGCACGTACTTGTCGGCGAGGATCCCGTCGAGGCGGCCGGACGTCAGGTCAAGGTAGGCGTTTTCCTGAGTGTCGTAGAGCTTGGCTTCGGTGTCAGGCAGCTTGTCTTCCAGGTAGGTGCCGGCCAGCGTCGCGCGTTGGGCGCCGATGACCTTGCCCTTCAGGTAGGCGGCGTCGGTCTTGAAGTCTGCGGTGGCTTTGGGCGCGATGAACTGCAGCTTGTTGGAGTAGTACGGGTCGGTGAAGTCGACGGCTTGCTTGCGCTCGTCGGTGATCGACAGCGAGGACACCAGGAAGTCGAACTTCTTGGCATTCAGGGCCGGGATGATGCCGTCCCAGTCGGACACATACACGTCGCACTTTTCGACTTTCATCTTGGCGCACAGGGCGTCGCCGATGTCTTTGTCGAAGCCGACCACTTGGCCGCTGGCGTCTTTATTGTTGAACGGCGGGTAGGCCGCCTCGATCCCCATGGTCAAGGTTTCTGCCATGGCCGTGGCGCTGAACGCCATCGAGACGGCCGCGGCCAGAAGGAATTTTTTATAGTTCTGCATGCATGTTGCTCCGTTAGCGGTTGCTGGACATGAATTGTTTGCAGCGCGCCGAAAGCGGGTTTTCAAACACCTGCTGTGGCGATCCTTGCTCTTCGATCAGGCCCTGGTGGAGGAACACCACTTCACTGGAGACCTGACGGGCGAAGCCCATTTCGTGGGTGACCAGCAGCATGGTGCGGCCTTCTTCGGCCAGCGCGCGGATCACATTAAGTACTTCCTGGACCATTTCCGGGTCAAGGGCTGAAGTGGGTTCGTCGAACAGGATGACCTTGGGCTGCATCGCCAGGGTGCGCGCGATGGCCGCCCGTTGTTGCTGGCCGCCGGACAATTGCGCGGGGTAGGCATGGCGCTTGTCGGCGATGCCGACCTTGTCCAGCAGGGCTTCGGCCACTTCTATTGCCTCGGCCTTGCTCTGGCCGAGCACACGGCGAGGGGCCTCGATGATGTTGTCGAGGATGCTCATGTGCGGCCACAGGTTAAAGTTTTGAAACACAAAACCGATTTCGCTGCGCAGGCGGTTGATCTGCTTGCCGTCTGCGGCCATCAGCTCGCCGTTTTTCGCGGCCTTGAGCTTGAGCTCTTCGCCGGCCACGAGGATCTGGCCCTGGTGCGGGTTTTCCAGCAGGTTGATGCAGCGCAGGAACGTGGACTTGCCGGAACCGGAGGAACCCAGGATCGAGATCACATCGCCGTCGCGAGCGGTCAGCGAGATACCTTTGAGTACCTCCAGCTCACCATAGCGTTTATGCAAGTTGCGGATTTCAAGCGCGGGCGTGGCCTCGGCCATGTGGGGTCCTCATTGTGTTCATTGCGATCTTCGCTGTTGGGCCGCCTTCCTGGCGAGGCGCCAAGCTAGCATAGCGTCCTGATGGCGGCCAACAGCGCGGCGGGCGGTAAACGGGCGGTGTGCGGCAGGGTGTCGCATCGGCACAGCAGGGTGTCGCGCCATCAACAACCGAACAACCGTTTTAACCCGTGAATCCGCAGGCTTCGCGTGAAAAAGGGCGCGATGGTGCCAGCTTTGGCCGGGTGTTGGAAGGGTTAAACGGGCAAACGGTAGCTATCGGCCCTTTTATGGCGCGCCGCGTACTTTTCGTGTGTGTTTTTGGTGCGCTTGTTCGTCTTGAAAGTGAGTCGCACGGTAACGCTATAGCGAAATGCCATTGTTCTCAATGACTTGCGATGACTGGTGAATCGTCCTGCAGGCCGCGTCAATCGCGGTTTTGTAACATTTTGGCGCAAATCTTGCGTAAAAAATAAAGAACGCCCTGTTGGTTTCTTTTCACGAGGAAGAGCCCAGGCCGGGCGGACCGTTTTCGCAATTCCTCGCAAAGGTGTGTCAATGAGTAGTACGCAAAGCTCCAATGACCTCGAACAGGGGCTCAAACCGCGTCACGTCACCATGTTGTCGATTGCCGGCGTCATTGGTGCCGGTTTGTTTGTCGGCTCCGGCCACGCGATTGCTGCCGCTGGCCCTGCGGTCCTGCTGGCATATGCCGCAGCGGGTACGCTGGTGGTCTTGGTGATGCGCATGCTGGCCGAAATGGCCGTGGCGTCGCCGGACACCGGTTCGTTCTCCACCTATGCCGACCGTGCGATCGGTCAC
Source organism: Pseudomonas marginalis (assembly GCF_900105325.1). Lineage (NCBI taxonomy): Bacteria > Pseudomonadati > Pseudomonadota > Gammaproteobacteria > Pseudomonadales > Pseudomonadaceae > Pseudomonas > Pseudomonas marginalis. The sequence goes on from NZ_FNSU01000004.1 coordinate 253,979, forward strand.
TGGGCCGGCTTTACCATCGGCTGGCTGTACTGGTGGTTCTGGGTGCTGGTGATTCCATTGGAAGCCAACGCCGCCGCGACCATTCTCAACGCCTGGTTCCCGGATGTGGCCATCTGGGCCTTCACGCTGATCATCACGTTGCTGCTGACGGCCACCAACCTGTTCAGCGTGAAGAACTACGGTGAGTTCGAGTTCTGGTTCGCGTTGATCAAGGTCGTGGCGATCGTGGGCTTTGTGATCCTCGGCCTGGCGGCGATTTTCGGCTTCCTGCCGACCAGCCAGGTCAGCGGCGTTTCCCACCTCTTTGACACCCAAGGCTTTATGCCCAACGGCATGGGCGCGGTATTGGCAGCGATCCTGACCACCATGTTCTCCTTCATGGGCACCGAGATCGTCACCATCGCCGCCGCTGAATCGAAGAACCCGGGCCAGCAAATCACCAAGGCCACCAACTCGGTGATCTGGCGGATTGGTTTGTTCTACCTGTTGTCGATCTTCATCGTCGTGTCCCTGGTGCCTTGGAATGATCCGACCTTGGCGGCGGTAGGTTCCTACCAGACCGTGCTGGAACGCATGGGTATCCCGAACGCCAAGCTGATCGTCGACCTGGTGGTTCTGGTTGCCGTGACCAGCTGCCTGAACTCGGCGCTGTACACCGCTTCGCGCATGCTGTTCTCCCTGGGCCGTCGCGGCGATGCACCGGCCGTGGCCAAGCGCACCAACAAAAGCGGCACGCCTTACTGGGCGGTATTGCTGTCCACCGGCGCGGCGTTCCTGGCGGTATTTGCCAACTACGTGGCGCCGGCAGCGGTGTTCGAATTCCTGCTGGCCAGCTCTGGCGCCATCGCGCTGCTGGTGTACCTGGTGATTGCGGTGTCGCAACTGCGCATGCGCCAGAAGCGCATGGCGGCGGGCGAGAAAATTGTCTTCAAGATGTGGCTGTTCCCAGGCCTGACCTACGCGGTGATGGTATTCATCGTCGGCACATTGACCATCATGCTGTTCCAGGAAGCGCATCGGGTCGAGATCATCGCGACCGGGGTCTTGAGCTTGCTGGTAGTGGCGGCGGGGTTGTTTGTGTCCAGCCGTCGCAAGGCGCAGAGAGTGGGCGCTGCGGTGCTGAATTGATGTGATGGAATGCGGTGCTCGATTGCGCCGCAGTTCAAATGTGGGAGGGGGCAAGCCCCCTCCCACATTTGGTTTTAGTTGGTGAGGGCCTCGGATGCGGCGACGTAATCCGCCTGGAACTGCGGCGATTCGATCCACGCCAGTGCGGCGGCTTCATCGTCGCTGTCGGTGGCCCACTGCCGATACTCGATCAGTGCCGCCAGGATAAAGTCGGTGGCTTCTTCTTCGCCTTCCTGCTCCAGCACCAGCGCGAGCAGCGGGTGGGCCAGGAATACCGCGCAGAGGGCCTGCTGGCTGGTCTCGCCGGCGGTGCGCATCTCCACGAACAGCTCGGTCAAATCCACTGACTCAAGGTCAATCCGGTCGTCATCGCCGGCAAACGCATCCGGTTTGCTCGCGACGGCGCGCTGGGTGCGGTTCTGCTTGGCCTTGGCCTTGGCCCGGTGGGCACGTTTTTGCTGCTTGTTCGGCGAGGCCATGGGCTCACGTCCTTGGGTCAGGATCTGGGTGGGGTATTGAAGCGCAGGTTGAGGGAAATCCCAAGGGTATCCGCCGTTAATTGACCGTGTTGCAGCCAGGCCAGTGCAATCGGCCACAACCGATCCTGATACTCCCTGCGAAAGAACGCGAAATGTCCGACCTGTTTTTCGCCGATGTCTTCCGGGGCGATGCGCAGATGGGTGCGCTCGCTGCCGTCGAAGTAACCCAGCAACCGTTCAATCGCCGCCACGGTGCCGAAGGGGTCATCGGTGATGCTGATCGCCAGCACCTGCGCCTTCACGCGACTGAATGGCAAGTCCGCCAGGGCCCGCCCGCTGGGCCGCGTCTCATACCTGGGCGTTGGCGTGCTCCAGTCGCGCACCACGCCTGCCGGCGTATCCTCCAGCCAACCCAGGCGCTTGCCGGGGAAATATCCGCAGAGTGCCGTGACCATCGGCATGACCACATGCCATTTGGCAAACATCTGCCAGCGCCCGGCGGCGGCGTAATCGCGCCAGTAGGCGAACTGCGCGCCCACGGTCACGATTCGCCGGATCACCGCGCCGGATGCGCCCAGCCCCGCCGCACAGCCACCAAAACTGTGGCCGACCACATCAATCGGCTGGCCTGGAAACTCCCGCTGCGCCCGCAGCAGGATCGCTTCGAAATCCAGCGTGCCCCAATCCGACCACGACGCCTTGAACCCACGCAACGAACCGCTGCGGGACTCGCCGATGCCGCGATAGTCGTAGGTGATCACGTCAAAGCCGTTGGCAAACAGGTAGTCGGCGAAACGTGAGTAGTGGCGGCAACGCACGGAGGTGGCGGCGTTGATGATGACGACCGGGCGTTCTAGGTCGGTGCGCGGGTGGCGCCAGGTGAAGCCGCCGAGGGGGTGGCCGTCTGCGGCGGATTCCTTGAAGGATTCGCTTTGGCTATTTTGGGGTGTAGTTGCAAGTTCTACTGAAGAGGCGTCATTCAAATTCATCGTTTCGAAGCCCCTGCGTGGATTATTATTTTTTAGTAACAGCTAGCCAGTTTGCCAGCACTTGTCTGCCCTTTGATTGGGTCATTAACCTTCGGCGCTCGCAAAGCGTGCAGAGCCCCGGCGAAAGCCATAGATCCGAGAGAAACGACAGCAAACCATGGACAGATTAGACTGGCAGGCACCTATTCCGGAGGTCGCCATGAGCATCCCACGTTCTCCCATCGTTTCAGAGTTTGAAACTGAAGAGCAGGCTGCCAGCTACGACCGTTGGTTTCGTGCCAAGGTACAGGCTTCCATTGATGATCCTCACCCAAGTATTCCACACGATGAGGCAATGGCAGAAGTCGAGAGGATGCTGGAAGAGAGGCGCAAAGCTCGTCGTGCTGCTCGTTAAATAGCGACCTGAGGCTATCGTCGCCTTGACCGAAGTTATTGATTACATCGAGCAGTACAACGCCGCTTCCGCCGCTTCGTTGCACCGTACGATTGTGGCGGCCGCTGAGGCTTTATCGTCAATGCCACACGGATTCAGGCAAGGGCGCTTGTCCGGCACTCGTGAAATGGTTGTTCATCCAAACTATCGGGTCGTCTATCGCGTTATGGAACAGGTCGAGATCCTGACCGTATTGCATACACGCCAAGAATATCCTTCAGAGGCGACCGGTCCGCTGCACTCGACCTCGCGCCAGTAGACGCATAGGCTTGCACCTCTGCGATCCACCAGAGCGTTTTCATGACCCGCGACACCCTCGAACACAACCAGATCCCCCTCTACTTCGCCGCTGTCCTCCTGGCTGGTGCGTTCGGCCTGCTCGCGCCTTCGTTGGCCCAGGGCCTCGGCGCGCTGGTCACGCCCGCCATCGCGGTGTTGATGTATGCGATGTTCCTGCAAATTCCTTTTCTGGACCTGCGCCAGGGCTTGGGCCATAAGCGCTTTCTGTCGGCGCTGCTGCTGGCCAATTTCATCCTCGTGCCGCTGCTGGTGTGGGGGTTGACCCGTGGCCTGGTGGAGCGCCCGGCGTTGCTGGTGGGCGCATTGCTGGTGTTGCTGACGCCGTGTATCGACTATGTGGTGGTGTTTACCCATATCGGTAAAGGCGACTCGCGCTTGATGCTGGCGGCGACGCCGGTGCTGTTGTTGCTGCAGTTGCTGCTGTTGCCGGTGTACCTGGGGTTGATGCTGGGGGCGCAGTCCGGGGTGGTGGTGCAGGCGGGGCCGTTTATCGAGGCGTTCCTGTTGTTGATCGTGCTGCCCATGGGGCTGGCGGTGATCACCACATTCCTGGCACGGCGCTCGTCGGGCGTCAGTGCTTGGAGCGACGCCTGGGCATGGTTGCCGGTGCCGGCGATGGCGCTGGTGTTGGTGGTGGTGATCGGTTCGCAAATCACTTCGGTGGTGCGTGACATTAACCTGTTGCTGCCGGTGATCCCGGTGTACGTGGCGTTCCTGTTGCTGGCGCCGGTGATCGGGGCGTTGGCTGCGAGGCTGTTCGCGCTGCCGGCGGCGACGGCACGGGCGGTGACGTTCAGCGCATCGACGCGTAACTCATTGGTGGTGTTGCCGCTGGCCCTGGCGTTGCCAGAAGACGTGCGCGGCGTGGCGGCGACGGCGGTGATCCTGCAAACCCTGGTCGAGTTGGTGGGCGAGTTGATCTACGTGCGCCTGATCCCGAGGCTGGTGTGGCCTGCTGGTCGGTGAAACGTGAATGTTCAGGTTTGTTCAGGTGCTATTAGGGATACGTTCGGCACCCTAGGTCGGCGTTCCCTACCTGACAGGCCAACCCATGGATCACTGCAACCGTTTCCGCCTGGAGTCCCTGGGCATTTTCCTGTTCGCGCTGTTGCTGTTCACGCTGGGTATCTGGGACCAGCAACCCCAGGGCTTTGACGGGCGCTGGGCGCTGTTCCTGCAGGAAATGTTTCGCCATGGCGCGAGTCTTTTCCCCACCACCTATGGGCAGCCTTACGCGGACTACCCTGGTACCGCGACCTTCTTCAGTTACGTATTTGCCCGGTTGTTCGGTGCGCCCAACCATTTGGCCAATGTGCTGCCCACTGCCCTTGCATCCGCCGGGGTCGTAGCCTTGATCTATCGCTTGCTGGTCCCGGCGAGTCGCCCGTGGGCGTTGCTCACGGTGCTGCTGACGTTGCTCACCACCCAATTGCTCGAAAAGTCCCGCTCGGTATGCCTGGACCAGATGGTGGCGGTGCTGTGTGTCGGCAGTTTCTACCTGCTGCACAGTGGTGAGCGCCTGGGTTCGCGGCTCAGGCAACTTGCGGTGTTCCCGCTGTTCATCCTGGGTTTCGCGATACGCGGCCCGCTGGGCTTGATCGAAGTCTGCGGCGTGGTGTGCGTGTATTGGGCGCTGGGCAGACCTGGAGCGCGGGTCAGGCAGGTGTTGATCCACGGCATCGTCGGCCTGGTGTTGCTGGCGGCCTGTTGGTGGCTGTTGGTGAAGCTGGCGCGCATCAGCGGCGGCGATGGGTTTGCCGATGAAGTGTTCAAGATGCAAGTGGGCGGGCGCCTTGATGAAAGCGGCGAGCCGTTCTATTTCTACTTCCAGCTGAGCCTGTACCGTTACTTCCCCGTGGTGCCGCTGGCGTTGGTCACATTGGTTGCGCTGCGTCATCGTTGGGCGGAGCGGTTTGATGATCCGGTGCAATTGGTGGTGCGGCTCGGTGCCTGTGGGTTGATGATCCTGCTTGGCTTGTCGGTGCCGCATTTCAAGCGTGCCTATTACATTCTGCCCATGGTGCCGATGTTTGCGGCTGTCGCGGCCTATGGGCTGCTTCAGGCGCAAGGCTGGCTTTCGGGCGTGCGTAGGGGCTACGAGTGGCTTGTCGCGGCGCTGCCGGCGCTGTGCGTGGTTGCCGTGTTTGTCTGTCGGCATGGGTGGCAGAAGCACGGTTACTGGCCTAACGTTTCGTTGCCGCTACTGATTGCTGTCCTGTTGGTGCTGCAAGTGGCGGCGCTGGGTGTCTGGCGACGGCCGCAGCGACTGGTGTGGCTCAGCCTCGTTGCATTGGCGGCGCAATGGCTGGTGTTGGTGGCTGTCGTGGAGCCGGCCAAGGATTTGCAGTTCGATACCCGGAGATTCGTGGGGCAGGTGGAGGCGCTTCGCGTGAAGCAGCCGGGTACCTTGGTGTTTCTCAACCTGGGGCGTGATACCTGGGCCGTGCGCTACATGATGAACCTGGACCACGACGAGCAGCCCGTGTTTATCGCGGGTAACGAGGTTGGACGGCTGGATGCTTTGCCCCGTCCTGCCTGGGTGATCGTGGCACGCAAGGAAACGGCGCTGTTGCCGGGAACGCCCCTGGAGCGCCTGCAGCCGAGCCTAGAGGGGCGATTGAACGACAACCCGCTGATGGTGTTTTTGCTGAAGTGACCTGGCACCTTGCTGTATGTTTGCCGATCGAGTGACCGGTCGGTCAAATTGGCTGTGCCGTTTTTTGAACTTGCCGTATTGGAAGCACAGGGATATGACGAAAAAGGACTTTAAGCGGCCCGTCAGTGGCTACGTAATTGAGCGCTCGCGAATCGGAAGGCTGAGCATTGGCTTTGATGGCGGTTGCAGCTATCCGGCGATGATCAATGTGTTGAGGGCGGTCTTCGAGCGTTACGGGCGCCTGGTACGCTTTGGCGAGCAGCTGTCAGCCCAGGGCTGGCTGGATCGGGTGGAAGAGCGCGGCTTTGAGATATCCGATCAGGAGCGGGTGGCAGTGTTCACATTGATGTCGGATCGCAGCTAACTGAAATCCCCTGGGGCGATGCTCGATCGCCCCAGGCGGCATCTATAAATCCCCGACAACAAAAAGCCCGCACTGGGCGGGCTTCTTGTGGGCTTTCGGGTGGTTTTTGCACCACCTGAAACTAATTAGTGGTGCCCAGAGACGGAATCGAACCGCCGACACGGGGATTTTCAATCCCCTGCTCTACCGACTGAGCTATCTGGGCAACGGGGCGCATTAAACGGGTTTTTCAGGGGGTCGTCAAGCAAGTTTTCAAAAAATATTTAATTATTACCGTCGCTTACGTGCCGATCCCGATTTTTGATCAATTATTGAGCAGGCGGCACGTAGCCGTCAGCCTTGGCGTAATCCTCGCCGGAAAAGAACTTGTCCATTTCGCCTGACAGGTATTTACGGTCTTCGGCGTTCATCATGTTCAGGCGTTTTTCATTGATCAGCAGCGTCTGGTGTTTCAGCCAGTCGCCCCATGCCTGGGCGGAGATGTGATCGAAAATGTCCTGGCCCTTCGCACCTGGGTACGGAGGGCGTTCCAGGCCTGGCAATTCTTCGTTGTACTTGCGGCACATTACGGTGCGGGTCATGACGACTCTCCTGCGTTCAATACATCGGCCGCGCGTTTCAGCAGTTTCTTTACCGGGGCGGCAAGGCCCAGGCGCGGCGGGGTGGCGAGGTTATACCAGAGCCAGTCGGCCTCGGCCACGTGATGGGCGGATTCCTCGACCTGCACCAGCCAGGGTTCGATGGCCAGCTGGAAGTGGCTGAAGGTGTGGATCAGCCCCGGCAGTGCCTGGTGCTCGCCCAGCTCGAGAGCGTGCTGGTTGGCCAGGTGTTCGAGGTCTTGCAGGTCGTCCAGTTCGGGCAGGCTCCACAAGCCGCCCCACAGGCCGGTGGAGGGGCGGCGGTAAAGCAGGATGGCGCCTTCGGCATTGGCCAGCATCGGCATCAGCGTGCGCTTCTGCGGGATGCTCTTGCGCGGCTTGGGGATCGGGTAGCGTGTCTCCAGGCCGAGCAGGTGGGCTTCGCAGCCTTTTTCCAGCGGGCACAGCAGGCAGCTGGGCTTGCTGCGGGTGCAGAGGGTGGCGCCCATGTCCATCATCGCCTGGGTGTAGGCGTTGACACGATCATGGGGTGTGAAGCGCTCCGCGGTGGCCCACAGCTGCTTGGCCACCTTGGGTTCGCCGGGGTAGCCCTCTTGTGCGGTGAAGCGCGCCAGCACGCGTTTGACGTTGCCATCGAGGATCGGCGCGCGCAGGCCCATGCTCAGGCTGGCAATCGCGCCGGCGGTGGACAGGCCGATGCCGGGCAACTCGGTGAGTTTTTCCACATCCCTGGGAAACTCGCCGCCGTACTCGGCCACGATGATTTTCGCGGTCTTTTGCAGGTTGCGCGCCCGAGTGTAATAACCCAGGCCGGTCCACAGGTGCAGCACTTCGTCCTCCGGCGCGGCGGCCAGGGCTTCGACCGTTGGCAGGGAGGCCATGAAGCGGTCGAAGTAATTGAGCACCGTGCTGACCTGGGTCTGCTGCAGCATGATCTCCGAAACCCACACCCGGTAAGGCGTGATGCCCTGTTGCCAGGGCAGGTCATGGCGGCCGTGGCGGTCGTACCAGTCCAGCACCGCCGTTGAAAACTGCTCGTTTTTCATCGTTTGAACAGGCCTTTCAAAGCATCTTTGAGCTGCGGATTGACCTTGTCGAGCTTCTCTTCCAGCTTCTCGCTGAGCTTGTTGCCGGCCGCCTTGATCGCGACCTGGCTCAGGCCGTCCTTGTCCAGGCGGCAGGCCTTGGCACCGAGTTCCAGTGGGCCACGGCAGCGCAGCGGCACTTCGATGCCCTGGAAGTTGGCGCCGACTTCGCAGGCCGGGTCCGGTACTTCGCGCTGGTCGCCTTCGACGATGATGCCGACGCGGTAATCCATGCCCAGTACGCGCAGGTCGACGTCACCGTTGCCATTGACCGCCAGCCCGGGGATGCGCACTTTCAGGTCGGGGTTGTTGGCGACGCCGTTACGGAAGGTCAGGTTGCCCTTCAACTCCTGGAACGGTGTGTCCTTGCCGCGTTGTTCGCCGCTCAAGGTCTTGCGGTTGAGCAGGGCGATACCGGTGCACAGTTGCTGCTCGAGGTTGGCGTTGAGCAGCACGCCGTTGTTGATCACAAAGCTGGCGGTACCGTTGAGGCTGTCGATCAGGGCTTTCTGGCTGTTGCCGCGGCCGCTGAGGTTGCTGTCGAGGGTGACCTGGCCTTTCACCGGCGGCGTTTGCCCCTGGGCCTGCAGGATGCGTTCGACCGGCACCTGCCTGATCCGGCTTTGCAGGGCCAGCAGCGGAATGTCCTGGCGCACGTCCAGGCTGCCGTTGGCCTGGAAGGTGCCGTTGTAGAGCCCGCCGCTCAGGGTGTCGAGCTTGAGTTGGCCGTCGACGCCGGACGCTTTCAGCACGGCATTCTGGATCGGCAATTTACTCAGGGTCAGTTGGCCGAAGGCGAGGTCGGCATTCACATCCAGCTTGCGCAGATGGGCCAATGGCAGCAGTTTGTCGGTGCTCCAGGCGCCTTTGGTCGGTGCTTCCGGCAGTGGCGTGGTGCCCCCGGCCGCCATGGCGCCGGCTTCGCTGTTCTGCACTTCGGCCTGGCGGGCGGCGGTCGCGCCCTTGGCGGATTCGGACTTGGCCGGCAGGTAGTTGTCGGCGTTGAAGGTATCGCCCTTGAGCTGCACGCGCAGCGCCTGCTTGGCAAAGTCGTCCACGGCGATACGACCGGTAAAGGTGCTGCCATCGAGTTTCAGGTTCAGGTCTTCCAGCGCCAGGCTGGTCGGCGTGCCCTTGAGGCGGCTGACCAGCTCGACCTTGCTCAGGCTGCCCTCGGCCATGGGCGGCAGCGGGTTGCCGACGCTGTCGAGGAACTTGGCCAGGTCAAACTGGGCGATGGACAGCGCGCCGCTGAGTTGCGGGGTCTTGTCCAGGTCGTTGACCTTCAGTTCGCCCAAGGCGCGCAACTGGTTGGCCGAGAGCTTCAGGTTGGTCCATTCGGCGATATTGGCCGCCTGGTCCACCAGTAACTGGCCTTGTGTGGAGAAGGTCACGGTCTTGCCTTGCAGCGGCTCGCCAGTGGCTTCGCCGGTGACTTTCATGTCTTCGAACTGGTAGCGCTTGAGCGCGCGTTCGATACGCAGGTTGCCGTTGAGCTCGGTCTTGACGCGCATCACTGGCTGGTTGCTGCCGAAGAAGGCGGTGAGTTTCACCGGGATGCTCGCACCTTCGTGCACGGCGCCGGTGCTCAGCTGGATACTTTCAGCGCTGAATTGCTTGCCGGTCTGTTCATCGTTGTATTCGACGCGGGCGTTGTTGACCGTCAGGCTGTCGATATCCAGGCGGATCGGCTTGGACGGTTTTTCCGCTTCGGGCTCGGCAGGCGCTTGCGCTGGCGCGGGGGTTCCGGCAGTTGCCACCGGCGCGGTCTTGCCGATGTCTTCCCAGTTGCCATGGCCCTGCTTGTCGCGGTTGAGGCGCAGGTTCAGGCCTTCGACACGCACATCGCTCATTTGCACCTCGCGACGCAGCAGCGGCAGCACGCGTACCGACAGGCCAAGCATTTGCAGGTCGGCGAAGGGTTGGGTCGGCGTGGTCAGGGTCGCCACGCTGGCTTCGTGCAGTTCCAGGCCGAGCCAGGGGAACAGGCTCCAGCCGATATCGCCATTGAGCGTCAGCTCGATGTGGGCCTTGTCGCGGGCAATCTGGCGAATCTCGTCTTTATAGTCGTTGGGATCGAAGAGATGGGTCAGGGCAAAGCCCAGAGCCACAATGATCAGCAACAGCCCGAGAAGTACCAGACCCAGGATTTTGCCGAACGCTTTCATGGGCGAGTCCTTGTATGTCGATTTCAAAATTTAGCCGCAGAGTATAACGCCCGACGGCCTGCGTCAGGTCACCGATCGTTACATTGTATCCATAGGGGCGAAAACGGGTTTTTGACGCCAATAAAACCGAAAAATCGCAAAAAGATGATGTCATTTTGGTTTTTCTGTCACTCGCTAATGCTAATCTTCGGCCGTTCGTTCGCCTTCTGCGACTTATCGTCGCGCCAAAATGGAGCTTCACTCTACAAAAACGGCCACGCTTTGCGTGCAAGGCCGAGGGAGAGAGCGCCTGACGAACGCATACTAATAACTGGGGGATTCATCAATGAGCACTAGCACTGTGGCCGGCACTACTGCCGCCCAGCCTGCGTTCCTGTCCAAGGAGCGCATTATCGCCAAGCCCGGCTTCAACCGCTGGCTGGTTCCACCGGCCGCCCTGGCCATCCACCTGTGCATCGGCATGGCCTACGGCTTTTCGGTGTTCTGGCTGCCGCTGTCCAAGGCGCTGGGTATCACTAAACCGGTTGCCTGTGCGCCGGACATGAGCTTCATCGCCCAAGTCTTCTCGTCCCAATGCGACTGGCCCATCTCCATGCTGGGCTGGATCTACACCCTGTTCTTCATCTTCCTGGGCTGCTCGGCAGCGATCTGGGGTGGCTGGCTGGAACATGCCGGGCCGCGCAAGGCCGGTGTTGTGTCGGCGTTGTGCTGGTGCGGCGGCCTGCTGATCTCGGCGCTGGGTATCTATACCCACCAGATCTGGCTGATGTGGATCGGCTCCGGGGTCATTGGCGGTATCGGCCTGGGCCTGGGCTATATCTCGCCCGTATCGACCCTGATCAAGTGGTTCCCGGACAAGCGCGGCATGGCCACCGGCATGGCGATCATGGGCTTCGGCGGCGGCGCAATGGTGGGCGCCCCGCTGGCTGCTGCGCTGATGGGGCATTTTGCTTCGCCGACTAGCGTGGGCGTATGGCAGAGTTTCCTGGTCATGGCTGCGATCTACTTCGTGTTCATGATCGGCGGCGCGCTGTCCTACCGCGTTCCACCCACTGGCTGGAAGCCTGAGGGCTGGACCGCACCGGCGAAAAAAGCCAGTAACGCGATGATCACCCACCGTCACGTGCACGTGAATGTGGCGTGGAAAACCCCGCAATTCCGTCTGGTATGGCTGGTGCTGTGCCTGAACGTGTCGGCCGGTATCGGCATCCTCGGCATGGCTTCGCCGCTGCTGCAGGAAGTGTTCGGTGGCAAGCTGCTGGGTGTCGATGTGCCGTTTGGCCAACTGGACGCCGGGCAATTGGCGTCGATTGCCGCCATCGCTGCGGGCTTCACCGGCCTGCTGAGCCTGTTCAACATTGGTGGTCGGTTCTTCTGGGCGTCGTTCTCCGACTACCTGGGGCGTAAAAACACCTACTTCGTGTTCTTCGCCCTGGGCTTTGCCCTGTATGCGCTGATCCCGAACCTGGGGCACCTGGGCAACGTGGCGCTGTTCGTGGCGGCGTTCTGCATCATCCTGTCGATGTACGGCGGTGGCTTTGCGACCGTCCCGGCCTACCTTGCCGACCTGTTCGGTACCCAGATGGTCGGCGCGATCCACGGTCGCCTGCTGACCGCCTGGGCAGCGGCAGGCGTGCTGGGCCCGGTGCTGGTGAACTACCTGCGTGAGTATCAACTGAGCATCGGCGTTGAACGCGCTGCGGCCTATGACATCACCTTGTACATCCTCGCCGGCCTGCTGGTGCTGGGCTTTATCTGCAACATGCTGGTCCGCCCAGTGGCCGACAAGTACTTCATGACCGATGCAGAGCTTGCCGCAGAGCAAGCGCTGGGCCATGACAAGGGTGCCGATGCCAGTACTTCCCTGGAGTGGAAAGCGGCCTCCGGCACCGTGCCATTGGCAATTGCCGCCTGGCTGGTGGTGGGTATTCCGTTGGCGTGGGGTGTGTGGGTGACCCTGCAGAAGACGGCGGTACTGTTCCACTAAGTTGAATACAAGCGGGCGCACCATCCTGGAGCGCCCGCTTGTGTATACATGTCTATCCCCGACCTTCCCCGCCTCAACTCGTCAGTCTTATCCCCTTCGATGTTTCTGTTTAGCGCCCGCGCCCCTATAATGGCTGCCTTTTTCGCCCAATGATTTTGCGGAGCTGGTGATGGCCGAACGTAAGGCGTCCGTCGAGCGCGACACTCTGGAAACCCAGATCAAAGCCTCGATCAACCTGGATGGCACCGGAAAGGCCCGATTTGATATCGGTGTACCTTTTCTTGAGCACATGCTGGACCAGATCGCCCGTCACGGGCTGATCGACCTGGATATCGTCAGCAAAGGCGACCTGCATATCGACGACCACCACACGGTGGAAGACGTAGGCATCACCCTCGGCCAGGCGTTTGCCAAGGCCATCGGCGACAAAAAAGGCATCCGTCGCTACGGCCACGCCTATGTCCCGCTGGACGAAGCGCTGTCGCGTGTGGTCATCGACTTCTCCGGCCGCCCAGGCCTGCAGATGCACGTGCCGTACACCCGCGCCACCGTGGGCGGCTTCGACGTCGACCTGTTCCAGGAATTTTTCCAGGGCTTCGTCAACCACGCACTTGTCAGCCTGCACATCGACAACCTGCGTGGCACCAACACCCACCACCAGATCGAAACCGTGTTCAAGGCTTTCGGCCGCGCGCTGCGCATGGCCGTGGAGCTGGATGAGCGCATGGCTGGGCAGATGCCCTCGACCAAGGGCGTCCTGTAATGCAGACGGTCGCGGTTATCGATTACGGCATGGGCAACCTGCACTCGGTGGCCAAGGCCCTCGAACACGTAGGGGCCGGCAAGGTGCTGATCACCAGCGATGCCAGCGTGATTCGCGAAGCCGACCGCGTGGTGTTCCCCGGTGTGGGGGCGATCCGCGATTGCATGGCCGAGATCCGTCGCCTGGGCTTTGACAGCCTGGTGCGCGAAGTCAGCCAGGATCGTCCGTTCCTCGGCATCTGCGTGGGCATGCAAGCCTTGCTCGATCGCAGTGAAGAGAACGACGGCGTCGACTGCATCGGCCTGTTCCCCGGCCAGGTGAAGTTCTTCGGCAAGGACCTGCACGAAGACGGCGCCCACCTGAAAGTCCCGCACATGGGCTGGAACGAAGTCAGCCAGGCGGTGGATCACCCGCTGTGGCACGACATTCCGGACATGGCGCGCTTCTACTTCGTGCACAGCTACTACATCGCCGCCGGTAAACCGCGCCAGGTGGTGGGGGGTGGGCACTACGGCGTCGACTTCGCCGCAGCGTTGGCCGAAGGTTCGCGTTTTGCCGTGCAGTTCCACCCGGAGAAGAGCCATACCCATGGCCTGCAATTGCTGCAGAACTTCGCCGCCTGGGATGGGCGCTGGTAAATGGCCAGGAAGCCGAAGCTGCCGATCTTGAACCTCACGCCAGAGCAGGAAAGTGAGGCTACCCTCAAGATCAAGCGCTTCATGGAAGACCGCTTCGAGCTCAAGCTGGGCTCGTTCGAGGTCGCCGAGATTCTTGAGCTGTTCACCACCGAAGTGGCTCCGCACTATTACAACAGGGCGATTTTCGATACGCAGACGCTCCTTAAAGAAAGGTTCGAAAGCATCGAAAGCGACCTGTGGTCGCTTGAGAAACCCTGATTTCCCAAGCATTGCTGAATATCGAATAAGGTTTGCCAGATGCTGATTATCCCCGCTATCGATCTCAAGGACGGCGCCTGCGTCCGTCTGCGCCAAGGCCGTATGGAAGATTCCACCGTGTTCTCCGATGACCCGGTGAGCATGGCTGCCAAATGGGTGGAAGGGGGCTGCCGGCGTCTGCATCTGGTGGACTTGAACGGCGCCTTCGAAGGCCAGCCGGTCAACGGCGAGGTGGTCACCGCGATCGCCAGGCGCTACCCGAACCTGCCGATCCAGATCGGCGGCGGTATCCGCTCCCTGGAAACCATCGAGCATTACGTCAAGGCCGGCGTGAGCTACGTGATCATCGGCACCAAGGCCGTGAAAGACCCGGCCTTCGTCGCCGAAGCCTGCCGCGCGTTCCCGGGCAAGGTGATCGTGGGCCTGGACGCCAAGGACGGTTTCGTCGCCACCGACGGCTGGGCTGAAATCAGCACCGTGCAAGTCATCGACCTGGCCAGGCAGTTCGAAGCCGACGGCGTGTCCGCCATCGTTTATACCGACATCGCCAAAGACGGCATGATGCAGGGCTGCAACGTGCCGTTCACCGCTGCGCTGGCGGCGGCGACGAAGATTCCGGTGATCGCTTCCGGCGGCATTCACAACCTGGGCGACATCAAGTCACTGCTGGACGCCAAGGCCCCCGGCATCATCGGCGCCATCACCGGCCGTGCGATCTACGAAGGTACCCTGGACGTCGCCGAAGCCCAGGCTTACTGCGATGCCTACAACGGCTGAGGACTGACCATGGCGCTGGCCAAACGCATCATCCCTTGCCTGGACGTCGACAACGGTCGCGTGGTCAAGGGCGTCAAGTTCGAGAACATCCGTGACGCCGGCGACCCGGTGGAAATCGCCCGTCGCTACGATGAGCAGGGTGCCGACGAGATTACTTTTCTCGACATCACCGCCAGCGTCGACGGCCGCGACACCACGCTGCATACCGTCGAGCGCATGGCCAGCCAGGTGTTTATCCCGCTGACCGTGGGCGGTGGCGTGCGCACCGTGCAGGACATCCGCAACCTGCTCAATGCTGGTGCGGACAAGGTCTCGATCAACACTGCTGCGGTGTTCAACCCGGAGTTCGTCGGCGAAGCCGCGCAGCACTTCGGCTCGCAATGCATCGTGGTCGCCATCGACGCCAAGAAAGTCTCCGGCCCGGGCGAAACCCCGCGTTGGGAGATCTTCACCCATGGCGGTCGCAAGCCGACCGGCCTGGACGCGGTGGAGTGGGCGATGAAGATGGAAGGCCTGGGCGCCGGGGAAATCCTGCTGACCAGCATGGACCAGGACGGCATGAAGAACGGCTTCGACCTGGGCGTGACCCGCGCCATCAGCGATGCGCTGGGTATTCCGGTGATCGCTTCCGGCGGCGTCGGTAACCTGCAACACCTGGCCGACGGCGTCATCGAAGGCCATGCCAGCGCGGTGCTGGCGGCGAGTATTTTTCACTTTGGCGAATACACCGTTCCCGAGGCCAAGGCCTACATGGCGGCGCGCGGTATCGTCGTTCGCTAAACGTTGCTGGACACCATGGCAGGCGCGCGGCACTCTCTGCGCTTGCCATGGATTCCGGTAGCCTTCATGTTCAAGACCCTGCTGCTTGCCCTCGCCAGCACCTCCATCTTCATGGTGAGTGCGGCCCACGCCGAAGAGCCGTCCGACGCTTCCCTGGTATTGCTGACGGAAAATTTCCCGCCCTACAACATGGCCAAGAACGGCAAGAACTTCGCCAGGGACGAGAACATCGAAGGCATCGCCGTGGACATCGTGCGCGAAACCTTCAAGCGTGCCGGCATTTCCTACAATCTCACCCTGCGTTTTCCCTGGGAGCGAATCTACAAGCTTGCCCTGGAGAAACCCGGCTATGGCGTGTTTGTGATGGCGCGCCTGCCGGATCGGGAAGCGTTGTTCAAGTGGGTCGGCCCCATCGGCCCGGACGACTGGGTGCTGCTGGCCAAGGCCGACAGCAAGATCCAGCTCGACGACCTGGAGCATGCGCGCCGCTACAGGATCGGCGCCTATAAAGGCGATGCCATCGCCGAGACCCTGGAGAAGCAGGGCCTTAACCCGGTGGTGGTGTTGCGTGACCAGGACAACGCGCAAAAGCTCGTGGATGGCCAGATCGACCTGTGGGCCACCGGCGACCCGGCCGGGCGTTACCTGGCGCGCCAGGTCGGTGTGACCGGGCTCAAGACTGTGCTGCGGTTCAACAGCGCCCAGTTGTACCTGGCACTGAACAAGGATGTACCGGATGAGACGGTGGCCAGGCTGCAGGCAGCGTTGGATCAGTTGCGCTCTGAAGGGCGGGTGGAACAGATCATGGCGGACTATTTGTAGCGGTAGACGCCGTTCTTGCCGTGCCCCGCCATGGCTTGATTGCTGCGCACACTGATCATCAGCTTGATATCAATCCACTCGATGCCCTGGGCCTGGAGCTTGGGCAATTCGCGCTCGAGCACCGCCAGCGTCTGCGGATAGGGGTGGCCGATCATCACCGCCGAACCCTGTTTATGCGCCAGCTTGATCGCGGTTTGCAGCTGCGTGGCAATCGCCGCTTCGGTGCGCTCATCATCGAGGAATACATCCCGCGAGACATGGGCCAGGCCGATCTTCTGCGCCTCGGCGGCGGCCACGGTCTGTGCGCTGGTGCGGCTGTCGACGAAGAATTTGTTGCGCCGCTGCAGTTCCGCCATCAGCCAGGCCATGGCGGCCGGCTGGGCGGTCATGCGACTGCCCATATGGTTGTTGATGCCGGCGGTGTAGGGCACGGCCTTGAAGGCGGCGTCCAGGCGTTGGCCAAGTTCTTCCATGGAGAGTTCCGGGTGCCAGGCGAACGGGCCGGTGGCGGGGTCCATGGGCATGTGCAGGATCACGATCTTGCCGGCCTTGTGCGCTTCGCGGGCGAATTCGGCGGCGTGGGGCGTGTCGGGCATGATCGCCGTGGTCACCGGCCCAGGCAGGGCCAGCACGCGACGATCCCGGGGCAGGTTTTGCCCCAGGTCGTCGATGATGAGGGTCAGGTAGGCTTTGTGGGATTCGCCGGCAGGGGCCGCTTGGGCGACCCCTGCCAGGCTGCACAGCACAGCGATGATCAGGGCAACACGCATATCAACGGCTGCGCGTAATGCTCAGGCCCTTGAGCAGGCTCAGCGCCTGGGCCAGCTGGTAGTCATCGTCCTGCGGCATCGGCTTGGCTTTCTTGCTGCTGCCGGTTGGCTGGTCGGCACCGCCGTTGCCATTGCCCAGGTGACCTTGCAGGTCTGCTTCCTTGTAGTACTCGCTGTCGATTTCGTTGGTGATCTTGGCCTTGCGCACTTCGATGTCCGGCACGATGCCCTGGGCCTGGATCGAGCGGCCGTTCGGCGTGTAGTACAGCGCGGTGGTGATCTTCAGGGCGCGATCGTTGTTCAGCGGCAGCACGGTTTGTACCGAGCCTTTGCCGAAGCTGGTGGTGCCCATCAGCACGCCGCGCTTCTGGTCTTGCAGGGCGCCAGCGACGATTTCCGAGGCCGAGGCGCTGCCGCCGTTGATCAGCACGGCCAATGGCACGTTCTCGCTGAGATCGTTGCCGGTGGCCGAGAAGCGCAGCTCGGAGTTGGCGATACGGCCCTTGGTGTAGACGATCAGGCCCTTGGTGATGAAGTGGTCGACCACTTCCACCGCCGACTGCAGCACGCCGCCCGGGTTGTTGCGCAGGTCGAGCACGATGCCGCTGAGTTTCTTGCCGTTGTCCTTGCGCAGCTTGGCCAGGGCCTTGGCCACTTCGTCGCCGGTCTTGACCTGGAACTGGGTGATGCGGATGTAACCGTAGCCAGACTCCAGCAGCTGGCTCTTCACGCTCTTGACCACGATGGTCGCGCGGGTGAGTGTCACGTCAAACGGGTTGCCGCCGTCGCGCACCAGGGTCAGGGTGATTTTCTGGCCGATCTTGCCGCGCATCTTGTCGACGGCTTCGGTCATGGTCTGGCCGCGGGTCGGCTGGCCGTTGATCTTGACGATAAAGTCACCGGCCTGGATGCCGGCCTTGGACGCCGGGGTGTCATCGATGGGCGAGACCACCTTGATATTGCCGTCTTCGGCGCCGACTTCAATGCCCAGGCCGCCGAACTCACCGCTGGTGCTTTCCTGCAGCTCGGCAAAATCTTCCGGACCCAGGTAGGCGGAGTGCGGGTCAAGGTTGCTGAGCATGCCCTTGATGGCATTCTCCAGCAGGGTCTTGTCGTCTACAGGTTCGACATAGGCGGCCTTGATCCGGTCCATGACCTCGGCAAAGGTGCGCAGCTCGTCCAGCGGCAATGGCGCCTTGGTGGTCGCGGCCGTGGCGGCGGGTGCAGCCGGGGCGGCCTGGTCGGCAAAAGCCAGAGGCGCGCCGATGACCAGGGCGATCGTCAGGGCCAGCGAAGTGAGGCGGGACAAATGCAGCATGTCGAACGAACTCCTAATGTAGATGCGACCCTATCCTTGGGACCGGCACCATTGTGCGGGATCGCTCGGGCGACCCTGCTGACGAATAGCGAAGTACAGCGCCGGGGTGTCCTGGCCACCACTGTTACCGACAGTGGAGATAGATTCACCGGCTTTTACAACATCACCTGCCGACTTGAGTAACGTCTGATTGTGGCCATAAAGGCTTAAATAGCCATTACCGTGGTCGAGAATCACCAGCAAACCGGCGCCCCGCAGCCAATCGGCAAACACCACGCGCCCGCCATGTACGGCGTGGACCTGGCTGCCGGCAGAGGCGCTGATCATCACCCCGTCCCACTTGGCACGGGTGTCATCGCCCCGGGTTTCCCCAAAGCGTGCCAGCAGTCGACCATCAACCGGCCATGGAAGTTTGCCGCGGGCTGAAGCAAAAGGCCCGCCGAACGACTCGCCGGCACTGGAAACCAGCGGGCCAGGGGCGGCATGTACCGGTTTGCGCGGCGCCGGGGCATCGGTGGTGGCTGCCAGTTCGGCCTCACGCTGGCGCTTTTTTTCCGCTTCCTGCTGGGCGATCAGCGCTTTCTGTCGCGCCTCTTCGGCCTCGCGTGCCTGGCGTGCCAGGGTTTCTTCGATGGTCTTGAGCACTTTGGCCAGGTCGGCCTGGTCCTGCTCGCGGGCCTGCAGCTTGGCGTCGCGGGCCTTCACGTCGTCATTGAGCTTGGCCAGGGCCAGCTGGCGCTCCTTGCGGACCTTGTCCAGCTCGTCGCGCTGGGCGCTGAGGCTGGCTTTCTGGTCCTCCAGCTGCGACTGCTGGTTGGCGATTTCCTGTTCGACGTTGGCCAACTGGCGCAGGGTCTCGTTGAAGCTTTTCAGTTGCTCCAGGCGGGCCTTGCTCAGGTAGTCGTAGTAGGTCAGGGTGCGCGCGAATTTCTCCGGGTTCTGCTGGTTGAGCAGCAACTTGAGGTATTCCTGGCGGCCGCTCTGGTAGGCGGCGCGGGCCTGGATCGCGATCAAGCGTTGCTGTTCAACGCGTGCGCTCTGGAGTTTTTTTTTCTCAGCGTCGAGTCGCTCCAGTTCCGACTCGCTCTTCTTTAGTTCTTTTTGCAGCTCCTGGACCTGCTTCTCCAGCTTGCCCATTTCGGTTTCCGTGCCGCGCAGATCTTTCTGCACCCCGGATTTTTCTTCCTGGAGCTTGCCGAGCAGTTTTTTCAGCTCGGTAATGTCCTGACGCGTAGCGTCCAACTGTTGTTGAGTTTGTGCGCGCTCGTCGGCAAACGCCGGTTGGAGCAGGCAGACAAGAGCGAGGGTAATCAAGGCGCGAAGCATAGAGGCGGGCGACACCAGGGAAAGGGACGGCCTAGTATGCCCGCCAAGCGCTGCAAAAAAAACGCCCAATTCGGCCTGGAAGGCAAGATAGGTGCCGAGCGGCGGTGGTATGGCAAAAAGACATCTACCAAACACCGCAGATCCCATGTGGGAAGGGACAAGCCCCTCCCACATGTTTGTTGAGATCAGACCAGAATTGAGGTCCCGGTCATCTCTTTGGGCTTCTCCAACCCCATCAGCATCAGCATGGTCGGTGCCACATCCGCCAGCACGCCGCCTTCACGCACTTTGAAGTCGCGCTTGCCTACATAGATGAACGGCACCGGCTCGGTGGTGTGGGCGGTATGGGCCTGGCCGGTGGTTTCGTCGGACATCTGCTCGCAGTTGCCGTGGTCGGCGGTGATCAGCGCTTCGCCGCCGACTTTTTCCAGGGCCTCGACAATGCGGCCGACGCACAGGTCCAGGCATTCCACGGCCTTGGTCGCAGCTTCCAGATTGCCGCTGTGGCCGACCATGTCACCGTTGGCGTAGTTGACCACGATCACGTCGTAACGCTGGTGGTCAATGGCGTCGACGATCTTGTCGGTGACTTCCGGCGCGCTCATTTCCGGCTGCAGGTCGTAGGTGGCGACTTTCGGCGAAGGGATCAGGATGCGTTCTTCGCCTGGGAACGGTTCTTCACGGCCGCCGGAGAAGAAGAAGGTGACGTGGGCGTATTTTTCGGTTTCAGCGATACGCAGCTGGGTCTTGCCGTTCTTCGCCAGGTAGTCGCCCAGCACGTTGTCCAGGCTGCCGGCAGCAAAGGCAGCGGGGGCCGGGATGCTGGCGGCGTATTGGGTCAGGCCGACGTATTGGACTTTTGGCTGGCGCGCCCGCTCGAATTCCTTGAAACCGTCTTCGACAAACACACGGCTCAGCTCGCGGGCACGGTCGGCGCGGAAGTTCATGAACACCACGGCGTCGCCGTCTTCGACCTTGACCGGCTCGCCGATGGTGGTGGCCTTGACGAATTCATCGCTCTCGCCACGGGCGTAGGCAGCTTCCAGGCCTTCCTGGGCGGTGGCGGCGTGGAATTCGGCCTGGCCGTCGACGATCAGGTTGTAGGCCTGGGACACGCGGTCCCAACGGTTGTCGCGGTCCATGGCGAAGTAGCGGCCCACCAGGCTGGCGATGCGGCCCTTGCCCAGAGCGGCGAAGGTGGCGTCCAGCAGCTCGATGGAGGATTGCGCGCTTTTTGGCGGGGTGTCGCGGCCATCGAGGAAGGCGTGCAGGTAGATCTTGTCGGCGCCGCGCTTGAAGGCCAGCTCGGCCATTGCCACCAGATGGTCCTGGTGACTGTGAACGCCGCCGTCGGACAGCAGGCCCATGAAGTGTACGGCTTTGCCGGCGGCCACTGCTTTATCTACCGCTGCGCAGAGGGTCGGGTTCTCGAAGAACTCGCCATCGCGGATCGATTTGGTCACGCGAGTGAAGTCTTGATAGACCACTCGTCCGGCGCCGAGGTTCATGTGGCCGACTTCCGAGTTGCCCATCTGGCCGTCCGGCAGGCCCACGTCCATGCCCG
The DNA here is from genome assembly GCF_900105325.1 of Pseudomonas marginalis. Taxonomy (NCBI): domain Bacteria; kingdom Pseudomonadati; phylum Pseudomonadota; class Gammaproteobacteria; order Pseudomonadales; family Pseudomonadaceae; genus Pseudomonas; species Pseudomonas marginalis. The sequence goes on from NZ_FNSU01000004.1 coordinate 275,183, forward strand.
AGCCGGAGATCAGGCCGTTGGGCACCGTCGCGGTCAGGCGGTCGAGTACGGGCTTCTTGGCCGCGTACACCGCGTTGTCGTGGTGGCTTTCACTGTGTCCGAAGCCATCGAGAATTATCAGGACCAAAGGTTTAGGCGTGGTAGTCATAGATCCTCTCGCGGCGGTAATAAAGGAAGGCAATTGAAAAGGGAGTGGCAGTTTAAAGCGAAGTTCCGACCACGTCACCGCTTTACGGGGGTTGGCCCCCCCTGACGGCTGTGTATACTTACCGCCATTTTAACGCCCTGGAACCTCCTTGATGGTTGATCACCTGATTGCATTTGCCACTGCCCACTATCTGCTCGTGGGTGCCTTCGTCATCCTGCTGGCGCTGCTGATCGCTCACGAATTGAGCCGTGGTGGCCGCAGCCTGAGCACGTCGGAGCTGACCGCGCTGGTCAACAAGGATGAGGCCATTGTGGTGGATATCCGCCCAGTCAAGGATTTCGCCGCCGGCCACATCGTCGGTGCCCTGAACATTCCTCAGGACAAGCTGATCGCGCGCCTGGCCGAGCTGGAAAAGCACAAGGCCAAGACCATCATCCTGGTCGACGCCCAGGGCCAGCACGCCGGTACCCACGCCCGCGAGATGCTCAAGACCGGTTTCACCGCCGCCAAGCTGTCCGGTGGCATCAGCAGCTGGCGCGCCGATAACCTGCCGCTGGTGAAGTGATATGAGCCAGGTCGTCGTATATTCCAGCGATTGGTGCCCTTACTGCATGCGGGCCAAGGCCCTGCTGGAGAAAAAGGGCGTTGCCTTCGAAGAGATCAAGGTCGATGGCAAACCCCAGGTGCGTGCCGAAATGGCCCAGAACGCGGGGCGCACGTCAGTGCCGCAGATCTGGATCGGCGCCAAACACATCGGTGGTTGCGACGACCTGTTTGCCCTGGAGCGCGCCGGTAAACTCGATGCGCTGCTGCTCGTCTGACTCCTAACCCCTAAAAGACCCCAAGATCAAGAAGGATCTGCGATGACTGACCAACAGAACACCGAAGCAGCAGAAGCCCAAGGCCCACAATTTTCGCTGCAGCGTATCTATGTGCGTGACTTGTCGTTCGAAGCGCCGAAAAGCCCGGCTATCTTCCGCCAGGAATGGACCCCAAGCGTTGCCCTGGACCTGAACACCCGTCAAAAGGCACTGGAAGGCGATTTCCACGAAGTCGTGCTGACCTTGTCGGTCACCGTCAAGAATGGCGAAGAAGTGGCCTTCATCGCTGAAGTGCAACAGGCCGGTATCTTCCTGATCCAGGGCCTGGACGAAGCGTCCATGAGCCACACCCTGGGTGCGTTCTGCCCGAACATCCTGTTCCCGTATGCCCGCGAGACCCTGGACAGCCTGGTCACCCGTGGTTCGTTCCCGGCGTTGATGCTGGCTCCGGTGAACTTCGATGCCCTGTACGCTCAAGAGCTGCAGCGCATGCAACAGGAAGGCGCACCGACGGTTCAGTAATCTCGAACCCGACGCAGAACCCAATGTGGGAGGGGGCTTGCTCCCGATAGCGGTGGATCAGTCACGTAGATGTCGACTGACACTCCGCCATCGGGGTGTAGAACCGTAGACATCGTTTACATCTGAAACCGGGGACATCGTTTACACATTTGAGGCCTGGACGCGGGTCATACCTCGTCCAAGCCTCCCCAAGGGATAATCACACAGGTACAAATCCCAAGCTTCATCTTCAGCTTCTTTGAGCCCTATCCTTTCCCCGGACAGCGCCTCGCTGATAAATACCAACTTGCCGTTCCACTTGATCGATCCGTCCTGCCTGACGCTTCGAACTTTCATTTCTGCCGGATATTCCACATCGGGCAAGCATCCTGGATAAATTCGGGTGGACGGCACATACAAGTCTCCCGGACGTTTCATGCCGAGCGCTTCGTGAGGGCGTACGTAATTAAACTCATGCCTGAAATGCTCCAGCAAAAGCTGCTGCTCGACTAAGTTTTTCCCTAAGGGCAACTCAAGTTTCAAGCTACGGTGCATTCGTTCATGGCGACCATTCTGGGCGGGTCTTCCCGGCATGGTTCGCTCGGGATAAATACCCAGCCGAATCCACCAAACTGCCAGTGTGGATATTCTTGCCAGGCCAGGAGAGGCGAACGGTACCCCGTTGTCCGAACGGATAACTTCCGGCATGCCGTACTCCTGAAAAAGCCTCTCAAAGGCCTGTTTTACAGGCTGGGTCATGATCTTGGGATGGGCCCTGCACGCTAAAATCAGCCGCGACGCATGGTCTGTGACGGTCAAAGGGAAGCACATCTGAGCATTAAGCATCTTGAACTGCCCTTTGTAGTCAGCACACCACGTCTTGTTAGGTTCGTCGGCCTTTCGCATTTGTGCGTGGGAAATGCTGTGTCGGCGTTTGAAGCGCCGCTTTTTGACGAGCCCAAGTCGGTCAAGCCATTGACCGGCCGTACTTGGAGAGGGCCAGGTGACGGAGGGATCTTCCAGCCGTAATAGCTCGAGAAGCTTTTTCGGCCCCCATTTATCGTGAGCCTCCTTCATCGCGACTACACGGGCCAAAATCTCGTCGTCGGTTTTATTTGGGCTGTTGTGAGGTCGCCGGGACAGTTCGGATAAAGACCTCAAATCGCCGTCGTGCCGGGCAATCCACTTATCGACGGTAGGTCGGCTAACGTCAAAGCGGCGTGCCAACTGGCTTTTGGTGAAGTTGCCAGAAAGCCAATCAGCTACCAGCTTGATTCTTTGATTCATGGGGGACTCTTGGTTCCAGGGCATGATCAGTTACCTCCTGATCATGCGTATTAGCCTGTAAACCATGTCCCCGGTTAGAAATGTAAACGATGTCCCCGGTTTGTACCGGGGCAAGCCCCCTCCCACATTTGTTATGTGTGCTATTTGAAGCCGAGTTGGCGCCAGCCTTCGTAGACGGCAACGGCGACGGTGTTCGACAGGTTCAGGCTGCGGCAGCCTTCGCGCATCGGCAGGCGCAGGCGATGCCCGTCCGGCAGGGCGTCGAGTACGTCGGCCGGCAGGCCACGGCTTTCCGGGCCGAACAGGAAGGCGTCGCCTTCGGCGAAGCTGGCATCATGGAACGGTCGCGAACCCTTGGTGGTGAACGCGAACAGCCGTGGGTGGCCCAGGCTTTCCAGGCAGCTGGCCAGGTCGGCATGGCGCTGCAGGGTGGCATACTCGTGGTAGTCCAGGCCGGCACGGCGCAGGCGCTTGTCGTCCATGTCGAAGCCCAGGGGCTCGATCAAATGCAGGTGGCAGCCACTGTTGGCGCACAGCCTGATAACGTTGCCGGTATTCGGCGGAATTTCTGGTTGAAAAAGGATGACGTGAAACATGCACGGCTCCGAAGGCAAAGATGCGCTGCATTCTACCCCTGAAGAAGACCCAAGACCGAAGCTAATGCCGAGGGTCATGGGCTCATTGGCGATTGTCGGCCTGATGGTGGGCCTGATGATCGGCCGCCTGACCACCCCTGACCCGGTCGAGTTGCAGCAGATAGAGACGGCGGCGGACGGTGTGGTGGTGTGGTTCAACAGCGAACCCAAGCTGCACGGCGAGCACGTCGACGGCACCGTGGCGCTGTTGTTCGATGCACAAGGCAAAGCCGCCAGCGGGCAGCTCAAGGTCAACGACAAGGATGTGAACTGGCGCGTGCGCAAGACCGATGCGGGCTTGCTGCTGAACCTGGTGGCGGCTCGGCCGTTGCGCGGGGAGTGGAAGGGCGAGGAGGTCGATGACCGCTGGCGGCTGGAGATCCATCTCCAAGAGCAATAAAAGAGGGAGTTCCCGGCCTGCCTGTACCAGGGCTCCCAAAACGGGGTGAAGCCAGAGGCTTCGGTGTTAAAGAGGGAATCCCCGGCCTGCCTGTACCGAGGTTCCCGAAAGCGGTGTGGAGCGCGACGCGGTTCGCATCAAGCACCCCGGGTGTAAAGAGGGGATTCTCGGCCTGCCTGTACCAAGGTCCCCGAAACTGGGTTGTACAAGGGTTATTGCAGGGCGCGTGCCAGACTCGCCAAACTGTGCCAAATAATTTCATCAGAAAGCGCAAAGCCCCGGAATACGGGGCTTTGGTGTTTTCGGGGTTCAGCATTTTTTTAACAAGAGGCTTGCCTCGGGCTTGGAACGTGTGCGCGATGCTAGAACAGGGTGCATTGAAGCGGTGCACGGTTCTGAGTCCGTGTGGAGGTCCAAATGTGAGAGGGGGCTTGCTCCCGATGGCGGAGTGTCAGTCGATATCTATCTGACTGATCCACCGCTATCGGGATGTAGAACCGTAGACATCGTTTACATCTGAAACCGGGGACATCGTTTACACATTTGAGGCCTGGACGCGGGTCATACCTCGTCCAAGCCTCCCCAAGGGATAATCACACAGGTACAAATCCCAAGCTTCATCTTCAGCTTCTTTGAGCCCTATCCTTTCCCCGGACAGCGCCTCGCTGATAAATACCAACTTGCCGTTCCACTTGATCGATCCGTCCTGCCTGACGCTTCGAACTTTCATTTCTGCCGGATATTCCACATCGGGCAAGCATCCTGGATAAATTCGGGTGGACGGCACATACAAGTCTCCTGGACGTTTCATGCCGAGCGCTTCGTGAGGGCGTACGTAATTAAACTCATGCCTGAAATGCTCCAGCAAAAGCTGCTGCTCGACTAAGTTTTTCCCTAAGGGCAACTCAAGTTTCAAGCTACGGTGCATTCGTTCATGGCGACCATTCTGGGCGGGTCTTCCCGGCATGGTTCGCTCGGGATAAATACCCAGCCGAATCCACCAAACTGCCAGTGTGGATATTCTTGCCAGGCCAGGAGAGGCGAACGGTACCCCGTTGTCCGAACGGATAACTTCCGGCATGCCGTACTCCTGAAAAAGCCTCTCAAAGGCCTGTTTTACAGGCTGGGTCATGATCTTGGGATGGGCCCTGCACGCTAAAATCAGCCGCGACGCATGGTCTGTGACGGTCAAAGGGAAGCACATCTGAGCATTAAGCATCTTGAACTGCCCTTTGTAGTCAGCACACCACGTCTTGTTAGGTTCGTCGGCCTTTCGCATTTGTGCGTGGGAAATGCTGTGTCGGCGTTTGAAGCGCCGCTTTTTGACGAGCCCAAGTCGGTCAAGCCATTGACCGGCCGTACTTGGAGAGGGCCAGGTGACGGAGGGATCTTCCAGCCGTAATAGCTCGAGAAGCTTTTTCGGCCCCCATTTATCGTGAGCCTCCTTCATCGCGACTACACGGGCCAAAATCTCGTCGTCGGTTTTATTTGGGCTGTTGTGAGGTCGCCGGGACAGTTCGGATAAAGACCTCAAATCGCCGTCGTGCCGGGCAATCCACTTATCGACGGTAGGTCGGCTAACGTCAAAGCGGCGTGCCAACTGGCTTTTGGTGAAGTTGCCAGAAAGCCAATCAGCTACCAGCTTGATTCTTTGATTCATGGGGGACTCTTGGTTCCAGGGCATGATCAGTTACCTCCTGATCATGCGTATTAGCCTGTAAACCATGTCCCCGGTTAGAAATGTAAACGATGTCCCCGGTTTGTACCGGAGCAAGCCCCCTCCCACATTAGACCTCGATAGATTGGAGATCAGGCGTCGTCGCCCTCATCGTCATCACCACCATCGACCTTCATGCCCAGCTCCTTGATCTTGCGCGTCAGGGTATTGCGACCCCAACCCAGCAACACGGCGGCATCGCGACGGCGGCCGGCGGTGTGCTTGAGGGCGGTTTCGATCATGATCCGCTCGAAGGCCGGTACGGCGCTGTCCAGCAGGTTCGACTGGCCGCGTGCCAGGGCCTGGTCGGCCCATTGGCGCAGCGCCTGTTCCCAGTTGGTCACCGGTGCCGAATCCTGCGGCAGGCTCAACAGCTCCGGCGGCAGGTCGCCGATATGCACTTCGCGGCCGGACGCCATCACGGTGATCCAGCGGCAGGTGTTCTCCAGCTGGCGCACGTTGCCGGGCCATGGCAGGTTCTTCAGGTATTCCTCGGTCTCGCTTTTCAGCAGCTTCGGCTCGACGGCCAGCTCCTGGGCGGCGCGGCTGAGGAAGTGGCGGGCGAGGGTCGGGATATCTTCGCGACGGTCCGACATACGTGGGATGTGGATGCGGATCACGTTGAGACGGTGGAACAAGTCTTCACGGAACTTGCCGGCGTGCACCAGGGTTTCCAGGTTCTGGTGAGTCGCGGCGATGATGCGCACATCGACCTTGACCGGTGTGTGCCCGCCCACGCGGTAGAACTCGCCGTCCGCCAGTACGCGCAGCAGGCGGGTCTGGGTGTCGGCCGGCATGTCGCCGATTTCATCGAGGAACAGCGTGCCGCCGTCCGCCTGTTCGAAGCGGCCGCGACGCAGGTTGGCTGCGCCGGTGAACGCGCCTTTCTCATGGCCGAACAGCTCGGACTCCATCAGATCCTTGGGGATCGCCGCCATGTTCAGCGCGATAAACGGCGAGGCCGCCCGCGGGCTGTGGCGGTGCAGGGCGTGGGCCACCAACTCTTTACCGGTACCCGACTCGCCGTTGATCAGCACGGTGATGTTGGAATGGCTCAAGCGCCCGATGGCGCGAAACACTTCCTGCATCGCCGGCGCTTCACCGATGATTTCCGGGGTGCGGGTCAGGGTCGGCGGGGCTTCCTGGTTCTGCTGTTCCTGGGCGTGCTGGTTGGCGCGCTTGACCAGCGCCACGGCCTCGTCCACATCAAATGGCTTGGGCAGGTACTCGAAGGCGCCGCCCTGATAGGACGCGACAGCGCTGTCCAGGTCGGAGTGCGCAGTCATGATGATCACCGGCAGGCGCGGGTGCTGCTCGCGAATCCGCGCCAGCAGGTCCAGGCCACTGGCGCCGGGCATGCGGATGTCGGAGATGATCACGTCGGGCTGCTGGCGCGCCAGGCGGCTCATCACCCCGTCGGCGCTGTCGAAGCTCTGGGTGGTCATGCCTTCCTGTTGCAAGGCTTTCTCGAGGACCCAGCGGATAGAACGGTCGTCATCGACGATCCACACAGTTTCACTACGGCTCATGTCGATGGGGCTCCTTGTTCCAGAGGCAGAAAGATCGAGAACGTGGTGTGGCCGGGATGGCTTTCACATTCGATCAGACCCTGGTGCTGGCTGATGATGTTCTGGGTAATGGCCAGGCCCAGCCCGGTACCGTCCGGGCGGCCGCTGACCATGGGAAAGAAGATGGTTTCCTGAAGTTCCGCAGGAATGCCTGGGCCGTTGTCGATGATCTCGACCTTGGTCACCAGGCGATGGCGCACGTGGCCGATGGTGAACTGGCGCAGGGCACGGGTGCGCAGGCTGATGCGGCCAAGGCGCAGCTCGTTCTGGCTGCTGATGGCCTGCATGGCGTTGCGCACGATGTTGAGCACCGCCTGGATCATCTGCTCGCGGTCGATCAACACGTCGGGAATGCTCGGGTCGTAGTCGCGCACCAAGGTGATGCAGCCCTGGCTTTCGGCTTCTACCAACTGACAGACGCGCTCAAGTACTTCGTGCACGTTGGTCATCGCCAGCGACGGCAGCTTGTTGGAGCCGAGCATGCGGTCCACCAGGTTACGCAGGCGGTCAGCCTCTTCGATGATGACGTTGGTGTAGTCCTTGAGGTGCTCGTCCGGCAGCTCGCGGGCCAGCAACTGTGCCGCGCCGCGAATGCCGCCCAGCGGGTTCTTGATCTCATGGGCCAGGCCGCGCACCAGCATCTTGCTGGTCTCCTGCTTGGACAGCTGGGCTTCTTCCTTGGTGATGCGCAACAGGCGGTCGCGGGGGTGCACTTCGAGCAGCAGCAGGGTCGCGCCGTTGCTCAGGATCGGGGTGACGGCGTAGTCGACGGTCAGCGTCTGGCCGGTCAGTGCCGTGAGCATCGCTTCACGCTTGGTGAACGGATGTGCCTGCTCCACCGCCTGGCGCAATGAACTCAAGGCTTCGGCCGACTCGGTGAACAATTCGCTGATGAACTGCCCATGGCTGCGCTGGCCGCTGATGGCCAGGAGCATCTCCGCCGCCGGGTTCATGTACTCAAGGCGCAGGTCGTCATTGAGCAGGATGGTCGCGGTAGTCAGATTGTCGAGTAACAAACGGTGCAGTGCATCGCTGATGGTCATCGGGACCTCTTTTGGAGCAAGGCGCGGGCTTGAGGCACGCGCTGATACAAGGAAAATGCAAAAACCAAACCAAGGCTCCGAAAAGAAGCGTTAATCCCCAGAAATAGGGGTTTAAGGCGCGAAACTGTGGCGTTCTGCCAGCTTGGCCGGGAAGTTTCGAACCAAAATGGGGTGAGTCAGTGGGAAGGGTGCAGGTCGTCGCACCAATATAGTGCGGTTTTGTGAGGTTTGTTCAGGAAGTGATGAGAGAGCGCTCTCGGCGGCTGTGCGAGAGCGATCTCAGTGGTGGGGCTTTATCAGTGTGGCTGGGAGAGTGGCATGCCCGCGCTGCCGGCGTAAAAGACCAGCAGTTCCACCGGTGTGCTCCCGGTTCTGCCGCGATGGACTGTGCCTACCATCTCGGCCAGGGTTTGCCCTTGTGTCAGGGTGAGGGCTTGCCCACCTTTACGGGCTTCAACGATCAACTCGCCCGAGAGGATATACGCTGCGTTCGGCATGGGGTGGCTGTGCCAGGGTAACTGCGTATTCGCGGGGATCTTGAGTCGCAACAGCGTGAGTTCCGGCGGGCCGGAGGGATAAGCCTTGTAAGGTGTTCCGTCCCATGAAGCGCTGCTCTGCAGCAGGATTTCCTTTTCGATTTGCACGACGTTTTTCGGCTGGCTGCTGCAGCCTAGGGCAGACAAGCAGGCCGCTGTTGCGATCAAGCATTTGAGGGCTTCCATGGTTTGGTTTCATCCCGTTCGCTGAGTGGCCGGCCAGGCTACGATCGCTGTTCGGGGAGGGATGCCGGAAGGTGCCTAAAATAATGTGGGTGTCATCCGTTATTGGCCTGTGCGAATACACAGCTCGGCCGTGGCGCGGATCATCGCCAGTTGCCGCAGCGGGTCGTTCAGCGGCTCATGCACCGCTTCGGCCAGCCAGTGAGGGCACTGCGGGTCGGTACGTTGGGGGGTGAAGTCCGCCAGTTGTTGCAGCAGGCGTGTTTGCAATTGATCCAGCTGCGGGCGAATCTGCTTCACCAGGTCCGGGCGCGGATCGTCGGGTGCCTTGCCCTGGAACTGCCAATCGGACAGGTGGGTGTACTGCACCAGCTTGTTTGCCTCGATCTGGGCCGAGAAGAATTGCTCGGCGGCGGCGGGTGCCAGTTTGTAGCTCGGCGCCTGGGCGACAACGCTGGCGATCACTTCTTGTTCGCGCTTCTTATCCTCTACAGGTTTTTTGCTGTCCCATTTGCTCAAGGCCACCTGGTCGGCGATCTCCAGGCGCTCGGCGATGCTGTTGAGTAAAGGCTCAAGCGTAGGTGGCGCAGCCAATGCACTGGCGCTGATAAAGAACAAAGTGAACGCAAGTCGATGTTTCAAAGGAAATCCCCCTGTAGGAGCGAGCTTGCTCGCGAAGGTCGTTAACGATAACGCGTAAATGTTGAAGAAATGCGGTGCCCTGGCGTTTTTCGCGAGCAAGCTCGCTCCTACAGTGGTCGCGTAGGGCTCAAGCCAACCCCAAATCCACCGCCCTCCGTCTTCGATGGTCAGCCATATGCTCGACCGCCGAGCAGCCACCTGACAATCCCCAGGCAAAAAAAGACCTCCCGAAGGAGGTCTTTTCGCATCACGCCACCTTAAGCAGCGCTACCGGATCAGCAGCTGTAGTACAGCTCGTATTCCAGTGGGTGTACGAAGGTGCGTACTTTGATTTCTTCTTCGCTTTTCAGCTCGATGTAGGCATCGATGAAGTCGTCGCTGAATACGCCGCCTTTGGTCAGGAACGCACGGCCCTTGTCCAGCTCTTCCAGGGCTTCTTTCAGGCTGCCGCACACTTGTGGGATCTCTTTGGCCTCTTCAGGCGGCAGGTCGTACAAGTTTTTGTCGGCGGCGTCGCCAGGGTGGATCTTGTTCTGGATACCGTCCAGGCCGGCCATGACCAGGGCAGCGAAGGCCAGGTATGGGTTGGCTGCTGGATCCGGGAAGCGAGCTTCGATACGGCGAGCGCGCGGGCTGGATACGTAAGGAATACGGATCGAGGCGGAACGGTTGCGAGCCGAGTAGGCCAGCATGACCGGTGCTTCGAAACCTGGGACCAGACGCTTGTAGGAGTTGGTCGACGGGTTGGTGAAGCCGTTCAGGGCCTTACCGTGCTTGATGATGCCGCCGATGAAGTACAGGGCGGTGTCGGACAGGCCGGCATAACCTTCGCCAGCGAAGGTGTTCTTGCCTTCTTTGGCGATGGACAGGTGAACGTGCATACCCGAACCGTTATCGCCGTACAGTGGCTTAGGCATGAAGGTAGCGGTACGGCCGTAGGCATCAGCCACGTTGTGTACGCAGTACTTCAGGGTCTGGACTTCGTCAGCCTTGGCGACCAGGGTGTTGAACTTCACACCGATTTCGTTCTGGCCGGCAGTCGCCACTTCGTGGTGGTGAACTTCGATGACCAGGCCCATTTCTTCCATGGCGTTGCACATGGAGGTACGGATTTCGTGGTCGTGGTCGAACGGCGGAACCGGGAAGTAGCCACCTTTGATGCCTGGACGGTGGCCTTTGTTGCCGCCTTCCACGTCCTGGTCGGACATCCACGAACCTTGTTCGGAGAAGATCTTGAACATCGAACCGGAGATGTCGGACTTGAACTTGACCGAATCAAAGATGAAGAATTCCGGCTCCGGGCCTACGAATACGGTGTCGCCGATACCGGTGGACTTCAGGTATTCCTCGGCACGCTTGGCGATCGCACGTGGGTCGCGGTCGTAGCCTTGCATGGTCGAAGGCTCGATCACGTCGCAGACGATGATCAGGGTTGGGTCTTCGGTGAACGGGTCGAGGACGGCAGTGCTGTCGTCCGGCATCAGGATCATGTCGGAGGCTTCGATGCCTTTCCAGCCAGCGATGGAGGAGCCGTCGAACATTTTGCCTTCTTCGAAGAAAGCATCATCCAGCGCGTCGCGAGCCGGCATGGTCACGTGGTGCTGAGTGCCTTTGGTGTCCGTGAAGCGCAGATCAATCCATTTAACGTCATGATCTTTGATGAGTTGAACCGACTTCGACATAGTGTCCTCCGGGTGGCTTCGGGCTGGGGTAGTGGAGTTAGCCCTTAGAATGTGGGTGATGCCGGCGCGGATAGTCCGCCATGGCAACCTGCCTCACAAGAGAGCAAATTGCATGCCAGTGCGCCAACATGGGTTTTTTGCTCCAAAAACGCCCTATAAAGGGTACATAGCGACAAAAGCCTGAAATACGAGCACCGAAATGTGGCGCAAGGCGATGCAAATGCACCTCTTTAGTGCGAGTCGAGTGTTGTGCATATTAACTGGTTAAACCTTGAGCGATTTCCGCTATAATCCGCGCCCCCCTTTTTCGGCAGGCCCTGCGCGCGCTGTTTCCATGAAATTAATCGTTAAAGTCTTCCCCGAGATCACCATCAAGAGCCGACCGGTACGGATGCGTTTCATCCGTCAGTTGGCCAAGAACATCCGTGCCGTGCTCCGCGATCTGGACCCGGCTGTGGTGGTGAACGGTGTGTGGGACAACCTCGAGCTGGAAACCCGCCTGACCGACGTCAAAGCCTTGAAGGACATGACCGAGCGCCTGAGCTGCATGCCGGGTATCGCGCATTTCCTGCAGGTGGATGAGTACCCGCTGGGGGACTTCGACGACATCACCGAAAAATGCAAACGGCACTTCGGCGACAGCCTTGAAGGCAAGATTTTTTCGGTGCGGTGCAAGCGTGCCGGCAAGCACCCGTTCAGCTCCATGGACGTCGAGAAATACGTCGGCAGCAAGCTGCGTCGCGAGTGCGGCGCCGCAGGAATTTCCCTCAAGGCGCCGCAAATTGAAGTGCGCATGGAAATTCGCGACCAACGGTTGTTTGTGATTCACAGCCAGCACGACAGCATCGGCGGCTACCCGCTGGGCGCCCTGGAACAGACCCTGGTCCTCATGTCCGGCGGTTTCGATTCCACGGTGGCGGCCTACCAGATCATGCGCCGCGGCCTGATGAGCCACTTCTGCTTCTTTAACCTGGGCGGGCGTGCACACGAATTGGGCGTGATGGAGGTTGCGCACTTTATCTGGAAGAAGTACGGCAGCTCCCAGCGCGTGCTATTTGTGAGCGTACCGTTCGAGGAAGTGCTGGGCGAAATTCTCGGTAAAGTCGATAACAGTCATATGGGCGTAGTTTTGAAGCGTATGATGTTGCGCGCTGCGTCCCGAATCGCCGATCAGTTGCAGATCGACGCGCTGGTGACCGGTGAAGCGATTTCCCAGGTTTCCAGCCAGACGCTGCCGAACCTGTCACTGATCGACTGCGTGACTGAAAAGCTGGTACTGCGTCCGCTGATCGCCAGCCACAAGCAGGACATCATCGACTTGGCAGAAGAAATCGGCACCGCCGACTTTGCCAAGCACATGCCTGAATATTGCGGGGTCATTTCGGTGAACCCCAAGACCCACGCCAAGCGCAACCGCGTGGAGTACGAAGAACAACAGTTTGATATGGCGGTTCTGGAGCGTGCGCTCGAGAACGCCAAGCTGGTCCCGATCGATCGTGTGATCGACGAACTGGGCCAGGATGTGCAGATCGAAGAAGTCAGCGAAGCCCTGGCCGGACAAATCGTCATCGACATCCGTCACCCGGATGCCGCTGAAGATGAGCCGCTGGAAGTCGCCGGCATCGACGTACAAACGCTGCCGTTCTATGCATTGAACGCGCGTTTCAAGGAACTGGATAACAGCCGTCAGTACCTGTTGTATTGCGACAAAGGCGTGATGAGTCGCCTGCATGCCCACCATTTGCTCAGTGAGGGGCATGCCAATGTGCGCGTTTATCGACCGAGCTAAGAGCCCGGGGCTGTTTGCCTGTGGCCTGCGTCACCGGCCCCCCGACTCTGCCGTCAAGCTGTAACGGCAAGGCCTGACTCTACTGTTAATCGCTGCCACGACCTGTCAGCACACCGAATCCTCTGATCGAGATACACAAGTGATCGAAAATCTACGTAACATCGCCATCATTGCTCACGTTGACCATGGTAAAACCACCCTGGTAGACAAACTCCTGCGTCAATCCGGCACCCTGGAGCGCAACGAGCTCAACGACGAGCGCGTGATGGACTCCAACGACCAGGAAAAAGAGCGCGGTATTACCATCCTGGCAAAAAACACCGCTATCAACTGGAACGGCTACCACATCAACATCGTGGATACCCCGGGCCACGCCGACTTCGGCGGCGAAGTAGAACGCGTAATGTCGATGGTTGACTCCGTTCTGCTGCTGGTTGACGCTCTAGACGGCCCTATGCCGCAAACCCGTTTCGTGACCAAGAAGGCTTTCGAAGCCGGCCTGCGTCCGATCGTGTGCATCAACAAGGTTGACCGTCCAGGCGCGCGTCCGGACTGGGTTCTGGACCAGATCTTCGACCTGTTCGACAACCTGGGTGCCACCGAAGAACAGCTGGACTTCAAAGTCGTCTACGCCTCGGCCCTGAACGGCATTGCCGGTCTGGAACACACCGACATGGCTGAAGACATGACCCCGCTGTACCAGTCGATCGTCGACAACGTACCGGCGCCTAAAGTTGACCGTGATGGTCCGTTCCAGATGCAAATCTCGGCACTGGACTACAACAGCTTCCTGGGTGTTATCGGCGTTGGCCGTATCGCTCGTGGTAGCGTCAAGCCGAACACCCCGGTTGTTGCTATCGGCGCCGACGGCAAGAAGCGTAACGGTCGTATCCTGAAGCTGATGGGTCACCACGGTCTGCACCGTATCGACGTTGAAGAAGCTTTCGCTGGCGACATCGTCTGCGTGAGCGGCATGGACTCCCTGTTCATCTCCGACACCCTGTGCCAGCCGGACAACGTTGAGGCGATGAAGCCTCTGACCGTTGACGAGCCAACCGTTTCCATGACCTTCCAGGTAAACGACTCGCCTTTCTGCGGTAAAGAAGGCAAGTTCGTGACTTCCCGTAACATCAAGGAACGTCTGGACAAAGAGCTGCTGTACAACGTTGCACTGCGCGTTGAAGAAGGCGACTCGGCTGACAAGTTCAAGGTTTCCGGCCGTGGTGAGCTGCACCTCTCGGTACTGATCGAAACCATGCGTCGCGAAGGCTTCGAAATGGGCGTTGGTCGTCCAGAAGTGATCATCCGTCAGGTTGACGGCGTGAAGCAGGAACCGTTCGAAAACGTCACCATCGACACCCCGGAAGAATCCCAGGGCAAGGTCATGGAAGAGATGGGCCTGCGTAAGGGCGACCTGACCAACATGGTGCCGGATGGCAAAGGCCGTGTGCGTCTGGAATACAACATTCCTGCTCGTGGTCTGATCGGTTTCCGTAACCAGTTCCTGACCCTGACCAACGGTGCTGGCATCCTGACCTCGATCTTCGATCGCTACGACACCATGAAGTCCGGCGACATGTCCGGCCGTCAGAACGGTGTCCTGGTATCGGTAGAAACCGGCAAGGCACTGACCTACTCCCTGGAAACCCTCCAGGCGCGTGGCAAGCTGTTCGTTGAGCACGGTCAAGAGATCTACAACGGTCAGATCGTTGGTCTGAACAGCCGTGACAACGACATGGGCGTCAACCCAACCAAAGGCAAGAAGCTCGACAACATGCGTGCTTCGGGCAAAGACGAAACCATCGCCCTGGTCCCACCTGTTCGCTTCACCCTGGAACAGGCCCTGGAATTCATCCAGGACGACGAGCTGTGCGAAGTCACGCCTAAGTCGATCCGCCTGCGTAAGAAGATCCTGGACGAAGGCGAGCGTACCCGCGCTGCCAAGAAAGCCAAGAACTGAGTTAACTCAGGCTGAATGAAAAACGCCCCCGGTCGAAAGGCCGGGGGCGTTTTTTTTGCCTGCAATTTGTGTTGTGCGGGCTCTTGTAGTGAGCGGGCTTGCCCCGCGCTGGGTGGCGAAGCCACCCCAAATCCAGGCACCTGAGTTTTATCTGGAAAAATGCAGAGACCGGGTTAGGGCCGCTTCGCAGCCCAGCGCGGGGCAAGCCCGCTCACCACAACAAGCCCGCTCACTACAAGGTTGTGATCAGAACTTGTCGAGGGTCTTGAACTTGGTCTCGCGCACCACTTCCTTCGGCTTGTACGCGCAATACCCCGGGCGCGGCCCGATCTTCGGGTGGTTGCGGCAAGTATCCGGGCGCTTGTCATAAATAGTGCAGAAGCGCGTCTTACGATCCAGGTACAGGCAGTCGTTGTTGCTCATGCGCTGCAGGGTAAAAATCTCGGATTTGTTGTTGTAGCGCTCGACGATGCCTTCCTTCTGCAACCGCTTGGCGATGTTCTTCGGCGGGTCGCCGCGCTCGAATTCATCGACGATGCCAATGCGGATCAGGTCCTTGATCTTCACCTCAACCGGCAGCGTGCAGCAGCTGGACACGCAGCCGCCGCACATATGGGCGGAATATTTCTGCCAAGTCTCGAGACGGTCGAGTTCCGCGGCGGCGATCAGTTGAGGCTTCATCGGGGTTCCAAAAGGTGGGGCTGTATCCGGGCGCGCGATCATACCGGGATTGGTGGTTTTTTGAACAATATTTTGCGTATTTCAGCTCAAAGGCTGGACATGGGCCGATCGGGCACGACCCCTGCATCAAATGCCTGTAAAGGTGAATGAGTTAAAAAACTGCCGAACCAGAGCGTCTACCGTCTGTCAGACCGACTAGGCTCTAGCAACTCTTTCAATCTCGCCCGAGGTCACACCGATGTCTCAGGAACCGCTTGCACGAGAAGCAGAGGTAGCCGCATTCCGCGATGCTGTCTTGACCAAACTCACCTACGCGGTGGGCAAAGACCCGGACCATGCCTTCGACCATGACTGGTTCGAAGCCATTGCCTTGGCCGCCCGCGACCAGATGGTCGACCACTGGATGGATCACACGCGGCGTATCTACCGCAAAGGCCAGAAGCGGGTTTATTACCTCTCCCTGGAATTCCTTATCGGCCGCCTGCTCTACGACAGCCTGAGCAACCTCGGCGTGCTGGAGATCGCTCGCGAAGCCTTGTCCGAGCTGGGTGTGGACCTCGAACGCATTCGCCTGCTGGAGCCCGACGCGGCGCTTGGCAACGGCGGCCTCGGCCGTCTGGCCGCGTGCTTTATGGAAAGCATGTCGACCTTGGGCATTGCCGGCCATGGTTATGGCATTCGTTATGAGCACGGCTTGTTCCGCCAGGCGATTGTCGATGGCTGGCAGCAGGAACAGACCGAACGCTGGCTGGATTTCGGCAACCCGTGGGAATTCGAGCGGGCCGAGGTGATTTACCCGATTGGCTTTGGCGGCAGCGTCGAGACCCTGCCGGATGCCTCCGGCAAGCTGATCCAAGTGTGGACGCCCAACGAAACCGTGCGTGCCGTTGCCTACGACACCCCGGTGGTCGGCTGGCGCGGCGCCAGCGTGAATACCTTGCGCCTGTGGCGTGCCCGTGCGGTGGAAGACCTGCACCTGGAGCGCTTCAACGCCGGTGACCACCTGGGCGCCGTCGCCGAAGTGGCCCGCGCCGAGAGCATCTCCCGAGTGCTTTACCCGGCGGACAGCACCGAAGCGGGGCAGGAACTGCGCCTGCGCCAGGAATACTTCTTCGTCGCCGCCTCCTTGCAAGACCTGTTGCGCCGCCACAAAAACATGCACGGCTCGGTCCTGAGCCTGGGCGAACACGCGGCGATCCAACTCAACGACACCCACCCCTCGATCGCCGTGGCTGAGTTGATGCGCCAGTTGGTCGACCTGCACGACATTCCGTGGGAAGCCGCGTGGGATGTGACCGTCGAAACCCTGTCGTACACCAACCACACCCTGTTGCCCGAAGCCCTGGAAACCTGGCCGGTCGGCCTGATGGAGCGCATGCTGCCCCGGCACATGCAGATCATCTACCTGATCAACGCCCAGCACATCGATGCGCTGCGCGCCAAGGGCATCCATGACTTCGACGTGCTGCGCGCTGTGTCCCTGATCGAAGAAGACAACGGCCGCCGTGTGCGCATGGGCAATCTGGCGTTCCTCGGCTCCCACAGCGTCAACGGCGTGTCCGGCCTGCACACCCAACTGATGCGCAGCACGGTGTTCTCCGAGCTGCACAAGCTCTACCCGGAGCGCATCAACAACAAGACCAACGGCATTACCTTCCGCCGCTGGCTGTACCAGGCCAACCCCAAGCTCACCGATATGCTGGTGGAAGCCTTGGGCCCGGACATTCTCGACAACATCGAAACCCGCCTGGGCGAGCTGGAAACCTTCGCCGAGAAACAGACCTTCCGCAAAGCCTTTGCCGACCAGCGCCTGCACAGCAAGCGTGCGCTGGCCGAGATCATCCATGAGCGCCTGGGCATTTCGGTGAACCCGGCGGCGATGTTCGACGTGCAGGTCAAGCGTATCCACGAATACAAGCGCCAGTTGCTCAACCTGCTGCACACCGTGGCGCTGTACCAGGCGATCCGTGCCGAGCCGGGCACCGACTGGGTGCCACGGGTGAAGATCTTCGCGGGCAAGGCGGCGGCCAGCTATCACCAGGCCAAGTTGATCATCAAGCTGACCAACGACATCGCGCGCACCGTCAACAACGACCCGACCGTACGTGGGCTGCTCAAGGTGGTGTTCCTGCCCAACTACAACGTCAGTCTGGCGGAAAGCATCATCCCGGCGGCGGACTTGTCGGAGCAGATCTCCACCGCCGGCTTTGAAGCTTCGGGCACCAGCAACATGAAGTTCGGCCTCAACGGCGCGCTGACCATCGGCACCATGGACGGCGCCAACGTGGAGATGCACGAGCGCGTGGGCGCCGATCACATGTTTATCTTCGGTCTCAGCGCACAGCAGGTCGAGGCACGTAAACACGCCGGGGAATTCAACGCCGGGCCCGATATTGCGGCGTCCCATCGTCTGAACGATGTGCTGCAAGCGATTCGGGGCGGGGTGTTCTCGCCGGACGATCCGGGCCGCTATGTGGGCTTGATCGACGGGTTGATCGACTACGACCGCTTCCTGGTCTGCGCCGACTTCGATTCCTACTGGGACGCCCAGGCGCGGGTCGAAGCGCATTGGCATGATTCCAAGGCGTGGTGGCGTTCGGCGGTGCTCAATACCGCACGGATGGGCTGGTTCTCGTCGGACCGGACGATCCGCGAGTACGCTACGGAAATCTGGAAAGCCCTCGACTAGATCTACTGTAGGAGCGAGCTTGCTCGCGAAAAACGCCAACGATAACGCGTGCTTTCTGATTTAACGCGGTATCTTTGCGTTCTTCGCGAGCAAGCTCGCTCCTACAGCACGGTTTGTTTAGGGAATATCGACCATGCAATGGATTTTCATGCTGATTGGCCTGGTGCTCGGCTGGACGCTCGATGAGTCGTTCTATGATGCGGGCATTGGTGCGCTGTTGGGGTTGGGCATTGGCCAGGCGATTCGCCTGTCGAAGCTGGCGGCCCAGGCGCAGCAACAGGCTGTTCAGTTGGAAGCCACGCAGAAGGCGTTGATCGCCCTGGGTGAGCGCCTGCGGCAACTGGAAGTACCCACGCCGACACGCACTGTCATCGTCGAGCCGCCTGTCCCTGAGGTGGCACCTGTCGCCAAGGCGCCTGAACTGGTGTGGGAGCTGCCGGCTGAATTGACGCCTGTCGCCATGGTCGCCGAACCGAGCCAGCCCTTGCCGGATGACGTCTGGACGCCTGCCCCGACGCCACGCCCGCCTCAAGAACCTGCCGCTCCCCGTGGCCCCAACCTGATCGAACGCGCCATCAGCGGCGCACGCAATTGGCTGTTTGGTGGCAACACCGTGCTGCGTGTCGGCGTGGTGCTGCTGTTTCTCGGCCTGGCGTTCCTGCTGCGCTACGCCACCGAAGGTATGGTGGTGCCGATCGAACTGCGTTACGCCGGCGTTGCGGCGGCGGCCCTTGGCCTGTTGGGCCTGGGCTGGTGGCTGCGGCTGCGCAACAGCAACTACGGCTTGATGCTGCAAGGCACCGGGATCGCGGTGCTGTACCTGACGGTGTTTGCCGCGATGCGCCTGCACCCGTTGATCGACCCGAGCGCGGCGCTGGGCCTGCTGGTGGCGGTCACGGTGTTCTCGGCGATCCTGGCGATTACCCAGGATGCGCTGGGACTGGCCTGTGCGGCAGCGCTCGGCGGCTTCGCGGCGCCGATCCTCACGTCCACCGGCGCCGGTAATCATGTCGCGCTGTTCAGTTATTTTGCCCTGCTCAATGCCGGTATCCTCGCCATCGCCTGGTTCAAGGCCTGGCGCCTGCTCAACCTGATCGGCTTTGTCGGCACCTTCGGTATCGGCTTTGCCTGGGGCATGCGTTCCTATACGCCTGAGTTGCTGTGGAGTACCGAGCCGTTCCTGATCCTGTTTTTCCTGATGTACCTGGCTATCGGCCTGTTGTTCGCCCGGCGCAAATTGCGGGAGATGGGCGACGCCCCCGAAGGTCGCGATGCGTTGTTGCGCTGGTCGGCGGCCAAGGGCGATTACGTTGATGGCAGCATGCTGTTCGGCCCGCCGCTGGTGGGGTTTGGCCTGCAGTTCGCGCTGGTGCAGCACCTTGAGTTCGCCGCAGCATTCAGCGCGCTGGGCCTGGGCATCCTCTACATGGGCCTGGCCCGCGTGCTCAATGGCGGGCGCGCCTTGCTGCTGGCGGAAACCTGCCTGGCCCTGGGGGTGATCTTTGCCAGCCTGGCGATTCCCCTGGGCCTCGATGCGCGTTGGACCGCAGCCGCCTGGGCGGTGGAAGGTGCCGGGATCTTCTGGCTCGGCTTGCGCCAGCAGCGGCCGTTGGCGCGGGCATTTGGCCTGTTGCTGCAATTGGGCTCGGCGCTGGCGTTTCTCAGTGAGCTGCGCATCGGCGAACACACGCTGCTGGAGGGGGCGCCCCTCGGGGCGTTGCTGCTGGGCGCGGCGTTGCTGTTCAGCTTCGACCAACTGCGCAGGGCCGCGACGGAGCAGGCGGCGGAGTGGGAGCGCAAGGGCCTGCCGGTTCTGGCCAGCCTCGGCCTGGCCTTTGTGTACCTGCTCGCGCCGCTGTTGTTGCTGACTCAAGGCACTGCCATCAGTTGGGCGCTCGCCGGCCTGGCGACCCTGTTCATCGGCTTGCGGATTGGCTCGCGCACCTTCCTGTTCACGGCGTTTGCCGTGCAACTGCTGGGCGGGGCGTTGTTCCTGCTGCGCTTGCAAGGCGGCGACTCGGCAGCGGTATTCAACGCCGGCTGGAGCGGCCTGCTCAGCGCGTCGTTGATCGGCCTGGCGTTGATCGGCGGCATGCTGCTGGCGGCGCGCGATGACATGGTGCGCAGCGATGTACGGCTGTTGCGCGGGCTGTCCGTGGTGCTGCTGGCCGGGTTGGTGCTGATCAATCTTGCCGTGCTGTTTGTACTGCCATGGGAAAGCGCCAGCGGTGTGTGGGCGGCCAGTGGGTTGTTGATCATCTGGTTGAGCCTGTACCTGCAACAGCGCGTCAGTTTCGTGTTCGGGTTACTGCTGCAAGTGATCGGCGGCGCGTCGTTCCTGCTGGCGGTGCCGGAGCTGCTCGGGCCTTTGGCCAGCGAGGGCCTGCGTCCCCTGGGGCATAGCGGGTTCTGGACACCGATGGTGTTGGGCCTGGCCGCCTTGATCGGTGCCTGGCGCCTGCAGCGTGAACCCCATGCGCCGGTGTTTGCCGTACTCAAGCTGCAACGCCTGTCGGACCTGCTGCTGGTGTGGGGCGCGGCGTGGTGGGCGTTGGCGCTGATCGCTGAAGTGCTGCGGTTTATACCCGATGAGCTGCGGGGTGCGCTCCTGCTGGGTAGTGCGGCGGTCAGCGTGGCGATCTGGGCGTTGCTCGCGACGCGCCTGCGCTGGGCGTCCCTGGGCATGCTCTGCACCCTGTTGATGCCGGCGGCGGGGATGGTATTGCTGGTGTCTGCGCATAATTATTACCACCCGGCAGCGCACTACGGCTGGCTGGCCTGGCTGGCGGTGTTCGGGGTGCATTTCATCGCGCTGCGGCGTTTGGCGACGCTGGTGCCGGCCACCGTCCTGAGCGTTGCTCACGTGTTGGGTTGCTGGATGCTGATCGGCGTATTGGCGCTGGAGCTGCGCTACGGCCTGTTGTTGCTGTCGAGCGAATACAACGCCTGGCGCTGGCTGGGCTGGGCAATCCTGCCAAGTCTGTACCTGGTGCTGGCTGCTGCACCGCGTCGCTGGCCGTGGCCGGTGTCGGCGTATCCACGGGAATATCGAGTGCTGGCGGCACTCCCATTGGCGGTGCTGATGCTGGGCTGGTTCTGGCTGGCGAATACCTTCAGCGACGGCACGGCCAGGCCGCTGCCCTATGTGCCGTTGCTCAACCCGCTGGACCTCGGCTTGCTGTTTGCGCTGCTGGGCGTGTACCTGTGGTCGCGCAGCGTGGCGCCGCAACGCGGGCCGCGTGCTGAATTGATCGCCCAAGGCATTGCCGGTATTTCGCTGTTCGCGTTCTTTACGGCCCTGGTGATGCGCACCGCACACCACTGGGGCGGCGTGCCGTTCCATCTGGATGGGTTGCTGGAATCGATGTTGGTGCAAGCCGGCCTGTCGATTGTCTGGACCCTGATCGCCCTCGGCCTGATGATCGGCGGTCACCTGCGCCATCGTCGCGAAGTGTGGCTGATCGGCGCGGCGCTGATCGCGGTGGTGGTGGCCAAGCTGTTCTTTGTCGAGCTGAGCAACCGTGGCGGCCTGGCGCGGATCGTGTCGTTTATCGGCGTGGGCGGGTTGTTGCTGGTGGTGGGCTACTTTGCGCCGCTGCCGCCCAAGCGTGCCGAACCTGTGTTGGACACTGAAGGAGCATCCTCTTGATCGGTAAGTTGAGCGTGGTCGTGCTGGGCATGTGTACGACGTTGTCGGTGTGGGCGCAGGAAACGCCGGCCGACTTCAGCAGCCAGGTGCCGCTGAGCGTCAGCGGCAACGGCCCCTGGTATCGCCTTGAGTTGCCCTTGGCCGTGCAACTGAATGCGCGCCAGGCTGACCTCAGCGATGTGCGGGTGTTTAACGCTGCCGGTGAACCCCAGGCCTACGCGCTGTCGCGTCAAGCGTCGCAACGCACCGAAAGTCGTGAAGTCACCGACGTGAAGTGGTTCCCGCTGTACGCCGCCGACACCCAGGCAACCTTGCCCGGTGTGGTGATGAAAACCACGGCCGAAGGCACCCTGGTGGAAATCAAACCGTCCACCGCACCCAAGCCCGGCAAGCAGGTGCTGCGTGGCTGGGTGCTCGATGCCAGTAAAATCAAGGCGCCGTTGCAGCAGTTGAGCCTGGACTGGAGCCGCGAGCAGGAGGGCTTCCAGCGCTTCAGCATTGAAGCCAGTGATGACTTGCAGCACTGGCAATCCTGGGGGGATGGGCAAGTGGCGCGTTTGTCGTTTGCCGACGAGCGGGTCGAGCAGCATGACGTCAGTTTGCCGGGCCAGTCCGCGCGTTACCTGCGCCTGGTGTGGAAGGGGCAGGCGGCACCGTTGCTGACCTCGGCCAGGTTGGCCAGTGCCACCAGCAGCAGCCTGCCGCTGCCGCTGGTATGGTCGCAGCCGCTCTCGGGCACGCGGCTCAAGGCGGGTGAGTACAGCTGGAAGTTACCTGCAGGGCTGAGCGTCGAACGTTTGCGTATCGAGTTGAAGCAGCCCAATACGCTGGCGCCGGTGACCCTGGCGGGGCGACGTGACAGCAATCAAGCCTGGCAGCCGCTGAGCAATGGTCTGCTCTACCGCCTGACCCAGAATGGCCAGGACGTGGTGCAGGACGAGTTGCAACTGCCCGGCCAGACGGTCGCCGAACTCAAGTTGCAGGTCGACGAGCGCGGCGGTGGCCTGGGCGTCGAAGCGCCGGCCCTGCACTTCGCGGTGCGCGCCACGCAGTTGGTGTTCCTGGCGCGGGGCGAGCCGCCGTTCACGCTGGCGCTGGGGAATGCTTCGGTGAAGGCGGCGAACCTGCCGTTGTCGACGCTGATCCCGGATTACACCGCCGAGCGCCTCAACACCTTGGGACAGGCCAAGGTGGCCGGGGCCGTCGCGGTCACTTCGCCAGCGGTCCCTGCGGCTGTCGACAGCGGGCCGAACTGGAAAAAACTCGGACTCTGGGCCGTATTACTGCTCGGCGTGGCGGCGCTGGGAGGCATGGCCTACAGTTTGCTGCGCAAGCCGCCGGAGGCACGTTAAATAAAGTCCATGAACTCTATTGGGTTTAAATCCTCTGATAGGAGGAAATACACCCCCGACTCGCGTTAAACTGCGCGGGTTTTTAGCCCCCCCCTTCATCGGAGCCTTCCATGTCCCGCGTTACCTTGAGTCGCTATTTGATTGAGCAGACCCGCAGCAACAACACGCCTGCCGATCTGCGCTTCCTTATCGAAGTGGTGGCGCGTGCTTGCAAGGAAATCAGCCACGCCGTGTCCAAAGGCGCATTGGGTGGTGTCCTGGGCAGCATGGGCACTGAAAACGTGCAGGGCGAAGTGCAGAAGAAGCTCGACGTGATTTCCAACGAAATCCTGCTCGAAGCCAACGAATGGGGCGGTCACCTGGCCGGCATGGCGTCCGAAGAAATGGACAATGCCTACCAGATCCCGGGCAAATACCCGAAGGGCGCCTACCTGCTGGTGTTCGACCCACTGGACGGTTCGTCCAACATCGACATCAACGCCCCGGTCGGCACCATCTTCTCGGTACTGCGTTGCCCGAACGAATACCTGAGCCAGAACGAAGCCCTGAACGAAAAGGCCTTCCTGCAGCCGGGCACTGAGCAGGTCGCTGCCGGCTACGCGATCTACGGCCCACAGACCATGCTGGTGCTGACCCTGGGCGATGGCGTCAAAGGCTTCACCCTGGACCGTGAAATGGGCAGCTTCGTCCTCACCCATGAAGACATCACCATTCCGGCTTCCACCCAGGAATTCGCGATCAACATGTCCAACCAGCGCCACTGGGAAGAGCCGGTCAAGCGCTATGTGAACGAGTTGATGGAAGGCGAAGAAGGCCCGTTGAAGAAGAACTTCAACATGCGTTGGGTCGCGGCGATGGTGGCCGACGTACACCGTATCCTGACCCGTGGCGGCCTGTTCATGTACCCACGCGACAGCCGCGAGCCGTCCAAACCGGGCAAACTGCGCCTGATGTACGAAGCCAACCCGATGTCCTTCCTGGTAGAACAGGCGGGCGGTGCGTCCACCGACGGCCACCAGCGCATCCTCGATATCCAGCCCGACGGCTTGCACCAGCGTGTGGCGGTGTTCCTGGGTTCCAAGGAAGAAGTTGAGCGTGTGACCGCCTACCACAAGAAGTAAGCTGCGGCGATAAGTGAACGGCGTTGTTGTGAGCCGGTTCACCCTTAAAGAAGCCCCGAAACGTTTCAGCGTTTTCGGGGCTTTTTTGTTTTCGTTCGTCGGGAACCAGACACCTCTTTTCCCTTCTAAGCTTCTGGCAGATACCCAAGCTGCTTCGTCCCTCCAGGAGTTATTCCATGTCGTTACGCCGTCTCGCTTTGCTGGCCTTTTGCGTGCTGTTGGCCGCTTGCAGCAAGGTCAATCAAGAAAACTACGCAAAGTTGTCGGCCGGCATGCCTAAGGCCGAGGTGGAGTCGCTGCTGGGCAAGCCGACCGATTGTTCCGGCGCACTGGGCATGTCCAGCTGCACATGGGGCGATAAAAACAGCTTTATCAGCGTTCAATATGCCGGTGACAAAGTTCTGATGTTTTCCGGGCAAGGCCTGAAGTAAACCGGGGCGAAAGCCTGCGGGAGAAGAAGAATGATGCGTTTTGTTTTGTTCCTTTGCGCCAGCCTGTTTTTGGCGGGCTGCGCCAGCCATTCTGGCGACGATCTGCAACCCAAGACAGCGAGCAACGTCAACCTCAAGCGTTACCAGGGCACCTGGTATGAGTTGGCTCGATTGCCGATGTACTTCCAGCGCAACTGCGCGCAGTCCGAAGCCCGCTACACATTGCTGCCTGATGGCGATATGTCGGTATTCAACCGCTGCCTCACCACCGAGTGGAAGTGGGAAGAAGCCAAGGGCACGGCCACGCCGCAGGTGCCTGGCAAGACCGACAAGCTCTGGGTGGAATTCAACAACTGGTTTACGTCACTGCTGCCAGGCGTCGCCAAGGGCGATTACTGGGTGCTGTACGTCAGCGATGACTACAAGACCGCCATCGTCGGCAGCCCGAGCCGGCGCTATATGTGGATCCTGTCGCGCACGCCGACGGTCAGTGCGGACACCCGTGAAGACCTTTTGAGCAGGGCGCGGCAGCAAGGGTATGACACCACGCGGTTGATCTGGCGCACGTCGGATAAGCAGATGGCGAAGACTTCGCAATAACCCAGGATCACTACAGATCCAATTGTGGGAGGGGGCTTGCTCCCGATAGCGGTGTATCAGCAGATTATTTCTAGCTGACACACCGCAATCGGGAGCAAGCCCCCTCCCACATTTGTTATGTGTTGCCTGTCAGCTCAGCAAATCTCTCAAGACTTCAGTGAACGCCCGGTTGCTTTCTTCCTCGCCGGCATGCCGCCCATCGCGCACCACCCACTTGCCGTTCACCAGCACATCGCGCACCTGCCGATCACCGCCGGCAAACAGCCAGCGATTGAGAATCCCATCCTCGCTGGCAGTCGCCAGGTAGGGATCGTTACCGTCCAGCACAATCCAATCCGCACGCTTGCCCACTTCCAGTCGACCTATCGGCTGCCCCAGCGCTTGTGCGCCGCCGTCCAGCGCCGCATCGAACAACGTACGGCCGACCATCGGCTGGTCGCTGCGATACAAGCGATTGCGCCGTTGATCGCGCAGGCGTTGGCCGTATTCCAGCCAGCGCAGTTCTTCCACCACGCTCAGTGATACATGGCTGTCGGAACCGATGCCCAGGCGTCCGCCCTGGGCGAGGAAATCCACGGCCGGGAAAATCCCGTCGCCCAGGTTGGCTTCGGTGGTCAGGCACAAGCCGGCAATCGCGCGGCTCGTGGCCATGCGTGTCACTTCTTCCGGGTTGGCATGGGTGGCGTGCACCAGGCACCAGCGCTCATCGACCTCGGCGTTGTCGTACAGCCATTGCAACGGGCGTTTGCCGCTCCAGGCCAGGCAGTCGTCGACTTCCTTTTGCTGTTCGGCGATATGGATATGCACAGGGCACGTCTTGTCGCTGGCGGCCAATACTTCATTGATCTGCTGTGGTGTAACCGCGCGCAGGGAGTGGAAGCACAAGCCCAGTTGCTGCGCCGGTTGCGCCGCGAGGATCGGTTTGAGGCGCGCCTGCAGGTCCAGGTAGTTTTGGGTGCTGTTGATAAACCGTCGCTGGCCCTCATTGGGCGCCTGGCCGCCGAACCCGGAGTGGGTATAGAGCACCGGTACCAGCGTCAGCCCGATACCGCTGCTCGCTGCGGCTTGGCTGATCTGCCGCGACAGTTCCGTGCGGTCGGCGTACGGCTGACCGCTGACGTCATGATGCACGTAGTGGAATTCGGCCACCGAGGTGTAGCCGGCCTTGAGCATCTCCATGTACAGCTGGCGGGCAATCACCTGCAGTTGCTCCGGGCTGATCTTGCCGACCATGCGGTACATCAGGTCGCGCCAGGTCCAGAAACTGTCATTCGGGTTGCCGGCCACTTCGGCCAACCCGGCCATGGCGCGCTGAAAGGCGTGGGAGTGCAGGTTCGGCATGCCCGCCAATACCGGGCCCCTGAGCCGTTCGGCACCGTCTGCGCTGGCGTTGGCCTCAACCTGTGTCAGCAGGCCATCGGCGCTGACTTCAAGACGTACATCGTTGGCCCATCCACTAGGCAGCAGCGCGCGTTCGGCAAAGAAAGCGGACATGATTAGAGCACCCCGGTCGTGTGTTTATTTGTATATACATATACAGACGTTTGCCTGCTCGGTAAACTCCGGCAATCTATGCATCTTTTCCCCTTGCAAGGATTCCCTGTGCCGACTCCGCCCGCCAAGTCTTCACTGGCTGCCCACATGGACGAAAGTCCGGCGCCCTTGTATGCCCGCGTCAAACAGATGATCAGCCAGCAGATCCTCAACGGCAACTGGCCGCCCCATTACCGCGTACCGTCGGAGAGCGAACTGGTCAGCCAGTTGGGCTTCAGCCGCATGACCATCAACCGTGCCCTGCGCGAGCTTACCGCCGAAGGTTTGCTGGTGCGCATGCAAGGTGTCGGTACGTTCGTCGCCGAGCCCAAGAGCCAGTCGGCGCTGTTCGAAGTGCACAACATTGCCGATGAGATCGCCTCCCGCGGTCATCGGCATACCTGCCAGGTCATCACCCTGGGCGAAGAGGCTGCCGGTTCCGAGCGCGCCGTCGCCCTGGAAATGCGCGAAGGCGGGCGGGTGTTCCACTCGTTGATCGTGCATTACGAAAACGATATTCCCGTGCAAATCGAGGACCGTTTCGTCAACGCCCTAGTCGCGCCGGAGTACCTGCAACAGGACTTCACCCTGCAAACCCCCTATGCCTATCTCAACCAGGTGGCGCCGTTGACCGAAGGCGAGCATGTGGTCGAAGCGATTCTCGCCGACGTTGCCGAGTGCAAGTTGCTGCAGATCGAGCCGAGCGAGCCGTGCCTGTTGATTCGCCGGCGTACCTGGTCCGGTCGTCAGCCGGTGACTGCCGCGCGTTTGATCCACCCCGGCTCCCGCCACAGCCTGGAAGGACGGTTCAGTAAATGAGTGCAGTAAAAGTCTGGCGCGCCGCCGATTACGCGCGCATGCCGTGGAAAAACGGCGGCGGCAGTACCGAAGAAATCACCCGCGATGCCGGCGAGGGCCTGGAAGGCTTCGGCTGGCGCCTGTCGATTGCCGATATCGGCGAGTCTGGCGGGTTTTCCACCTTTGCCGGCTACCAGCGCGTGATCACCGTGATCAAAGGCGCAGGCATGGTGCTGACCGTGGATGGCGAGGAGCAGCGCGGGTTGTTACCGCTGCAACCGTTCGCCTTCAAAGGCGACAGCCAGGTTTCATGCCGCTTGATTACCGGGCCGATCCGCGACTTCAACCTGATCTACTCGCCCCAGCGTTACCATGCGCGGTTGCAGTGGGTGGATGGTGTGCAACGGTTTTTCAGCACGGCGCAGACGGTGCTGGTGTTCAGTGTGGCGGATGAAGTGAAGGTGCTGGACGAGGTACTGGGCCATCACGATTGCCTGCAAGTGGACGGTAACAGCGGTCTGCTGGATATTTCCGTCACGGGTCGCTGCTGCATCATCGAACTGACCCCGCGGGGTTAAAAAATGTGGGAGGGGGCTTGCTCCCGATAGCGGTGGATCAGTGGGTATATCCTGGGCTGACACACCGCAATCGGGAGCAAGCCCCCTCCCACATTTGTTTTTGTGTCGCTTATAGAATCTGTTTCCAGTCCCTGCACCAATTTGTTACCGAACGCCCCAGCTCGGCGCAAAACCGCGCTGTCGTGACACACCTCCCTCGCTATAAAACCCCTTCGCAAGAAATTTCATCACGCCTCGAAGCCTTAATTTACAAGGCTCGCACACGCTTTTCGGAAAAATCCTAACACCTCTCTCGGAAAGTTGGCCGCTTGATTGCATATGCTTGTATGTACAAGTAAAGATGTGTGCGTAAGACTCTCCTTCGCACCATCCATGTTCGCGCATCGATCGCCGAGGAGTTCTTGTTGTGACCAAGCCTACAAAATACCGTGACGTCGAAATCCGCGCCGCCCGCGGTAACAAGCTCACCGCCAAAAGCTGGCTGACTGAAGCGCCGCTGCGCATGCTCATGAACAACCTCGATCCGCAAGTGGCCGAGAACCCCAAGGAACTGGTGGTGTACGGCGGTATTGGCCGTGCAGCGCGCAACTGGGAGTGCTACGACCAGATCGTCGAGAGCCTCACCCACCTGAATGACGACGAAACCCTGCTGGTGCAATCCGGCAAGCCGGTCGGCGTGTTCAAGACCCACAGCAATGCCCCGCGTGTGCTGATCGCCAACTCCAATCTGGTACCGCACTGGGCCAGCTGGGAGCACTTCAATGAACTGGATGCCAAGGGCCTGGCCATGTACGGCCAGATGACCGCCGGCAGCTGGATCTACATCGGCAGCCAGGGCATCGTCCAGGGCACCTACGAAACCTTCGTCGAAGCCGGTCGCCAGCATTACGACAGCAACTTGAAGGGTCGTTGGGTCCTCACCGCCGGCCTCGGCGGCATGGGCGGTGCCCAGCCTCTGGCCGCAACCCTCGCTGGCGCGTGCTCGCTGAACATTGAATGCCAGCAGGTCAGCATCGATTTCCGCCTCAACAGCCGCTATGTCGACGAGCAGGCCACCGACCTCGATGACGCCCTGGCCCGCATCGCCAAGTACACAAAGGAAGGCAAGGCCATCTCCATCGCGTTGCTGGGTAACGCCGCTGAAATCCTGCCGGAACTGGTCAAGCGTGGCGTGCGCCCGGACATGGTTACCGACCAGACCAGCGCCCACGACCCGCTCAACGGTTACCTGCCGGCCGGCTGGACCTGGGACGAATACCGCGCCCGCGCCAAGACCGAACCGGCTGCCGTGATCAAGGCCGCCAAGCAGTCGATGGCGGTGCACGTCAAAGCCATGCTGGACTTCCAGAAGCAAGGCATCCCGACCTTCGACTACGGCAACAACATCCGCCAGATGGCCCAGGAAGAGGGCGTGGAAAATGCCTTCGACTTCCCAGGCTTCGTACCGGCGTACATCCGTCCGCTGTTCTGCCGTGGCATCGGCCCGTTCCGCTGGGCTGCGCTGTCGGGCGACCCGCAGGACATCTACAAGACCGACGCCAAGGTCAAAGAGCTGATCCCCGATGACGCACACCTGCACAACTGGTTGGACATGGCGCGCGAGCGCATCAGCTTCCAGGGCCTGCCAGCGCGTATCTGCTGGGTTGGCCTGGGCCAACGCGCCAAGCTCGGCCTGGCGTTCAACGAGATGGTGCGTAGCGGCGAGCTGTCGGCACCGGTGGTGATCGGTCGTGACCACTTGGACTCCGGTTCGGTCGCCAGCCCCAACCGCGAAACCGAATCCATGCAGGACGGTTCCGACGCCGTGTCCGACTGGCCGCTGCTCAACGCCTTGCTCAACACCGCCAGCGGCGCGACCTGGGTTTCGCTGCACCACGGTGGCGGCGTGGGCATGGGCTTCTCCCAGCACTCCGGCATGGTGATCGTCTGTGACGGGACCGACGAAGCGGCCGAGCGCATCGCCCGCGTGCTGCACAACGACCCGGCCACCGGTGTGATGCGTCATGCGGACGCCGGTTACCAGATCGCCATCGACTGCGCCAAAGAGCAGGGCCTCAATCTTCCAATGATCAAGTAACCAATGTGGGAGGGGGCTTGCTCCCGATGGCGGTGTATCAGCCAATAGGTCTGGTGACTGACCCACTGCTATCGGGAGCAAGCCCCCTCCCACAGTTGAGCGGCGGCGACCCCCAAGACAATCCATCAGAGGTTGAACACCCATGGCTGCAAGTGACGCGCGTGCAAGCACCACCCCGTTGATCGAAAGGCGTTCGATCGACTACATCCCGGAAGCGGAAAGACACGGTCGTCTCTTGAGCCAGTTCACCCTGTGGCTGGGTGCCAACCTGCAGATCACGGCGATCGTCACCGGGGCCCTGGCCGTGGTGCTGGGCGGTGATGTGTTCTGGTCGTTGCTCGGTCTGTTGATCGGTCAACTGCTGGGCGGCGGCGTCATGGCGTTGCATGCGGCGCAAGGGCCCAGGCTGGGCCTGCCGCAGATGATCTCCAGCCGGGTGCAGTTCGGTGTGTACGGCGCGGCGATTCCGATCGTGCTGGTCTGCCTGATGTACCTTGGTTTCACCGCCACCGGCACCGTGCTTTCCGGCCAGGCCCTGGGCCAGTTGTTTGGTGTCAGCGACAGCGTCGGGATCCTGATCTTCGCCAGTGTCATCGTGCTGGTCACGGTGCTCGGTTACCGGGTGATCCACTTCATCGGCCGCGTTGCCAGCGTCATTGGCGTGATTGCCTTTGTCTACCTGTTCAGCCGTCTGATGAGCCAGGCCGACGTAGGCGCACTCCTGCAAATCCGCCACTTCAGCTGGAGCAGCTTCCTGCTGGCGGTGTCGCTCGCGGCCTCCTGGCAAATCGCCTTCGGCCCGTACGTGGCGGACTATTCACGCTACCTGCCGAGCAACACGTCCTCGCTGAAAACCTTTCTTGCCGCAGGCGCAGGTTCGGTGGTGGGTGCACAAGTGGCGATGATCCTCGGCGTGTTTGCCGCGGCCATGTCCAACGGGCAATTTGCCGGTCACGAAGTGGCCTACATCGTCGGCCTGGGCGGTACCGGAGCCACTGCGGCGCTGCTGTATTTCAGCATCGCGTTCGGCAAGGTCACCATCTCCACGCTGAACTCCTACGGCAGCTTCATGTGCATTGCCACGATCATCAGCGGCTTTCGCGGTCGCCTCGAGGTCACGCGCTTGCAGCGCCTGTTTTTCGTACTGGCCATCGTCGGTACGGCGACCCTGATCGCCTTGCTCGGGCAGCACTCGTTCCTGGGGGCGTTCAAGTCCTTCATCCTGTTCCTGCTGGCGTTTTTTACCCCATGGAGCGCGATCAATCTGGTCGACTACTACTGCATCACCCGCGATCGCTACGACGTGCCGGCGCTGGCCGATCCGAACGGGCGCTATGGCCGTTGGAACCTGCTCGGTATCAGCGTGTATGTCTTCGGTGTGCTGGTGCAATTGCCGTTCATCTCCACCAAGTTCTACACCGGTCCCCTGGTGGCGGCCCTGGGGGATGTGGATATTTCCTGGATCATCGGCCTGGTTCTTCCCGCCGCGCTCTATTACTGGGCGGCGAAAAAGTGGCCTCGCGCAACGCCTGAACACCTGACCCTGCCGACAGAGCAGGGCGCTGCACCGACGACGACAAACGGGCTGGTTGCACAGGCCTGATGGGACGTGGACAGGGCAGGATGCCTACTGACTGCCGTAATCCATTTCAAGATTTGGGAGCGTCACAACAATGAAAATGCATAAGACCCTGTTGGCCACCGTGTTTTCCGCGGGCTTGCTGGCCACTGCTGGCGCCCAGGCGGCCGGTTGGTGTGAATCCGGCAAACCGGTGAAATTCGCCGGCCTGAACTGGGAAAGCGGCATGTTGCTCACCGACATCCTGCAAACCGTGCTGGAAAAAGGCTACGACTGCAAAACCGACAGCTTGCCAGGCAACTCCATCACCATGGAAAACGCCCTGAGCAGCAACGACATCCAAGTGTTTGCCGAAGAATGGGTCGGCCGCAGCGAAGTCTGGAACAAGGCCGAGAAGGCCGGCAAAGTCGTCGGTGTCGGTGCCCCGGTGGTGGGCGCCGTCGAAGGCTGGTACGTACCGCGCTACGTGATCGAAGGCGACGCCAAGCGCAAGCTGGAAGCCAAGGCGCCGGACCTGAAAAACATCGCCGACCTGGCCAAGTACGCCGCGGTGTTCAAGGACCAGGAAGAACCGTCCAAGGGCCGTTTCTACAACTGCCCGGCCGGCTGGACCTGCGAGCTGGACAACAGCGAAATGCTCAAGAGCTACGGCCTGGAAAGCACCTACACCAACTTCCGCCCAGGCACCGGCCCGGCGCTGGATGCGGCGGTGCTGTCGAGCTACAAGCGTGGCGAGCCGATCCTGTTCTACTACTGGTCGCCAACCCCGCTGATGGGCCAGGTCGACCTGGTCAAGCTGGAAGAAAAAACCGGTGTGGATAAGACCGTGAGCATCAAGGTCGGCCTGTCCAAGACCTTCCACGAACAAGCCCCGGAACTGGTGGCCGTGCTGGAAAAAGTCAACTTGCCCATCGACCTGCTGAACCAGAACCTGGGGCGCATGGCCAAGGAGCGCATTGAGTCGCCGAAACTGGCGAAAATTTTCCTCAAGGAACATCCTGAAGTCTGGCACGCCTGGGTGAGCGACGAGGCAGCCAAGAAAATCGACGCGGCCTTGTAGGTCAAGTGTGCACGGCTACCCTCATGGGTAGCCGGGCGCCTGGCCACAACCCACTGGATCGAGAGCACGCTATGTTTCCTGAGAGTTTTACGTTTTCCATCGCCGACTGGGTCAATGGTTGGGTGGATTCACTGGTCACCAACTACGGCGATGTGTTCCGGCACATCTCCGACACCCTGCTGTGGGCCATCGTCAACCTGGAAGGGCTGCTGCGCGCCGCCCCCTGGTGGCTGATGCTGGCCATCGTCGGCGCCGTTGCCTGGCATGCCACCCGCAAGGTGCTGACCACGGCGGTGATCGTTGGTTTGCTGTTCCTGGTGGGCGCGGTCGGCCTGTGGGACAAGCTGATGCAGACCCTGGCGCTGATGATGGTTGCCACGGTGATCTCGGTGTTGATCGGCATCCCGCTGGGCATCCTGTCGGCGCGCAGCAATCGCCTGCGTTCGGTGTTGATGCCGCTGCTCGACATCATGCAGACCATGCCCAGCTTCGTGTACCTGATCCCGGTGCTGATGCTGTTCGGCCTGGGCAAGGTGCCGGCGATTTTCGCCACGGTGATCTACGCCGCGCCGCCACTGATTCGCCTCACCGACCTGGGGATTCGCCAGGTCGACGGCGAAGTCATGGAAGCCATCAACGCCTTTGGTGCCAACCGCTGGCAACAGCTGTTCGGCGTGCAATTGCCGCTGGCGCTGCCGAGCATCATGGCCGGTATCAACCAGACCACCATGATGGCGTTGTCGATGGTAGTGATCGCCTCGATGATCGGCGCCCGTGGCTTGGGTGAAGACGTCCTGGTCGGCATCCAGACCCTCAACGTCGGCCGGGGCCTCGAAGCCGGGCTGGCGATCGTGATTCTCGCCGTGGTCATCGACCGCATTACCCAGGCCTATGGTCGTCCACGGCATGAGGCGAGCAAATGACTACTGTCAGCAAAATCGAAGTTAAAAACGTCTTCAAGATCTTCGGCGCCCGCTCCAAGGAGGCGCTGGCGATGGTTGGCCAGGGCAAGACCAAGGACCAGGTGCTGGCCGAGACCGGCTGCGTGGTCGGCGTGAACGATTTGTCCCTGAGCATCGGCACCGGTGAGATCTTCGTGATCATGGGCCTGTCGGGCTCGGGCAAATCCACGCTGGTGCGCCACTTCAACCGCCTGATCGACCCCACCAGCGGCGCGATCCTGGTGGACGGCGAAGACATCCTGCAACTGGACATGGACGCCCTGCGCCAATTCCGTCGGCACAAGATCAGCATGGTGTTCCAGAGCTTCGGCCTGCTGCCCCACAAGAGCGTGCTCGACAACGTCGCCTACGGCCTCAAGGTGCGTGGCGAAACCAAGCAGGTCTGCGCTGAACGCGCGCTGCACTGGATCGAAACCGTGGGCCTCAAGGGCTACGAAAACAAGTACCCGCACCAGCTCTCCGGCGGCATGCGCCAGCGTGTCGGCCTGGCCCGCGCCCTGGCCGCTGACACCGACATCATCCTGATGGACGAAGCCTTCAGCGCCCTCGACCCGCTGATCCGCGCCGAGATGCAGGACCAGTTGCTCGAGCTGCAAAAGACCCTGCACAAGACCATCGTGTTCATCACCCACGACCTCGACGAGGCCGTGCGTATCGGCAACCGCATCGCGATTCTCAAGGACGGCAGGCTGATCCAGGTCGGCACGCCGCGGGAGATCCTGCATTCGCCGGCGGATGAGTATGTGGATCGGTTTGTCCAGCGGCGTGCGGCGGTGGTCTGACCCAGGTTCTGTGGTGAGGCCGGCAAAGCTGTAGAGAATATGAAGAGGTCAACAATGTCCCAGGCAGCAAAAATCATCATCGCCGACACCCCCCTGCGCTGGCAGGACGTGGTCGCCGTGGCCCGTCATGGTGCGGTGCTCGAACTCTCGGGCCAGGCCTGGGCGCGTATCGACAATGCCCAGGCCATCGTGCAGCGCATCGTTACCAGCGGCGAACGCGCCTACGGCGTGAACACCGGGTTGGGCGCATTGTGCAACGTGTCGCTTAAAGGCGAGCAACTGAGCCAGCTGTCGCGCAATACCCTGTTGAGTCACGCCTGTGGCGTCGGCCCGGTCCTCAGCGACGAGCAGACCCGCGCGATCATCTGCGCGGCGGTCATCAACTACAGCCACGGCAAATCCGGCCTGCATCCGCAGGTGGTGCATTCGCTGCTGGCGCTGCTCAACCACGGCATCACGCCACAAGTACCGTCCCAGGGCTCGGTGGGTTACCTGACTCATATGGCCCATGTCGGCGTGGCGCTGCTGGGTGTCGGAAATGTGAGCTATCGCGGCCGGATCGTCCCGGCGCAACAGGCCCTGGACGAAGAAGGTTTGCAGCCGGTGGTCCTCGGCGCCAAGGACGGCCTGTGCCTGGTCAACGGCACGCCGTGCATGACCGGCCTGAGCTGCCTGGCCCTGGCCGACGCCCATCATTTGCTGCAATGGGCCGACGTGATCGGTGCCATGAGCTTCGAAGCCCAGCGCGGCCAGATCGACGCCTTCGACGAAGAAATCATCGCCCTCAAGCCGCACCCGGGCATGCAGCATGTCGGCCGCAACCTGCGTGCGTTGCTCGATGGCAGTGAAGTGATTGCGAGCAGCAAAGGCATCCGCACCCAGGACGCCCTGAGCCTGCGCTCGATCCCGCAGATCCACGGCGCGGCGCGCGACCAGGTGGAACACGCCACTCGTCAGATCGAGACCGAACTCAACAGCGCCACCGACAACCCGCTGGTGCTCGGCACGCCGGACCACTACCGCGTGGTGTCCCAGGCCAACCCCCACGGCCAGTCCGTCGCCCTGGCGGCCGACCTGCTGGCGATTGCCCTGGCCGAAATCGGCTCGGTGGCCGAGCGCCGCCTCGACCGCCTGATCAACCCCCACGTCAGCGGCCTGCCGGCGTTCCTGGTGAGCAACCCAGGGGTCAACTCCGGGATGATGATCGTGCAGTACGTCGCCGCCTCGCTGTGCGGACAGAACCGCCAATTGGCGCAACCGGCGGTGCTCGACAACTTCGTCACCTCGGGCCTGCAGGAGGACCACCTGAGCATGGGCACCAACGCCGCGCTCAAGCTGCACCAGGTAGTGGCCAACGTCACCCAGATCCTCGCCATCGAGTACCTGCTGGCGGCCCAGGCCTTCGAATTCCTGAAAGACCAGCGCTTCGGCGCGGGCACCGATCGCGCCTGGCGCCTGTTGCGTGAAGTGGTGCCGGCCTATGAGCAGGACCGTTGGCTGGCGCCGGATATTGCGGCCGCCGCCAAGGTGCTCAAGGACACCGCCTTACCGAATCTGTACTGAATACTTATTTCAAAAGAATAATTCACAAGGAGTATGAATGTGACTGCGCTAAACCTGATTCCAGGCCAACTGAGCCTCGCCCAACTGCGGGCCATCTACCAGCAGCCGGTAACCCTCAGTCTGGATGACAGTGCCTCGGCCCAGATCGAAGCCAGTGTGGCCTGCGTGGAACAGATTCTCGCCGAGAACCGCACCGCCTATGGCATCAACACTGGTTTCGGCCTGCTGGCCTCGACCCGCATCGCCAGCGAAGACCTGGAAAACCTCCAGCGTTCCCTGGTGTTGTCCCACGCCGCCGGCGTCGGTGAGCCGATCAGCGATGCGCTGGTGCGGCTGGTCATGGTGCTCAAGGTCAACAGCCTCAGCCGTGGGTTCTCCGGGATTCGCCGGCAGGTGATCGACGCGCTGATTGCGCTGATCAATGCCGAGGTGTACCCGCATATTCCTCTGAAAGGCTCCGTTGGTGCTTCCGGTGACCTGGCGCCGTTGGCGCACATGTCCCTGGTGCTGCTGGGCGAAGGCAAGGCGCGCTACAAGGGCGAATGGCTGGAAGCCACCGACGCGCTGAAAGTCGCCGGCCTGACGCCGCTGACCCTCGCCGCCAAGGAGGGCCTGGCGCTGCTCAACGGCACCCAGGTGTCCACCGCCTATGCCCTGCGTGGCCTGTTCGAGGGCGAAGACCTGTTCGCCGGCGCCCTGGCGTGCGGCGGCCTTACCGTGGAAGCGGTGCTGGGTTCGCGCTCGCCGTTCGACGCCCGTATTCATGCGGCTCGCGGTCAACGTGGGCAGATCGATTCGGCGGCGGCCTACCGTGACCTGCTCGGTGAGAGCAGCCAGGTGTCGCAGTCGCACCAGAACTGCGACAAGGTGCAGGACCCGTACTCCCTGCGCTGCCAGCCACAAGTCATGGGCGCCTGCCTGACCCAGTTGCGCCAGGCGGCCGAGGTACTGGTGGTCGAAGCCAACGCCGTGTCCGATAACCCGTTGGTATTTGCCGCTGAGGGTGACGTGATCTCCGGTGGCAACTTCCACGCCGAACCGGTGGCCATGGCCGCTGACAACATGGCCCTGGCCATCGCCGAAATCGGCTCCCTGAGCGAGCGTCGCATCTCGCTGATGATGGACAAGCACATGTCGCAACTGCCGCCGTTCCTGGTGGGCAATGGTGGGGTGAACTCCGGTTTCATGATCGCCCAGGTGACCGCCGCCGCCCTTGCCAGTGAGAACAAGGCATTGGCTCATCCCCATAGCGTCGACAGCATCCCGACGTCCGCCAACCAGGAAGACCACGTGTCGATGGCCCCGGCTGCCGGCAAGCGCCTGTGGGAAATGGCCGAGAACACCCGCGGCATCCTCGCCGTGGAATGGCTGGCCGCGTGCCAGGGCCTGGACCTGCGCGAAGGCCTGAAAACCTCGCCGAAGCTGGAAAAAGCCCGTGGCATCCTGCGCGACAAAGTGACGTTCTACGACAAGGACCGCTTCTTCGCCCCGGACATCATCGCCGCCAGCGAACTGCTCGCCAGCCGCTGCCTGAATGAGCTGGTGCCGGCCACGTTGCTGCCGAGCCTGTAAGCGGTTCAGACAACGGCATGGCTCTCTGTGGTGAGCGAGCTTGCTCGCGCCGGGCTGCGCAGCAGCCCCAAAAAAGGCCGCGAGCGCTTCGCACTCGAGCGCGAGCAAGCTCGCTCACCACAAACAACTTTCTCAGGATAAAAATAATTAGGGACGAGAAATGCACCAGCAAGAAAAGGGTTTGAAACGCGGGCTGAGCGCCCGACATATTCGCTTCATGGCCCTCGGTTCCGCGATCGGCACCGGGCTGTTCTACGGGTCCGCCTCGGCCATCCAGATGGCTGGCCCCGCCGTGCTGCTGGCCTACCTGATCGGCGGCGCCGCAGTGTTCATGGTGATGCGCGCCCTCGGTGAAATGGCCGTGCACAACCCGGTCTCCGGCTCCTTCGGCCAATACGCCAGCACCTACCTGGGCCCGTTGGCCGGTTTTATCCTGGGCTGGACCTACGCCTTTGAAATGATCATCGTCTGTCTCGCCGACGTCACCGCCTTCGGCATCTACATGGGCTTCTGGTTTCCCGAGGTCGCACGCTGGGTCTGGGTGCTCGGCATCGTGTTTTTGATCGGCGGCCTGAACCTGTGCAACGTCAAGGTCTTTGGCGAGATGGAGTTCTGGCTGTCGCTGCTCAAGGTCGGCGCCATCGTGGCGATGATCCTCGGCGGTTTCGGCATCATGCTGTTCGGCATCCACTCGGCCGGCGAAACCCAGGCCAGCGGCCTGAGCAACCTGTGGGCCCACGGCGGCTTCATGCCCAACGGCATTGGTGGGCTGATCGCCTCGTTTGCAGTGGTGATGTTCGCGTTTGGCGGCATCGAGATCATCGGCATCACCGCCGGTGAAGCCAAGGATCCGCAGCGCGTGATCCCCAAGGCGATCAACGCCGTGCCGCTGCGCATCCTGTTGTTCTACGTGCTGACGTTGTTTGTCTTGATGGCCATCTACCCATGGCCGCAGATCGGCAGCCAAGGCAGTCCGTTCGTGCAGATCTTCAGCAACCTCGGGATAGGCTCGGCGGCGACCCTCCTCAATATCGTGGTGATTTCGGCGGCCGTGTCGGCTATCAACAGCGACATCTTCGGTGCCGGCCGCATGATGTACGGCCTGGCGCAGCAAGGGCAGGCGCCCAAGGGCTTTGCCCGGTTGTCCAGGCAAGGCGTACCGTGGATGACGGTGGTGGTGATGGGCGCCGCCTTGCTCGGCGGTGTGCTGCTCAACTACCTGATCCCGGAAAACGTGTTCCTGCTGATCGCGTCGATTGCCACCTTCGCCACCGTATGGGTGTGGCTGATGATCCTGTTCACCCAGGTCGCCATGCGCCGCTCGATGACGAAAGAGCAGGTCGCCGAATTGAAATTCCCGGTGCCGTTCTGGCCCTACGCGCCGGCTGCGGCCATCGTGTTCATGCTGTTTGTGTTTGGCGTGCTCGGTTACTTCCCGGACACCCAGGCGGCCTTGCTGGTCGGTGCGGTGTGGATCGTGTTGCTGGTCGTTGCCTATCTGCTGTGGGTCAAGCCCGCCGCCGGGCAAGCGGCCAAGGTCCATTACGACCCGGCCTTGTCTCATCGATAACTTAGGGAGGCGTTGATGAAAACCCTTTGGCAACACTGCCACGTCGCAACCATGGCCCAGGGCAAATACTCGATCATCGAGGATGCCGCCCTGGTCACCGCCGGTTCGCTCATCGAGTGGATCGGTCCGCGCAGCGAAGTACCGACGGCGGATTACGCCCAGGTGCATGACCTGCAAGGCGCGTGGGTCACCCCCGGGCTGATCGACTGCCACACCCACGCGGTGTTTGGCGGCAATCGCAGCGGCGAATTCGAGCAGCGCCTCGAGGGCGTGAGCTATGCCGACATCGCGGCCAAGGGCGGCGGTATTGCCAGCACCGTGCGCGCCACCCGCGCCGCCACGGAGGATGAACTCTTCGCCAGCGCCCATAAGCGCCTGCGCAGCCTGCTGCGCGATGGCGTGACCACGGTGGAGATCAAGTCCGGCTACGGCCTGGACCTGGCCAACGAGCGCAAGATGTTGCGTGTGGCTCGGCGCCTGGGCGAAGCGCTGCCGGTCAGCGTGCGTGCCACGTGCCTGGCGGCCCATGCATTGCCGCCGGAGTACAAGGACCGCGCCGACGATTACATCGAGCACATCTGCAATGAAATGCTGCCGGCCTTGGCGGCGCAGGGGTTGGTGGACGCGGTGGATGCGTTCTGCGAATACCTGGCGTTTTCCACCGAGCAGGTGGAGCGGGTGTTCAAGGTCGCCCAGCAACTCGGCCTGCCGGTGAAACTGCATGCCGAGCAGCTGTCGTCGCTGCACGGCTCCAGCCTGGCGGCGCGTTACCACGCGCTGTCGGCGGATCACCTGGAATT
This sequence comes from Pseudomonas marginalis, assembly GCF_900105325.1. NCBI lineage: Bacteria > Pseudomonadati > Pseudomonadota > Gammaproteobacteria > Pseudomonadales > Pseudomonadaceae > Pseudomonas > Pseudomonas marginalis. The sequence continues at coordinate 315,492 of NZ_FNSU01000004.1, forward strand.
CATGACCGAAGAAGACGCCATCGCCATGGCCGCTGCCGGCACCGTCGCCGTGTTGCTGCCGGGGGCGTTCTACTTCCTGCGCGAAACCCAACTGCCGCCGATGGACGCCCTGCGCAGGCACGGCGTGAAGATCGCCATCGCCAGTGACCTCAACCCCGGCACCTCGCCGGCGTTGTCGGTACGCCTGATGCTGAACATGGCCTGCACCCTGTTCCGTATGACCCCGGAAGAAGCCCTGGCCGGTGTCACACAACATGCGGCCACCGCCCTGGGCATGGGCGACACCCATGGGTCCCTGGAAGTGGGCAAGGTCGCCGACTTTGTCGCCTGGCAGATTGATCGCCCCGCCGACCTCGCCTATTGGCTGGGCGGTGAGCTGGATAAACGCGTCGTGCGCCACGGCGTCGACGTCACCCTATAAGGAGCACTGCTGTGGATAAGGTTCTGAACTTCAAACAAGGCCGTGTGCCGCTGCTGATCAGCATGCCCCACGCCGGCCTGCGCCTGACGCCTGCGGTGGAAGCCGGGTTGATCCCCGAAGCGCAAAGCCTGCCGGACACCGATTGGCACATCCCCACGCTGTATGACTTCGCCGAAGCGCTGGGTGCCAGCACCCTGTCGGCGGAGTACTCGCGGTTTGTCATTGACCTGAACCGGCCCTCGGACGACAAGCCGCTGTACGCCGGTGCCACCACGGGCCTGTACCCGGCGACCCTGTTCGATGGCGTGCCGTTGTTCCGCGAAGGTCTGGAGCCGAGCGAGACAGAGCGCGCCAGTTACCTGCAAAAGATCTGGGGCCCGTATCACCGCGCGCTGCAAGAGGAACTGGCGCGGCTCAAGGCCGAGTTCGGTTATGCGTTGCTGTTCGATGCGCACTCGATCCGCTCGGTGATCCCGCACCTGTTCGACGGCAAACTGCCGGATTTCAACCTGGGCACCTTCAACGGCGCCGCCTGTGATCCGGAACTGGCCAGCCAGCTCGAGGCCATTTGTGCCACCCATCCTCAGTACACCCATGTATTGAACGGGCGCTTCAAGGGCGGCCATATCACCCGCCATTACGGCAATCCGGCGCAGGATATCCATGCGGTGCAGCTGGAATTGTGCCAGAGCACGTATATGGAAGAGTTCGAGCCGTTCCGCTATCGCCCGGATCTGGCCGAGCCGACGCAGGTGGTGTTGAAGCAGCTACTGGAAGGCTTGCTGGCGTGGGGGCGCAAGCGCTACGAGTGACGAACGGTCGCCCCTGTGCAACTCACAGTCGCCACAGGTCGTGTTGGGAGAGGTCTCGCTCGGTAAGGTTGTGGTTATGGCGCACCAGACGCCACTTCCCATAATAAAAGCTGCCGAGTGAGACCTCTTTCATGAAAAGACTGTTCAACCGTTACCTGTTGACCCTCACCGGCGCCGCACTCCTCAGTGCCCAAGCCATGGCCGCCGAACCGGCCTCCTGCAAATCCATTCGCATGGGCGTGGTCAGTTGGACCGATGTGGTCGCCACCTCGGGCATGGCCGACGTGCTGCTCAGCGGCCTGGGCTATGACAGCAAGCAGACCAGCGCCGTGCAGCAGATCATCTTTGCCGGTATCCGCGATAAACGCCTGGACGTGTTCCTCGGCTATTGGAAGCCGGCGATGGACAACAACATCGCGCCGTTTCTGGCCGCCAGGCAGGTCAAAGTCTTTGATAAACCCAGCCTCGCCGACGCCCAGGCCACCCTGGCCGTGCCGCAATACGTGGCTGACGCCGGGCTGAAGACCTTTGCCGACATCGCCCGCTTCAAGGACAAGCTGGGCGGCAAGATCTACGGCATCGAGCCCGGCAGCGGCGCCAATACCGATATCCAGAAAATGATCGACACCAACCACTTCGGCCTGGGCGGCTTCAAGCTGGTGGCTTCCGGTGAGGCTGGCATGTTGGCGGCGGTGCAGCGCGCGGTGAACCGCAAGGAGTTCATGGTATTTGTCGGGTGGACCCCGCACCCCATGAACATCAATATGAAAATGGCCTATCTCACTGGCAGCGAAGACGTGTTCGGTCCTGACGAAGGGCGCGCCACGGTCTCCACCGTGACCGCGCCGGACTTCGCCGAACGCTGCCCCAACGCTAACCGATTGCTCGAGAACCTGACCTTCACCGCGGCCCAGGAAAGCCAGCTCATGGTGCCGATCATGGAGCGCCAGTCACCGCAGGACGTGGCCAGGCAATGGCTGCGCGACCACCCCGAGGATTTGCAGCGCTGGTTGGCCGGGGTTACAGCATTTGATGGCAGCGATGGCTTGGCGTCGCTCCAGGCCTACCTCAAACCCTAAGCCAAGTGCAGCCCCCGATAGCCATGGGTATCTTAAGGGTTGACGCATAACGCTGTGGTGAGCGGGCTTGCCCCGCGCTGGGCTGCGAAGCAGCCCCAATAAAGGCGCCGGGATTTTCTGTTAGTACTCAGCGTGTGGGGTTTTAGGGCTGCTTCGCAGCCCAGCGCGGGGCAAGCCCGCTCACCACAAGGACTTCATTACCTTAGATTATTCTTTCACCGAAGATGTGTAGATACGACTGCCCCGATAGCGCCATGCCGGGCAACCTATCAAGTGACTGATTCATCGCAATCGGAAACCTCCGACCTTGAACCTGCCGCGCCAGAGATCATTGCGTATGTACCCGATATCCCCGCAACTTGTCGCGTTCGTTGAAAAAACCGAGTCTTTCACCAGCGCCCACTCTTCCCTGGCGAGCCTGCGCCAAAGTTACGAACGCATGTGCCAGGCATTCACCCCGCCGAAACCGGAAGGCTTGCAGCTCACGGACTTCACCCTGGCCGGCGTGGACGTGCGCAGTTATCTGCCCCCCACACCGCCACCCGCCGACGGCTGGCCATGTCTCCTCTATATACACGGCGGTGGCTGGGTGGTCGGCGGCCTGGATTCCCACGACTTCATCTGCTTCGAGCTGGCCAATGCCCTCCGGGTGCTGGTGATCGCCATCGACTACCGCCTGGCGCCCGAGCACCCATTCCCGGCCGCCTACGACGATTGCCACGCAGTGTGGCAGGCGATCCAGAAAGGGCAGGCGCCACACGCCATCGATCGGCAACGCCTGGCAGTGGTCGGTGACAGTGCGGGCGGCAACCTGGCGGCGGCGTTGTGCCTGGGGTTGCGCGATGATGGCCAGCCTATGCCGCGGGCCCAGGTCCTTATTTACCCCGGACTGGGCGGCCCGGCTGATTTGCCCTCGCGCCGTGACTGCATGGACGCGCCGCTGCTCAGCACTGCCGACACCGACTACTACCTGGCGCTCTACCTGCGTGGTTTGGCTAAACCATCGCCCTATGCTATGCCGCTGCTGGCCGAGGATTTCAGTGGTTTGCCCAAGGCCTTGATCGCAGTAGCCCAATTCGACCCGCTGCGCGACGACGGCATGCTGTACGCCGAGCGCCTGCAACAGGCCGGTGTGCCTGCGCGGTTGTATCCGGGCAAAGGCCTGGTCCACGGCTGTCTGCGCGCAAAGGGCCAGGCCCCGGAGGTGGATCGGCTGTACGGCTACCTGTTGGATTACCTGAGGAGCGAACTACTGACGCAGCTCTAAGCGCTCAAGGACATGCTCATTGCACAATTCGGGTTTATAGTGCCAGACGGCAAAATAAAAGACGTCCCCCCAGGGATGAACCCGACCCCCTACGGAGCGCGCAATGCAGACTTGGTACCCGCAGATCAAACCCTACGCCCGGCACGATCTGGCCGTCGATGACACCCACACGCTGTACGTCGATGAAAGTGGCTCCCCCGAAGGCTTGCCTGTCGTATTCATCCACGGTGGCCCTGGCGCCGGTTGCGATGCCCAGAGCCGCTGCTATTTCGATCCCAACCTGTACCGCATCGTCACCTTCGACCAGCGTGGCTGCGGCCGTTCCACCCCGCGCGCGAGCCTGGAAAACAACACCACCTGGGACCTGGTCGCCGACCTCGAGCGCATCCGCGAACATCTTGGCATCGACAAATGGGTGCTGTTCGGCGGCTCCTGGGGCTCGACCCTGGCCCTGGCCTACGCGCAAACCCACCCCGAACGTGTGCATGGCCTGATCGTGCGCGGTATTTTCCTCGCCCGCCCCCAGGACATCGAATGGTTCTACCAGGCTGGTGCCAGCCGCCTGTTCCCGGACTACTGGCAGGACTACATCGCGCCGATTCCCGCCGATGAGCGTCACGACATGATCGCGGCCTACCACAAGCGCCTGACCGGCAACGACCAGATCGCCCAGATGCACGCCGCCAAGGCCTGGTCCGGCTGGGAAGGGCGCATGCTCGGCCTGTGCCCGAGCCCGCAGCACGTGGAGCGTTTTTCCGAGCCTCAGCGCGCGCTGTCCATCGCCCGTATCGAGTGCCACTACTTCACCAACAACTCCTTCCTGGAGCCCAACCAGCTGATTCGCGATATGCACAAGATCGCCCATCTGCCTGGCGTCATCATCCATGGCCGCTACGATATGATCTGCCCGCTGGATAACGCCTGGGAGCTGCATCAGGCATGGCCGAACAGCGAACTGCAGGTCATTCGTGAAGCGGGTCATGCGGCGTCCGAGCCCGGGATTACCGATGCATTGGTGCGCGCGACCGGCGAAATGGCACGGCGCCTGCTTGATCTGCCGCCAGAAGAAGCATGAAGGCCTTGCTGCAACGGGTGCGTAGCGCCCGGGTCGAAGTGGCGGACGAAATCGTCGGAGCGATTGACCAAGGTTTGCTGGTGCTGGTGGCCGTCGAACCTGCAGATACGCCCGAGAGCGCCGACAAACTGCTGCACAAGCTGCTTAACTACCGGGTGTTCAGCGACGACGAGGGCAAGATGAACCTGTCGTTGAAGGATATCGATGGCGGATTGCTGCTGGTGTCGCAGTTCACCCTGGCGGCGGATACCAAGAGCGGCCTGCGGCCAAGCTTCTCAACCGCTGCACCGCCGGCCCTGGGAGCGGCGCTTTTTGATCACTTGCTGTTACAAGCGCAACAATTGCATGGCAAGGTGGCCTCGGGGCGTTTTGGCGCAGATATGCAGGTGCATCTGGTCAATGATGGCCCTGTGACCTTTCTCTTACAGACATGAATGTATTAAAAACGACTTTAATGCCTAAAAACGTAGGGTTTCGCTACAAATACTTCGTTGTCCCTGATGCGTTGTCTCGCGGGCTACTAGATAATCGCGCGCTACGGGGATCAGCGTTGTTTGGTCCATTTTTGACTTAGGTAGAGACTTGTCCGACGGCCTCAGGGGAATCATTTGGACCCTGGGGAGTCGGAACAATGCTCGCCAACCTGGCATATAGATAGCTGGCCGTTGGTTTTTTGATCTGTTTTCGGCGAGGGTTGCTCGTGATTGTTAGTCCCTGTAATGCACCAAAATTGTCGGCCAAACGGTTACGAAACGCACTGGTGACGGGCTCCGCCCTGTTTTGCCTGTTCGGCGCGGGTCAACTGTGGGCATTCAGTCTGGATGATGTGTCGGCCAAGGCAAAAGAGCTGGCCGGGCAGAAATACGAAGCTCCGCGCAGCAATCTGCCGAACGAGTTCCGCGAAATGAAGTTCGCGGACTACCAGAAGATTCGTTTCCGCAATGAAAAAGCCGAATGGGCCGATCAGAACACCCCGTTCAAGTTGTCCTTCTATCACCAGGGTATGCATTTCGATACACCGGTGAAAATCAACGAAGTGACCGCCGACAGCGTCCAGGAAATCAAATACGACCCGACTCGCTTCGATTTCGGCGACGTGAAGTTTGATCCTAAAGCCACCGAACAGCTGGGTTACGCCGGTTTCCGTGTGCTGTACCCGATCAACAAGGGCGACAAGCAAGACGAAATCATGACCATGCTCGGCGCCAGCTATTTCCGCGTCGTCGGCAAGGACCAGGTCTATGGCCTGTCCGCCCGTGGCATGGCGATCGATACCGCGCTGCCGTCGGGTGAAGAATTCCCGCGTTTCACCGAGTTCTGGATCGAACGTCCAAAACCGGGTGACAAGCACCTGGTGATCTTTGCCCTGCTGGATTCCCCACGTGCGACCGGCGCCTATCGCCTGATCCTGCGTCCGGGCACCGACACGGTTGTCGATGTGAAATCCCAGATGTTCCTGCGTGACAAGGTCAGCAAGCTGGGCGTTGCCCCGTTGACCTCCATGTTCCTGTTCGGCGCCAACCAGCCGTCCAAGGTGCTCAACTACCGTCGCGAGTTGCATGACTCCAGCGGCCTGTCGATCCATGCCGGCAACGGCGAGTGGATCTGGCGCCCCCTGAACAACCCTAAACACCTGTCGGTCAGCAACTTCACCGTGGAGAACCCGCGTGGGTTCGGCCTGCTGCAACGCGGTCGCAACTTCAGCCACTACGAAGACCTCGACGACAACTACGACAAGCGTCCAAGCGCGTGGATCGAGCCTGAAGGCGACTGGGGCAAGGGCTCCGTCGACCTGGTCGAGATCCCGACTGCCGATGAAACCAACGACAACATCGTTGCGTTCTGGAGCCCGGCCGAGTTGCCGGAAGTCGGCAAGCCGCTGGAAGTGGCCTACCGCCTGCACTGGACCCTCGATGATGCCGCGTTCCATTCGCCGGACAGCGCCTGGGTCAAGCAGACCCTGCGCTCCACCGGTGACGTGAAGCAATCCAACCTGATCCGTCAGCCGGATGGCAGCGTGGCTTACCTGGTGGACTTCGAGGGCCCGTCCTTGAAGAAACTGCTGCCGGACGCCCCGGTGCGCAGCCAGGTGAGCGTGAGTGACAACGCGGAGCTGGTAGAAAACAGCGTGCGCTACAACGAACACACCAAAGGCTGGCGCCTGACCCTGCGTATGAAGATCAAGGACGCAGGCAAGCCGACCGAGATGCGTGCAGCCCTGGTCCAGGACATCACGCCGCCTGAGCCTGAGCATGTTTCCACCCAGGTGCTGAAGGCCGACAAGGTCCTGGCCAAGCAGCATGATAAACAGGCCAAGAAAGACGCGAAAGACAAGGAAGCCAAGCAGCCAGAAGCTGCCCCAGCCACACCGGAGCCGATCAAGACCGAGCAAGTCCTGACCGAAACCTGGAGCTATCAGTTGCCTGCCGATGAGTAATTCTCAAGTCCAGCCAGAGACTCTCTCCGAGTACCTGGCGCATCTTCCGATGACCGCTGAGCAGCGCGCCGAGTTGGCGGGCTGCACATCCTTCACCGAGTTGCACGAGCGCTTGTCGTCCAAGGCGTTCGATGCACCCGTCGACGCCGCCCAGGCGTCGGTGGGTCGCCGCTTGACCCTCAGCACGGCCGAAGAGCTGCAAGACGCCGAAATGCTCGGGCTCGACGCCAGTGGGCGCGTGTGCCTCAAGGCCACGCCGCCCATCCGCCGTACCCGCGTGGTGCCTGAACCGTGGCGCACCAATATCCTGGTGCGCGGCTGGCGACGGATCACCGGCCGCAGCAACCCGCCGACCCCGCCGAAGGATGAGCGCGTATTGCCGGCGGCCCGCTGGCGTACCGTGGGTTCGATTCGTCGTTATATCCTGCTGGTGCTGATGCTCGGCCAGACCATCGTGGCCGGCTGGTACATGAAAGGCATCATGCCGTACCAGGGCTGGTCGCTGGTCGACTTCGACGAGATCCGCAACCAGACCCTGCTGCAAACCGCCACCCAGGTGCTGCCTTACGCCCTGCAGACCAGCATCCTGATCATGTTCGGAATCTTGTTCTGCTGGGTCTCGGCCGGTTTCTGGACTGCATTGATGGGCTTCCTCGAACTGCTCACCGGCCACGATAAATACCGGATTTCCGGTAAAAGTGCCGGCGACGAGCCGATCCCGAAAGAGGCGCGCACCGCGCTGGTCATGCCGATCTGCAACGAAGACGTGCCGCGGGTATTCGCCGGTTTGCGCGCGACGTTCGAATCGGTGGCCGCCACCGGTGACCTCGATCGTTTCGACTTCTTCGTGCTCAGCGACAGTAACGAGGCCGACATCTGCATCGCCGAGCAGCAAGCCTGGCTCGACGTCTGCCGTGAGGCGGGTGGCTTCGGCAAGATCTTCTATCGCCGCCGTCGCCGTCGCGTGAAGCGTAAAAGCGGCAACCTCGACGACTTCTGCCGTCGTTGGGGCGGCGACTACAAGTACATGGTGGTTCTCGACGCCGACAGCGTGATGAGCGGCGAATGCCTGACCAGCCTGGTGCGCCTGATGGAAGCCACGCCGGATGCCGGGATTATCCAGACCGCGCCGCGTGCGTCGGGCATGGACACCCTGTATGCGCGCATGCAGCAATTCGCCACCCGGGTGTACGGCCCGCTGTTCACCGCCGGCCTGCACTTCTGGCAGTTGGGTGAATCCCACTACTGGGGTCACAACGCGATCATCCGCATGAAACCGTTTATCGAGCACTGCGCCCTGGCGCCATTGCCGGGTAAAGGTGCGTTCGCAGGTTCCATCCTGTCCCACGACTTCGTTGAAGCGGCGCTGATGCGCCGTGCCGGCTGGGGCGTGTGGATTGCCTACGACCTGCCGGGCAGCTACGAAGAACTGCCGCCGAACCTGCTGGATGAACTCAAGCGTGACCGTCGCTGGTGCCACGGCAACCTGATGAACTTCCGCCTGTTCCTGGTCAAGGGCATGCACCCGGTGCACCGCGCGGTGTTCCTGACCGGCGTGATGTCCTACCTGTCGGCGCCGTTGTGGTTCCTGTTCCTGGTGCTGTCGACGGCCTTGCTGGCGGTCAACACCCTGATGGAGCCGCAGTACTTCATGGCGCCACGCCAGTTGTACCCACTGTGGCCGCAATGGCATCCGGACAAGGCGGTGGCGCTGTTCTCCACCACCATCGTGCTGCTGTTCCTGCCGAAGTTGCTGAGCATCATCCTGATCTGGGCCAAAGGTGCGAAGGAGTTCGGTGGCAAGTTCAAGGTGACGATGTCTATGCTGCTGGAGATGCTGTTCTCCATGCTGCTGGCGCCGGTGCGGATGATTTTCCACACCCGTTTCGTGCTCGCCGCGTTCCTCGGCTGGGCCGCGACCTGGAACTCGCCGCAGCGTGACGACGACTCCACCCCGTGGGGCGAAGCGATCAAGCGTCACGGCACGCAGACCCTGCTGGGCTTCTTCTGGGCCCTGCTGGTGGTGTGGTTGAACCCGAGCTTCCTGTGGTGGCTGGTACCGATCGTCGGTTCGTTGATGCTGTCGATCCCGGTGTCGGTGATCTCCAGCCGGGTCAACCTTGGCCTGAAGTCCCGCGATGAGAGCCTGTTCCTGATCCCTGAGGAATACAATCCGCCGCAAGCGTTGCTGTCCACCGACAAGTACACCCACGAAAACCGTTGGCACGCGCTGAAAGACGGCTTTGTGCGCTCGGTGGTCGACCCGCAGCAGAACGCCCTGGCCTGTGCCCTGGCGACCTCGCGTCACGGTCAGGCCGAGCCGATCGAGTACCTGCGTGCCGAGCGTGTGCGCCACGCGTTGAAAGTCGGCCCTGCCGGCCTCAACAACGGCGAACGCCTGGCGTTGCTCAGCGACCCGGTAGCCCTGGCCCGCTTGCATGAGCAGATCTGGAGCGAAGGGCATGCCGAGTGGCTCGCTGCCTGGCGTAATTCGATCAAGGCCGACCCGCACGCGCCGTTACTGCCGCTGCAACCGCTGTCGTCCCAGGCCCAACCGGCCTGATTCAGGCGCCCCCGAGGGTTCACTTCGGGGGCGTTCGAAGCGCTGGTCCTACAGCGTTTCTCTATCGCTCTAACTCCTTGTTATTTCGAAACAAAAGTCCCTTGTCCGAGGCGTATTTGCGTGCCCGCGAGTGGGGTAGGATCGCCCCCCAAATTTGACTCGGTCACAGGGGGATTCATGATCAAAAGGTATTGTTCGGCATTGCTGATCGGCGTTATTGCATTGATTCACGCTGGTCTGGTGCAGGCCGGTGCCATCGACGATGCGGTTCGGCGTGGTGTGTTGAAAGTGGGTACTACGCCCACCTATGTCCCCTTTGAAATGACCGATAAAGAGGGCCGTATCGTTGGCTTTGAAATCGACCTGCTCAAGGTGATGAGCCAGGCCCTGGGCGTTGAGCTTGAATTGGTCAGCGTGCCCTATACCGAGTTGCTGCCTGGGCTACAGGCGAAAAAGTTCGACCTGATCGGCAGCGGCATGACCGTCACCCAGAAGCGCAACCTGAAGCTGAATTTCAGCGACTCCTTTATCGTGGTAGGGCAAACCGTGTTGCTGCACCCCAGCCTGAAGGACAAGGTCACCAGTGTCGAAGACCTGGACGACGCCACTTACCGTGTCACCACCGTCCAGGGCACCACTGGCGAGGCGGCGGCGCAACGCTTCCTGGGGGCGGCGCGCTTGAGCAGTTTTGCAACGCCCCGGGAAGCTGTGCGCCAAGTGGTGAACGGTGCCGCCGATGCCTTTATTTACGATGCGCCCTACAACCTGATCGCCCTGAGCTTGCCGGAAAACCGCGAGCTGCTGGCGCTTGAACAGCCGTTCACCTTTGAACCCTTGGCGTTTGGCGTGAAGAAAGGCGATTTTGACAGCCTCAACTGGATCAACCATTTCCTCAATCAAGTCGCCCAGGACGGGACCTACGATCGCTTGCACGACAAGTGGTTCAAGGACATGGACTGGCTGGTAGAGGTCGACTGGAAGTCATAACTTCTTACACATCAATCCGTTGCCAGCGCTACCAACGCAAGCGTCTATCCCAGCAGTTGGCTGCGTTGTTGTGGGACTTTTCCGACATACGCAGATAACAAATACCCGTGAAACCTTTGTGACAGGCAATGAGTGGGTTAGGATCGCACCCCGAATTGGTGCAGCCCTTTTGCGCGCCGACCGTATAAGAATCGTTCAGGGGACTTGATGATGAAAAAGTATCTTTCGATGCTGCTGCTCGGCGTCGCCGCGCTGGTTGCGGCTAATGCCGCCCAGGCCGGTGCCATCGATGATGCGGTCAAGCGCGGCACGCTGAAAGTCGGCATGGACCCGACCTACATGCCGTTCGAAATGACCGACAAACGCGGCGAAATCATTGGGTTCGAGGTCGATATCCTCAAGGCCATGGCCAAGTCCATGGGTGTCAAGCTGGAGCTGGTGTCCACCGGCTATGACGGCATCATCCCGGCGTTCCTCACCGGCAAGTTCGACATGATCGGCAGCGGCATGACCCTGACTCAGGAACGCAACCTGCGCCTGAACTTCAGCGAACCCTTCATTGTGGTTGGCCAGACCCTGCTGATCCGCAAGGAGCTGGAAGGCACCATCAAGTCCTACAAAGACCTGAACGACGAGAAGTACCGCCTGACCTCCAAGCTCGGCACCACCGGTGAGATGGTCGCCAAGAAGCTGATCTCCAAGGCCAAGTACCACGGCTATGACAACGAGCAGGAAGGTGTGCTGGACGTGGTCAACGGCAAGGCCGATGCCTTTGTGTATGACGCGCCATACAACGTGGTCGCCGAGAAAAAAGTCGGTAACGGCAAGCTGGTGTTCCTCGAAGAACCCTTCACCTTTGAACCCCTGGCGTTCGGCCTGAAGAAGGGTGACTACGACAGCATCAACTTCATCAACAATTTCCTGCACCAGATCAAGAACGACGGCACCTACGATCGCATCCATGACAAGTGGTTCAAGAGCTCCGAGTGGCTCAAGGACATGGAATAAAGCGGGACTGTTTTCTGTTGTGAGAGGGCTTGATGTGGGGAGCGGGCTTGCCACCTCAAGTGTGCGGGCCTCGAATTTTTTGGATGCTGAGTAGATGAAACAGAAAAAAGCCCAATGGCCCTGGCACCTGCTGACCGTCGTCGTGCTGGTCGGCCTGGCTGGCGCCTTGTACTACGCTACCTCGCTGATGTCCTACGAATGGCGCTGGAACCGGGTCCCGCAATACTTCGCCTACCAGGCCGAAGAGTCCCAGCGCGCTGCGGACATCTCCACTGTCGTGGAGCTGGTCCGCAAGGGCGATGTGGCCGAAGTCACCCTGCGCAACGATGCCGGCGTCGAACAACGCGTGAGCGTGGCCGACAACAGCCTGCAAGTGGCGCGCGGCGATGATGTGGCCGAAGGCGATGTCATCGGGGTTAACCGCCATTGGGCGTTGGGCCCCTTGATGTGGGGGCTGTGGACCACGTTGTGGCTGTCGGTGGTATCCGGGATTCTCGGCCTGGCGATCGGTCTTGCAACCGGGTTGTGCCGACTGTCCAATAACCCGACCCTGCGCGATCTGTCGACGATCTACGTCGAGCTGGTGCGTGGTACGCCACTGTTGGTGCAGATCTTCATTTTCTACTTTTTTATCGGCACGGTGCTCAACCTGTCCCGGGAATTCGCCGGGATCGCCGCCCTGTCGTTGTTCACCGGCGCCTATGTGGCGGAAATCGTCCGCGCGGGGGTGCAGTCCATCACCCGTGGCCAGAACGAGGCGGCTCGCTCCCTGGGCCTGAGCGCCAGCCAGTCGATGCGTCATGTGGTGCTGCCGCAGGCCTTCAAGCGCGTGTTGCCGCCGCTGGCCGGGCAATTTATCAGCCTGGTGAAAGACACCTCGCTGGTCTCGGTGATCGCGATTACCGAGCTGCTCAAAAGCGGTCGCGAAGTGATCACCACCTCGTTCTCGCCGTTTGAAATCCTGTTCTGCGTCGCAGGGTTGTACCTGCTGATCAACCTGCCGCTGTCGAAAATGGCCAGCCGGCTTGAGCGGAGGCTCGCCCAAAGTGATTGAAGTCCGCGATCTGGTAAAAGTCTTCGATACCCGCGGGCATGTGGTGCGCGCGGTGGACCATGTGACCACCCAGGTGGCCAAGGGCGAAGTGTTGGTGGTGATCGGCCCGTCCGGCTCCGGCAAGTCCACGTTCCTGCGTTGCCTCAATGGCCTGGAAGAGTTCGATTCCGGCTCGGTGAGCATCGATGGCCTGCAACTGGCCGACCCGAAAACCGATGTGAATGCCTATCGCCGTGAAGTCGGCATGGTGTTCCAGCACTTCAACCTGTTCCCCCACATGACCGTGCTGGAAAACCTGTGCCTGGCGCAAAAAGTCGTGCGCAAGCGCGGTAAGAAAGAGCGCGAAGCCAAGGCCCTGGCGCTGCTGGAAAAGGTCGGCATTGCGCAGAAAGCCAACGAGTTCCCGTCGCGGCTTTCCGGTGGCCAGCAACAGCGCGTGGCGATTGCCCGGGCGTTGGCGATGGAGCCCAAGGTGATGCTGTTCGACGAGCCCACCTCGGCCCTCGACCCGGAAATGGTCGGCGAGGTGCTGGACGTGATGAAGACCCTGGCCCTGGAAGGCATGACCATGGTCTGCGTCACTCACGAAATGGGTTTTGCCCGTGAAGTGGCGGACCGGGTGCTGTTCTTCGATCATGGCAAGTTGCTGGAAGATGCGGCCCCGGCCGAGTTCTTCGCGGCGCCCAAAGACCCGCGTGCCCAGGCGTTCCTGCGCCAGGTGCTATAGGGCGCGGGGCGTTCATACCTTGAACCGCCCCACGCATTGCTGCAAATCCGTTCCCAACCGCGCCAGTTCGATACTGGCCGCTGCCGTCTGTTCACTGGCGGCGGCGGTTTGCTCCGAGGCGTCGCGTACTTTCAATACGCTGCGATTGATCTCTTCGGCCACCGCACTTTGCTCCTCGGCGGCAGCGGCGATCTGCGGGTTCATTTCCTGGATGACCGACACCGTGCGGGCGATCTCCGTCAGGGAGTCCCCGGCGTTGCGGGCCAGGCCGACGCTGTTGTCGGTCAGGGTGCGGCTGTAGTCCATGATGTCGGCCACTTGTTGGGTTCCGCTGTGCAGGCCGCCAATCAGCTCTTCGATTTCCTCGGCGGACTGCTGGGTCCGTTGGGCGAGACCGCGCACCTCATCGGCGACCACCGCGAAGCCTTGACCGGCCTCGCCGGCCCGTGCGGCTTCTATCGCAGCGTTGAGCGCCAGCAGGTTGGTCTGCTGTGACACGGACTTGATCACATCCAGCACGCTGCTGATTTTCTGGCTTTCCCGTTGCAGCCCAATCATGGCCTGGCCTGCGCGCGCCATTTCATGGGCAAGGTGCTCGATTTGCGCCACGACATCCGTCACCACCTGATCGCCCAGCTCAGTCTGTTGATTGGCCTGTCCGGCGGCGAGGGACGCCTGCTCGGCGTGGCGCGCAACCTCCTGGGCGGTGGCGAGCATCTGGTTCATGGCGGCGGCGACCTGCTCGGTTTCATCGCGCTGATTATTCACCCCTGCGCGAGTTTGTTCGGTCACGGTGGAGAGCTCCTCGGCGGCGCTGGCAATTTGCCGCGCGTTGTCGCTGATGTTGCCAATCAGCCCCCGCAGGTTCAGCGTCATTTGGCTCATGCTGCGTTGCAGTTGACCCAACTCGTCACGCCGTCGGGATTGCACGTCATGGCTCAGGTCGCCTTGCGCAATGCGATTGGCGGCGGACAGCGCTTTGCGCAGCGGTTTCACGATTTGCCCGGCAATCAGCCAGGCCGCCAGGGCTCCGAGGAGCAAGGCTGCAGCGGTCGTACCAAGGGTTTGGGTGCGGGCTTGTTCGGCTTCGCGTTCGCGTCGTTGAGTCTGGTCCTGGCTCAAGAGATCGCTCTGGGCGAGCAGTTGGTCCAGCTGCTGTTCCAATTGATTTTGCGCGCCTTCGGTTGTGAGTTGCGTGTCCTTGAGGCGTGTGAGGTGGGTGCGGATACTGAGCACGGTATTTTTCAGGGCGCCGCTGTCGACCGGCAATTTTGCTACGCCAGCCTGGGCGAGTTCGAGGTTACGCTCGGCGTCGCTGACGGCCTGGGCGTAGGCATCCAGCGAGCTGGCGGCCCAGGCAGGGGTTTGGGCGCGATCCTCCGCCTGCTCTATGGCCTGGCGCAGGTTTTCGATGGCATCGAGGGCTTTTTCATCCTCCTGGTCGGGTAAGTCGCTGGCCAGTTGTGCCAGCACGTCACCGGTGCGTACGGAGCTCTGCTTCAGTTGTTCACGGGCACTCTCACGTTTCTCGACCAGGGCAGGCACCTCCTTGAGCGTGGTTTTGAACGTTGCGGAGAGGCGGGTCATCTCCTGCAGGTATTGAATGGATTTGGGGACTTTGAGCCGGTTGGAAAGCTCGCTCAGGAGCCCGTCTATTTTTTCTATGCTCAGGCTCAATTTGTTGAGGCTGTTGGTATCGTCCAGGGTTCGGTAGACGATTCTGTCGGCCCGCAGTTCTTCACCCGTTACGGCCAGTTGCGCGAGCACGGTCAGGGTTTGCGAGCGGTAAAGGGACGCGGCCAGCGCCTGCCAGCCAGTCACGGCAATCACAAGGCTCAATGCCAGGACCAGGGAGAAGCCCAGGGCCAGTTTGAGAGTGACACTGGCGTCACCCAACAGGTAAGTCATTCGACGAAGCATGATCAACCTCCGACAAGTGAACAGTGGGCGTTCTCAACATGCGCAGGCACATTGAGCTGAATTGAACGCTAGTTCTCTCGGCGCAGAGGTGGGGCTGATAAACGCGTAGGAAATTTCACAGATTGCAGGCGGCGACCCAGGGCGGGTCGCCACGCGGGGAAGGGGTCAGACCCGGAAGCGGCCGACCAGCGCCTGGAGATGGGTGCCCAGGCGCGCCAGTTCGGTACTCGATGCGGCAGTCTCTTCACTGGCCGAAGCCGTCTGCTCGGAGATATCACGCACGTTCAACACACTGCGATTGATCTCTTCCGCCACGGCGCTTTGCTGCTCGGCGGCGGTGGCGATCTGGGAGTTCATCGCCTGGATGGTCGAGACCGTGCGTGTGATGTTCTCCAAGGCGCTGCCGGCGCGGCGCGTCAACTCGACACTGCTGTCGGTGAGGCCACGGCTGTTGTCCATGATGTTCGCCACCTGCTGGGTGCCGCTTTGCAGGCCGACGATCAGCTCTTCGATCTCTTCGGTGGACTTCTGGGTGCGCTGGGCCAGGCTGCGTACTTCATCGGCCACCACCGCGAAACCGCGTCCGGCCTCACCGGCCCGTGCCGCTTCAATGGCTGCGTTGAGGGCCAGCAGGTTGGTTTGCTGGGCCACGGACTTGATCACATCGAGCACGCTGCCGATCTTGTCGCTTTCGCGCTTCAGATCGGCCATGGCGACCGTGGAGTTGCCGACTTCAGTGGCGAGGCGTTCGATCTGGGCGATCGCTTCGCCGACCACTTTGTCGCCTTCACGGGCCTGCTGGTCGGCGGCCAGCGCGGCTTCCGAGGCTTCCTCGGCATTGCGCGCCACTTCCTGCACGGTAGCGGCCATTTCATTCATGGCGGTGGCCACCTGGTCGGTCTCGACTTTCTGGCTGTTGACCCCGGCGCTGGTCTGTTCGGTCACGGCCGACAGTTGCTCGGCAGCGCTGGCGATCTGGGTGACCCCTTCACTGATGCCGCCGATCAACTCGCGCAGGCCCATGGTCATGCTTTGCATGGCGCGTTGCAATTGGCCCAGCTCATCCTGGCGCAAGGAGGTGAGGTTGTGGCTCAGGTCGCCCGACGCGACACGCTCGGCGACCTGCAGGGTCTGGTTCAGGGGGAGGATGATCTGGCGGGTGATGGCCCAGGCGGCAACCAGGCCGAAGATCAGCGCCAGCACGGTGGCCATTAGCAGCAAGTATTTGGCTTGCGCGGCATCCGCATCGCGTACCGCGGTCTGGGAAACCGTCAGTTTGTCACTGTGGCCCAGCAGGATATCGCCCTGGGCAGACATGGTCTTGAGTGCCGCTGCGCTGGCCACTTGAGAGTCGCGGTATTGGCTGACGGCGGCGCGGTAGGCTTGCAGTGAGACGCTGGCCTGTTGCAGGTTGGCTGAATACTGATCAGGTATTTGGCTGGTGAGGCTGGTGATTTTTTTCAGCGCGTTGTCGATGGCATCCAGCGCGGGCTGCTCGGCCTCGACCTTGCCGCTGTAGGTGTAGCCCCGTACTTGGAAGCGCGCTTGCTGGATCAGTTTGCTCAGGTCCACCACGCTGTTGAACAGCGTGACACTGTCGCCTTGCAGCAGGGATTTCTCCACTTCGCTGACCTTGAGTACCGCATTATCGGCGGTATCGCCCAGCTTGCTGCGGGCATTTTCGCGGTTGGTGCCTGCCTGCACCATATCGTTGAACGCGCGCTTGTACTGGTCCACGGCGGCCAATTGCTCATCGACCAGGGCGGCATCCGTGGGTTGTTCGATCAGGCTGCGTGCGGTCTTCAGGCCAGTGTCCAGCTTGTTCAGCAGCTCGCTGACGGCGGTCGGGCCTTGTTCGCCACGGCGCATCTCGTAGTCGAGGCGTGCCAGGCGCAGGTCTTTGGTCAAGCCGTTGAGGCTGGAGATGTAACCCAGCTTGTCACCACGGCTGATCACGTCGCCCAGGCCGCTCCAGCCGGTGAAGGTGATCATCAGTGTCAACAGCAATACCAGGCCAAAGCCCACCGCCAGCTTGGTTTTGACGCTGACATTTCCCAGTTTTTCGGCTAACCAACGATACATGCTGCGAACTCCCCTGGAACAAAGCTTGGACTTATTCACGGGTTATCGGCTTGCATGCGGAATTCTGTAGCGACGCTGTCCCCTGTGGGGGGGAGCAAGCCCCCTCCCACAGGGTTATGCGGTGTGGTTAGAAAAGGCGGGCGAGCAGGGCGGTGACGGCCGTTTCGACGCGCAGGATGCGGGCGCCCAATTGCACCGGCTGCAAGCCGGCCTTGGCCAGCAGGTCCACCTCATAGGGGATCCAGCCACCTTCCGGGCCTATGGCCAGGGTGACCGGTTCATCCAGCCCACGGGGGCAGGCTGGGTAGTCGCCTGGATGGCCAATCAGGCCAAGGGTGCCTGCGGTCATGGCCGGCAGGCGGTCTTCGACGAAGGGCTTGAAGCGCTTTTCGATAACGATTTGCGGCAGTACCGTGTCCCGCGCCTGTTCCAGGCCGAGGATCAGTTGTTCGCGAATGGCCTCGGGCTCCAGGAAGGGGGTCTGCCAGAAGCTTTTTTCCACCCGGTAGCTGTTGACCAGCACCACTTTCGGCACGCCCATGGCCGCCACGGTTTGCAGGACCCGGCGCAGCATCTTCGGACGTGGCAGGGCCAGCAGCAGGGTCAGGGGCAGTTTGACCGGCGGTGGTTGGTCGAAGCTCACTTGCAGTTCGGCTTCGCGGGCTTCCAGGCGCAGCAATTGCGCGTTGCCCATCAACCCGCCAAGGCGCCCGACCCGCAGGCTGTCGCCTACGGCGGCGCGGTGGACTTCCTGCATATGCACCAGGCGCCGATCACGCAGGATCACCCGGTCGGCCGCGATAAAGTCGGCATCGAACAGCAGCAGCAGGTTCACGGCTGGGTCGCTGGCGGCTGGTCGTCGTCTGCGGGTTGGTCATCCGGGTGATCGCCACGCTTGCTGATCAGGCCGCTGAACAGGATGCCGATCTCGAACAGCATCCACATCGGCACGGCCAGCAGGGTCTGGGAGAAGATGTCCGGCGGCGTGAGGATCATGCCGACCACGAAGCAGCCGATGATCACGTACGGGCGGATCTTCTTCAGGTACTGCACGTTGACCACGCCGATCCACACCAGCAACACCACGGCCACGGGGATTTCGAAGGCGACGCCAAAGGCGAAGAACAGCGTCATCACGAAGTCGAGGTAGCTGGTGATGTCCGTCATCATCTCCACGCCGGCCGGGGTGGCGGCGGCGAAGAACTTGAAGATCAACGGGAACACCAGGAAGTAGGCGAAGGCCATGCCGGTGTAGAACAGCAGGATGCTCGACACCAGCAAGGGCACGGCGATGCGCTTCTCATGCTTGTACAGGCCCGGCGCGATAAAGCCCCAGATCTGGTGCAGGATCACCGGGATCGCCAGGAACAGCGAGACCATCATCGTCAGCTTCAACGGTGTGAGGAAGGGCGATGACACATCGGTGGCAATCATCGTCGCGCCGGCCGGCAGGTACTGGCGCAGCGGCGTGGAGACGAAGGTGTAGATCTGCTGGGTAAAGGCGAACAGCCCGGCAAAGATCACGAAGATCGCGGCCACGCAACGCAGCAGGCGGGTCCGCAGCTCGGTCAGGTGCGAGACCAGCGGCATATGCTGGTCGTTTTCCGGTTTATCAGCGCTCATGGGGCTCGCGGCGGCAATGTAGGGTCATGGGGCGCGGGCGACGCAGCGGGCGTCGGCGCAGGCTCGGTTGGAGCGGTCGGGGTCGGGGCGGCGGGCGGGGTATCCACCGCAGGCGCGATGCTGTGCTCGGCCCCAGGCTCCACCGGTTTGGCGGGCTCCTGCACCGGCGACAGGATCTTCCGGGCTTCCTGCTCCAGCGACAGAATATGTTCGTTGTGCAGTTGGCGACGGATCTCGTCGGCGCCGATTTCCCGTTCAACTTCCTGTTTGATGGCGTTGAAACTGCGTTTCAGGCGCCCGATCCACAGGCCGGCCGTGCGCGCGGCACCGGGCAGGCGTTCCGGCCCCAGTACCAGCAAGGCAACCAGGCCGACGAGCAGCAGTTCAGAGAAGCTGATACCAAACATTAGTCAGTGCTCACGAGTCTTTGCGGGTCGGCTCTTCGACTTTTTCAGCCTGCACGTCGAAGGTACGACGCTCGGTGATCGGCTGGGTGGCCTGGGGGTGTACAGGCTGGGCCGGTGGCACCGGGTTGGCGGCCGGGTCGGCAGGCTTCTCATCGTCGTTCATGGCTTTACGGAAGCCCTTGATCGACTCGCCCACGTCGGTGCCGAGATTTTTGAGTTTCTTGGTGCCGAATACCAGTACCACTACCACCAGGATGACGATCCAGTGTTTCCAGTCAAAAATGCCCATGCTGCAAATCCTCTAGTAAAAGTTATTCAAGCGGACGGGCGCGAGGCCTTTTCGGCGTGCCCGGACAAGCCGAAGCGACGGTCCAGTTCATCCAGCACGGCCTGTGGATGCTGCCCCAGTTGGGCGAGCATGACCAGGCTATGGAACCACAAGTCGGCGGTCTCATAGATGACATCACTGCAATCGCCGCTGATTTGCGCGTCCTTGGCGGCGATGATGGTCTCGATGGACTCTTCGCCGAGTTTTTCCAGAATCTTGTTCAGGCCCTTGTGGTACAGGCTGGCGACGTAGGAGCTGTCGGCGTCCGCACCTTTGCGGTCCTCCAGCACCTGGGCCACACGGTTGAGGGTATCGCTCATGTTCAGTGTCCTGGCGAGTAGATGGCGTGCGGGTCTTTGAGCACCGGCTCTACAACCTTCCATTCGCCGTTCTCGAACACGCGATAGAAGCAGCTGTGGCGGCCGGTGTGGCAGGCGATGTCGCCGATCTGCTCGACCTTGAGGATCACCACGTCGGCGTCGCAGTCGATGCGCATCTCGTGCAGGGTTTGCACGTGCCCGGACTCTTCGCCCTTGCGCCACAGTTTGCCACGGGAACGTGACCAGTAAATGGCGCGCTGCTCAGTGGCGGTGAGGCTCAGGGCCTCGCGGTTCATCCAGGCCATCATCAGCACGCGCCCGGTCTTGTAGTCCTGGGCAATGGCCGGCACCAGGCCGTCACTGTCCCACTTGATCTCGTCCAGCCAGTCTTTCATCTTCGGCTCCGGCAATTTGCGACAGTGTATAACCGGATGGGCTATCGACGCACGATCAGATAAACACCCACGGCGACCATGATGCCGGCCGGCCAGTGGCCCAGTTGGTTCAGCGGTCCGCCAATGGCCAGCATTGCCCCGCCCACCAGGTGCGCGGCGCCCAGCAGGCGCAGGAACCAATCGTCCTTGCGCTTGCGCCATGGCGGTTCCGGGTCTTTGGCGTGGGGCTGGGACATGCGCTCCAGCAGGTCGCGGGTCATGTTGGCCAGGTGGGGCAGTTGTTCCATCTGGCTATGCAAGTTGCCCAGCATGGTCTTGGGGCTCATGCGCTCGCGCATCCAGCGTTCCAGGAAAGGCTGCGCGGTGTTCCACAGGTCAAGGTCCGGGTACAGCTGGCGGCCCAGGCCTTCGATATTGAGCAAGGTCTTTTGCAGCAACACCAACTGCGGCTGCACTTCCATATTGAAGCGCCGCGCGGTCTGGAACAGGCGCATCAGCACCTGGCCGAAGGAGATATCTTTCAGGGGCTTTTCAAAGATCGGCTCGCACACGGTGCGGATCGCCGCTTCGAATTCGTTGAGCTTGGTTTCCGCCGGCACCCAGCCCGAATCGATGTGCAACTGCGCCACGCGGCGGTAGTCGCGCTTGAAGAAGGCGAACAGGTTGCGCGCCAGGTAGTCCTGGTCTTCCGGGGTCAGGCTGCCGACGATGCCGCAGTCGATCGCGATGTACTGCGGGCTCCAAGGGTTGACGGTGCTGACGAAGATATTGCCGGGGTGCATGTCGGCGTGGAAGAAACTGTCGCGGAACACTTGGGTGAAGAAAATCTCCACGCCGCGCTCGGCAAGCATCTTCATATCGGTGCGCTGGTCGGCCAGGGTGGCGAGGTCGGTGACCTGCACGCCGTAGATGCGCTCCATCACCAGCACTTTCGGGCGGCACCAGTCCCAATACACCTGCGGCACGTACAGCAACGGCGAACCTTCGAAGTTGCGCTTGAGCTGGCTGGCGTTGGCTGCTTCGCGCAGCAGGTCGAGTTCGTCGTAGATGGTTTTCTCGTAGTCGGCGACCACGTCCACCGGGTGCAGCAGGCGCGCATCGGCAGAGAAACGTTCGGCGGCGCGGGCCAGGATAAACAGCCACGCCAGGTCCTGGCCGATGATCGGCTTGAGGCCCGGACGGATCACCTTCACCACCACTTCTTCGCCGCTCTTCAACTGTGCGGCGTGCACTTGCGCCACCGAGGCCGAGGCCAGCGGTTCGACGTCGAAGCGGCTGAACACCTCGCTGATCTTCTTGCCCAGTTGCTCTTCGATCAGCTTCATCGACTGCTGGGAATCGAACGGCGGCACGCGATCCTGCAGCAGCATCAGTTCGTCGGCGATGTCTTCGGGCAGCAGGTCGCGGCGCGTGGAGAGGATCTGCCCGAATTTGATAAAGATCGGCCCCAGGTCCTGCAAGGCCAGGCGCAGGCGCGCGCCCCGGCTTAGTTCCAGCTGTTTGCGCGGGAACCAGCGCCACGGCAGCACATAGCGCACTGCCAGCAGGAACCACGGCAGGGGCAGGGCGAACAGCAGGTCATCGAGGCGGTAGCGGATTACGACGCGCTGGATACGGAACAAACGGCGGACGGCGAGCAGCTTCATGCGTTATCGCTTGGATCAAGGGAACGGCTCAGGCGCTCGAAGCGGGCCTCGAGGCGTTCCAGGTCGATTTTGGCCTTGTCGAGCTCACGAAAGCGCGCTTGCGCTTCGCGTTCTCCGACCAGGGTGCGCGATTCTTCGCTCAGGTATTCGGCAAGGTTCTGGTTGAGGCTGGCGAACCCCTGCTGGTACCAGCGCGTGCGACTGCGCAGGTGCCCGCTGATCAACTGGGTGGCGACGGGGCCGATCCAGCGGGACAGCTCGTATTCCCAGTCCAGTTCCAGGTCCTGCAGTACGGCGGCCAGGTCCATCAGGACCGCGCTGTCGCCTTCCAGGTGCACTTCGGGGCCGTGGAGGATGGCGGTCTTGTTGCGGCTCAGCGTTAGGTGCAACAGGCTGGAGGCCGGTGCACGCAGGGTGCAGTCGGCTTCGGCAGCCCATTGAGTGGCGAGCAGCAGGCCTTCATCGCTGGGCAGGATAAACAGCTGCAGGGCGGGGCTGGTGCAGTCCACGGCGATGACCTTGCCGTTCAAGTGCGCGAGCCGTGCCAGGGCGGTGCTGTCCAGGCGCAGTACACGGTTGATACCGTGTTCGACGCTGGCGAGAAGGCCTTTGAGCAGCATCAGGGCTTGATGCCACGGTGCAGGGCGACAATGCCCGAAGTCATGTTGTGGTAGGTCACGCGGTCGAAACCGGCTTCTACCATCATCGACTTCAGGGTTTCCTGGTCAGGGTGCATGCGGATCGATTCGGCCAGGTAGCGGTAGCTTTCGGCGTCATTGGTGATCAGCTTGCCCATCAACGGCATGAAGGCGAAGGAGTAGGTGTTGTAGACCTTGGACATCAGCGCGTTGGTCGGCTTGGAGAACTCCAGTACCAACAGGCGACCGCCCGGCTTGAGGACGCGCAGCATCGAGCGGATCGCGTCTTCCTTGTGGGTCACGTTGCGCAGGCCGAAGGCGATAGTCACGCAGTCGAAATGGTTGTCGGGGAACGGCAGCTTTTCAGCGTCGGCCTGGACGAATTCGATATTGCCGGCCACGCCTTTGTCGAGCAGGCGGTCACGGCCGACCTTGAGCATCGAGCCGTTGATGTCCGCCAGCACCACCTGGCCGGTAGGGCCGACGAGCTTGGAAAACTTGGCCGCCAGGTCGCCCGTGCCGCCGGCGATGTCCAGCACGCGGTTGCCGGTGCGTACACCCGACAGCTCGATGGTGAAGCGTTTCCACAGGCGGTGCATGCCGCCGGAGAGCACGTCGTTCATCAGGTCGTACTTGGCCGCCACGGAGTGGAATACCTCAGCGACTTTTTCCGCTTTCTGGCTTTCCGGGACGTTCTTGAAGCCGAAGTGAGTGGTGGGTTCGGCATCGCTGCCTTTGCGCTGATCAGTCATATCGCTGTCACCAAAAGAGAATGCGGGACATGATAATCCCCAAGGCCTGCTTTGTCTTGGCAAGGCTGCAGGTAAGATAGGCAGGCACCGAGACCTTTTGCCGCATTCAAGGTATTCAAATCCCTATAAAGAGGAGTCATTGCAATGGCCCGTATAACCGTTGAGCGTGCGCATTCCCTGGGTAAAGAAGGGGCACGCGCAAAGGCCGAGAAGTTGGCGCATAAACTCCAGGAGCAATATGGCCTGGAGCCCTCGTGGTCCGGCGATACCTTGAACCTCAAGCGTTCGGGGGTTAAAGGCACCGTGTTGGTGGCGGATGATTCGCTGCGCATTGATGTGGAACTGGGCCTGTTGATGTCGGCCATGAGTGGCACCATCAAGTCCGAAATCGAGAAAGCCCTGGATAAAGCCTTGGCCTGATCCGCGAGTACTTAGGGTGCCGATTCTAATTTTCCAGCCTACTTTGTGCCCAGGTCCTCAACTCCTGCGGGCCGTTCCTCCCCCCTTTTCTGCGTGAGGTGCACCATGGCCAAAGTTATCCTGAAGAAAAAAATCGATGCTCAGACCGGCGCGTTGAGTGACGTTAAAACCTATGCCCGCAAGATCTGGTTGGCGGGTCTTGGTGCCTACGCGAAGGTCGGCAGCGAGGGCGGCGACTACTTCAAAGAGCTGGTTAAAACCGGTCAACATGTTGAAAGTAAAGGCAAAAAAGTTGCAGTGGAACAACTTGATGCCGCCAACAGTCAGATTGATCAAGTAAAGAGTAATGTCTCCGCGGTCAAAGGTCTGGTAGAAGTTCAGCTGGATAAAGTTGAAAAAGCTTTTGATACTCGCGTTGCCAGTGCCTTGAATCGAATTGGCATTGCGTCTAAACATGACGTGGAGACACTCTCTGCTAAGCTCGAAGAGCTGACGGCATTGCTCGAACGTGTCGCGCGTAAACACTAAGGAGACATCGGGATGGCTGTTAAAAAGACTACTCAGAAAGAAGGCAGCTCGTGGGTCGGGAAAGTTGAAGAATACTCCCGCAAGATCTGGCTGGCTGGTTTAGGCGTTTACTCGAAGATCGACAGTGACGGCAGCAAACTCTTCGAGACCTTGGTTAAAGACGGCGAGAAGGCCGAGAAGTTGACCAAGAGCGCAGTCGGTAAACAAGTAGGCGCTGCTAAAGCGACTGCCGGCTCGCGCATCAGCGATGCGAAGAAACAGGTATTGGGTACTTGGGGCGAGCTTGAAGGGGCGCTGGACAAGCGCCTCAACAGTGCTATTTCGCGCCTGGGCGTGCCGAGTAAAGCTGAATTGAAGGCATTGCACGGCAAGGTCGATACCCTGACCAAGCAGATCGAAAAACTCACCGGTGCCAAAGTGGCTCCTGTGAAAGCGGCTGCAGCCAAGCCTGCTGCAAAAACGGCCGCTGCCAAACCAGCGGCTAAAACGGCTGCCAAACCTCTGGTGAAAGCTGCCGCCAAGCCAGCTGCAAAACCCGCGGCCAAGGCAGCTGTAAAAGCAGTCGCTAAACCGGCTGCCAAAACCGCAGCGGCCAAACCGGCTGCCAAGACCACAGCTAAACCCGTGGCTGCGAAAGCAACTGCCAAACCTGCGGCCAAGCCAGCAGCCAAGGCCGCCGCAAAACCGGCCGCTAAGCCCGCAGCCAAAACCGCAGCCGCCAAACCCGCGGCCAAGCCTGCCGCTGCTAAACCTGCAGCCAAGCCCGCCGCCGCGAAACCGGTGGCCAAGCCAGCCGCCAAACCTGCTGCGGCGAAAAAGCCAGCTGCAGCGAAAAAAACGGCAGCGCCTAAGCCTGCTGTTGCCGCCAAGCCGGCAACCACGGCACCGGCTGCTTCGGCGGCCAACTCGGTGTCGGCACCCACGCCTGCCGCCACCCCGACTGCAACGCCGGTCACCCCGACGCCAACCAGTCAGTCCTGATTTTTCCGGGACGCGCAAAAAATGCCCGGCCTGCAAAAGCTGGGCATTTTTTTTGTGCGCGGTTACCCCATCAATTATAAGTGATGGAAACGGTGACAGTGCTGTCCAGGGTACCTGCGGTAATCGCGGAGCCGGTTTTCCGGTACGACGCATTCATCGGTAACAACGCTCTTGCGCCGCTTGTGGCGATCTGGCGGGTGCGCTGGGCGACAGAACCATTGGCGGGAATGTCAGCGACGTTTCGGTGGGAAAGCGAGAGCGCCGTCCCGGCTGAGGTTCCGGTGTTGGCGAACAATGCGCCGTTGCCGCTGGACGGAGTGCCCGCGAACAGAAAGAACACATTTTGAATGTCCGATTCGCACTCGGCGGTAATGTCGAAATTTGTCGTACCCACTTCTTCGGATGAATCAAAATCCGATACTTTGATCGAGGGCAGGGTGATGGTGCGGGTCACATCACCGGCGGCCAGGTTGCAGGTGCCGGCATTGACCTGGCCGGTAAAGCGCAAGGTGCCCGTGGTTGCGGCCTGGACCGCAGTGGCGGCCAGGCTCGCGGTGATAGCCAGCAGCAGGGGCAGGGCTCGAATCCTCATTACATACTCCTCAGGTTTTTAGTTATAGGTGATGTTGACGGTCGCGGTCGTTTCGAGCCTGCCTTGGCTGACCGTGCCGTTCTTGTGATACGCCGCACCCAGCGGCAGCACCGCGCGCCCCCCGGAGACCGGCACCGTGCGGGTGTTTTCGGTGCCGTTGGCGAGGATGTTCTGGATACCACCGCCAATGCGTGAATACAGCCACAGGGCGACGCCACCGGCAGTGCCCGTATTGGCGAAGAGCCGATCATTGCCAGGTGCGGGGGTACCGGAAAAGCGGAAGGTCACGTTGGAAGCGTTGGTGCAGTTTGCGGTTAACTCGAAGTTGCGTGGGCCTGCGGTCGTTGCGTTATTGAATGCGCCGACTTGCACCGGGTCGAGCGAGATCGTGCGGTTGACGTCGCCGGTCGCCAGGTCGCAGGTGGCGGCGGGCCTGACAAAGCGCACTGCGTTGCCGAGCCTCAGGGTAAAACTCTCCGGACGGTTATCCAGTCTCTTCACCCAAATGTTACCGGCAGGCACTGTCCCGTCTGTCACAGGTCCGGATTTATAGAACCTTAATTCCGCGGCCATAAAGCTGGTGACGGGGCCACTGAAGGTGTTTTGTCGGCTCTGCATGGCAAAGAAAGGGTAAAGCGCGCCGGAATGTCGGATGCGCATGTGTACACCCACACCAGGAACTTCGGTCTCGTAGTACTTTACGTGAGACCTTGCGCTGTAGCGCCCGGTGATCGTTCCTAAAGTGTGGCCGCAATTCATGGTGTAATTGGGTGCCGTACCAGTGAATTCCTTAATGACAATTTCAGACTCCACTGGGAGGCTGTCCGGTACGACGATTGTGGACGGAAGGGTGAGTGTGAATGTGTCGTTCTGATACCTGTCACACGCCGCTTGAGCCGCAATCGGCGAGCCAAGGACCAGCACTGTTGACATGAGTTGTATGGCGCGTTTCATCTTCAGTCCCGCAAAAGAAATAGGGCGGTTGCAGGCAAGCAGTGCACTGGGCGTGCTTGCCTGCGCCGGATCAACTGCTTGCATTGCGCTCGCTCGACGGTGGCATGTGCTGTGCTGTATCGAGCCGGCAGGTGCCCGCGTCGAGATTAAGCAACCGTTGGGTGCCGGCAATGTTCGACTGTGCGCCCAAGTCGTAATGCAACTGGCATGCGGCGCCGGCATGGGGGCCCCACTTGATCGTCAATGGTCCCTGTGTACGAGACACTCGAACAAAGGCTTGACCACCCTGCCCGACCACCCCGACGCTCGCGCCGTCCTCATCAAACACATCCGCACCAAACGGCAAGGAGCTGCCATCCTCGCGCAGTGCCGTGATCAACATGGCCTGGCCGCTGACCGTCTCGAACTTAAGCTTCACCACCGAACCGGCACGGGGCGCTACGTTCTGGGCGGCGGTCTTGAGTTCCACATCGACCGAAAGATCCTTCGGGTCCAGCTCCACGACGTTCTGGCGATACGGGGTAAGGTGGGGTACCACGGCGTAGCCGCTGTTACCGACTTGCGCGCTGTGGTTACCGTTGATCCGCGCACCCTGGGCGTCGGGCGCCTGGACGATGCCGATGGTGTCGCCCAGCTCCGGAGCGAAGGTCACGCCGCCGGCGTGGGCAACGATGCCGCCGGTCATCCCCAGCGATACCGAGCGGTAGTCGCTGCTCTGCCCGTAACCGGCAGACAGCACGCCATGACTGGCCTGGTATTTCATATCGGCACTCGCGGCGTTACCACTGCCTCGGGTTCGACTGGCACCAAGGCCATAGCTGAATTCGCTGCGTTCGCCAAGGCTGCCGCCGACGTTCACGCGCTCGCCACTGTTTTGGTCGCCGTGATAGACCGTGGTGGTCAGGGTCGGCGAACGCGCGCCGCTGCCCAGGGGCAGGCTCAAGGTCAGATCCACCTGCTTGTCGACTCGGTCGCTCAACAGGTCACGGGTGCGCTGTGCACTGACGGTATAGTGAAGGCCCTTCCAGGTGCCGCTGTATCCCGCGGTAAAGGTCAGGTTGCCACTTGTGCGGTTCCAATAGTTTTGCGAAGAACCGGTCAGGTAAACCGAGCCGTTGCCCAGGCTCTGGTTGAGGCTTATGTCCATTCTGTCGCGCAGGCGCGAGACGCTGTCGAGGCTGAGTCCGTCGATGGCAAGGTCGCGAATCCGTGCGGCATCGCCTACGCTCAGGAACCCTTCAGTGGAATAGCGGTAGGCCCCCAATGCGAAGTGAGTGCCGGTGTCTGCGAAATTCTTGCTGTAGCGCAGTTGCAGGCTTTGTCCCTCCCGCGAACCGTGCCCAGGTACATGGGCATTGGAGTGGGTCAAGTCAAACGACACCGCACCCAATGGCGTGTTGAGTGCCGTTCCCAATAATTGTGAATTGTAGTCTTGGCCCACCACCGCGCCGGTATAGCCGGTCAGTAGATTGCTGAGGCCATGCTGGTAGGTCGCCTGCATCAGTGTGGGAGGGTGCCGAAGGCCAAGTTCATCGAGCTGGCCGATGCTCAGCGAATAGCGGTGGTGGCCGGGTCGCAGGAGGTTGGCGTTGGCCGCAAAGGGGACGATGAACTCCCGCTGACGGCCATCCGCCTCGGTGATCGTGACGGTCAGGTCGCCGCCATATCCGGTAGGGAATAAATCATTGAGTACAAACGGCCCGGGCGCCACCGACACCTCATCCAGCAGTACCCCGCGCTGGCGCACGGTAACCCGCGCGTTGGTCTCGGCAACGCCGCGCACCACGGGGGCAAAACCGGTCTGGGAATCAGGCAGCATCCGGTCATCACTGAACAGGCTCGCACCCCGCAGGCGGACGCTGTCGAACAGCTCGCCCGGCGTGTAGATTTCGCCGACCATCAATTGAGACTGCAGCGAGCTCATTTCACGCTGAACGTAGGTGCTGCTGCTCTGGTAGCCAGAGCCCACCGATGATTGGCTGTAGCTGCCGTTGTGGCGCCAATGCCAGTCGCCCAGGTTGAGCCCGGTGTTCAGGCCCAGGTAGTTGGAGTTGAGCGACTGATGCCTGGTTTGGGTGGCAAAGGTGTTGGCGTTGTAACGCACGAAGGCTGCGTCGATGCCACTGTCCCAGTGTTTGGGATCGATATAGCCCCGAGCCTTGCGTGCGAGGTAAATCTGCGGGATCTGCAGGTCAAGGCGATTTTCACCAGAATCGAACCGGCTGCTGGCGCCTGGCAGGTAGCTGGCAATATCGGCGCATGCGGAAAATACGGCGTCGGTCGATTGCCTGTCGACCGCCTCCATGTCGATGCCGAACCTGAAGAGCGCGTCACGCTCAAGGCACATCTGCGCAGTGTCTTGTCCGTCCATGGCCTTGAACGATAGCGTCTCTCTGCCTATCCATTGGCCGTTGAGATAAACCTCCGCACGGTAGCTGCCGGGTAGCACGACGTTGCCTTGGTTGAACTTTGAAATGTCGACCTGCAAGCCCGCTGCCCCGCCGGGAAAAAAGGCCGGGTTGAATACAGAATGCGTGGCGTCTTGGGCCGCTGCAGTGTGGGCGCCACCCAACAGCAATAGACCTTGAGCTACAAGCGTCAACCTGAAAGGCGATATAAACCCGTTTTCGGGTCTGGCCGGTGTTTTCGAACTCATGGATACCGTTCCCGGGGAAAGTTGTGGTCCGAATTGCGACAAAGCGCGGCCCTGTCCTGACGAACAAGTACTGAACGGACGTGTTTGATTTGTGCTGCGGCGGGTCAATCAACCTCGAGAGGCAGGGACTGGACCCTGATGAACTCAGGGTGGGGCGATCATGGCGACACCTTGGCGCTGTGCTGGATCGTGAGCCCGAAGTCGTCGAGCGTCTGGAACTCCACGGTCATCTCGGCCGTACGCAACGACGCAAGCCCTGCAATCTGGAAGTGGTTGCGGCTATCGGGCGCCACCATATTGTCGCCGCTCGATGCGGCGGATTTGCGCGCATGGCGCTGCCCCTTCGCGACCACTTCGATCTTGTCGAAATTCACGTAATAGGGGGTCGGGTTATAGACCTCCAGTGACGGGCCGTGCTCGGTGGTTACGCTGCGCCACTGCAATTTGGCCGGCGCGGCTTCGGCCGCAAAGGGCAGGCTGGGCGGTCGGAGAAACACCTTGATCCTGGAGCGGAAGGCAAGTTGCAACTGGTTACCCTGGTCGGCATCTTGGGCCTGCGAAGGCACTTCGAGTAAGTTGAACCAGTACAGGCTTTCCTGCGCAGACGGCAGCGTTTCGCCGGTGTATGCCAGGCGCACGACGTGTTGCCGGCCTGGCTCGATACGAAAGATCGGCGGCGTGACAACAAAGGGGATTCCGCCGGCGTCCGGGGTAGAGTGCTCGTCACCCTTGTCCAGCCATGCCTGCATCAGGACGGGTACCTGATTCTTGCTTTCCAGCCTTACTGTGACTTCCTTGTCCTGTTGCGGATAGATGATCCGTGTGCTGCTGATCACAACGCTTGCCTGCGCCATGACGGGACAGATCAGTGCAAGCGTCAACAGGCTGAGTCTGGTTAGCCAATGTGAGATCAAAGTCGCGTTCATGCTGCGGGTTATCCTGCGGACGAAAGGGTGACAGCCGCCGTGTGCTGCACGCGGGCGCCAAAATCGCTGACGGAAACGAACTCGACCTGGGGGTTGCCGTTGGGACGAATACGCAACTGGGGCAATGCAAACAGTTTCATGTCTCCGGCCGGCAATAACAGACCGTCATTGGCCGCCTGGCTCGGCGCCTTGTTGAACCGTTTGCCTTCGCTCAGCAACGCGACCGATGCCAGCGAAATATGGTAGGGCGTGGGGTTGGTCGCTTGCAGGGCGAACCCATGGTTATGGGGGACCAGTTTCCACTGCAGTTTGGTTGCCGCGCTGCTGACGGGGTATGGCAATCCTTGTGGGCGCAGGAAGACCCGCAAGCGAGTGCGAAACGACAATTCGATCTGGTTGTTTTGCGCGGCGTCGGCGGAAGTCGGCGGCACTTCGAATATGTTCAACCAGAACAGGCTTTCGCGATCAGTAGGCAACGGGGCGCCGGAATAACGCAGGCGCAATGCCTGTTGTTGGTGCGGTTCGATGCGAAACATCGGCGGTGAGAGGGTGAACGGAGTCCGCGCAGTCGCTGGTGTCGAGTTTCGGTCGCCCGTATCCAGCCAGGTCTGTACCAATGCCGGACGATCGGCTTTATTCTCCAGGCGCACAACGACCTCCTGCTGCTCAGCGGGGTAGATCACGCGTGTGCCATGGACAATGATGCCGGCATGGGCGTTGAGCGCGTGCAGCGACAGCAGCCCGAGGGCACAGGTGGCGAGAGCACGGCGGGCCATTCTTTTAATCATTTGAAGTCTCTTCGAGTCTGGGGGCGGACCCGCAACGCAGTTGCAGGTCCTGGGTTCGAGGTCTGCGTGTGCAGACGTGTTATCCCTTACTCGGCGTATTCGACCAGGAAGCCGACGCGTGTTTTCACCGTGCCTTCGGTTGCGGCGCCGCTGGCGTACATTTGGGCTGCCAGCGGGATAATGGCCTGGTTATCGGCGATCACAACGCCCTCGGATTTTTCGGTGTAGACGTTGATCGGCGAGCCGTCGCGGTTTGTGACTTCGACCTGTACGTTCTTGGCGTTGGTGGTGTCGGAAGGGTCGTCGTAGCCGTCGATGTTCAAGCGGCCGGTAGCGACGTCAATGGCTGGGCTGGTTGGGTCGAAAGCCACCATGGCCGTGCGGCCGTTGGTGCAACTGCCTTCGCCGGGCCCGCCAATGCGAATGGTGAAACCGGTGAGGTTGGCGCGACTGCCAGCGGTTGCCAGGCGTGAAGCAGAGACGCCGCCCAGGTTGACGTCCTTGACCACTGCGCCTGTGCCAGGTGCGGCACCCTCGACGGTGCAGGTCACATCGGTCACCAACCCCGTGAAGTTGATGACCCCGTCGTTGGTGGCGAATGCGGGCCGTGATAACGCAGCCGTCAGGGCAAGCAGTGTTGCAGCGGTGGAGATAGCGGTAAATTTCATGATGATTCCGGTCGTGATTTTAATAAACGAGAGCCGCCACAGGTAAAAAGCAGCATCTGTAGTTCGTTTCGAACTAGTCTCTAATGGCGGTTATATAATTTGGCGTGCAGTGCCAGATGGCATCTATAGCGAAGTGGCGAGTTTTATCTCGTGATAGTTCGAAAAATAATCGAGTTAACTTAGGAATTGTCTGTAGTACTGGGAATTATCTGTAGGATGTTGCTGAAGGGGTAACGCTTATTGCCCCGCTATGTTGATCCCTTGATGGGGCAGGGTATACCGTGCTCGCAGCAGCGAATAATGTTGCGGTGTTGTATTTACTTATGCGGGTTTATTTATGCCTACTTCAATATCCACCACGTATACCGTCATGCTGCTAGATGACCATGCGATGCTTCGGCAGGGGATCGAGTTGGGGTTGAGCAACGAGGCCGACCTCCATGTGGTCGGCTCTTTCGGGACGGCCAAGGAATTACTGGAAGCCCTTGCGCGGCGTCCGGCGGATGTGGTGGTAATGGACTTCATCCTGGCCCCTTCGGACAACGATGGCCTGAGTCTTATACAAGCGCTGAACCGGCGCTTCAGCCAGTGCCGGCCGTTGATTGTCTGTTCGCATTACACGCCCGCTACCGTATCACTGTCGCTGAAGGCTGGCTGTTGGGGAATCCTGGGTAAAACCCAGAACCTGACGGAGTTGATCACGGCTATTCGAACCGTCGCCCAAGGTCGAATTTATCTGCAGCCTTGCATGGTGCCTGCTTTGCAGGGCATGCAGTCAATGCTGGAAGTCGTGAGTATGAAGTCGAAAATGGACTATGCAACGCCGTTGCGCTTGCACGCCTGTCTTACGCCTAAAGAACAGGAGGTGCTGCGGTGTTTTCTGGATGGAATGTCGGTGAATTCGATTGCCGCAAAGTTCTCACGCAGTGCGAGTACGATCAGTACGCAGAAACAATCGGCTTATAGAAAATTGGGAATCAAGAATGACAGTGAGTTGTTCAAGTTTACCCAGCAATTCGGGGAGTTTGATTGATTCGGCTCAAATGTCAGCCGCAGGTTTTCGGATAATGCTTAAACATGATCGTCCAGATAGCGCAGCGCCAATCGCTCCGTGGCCTGCCGCGCCGCAGGTAGCAGATGCGGCGCCACCAGCATCATGACCTGATACACCACCACCCGCACCTCGCCCTCACGGTCGAGAATGCGTTGGTAGTCCAGGGAGAACAGCAGGGTCATGGTGATCTGCTCCACCAACTGGCCCAGCGCCTGGGTGTCACTGACCAGTTGCCCGTCCGCCTTCAGGCGCGCCAGCAAGGACGCGAGGGTGCGCTTGAGTGCGGTCAGCAGGTTGCGAATGCCCTTGGCCAGTTTCGGCAGGCGCCCCGCCAGGTTCGACAGGTCCTGGAACAAAAACCGGTATTGGGCCATGCGTTCGACGATCAGGTGCAGGAACAGCCAGTAATCCTGGGCCAGCAGTTGCGCGTCCGCCGGCGGGTCGAGCAGCGGCGCCAATTCGCCCTGGAAGCGCTCGAACAGCCCGAGCACCAGTGGCTCCTTGCCATGGAAGTGGTAGTAGAGGTTGCCGGGGCTGATCCCCATTTCATTGGCCACCTCCATGGTCGACACGTTCGGCTCGCCCTTCTGGTTGAACAACTGCAAGGCACATTCAAGGATACGGTCGCGGGTCTTCATCCAGTCTTCTTAATCTGATCGTTGAGCTCAGCGCACTCGCACGTAGGTGCCGGGCGCCGCTTCCATCGGTGGATAGTTCTGGTTGCCCAGGGCGGTGAGGGTTTCGCGCTGTACGCCCGAGCGCTGCTGGATCCACGCCAGCCACTGCGGCCACCAACTGCCTTCGACGTGGTTGGCGTCGTAGTACCAGGCACGCGGGTCGCTGCTCAGCTTGGGGTTTTCGACGTAGTTGGCCTTGGGGTTGCCCGGCGGGTTGAGGATGCTCTGGATATGCCCGCTGTTGGACAGCACGAAGCGCCGCTCGCCACCCAGCAATTGCGTGGAGCGATACACCGCGTCCCACGGCGTGATGTGGTCGTTGATCCCGGCCACGCTGAAGCTGTCCACCGTGACCTTCTGCAGGTCGATGGGCGTGCCGCACACTTCCAGGCCGCCGGGATGGCTCAGCGGGTTGTGCTTGAAGAAATCGAGCAGGTCGCCATGCAGTGCGGCGGGCAGGCGCGTGTTGTCGTTGTTCCAGTACAAAATGTCGAAGGCCGGCGGTTTCTTGCCCAGCAGGTAATTGTTGATCCAGTAGTTCCAGATCAGGTCGTTGGGGCGCATCCAGGCGAACACCTTGGCCATGTCGCGGCCGTCCAGCACTCCTTGCTGGTAGGAACGACGCTTGGCCGCCTCGAGGGTTTGCTCATCGGCGAACAGCATGGCGGGGCTGTCTATCTGGCTGTCCAGCAGGCTCACCAGGTAGCTGGCGCTGGAGATACGACGCAGCTGGCGCTTGGCTTGCAAGTGGCCTTGCAGGGCGGCGATGGTCAGGCCACCGGCGCAGGCGCCCATCAGGTTGACCTCGCGGGCGCCGGTGATGGCCCGACAGACATTGAGCGCTTCCTCCAGCGCCGCCACATAGGTGGACAGGCCCCATTCGCGGTGGCGTACATCCGGGTTGCGCCAGCTGACCATGAAGGTCTGCAGGCCGTTCTTGAGGGCGTACTGCACGAAGCTATTGGCCGGGCTCAGGTCGAAGATGTAGTACTTGTTGATTTGCGGCGGCACGATCAGCAGCGGCCTGGCGTACTGTTTTTCGCTCATGGGCTTGTATTGGATCAACTCCAGCAGCTCATTGCGAAATACCACCGAGCCTGGGGTGGTGGCCACGGTCTTGCCGACTTCAAAGGCCTGTTTGCTCACCTGGCGCGGCAGGCCGTTGTTGTGCAGCAGGTCGTCGAACAGGTTGCTCACGCCGCGCACCACACTGTTGCCGCCGGAGTTGAGCAGCTCCTTGACGGCCAGCGGGTTGAGCAGGGTGTTGGAGGGCGACACGGCGTCGTTGATCAAGGCGAAGGCAAAGTGTGCGCGGGCGCGGTCGTCGGCGCTCAGTGAGCTGTCATCGATCCACTGGCGGGTCTGCTTCTGCCAGCTCAAATAGGCTTGCAGGCTGCGTCGGTAGAACGGGTTGAGCGTCCAGGTCGGGTCGCTGAAGCGGCTGTCCCGTGGGTTGGGCTCGTGCACGGTCTCACCCAGCAGCACACGACCCAGTTGACTGCCCAGGGCCAGGGCGTGACGGGCGGTATGCACCGGGTTGCGCCAGCCGTGGGCGGCAACGCTGCGCAAGGTCGACAGCAAATCCCGACCGCGCAGGCCGGTGATCGCGTTTTGTGCGTTGATGAACGCGGCAGGGGTGGGCGCCGGGTTCGTCACGGGTCTTTCTCGCATGAGCCAACACTCCTTCGTCAAGCCATCAACAGGCACGCCAATT
Organism: Pseudomonas marginalis; assembly: GCF_900105325.1. NCBI lineage: Bacteria > Pseudomonadati > Pseudomonadota > Gammaproteobacteria > Pseudomonadales > Pseudomonadaceae > Pseudomonas > Pseudomonas marginalis. The sequence goes on from NZ_FNSU01000004.1 coordinate 350,991, forward strand.
CAGAACCATAGTCGGTTCTCGGCAAGTTGCGCGGCGGTGTGCTCCTTACACCGCTGGTCGCGGGTGAATCACGGCCCGCATGCGCTCCTCCTCGAGAAACTTCATGATGATCGGCGCCACGGCTTCAGCCCGGGTGATCAGGAACAGGTGGCCGTCATCGATGATGTGCAACTGTGCGTTGGGAATGCGCCAGGCCAGCATGCGCATGTTGACCAGCGGGATCAGCGGGTCGTCGTCCCCGGCCAGCACCAGGGTGGGCTGGCGGATCTTGTGCAGCCAGTGGATGCTGGTCCAGCCCAACCCCGCGAACAGTTGCCAGTAGTAGCCCAGCTTGCCGGCCGAGCGCACTTTGCTCGCGTGCTCGGCGGCCAGTTTCGAATCGCGGCGGAACGAACCGCCATAAATCATCGGTGCAATGCGCACCACGTGGGACGGCTGGATATAACGCCGGGGGCTCGCCATCAGCCACAGCACCTTCGGCTTGCCCGGCACCATAAAGGCCCCGGCAGCGGTCGCCGCCAGGATCAGCTTCTTGCAGCGCTCCGGGTAGTCATAGGCAAACTGCTGCGCCAACGCGCCACCCCAGGACACGCCCACCGCATTCACCTGGCCATAGTCCAGGTAGTCCAGCATGCGTGCGGTGAGCTTGGCCAGGCCGGGAAATCGATAGGGTCGGTTGGGCGTCGAGGAGCCACCCACGCCCGGCACATCGAAGGCGATCACTTCCAGGTCCGGGTCCAGGGCCTGGACGAACGGAAACACCAGCTCAAGGTTGGCGCCGATGCCGTTGAAGATCAGCAACGGCGTCAAGTGGGGCTTGCCCGGGCGTACCGCCGTGCGGATGGTCTGGCCATCCAGGTCGATGGTACGGAAGATGAACGGTTGCGGCATGGGGGAACCCTTCGATAGGTACTTCAATCCCTTGTAGGAGCGAGCTTGCTCGCGAAGGTCGTCAACGATAACGCGGGATAGCTGATGTCCCGTGTTGATCTTGAGCCTTTCGCGAGCAAGCTCGCTCCTACAGGACTAGCGTTCATGCACATAGGTACCCGGCGCCGCTTCGGCTGCGGCGTACGTCTTGTTGCCTAATACCGTCGGTGCCTTCTTCAGCTTGCCCGCACGTTCCGCTTGCCACACCTGCCAATGCAACCACCACGAATCAGTGTGCTTGGTCGCATTCTCCTGCCACTCCAGTGGCTTGCCCGCCAGGCTGTCGCTGGTCTGGTAGCGCGCCTTGGGGTTACCGGGCGGGTTGAGGATGCTCTGGATATGCCCGCTGCTCGACAGCACGAATTCCACTTTGCCACCAAACAGCTGTGCCGACTTGTAGCACGACTGCCAGGGGGTGATGTGGTCGTTGGTGCCGGCCAGTGAATAGATGTCGGCCGTGACCTGCTTGAGGTCGATCGGCGTGCCGCACACTTCCAGGGCATTGGCGCGCACGAGCGGGTTGTTTTTGAACAGTTCGATCAGGTCGCCATGGAACGCCGCCGGTAAGCGCGTGGTGTCGTTGTTCCAGAACAGGATGTCGAACACCGGCGGCTCATTGCCCAGCAGGTAGTTGTTCACCCAGTAGTTCCAGATCAGGTCGTTGGGACGCATCCAGGCAAACACCTTGGCCATGTCGCGGCCTTCCAGCACGCCGGCCTGGTAGGAGTGGCGCTTGGCCGCTTCCAGGGTCTGCTCATCCACGAACAGCGCCACCTGGGTGTCCAGGGTGGTGTCCAGCACACTCACCAGCAGGGTCAGGGCGTTGACCTTCTTCTCACCCAGCGCCGCGTAGTGGCCCAGCAGGGCGGTGCAGGTTATTCCGCCGGAGCAGGCGCCGAGCATGTTGATATCCTTGCTTCCGGTGATTGCCGTGACTACATCGACCGCTTCCTTGAGCGCCTCGATATAGGTCGACAGGCCCCATTCGCGCTGGGCCTTGGTCGGGTTGCGCCAACTGACGATAAAGGTCTGCTGCCCATTGCGCAGGCAGAAGCGCGCCAGGCTCTTTTCCGGGCTCAGGTCGAATACATAGAATTTGTTGATCTGCGGCGGTACCACCAGCAACGGGCGTTCGTGCACCTGTTCGGTGATCGGCTTGTACTGGATCAGCTCCAGCACGTCGTTGCGAAATACCACCGCCCCTTCGGTGATGCCCAGGGTCTTGCCCACTTCGAACGCGCCCATGTTGACCTGGCTCGGCATGCCGCCGTTGTGCACCATGTCCTTGGCCAGGTGCGACAGGCCGTCGAGCAGGCTCTTGCCGCCGGTTTCAAAGAAGCGTTTGACCGCCGCCGGGTTGGCCGCGCTGTTGGTAGGAGCCATGGCTTCGGTCATCAGGTTGATCACGAAGTGGCCGCGGCTGATGTCCTGGTCCGACAGGTTACTGTCGCCGATCCAGTCGTGCAGTTCCTTGCGCCACGCCAGGTAGGTTTGCAGGTAGCGTTTGTAGAGCGGGTTCTGGCTCCAGGCTGGGTCGTGAAAGCGACGGTCATCGCTTTCGGGTTGCAGCTGCGATTTGCCGAACATCACGTTCTTCAATTCAACGCCAAAGTGGGCGACGTGCTTGACGCTGTGCAACGGTTGCTTGATGGCTTGGGTCAGCACCATCTTGGCCGAGGCCAGTAAATCCTTTTTACGTAACGCGATGATCGGGTTGAGCCCCAGGGTGTTTTCCGAGGCCTGGCGTTTCAAGTCATCGTTGTTCTTGTTACTCATCTACGACGCTCCATTGTCCGAAAGACGAGTACCGGGTACCGCTGCGCACCAGGTTTCGATACACAACACAAGCCAGGTACTGCGACTCGGGTGACCGTTGATACCGCATCGTCAAATGCAGGGAACTTGCCAGTTCCATTGGTTACCCGAGTTTAATTTTTTTCGCAAGCGGGCCAATCGTTGGCCACGCGACAGGGCATTCAAGCAGATGAAATTAGAAAATGCCCTCTAAAGAGCAAGAAGCCTGGACTAGAGCATCAGCCGCACGACCGACTCGCTCGGATCGCGGGTTTTGCCGGCTGCCTTGAGCTCGGCAAGATAATCGGCCCACAACGCGTCCTGACGCACGGCCAATTGGTAGAGGTAGTCCCAGGTGAACAGTCCGCTGTCATGGCCATCGTCGAAGGTCAATTTCAGTGCGTACTGGCCGGCCGGTTCGATCTTGGTCAGGCGCACGTTGAGCTTGCCGAATTGCAGGATGGGTTTGCCGTGGCCCTGGACCTCGGCGGAAGGCGAATGCACCCGCAGCAGTTCGGCGGGCAACTGGTAGACCTCGCCGGGCCCATAGGTGAGGCCGAGGGTGTTGGAGGTTTTGTGCAAATTAACAGCGGTGGGGAATTTCGGCATTGGGGACACCTTGGGCTGCAAGCTACAAGCTGCGAGTTGAATGTGCTCAACTTGCGGCTTGTAGCTTACAGCTTGCGGCTTACAGAATGTACCGTGACAAGTCCTCGTTCTGCGCCAATTCACCCAGGTGGCTGTTGACGTAGTCGGCGTCGATCTTGATCGCTACGCCATTCTGCGCCCCGGCCATGTCGCCGGCGCTGAAGGACACTTCCTCAAGCAGGCGCTCAAGCAAGGTGTGCAGGCGGCGCGCACCGATGTTCTCGGTCTTCTCGTTGACCTGCCAGGCAATCTCCGCCAGGCGCTTGATGCCGTCCGGCAGGAACTCGATGCCCAGCCCTTCGGTTTTCAGCAGCTCACGGTACTGCTCGGTGAGCGACGCATGGGGTTCGCTGAGGATGCGCTCGAAGTCGCCGGGGGTCAGCGCCTTGAGCTCTACGCGAATCGGCAGGCGGCCTTGCAGCTCGGGCACCAGGTCGCTTGGCTTGCTCAGGTGGAACGCACCCGAAGCGATAAACAGGATGTGGTCGGTCTTGACCATGCCCAGCTTGGTATTGACGGTGCAGCCTTCGATCAGCGGCAGCAGGTCGCGCTGCACACCTTCGCGGGATACATCGACGCCGCCGGAGTTGCCGCGCTTGGCGACCTTGTCGATCTCGTCGATAAACACGATGCCATGCTGCTCAACGGCTTCCAGGGCCTTGGCCTTGAGCTCTTCGTCGTTGACCAGGCGTCCGGCTTCTTCATCGCGCACCAGCTTCAGCGCGTCCTTGACCTTGAGCTTGCGGCTTTTCTTCTTGCCCTTGCCCATGTTGGCGAACAGGTTCTGCAACTGGCTGGTCATTTCTTCCATGCCAGGCGGTGCGGAAATGTCGACGCCAGAGACTTCAGCGACTTCGATCTCGATTTCCTTGTCATCCAGCTGGCCTTCACGCAGGCGCTTGCGGAACAGCTGGCGGGTGTTGGAATCCGAGGCCGGTGCGGCGTCTTCGTTGAAGCCCATGCGCGCCGGTGGCAGCAGGGCGTCGAGGATGCGTTCTTCGGCGGCGTCTTCGGCGCGGTGGCTGACCTTGGTCATTTCCTGCTCGCGCAGCAGCTTCAGGGCAGCGTCGGCCAGATCACGAATGATCGACTCGACATCGCGGCCCACATAGCCGACTTCGGTGAACTTGGTCGCTTCGACCTTGATGAACGGCGCGTTGGCCAGCTTGGCCAGGCGTCGCGCGATCTCGGTTTTACCGACGCCGGTCGGGCCGATCATCAGGATGTTCTTCGGTGTTACTTCAACGCGCAATTCTTCGGGCAGTTGCATCCGGCGCCAGCGGTTACGCAGCGCGATGGCAACCGCGCGCTTGGCATCGTCCTGGCCGATGATATGGCGATTGAGTTCATGGACGATTTCGCGGGGAGTCATGGACATAGTGTTTGGCGGCCTCAAGCGGGAATAAGCCTACGGCTTACTCGGCGAGGTCCTGCTCCTCAATGGTGAAGTTGTGGTTGGTGAACACGCAGATGTCGCCGGCGATGCCCAGGGCAGTCTCGACGATTTCGCGGGCCGACAGGTCGGTTTTCTTCAACAGTGCGCTGGCTGCGGCTTGTGCATAACCACCGCCGGAGCCCATGGCGATCAGGCCATGTTCAGGCTCAACCACATCGCCGTTACCGGTGATGATCAGGGACGCATCTTTGTTGGCGACGGCCAGCATGGCTTCCAGGCGGCTGAGGGAGCGGTCGGTGCGCCATTCCTTGGCGAGTTCGACCGCGGCGCGTACGAGGTGGCCCTGGTGTTTTTCCAGCTGGCCTTCGAAACGCTCGAAGAGGGTGAAGGCGTCGGCGGTGGCACCGGCAAACCCGGCGAGGACCTGGCCGTGGTACAGGCGACGGACTTTCTTGGCGTTGCCTTTCATCACGGTATTGCCCAGGGAAACCTGGCCGTCGCCGCCCATGACGACTTTGCCGTGGCGACGTACTGAAACGATGGTGGTCAAGGGGAGAGTCTCCACGCAGCGGGGCGAAAATGCCCTGATGGAAACTCATATGGGGGTGGCGGGGGGGATTTCAACCGTGGGGGTTTAAGGCGGACGAGTGGTGTTTATCGGTCTGACACACATTTCAGGGCGCTGCAAAACCAAATGTGGGAGGGGGCTTGCTCCCGATGGCGGTAGATCAGTCAATATTTTCGGTGACTGATACACCGCTATCGGGGGCAAGCCCCCTCCCACATTTTGATCGGTGTTGAGTTTGAATCAGCGGCTCTGGCGCTGTTGTAACAACAGGTTGCTAAACCCGGCGCCGGCCAATTGCTTCTGCGCCACGGTCAGCTGTTCGCGGTTGCTGAACGGCCCCACCAGCACGCGATACCAGGTTGCGTCCTTCACCGTGCCGGACTCCACCGTCACCGTCTGGCCCAGCAGAATGATCTGCGCACGCACACGATCCGCATCCGCCTGCTTCGGGAACGAGCCCGCCTGCAGGAAGAACTTGGTCACCGGCGCGGCCTTGGTTTCGGCAACCGGTGGTGCTGGCGGCGGAGTAATCCCGGCCAACGCCGCCTGGGCCCGCGCCGTGTCGATTTTCGCCGCTTCCGCAGGGGTTACCGGGGTGGTCGGCACTTGCGGCGTCGGCAGGGTTTTCTCCGGCACGGCGTCAGGCGGCACGATGACTTCCGATTCCGGCAGCAGCGTATAGAAATCGTACTTCGGCTTTACCGGTGCCGTCGGGCTCGGCGCAGTCTTGTTGGCTTCAGCCATTTTCGTGGCCTTCTGCTGTTCCTGCTTGACCCGTTTGACGTCATCGCCCTGGCCTGGGTCCAGCTTCATCAGGAACACAATGAACGCGCCGACCGTAAGGCCGATCGCCATCCACAACCAACCCGGGATCGGCTTCTTCGCCGGGGCCTGGTAGCGGCTGGCGCCGCGCTTGGGTGCAGGTTTTTTCTTGGCAGCCAACTTACATACGCTCCAGAGTTTCCAGGCCCAACAGTTCCAGGCCTTGCTTGAGGGTCCGTCCAGCCAGTGCGGCGAGGCGCAGGCGACTTTGCTTCTGGGCTTCGTCGTCGGCGGTGAGGATCGGGCAGTTCTCGTAGAAGCTGGAGAACAACCCGGCGACTTCGTACAGGTAGGTGCACAGGATATGCGGCGTGCCTTTCTCGCCGACGCTGTTCAGCACTTCGCCGAACTGCGCGAGCTTGGCGGCCAGCTCCTGTTCATGGGGCGCGTCCAGCACGATCCGGCCTTCGACTTCGCTGAAGTCCTTGCCCAGCTTTCGGAACACACCGGCCACGCGGGTGTAGGCGTACAGCAGGTACGGCGCGGTGTTGCCCTCGAAGTTGAGCATCAGTTCGAAGTTGAAGCTGTAGTCGCTGGTGCGGTGCTTGGACAGGTCGGCGTATTTCACCGCGCCAATACCCACCACGCGGGCAATATTGCGCAGGTCGGCCTCCGCCAACTCCGGGTTCTTTTCCTTCACCAGGTTGTAGGCGCGGTCCTGGGCTTCGTTGAGCAGGTCGATCAGCTTGACGGTGCCGCCGTCGCGGGTCTTGAACGGGCGGCCATCGGCGCCGTTCATGGTGCCGAAGCCCATGTGCTCCATGTGCATCGGATGGGTGACGAAACCGGCGCGACGTGCCACTTCGAACACCTGTTGGAAGTGCAGGGCCTGGCGCTGGTCGACGAAATACAGCGCACGGTCGGCCTTGAGCACGCCACTACGGTAGCGCACGGCCGCGAGGTCGGTGGTGGCGTAGAGGTAGCCGCCATCGGCCTTGACGATGATCACCGGCAGCGGCTCGCCGTCGGCGGTCTTGAATTCTTCGAGGAACACGCACTGCGCGCCGTTGCTCTCCACCAACAGGCCCTTGGCCTTGAGGTCGTTGACCACGTTGATCAGGTCGTCGTTGTAGGCGCTTTCGCCCATTACATCGGCCATGGTCAGCTTGACGTTGAGCAGTTCGTAGATTTCCTGGCAGTGGGACAGCGAGATCTCGCGGAAGCGGCCCCACAGTTCCAGGCATTCCTTGTCGCCGGCTTGCAGCTTGACCACCAGGCCGCGCGCGCGGTCGGCGAACTCTTCGGATTCGTCGAAACGCTTCTTGGCGGCGCGGTAGAAGTTCTCCAGGTCCGACAGCTCGTTGCTGGTGATCGGGTTTTCCTGCAGGTAGGCCATCAGCATGCCGAACTGGGTGCCCCAGTCGCCCACGTGGTTCTGGCGGATCACGGTGTCGCCGAGAAACTCCAGTACCCGGGCCACGCCGTCGCCGATGATGGTCGAGCGCAGGTGACCGACATGCATCTCCTTGGCCAGGTTGGGTGCCGACAGGTCGATGGCCACGCGCTGAGCCGGGCCGGCCTTGCGTACGCCGATCCTGGCGTCGGCCAGTGCCGCATCCAGGCGTGAAGCCAGGGCCTGGGTGTTCTGGAAGAAGTTGATAAAGCCCGGGCCGGCGATTTCGGCCTTGGTAACGCTCTCGTCGGCAGGCAGCGCGGCGATGATTTTTTCCGCCAGGTCGCGCGGTTTCATGCCGGCCGGCTTGGACAGCATCATCGCGATGTTGCTGGCGAAGTCGCCGTGGGTCTTGTCGCGGGTGTTTTCCACCTGGATCGCCGGCGTCAGGCCTTCAGGCAACACACCTTCGTTGACGAGTTGGGTGAGGGCTTGTTGGATCAGCTGGCGAATGGTGTCTTTCATGGTGTTCTCTTTCGACCGCAAGCGGCGGCGCGCGATGCGCAGGTGGAAAAACTGGGCATTATCCGTGGCGAGGGCGGGCTTGCCAACCTTCGCGGGACCTATGGCCAGGCTTAATACAAATCTACCGGGTCTACATCCAACGACCATCGCACCTGGCGGCCACTGGGCATTTGCTCCAGCGCAAGTAACCAGCTACTTAATAGCCGATGCAACGGTGCGCGGGACGTGGCCTGCAAGAGTAGCTGGGCACGATAACGCCCGGCACGACGCTCCATGGGCGCGGGTACCGGTCCGAGCAGTTCGATGCCGCTCAGCCCCAGCTCGCCGAGCAAGCGTTCGGCGGCGCTGCAGGCTTCATCCAGAAAACCCTCGGCCTGCCCTGGTTTATGGGCTTCGGCGCGCAACAGCGCCAGGTGCGCAAAGGGCGGCAGGCCGGCGGAGCGACGTTCGCTCAGCGCCTGTTCGGCGAAGGCAAAGTAGCCTTGTTCGGTCAGTTGAATCAGCAGCGGATGGTCGGCCAGGTGGGTCTGGATAATCACCTTGCCCGGCTCTTCGGCACGCCCGGCGCGGCCGGCGACCTGCACGATCAACTGCGCCATGCGCTCGCTGGCGCGGAAGTCGCCGGAGAACAGGCCGCCGTCGGCATCCAGGATCGACACCAGGGTCACCCGTGGGAAGTGGTGCCCTTTGGCGAGCATCTGTGTACCCACGAGGATGCACGGCTGGCCCTTCTGGATGGTGGCGAACAGTTGGTTCATCGCGTCCTTGCGCGAGGTGCTGTCGCGGTCGACCCGCAAAACCGGGTAGTCCGGGAACAGAATCCCCAGGCGCTCCTCGGCGCGCTCGGTGCCTGCACCCACCGGGCGCAGGTCGACCTTGCCGCACTGCGGGCAATGGCGCGGTACACGTTCCACATGGCCGCAATGGTGGCAACGTAGTTCGCCATGGCGCTGGTGCACGGTCATGCGCGCATCGCAACGCTCGCACTCGGACATCCAGCCGCAGTCATGGCACAGCAGCGTCGGTGCAAAGCCTCGGCGGTTGAGAAACACCAAGACCTGCTGGCCGGCCGCCAGGGTCTGGCCGATGGCTTGTTGCATCGGCCCGGAAATGCCGCTGTCCAGCGGCCGGCTTTTTACGTCCAGGCGCAGGAAACGGGGTTGCTTGGCGCCGCCGGCGCGCTCGTTCAGGCGCAGCAGCCCGTAACGACCGGTGTAGGCATTGTGCAGGCTTTCCAGGGAGGGTGTGGCCGAGCCCAGCACAATCGGGATGTCTTCCTGGCGTGCGCGCACCAGCGCCAGGTCGCGGGCGTGGTAGCGCAGGCCTTCCTGTTGCTTATAGGAGCCGTCGTGTTCCTCGTCGATGATGATCAGCCCGGGGTTTTTCATCGGCGTGAACAGCGCCGAGCGGGTGCCGATAATAATGTCGGCTTCGCCATCCCGCGCCGCCAGCCACGACTCCAGGCGCTCACGGTCATTGACCGCCGAGTGCACCAGGGCGATGCGCGCATTGAAACGCTGTTCGAAGCGCGCCAGGGTCTGCGGGCCCAGGTTGATCTCGGGGATCAGCACCAGTGCCTGTTTGCCGGCCTGCAGGGTTTCGCGGATCAGCTGCAAATAGACTTCGGTCTTGCCGCTGCCGGTGACGCCCGCCAGCAGGAACGCATGGAAGCTGTCGAAACCTGCGCGAATCGCTTCATAGGCGGCGCGTTGTTCAGGGTTCAGCGGCAGTTCGGGCTGGGCCAGCCAGTGTTCGTGGCGCGGGTCGGGGGCGTGCCTGCGGATTTCCACCTGCACCAAGCCCTTGGCCAGCAACAGGTCGAGGCTGTCCTTGCTCAGCATCAGCTTGCTCAATAGCTGATGGGCGACGCCATGGGGGTGCTGGGCCAGGGTTGCCAGGGCTTCACGCTGGCGCGGGGCGCGGGCGATGCGTGGGTCGTCGAGGCGTGCGCCGGGCACCGTCGACCAGAAGCGTTCCTGGCGCGTTTCGGCCAGTTCACCCTGGCGCAACAGCACCGGCAGTGCCCAGCTCAACGTGTCACCGAGGCTGTGCTGGTAATACTGGGCGGTCCACAGGCACAGCTTGAACAGCGCGGGCGGCAACGGCGGCGTGGCATCGAGCATGGCGATGGCCGGCTTGAGCTTCTCGGCCGGCACTTCACTGTGGTCGGCGACTTCCACCAGGATGCCGATCATCTCTCGACGGCCAAACGGCACGCGCACGCGCATGCCCGGCTGCAACTGCGCACGCAGCACACCGGCCGGGGCCCGGTAGTCGAACAGGCGGCGCAGGGGCGAGGGCAGGGCTAGGCGCAAAATGGCGTCGGGCACGCGAGAGGTCTCATCTATAAAGGCAGGCGGTGGCGCAGGGGCGGGAGCCTAGCAGACCGGGGGAGGCTTGGGGTAGCCGCCAGTTTTCTGATGAAAGGTGCTTTTATGTTGACACGCGATGGGTGTCGCCGCTTGCGCGTTTAAAAAGGTCTGGTAGAATCCGCGGCCTAATTACGTGCGGTATTCGACAATAGTGTCGAGTGGCGGCACGCTAGCCCGAGGAAGTCACCATGAAAGCCGATATCCATCCAGCGTACGAAACCATCGAAGTGACCTGCAGCTGCGGCAACAAGTTCGAAACTCGCTCGAACCTGTGCAAGCCACTGGGTACTGACGTATGCAACGAGTGCCACCCGTTCTACACCGGTAAGCAGAAAACTCTGGACACCGGCGGCCGTGTACAGCGCTTCGCAGATCGCTTTGGTGCTTTCGGCAAGAAGCCTGCTGCTACTCCAGCAGAGTAAGGCTCAAAAGCCTTATGGGCTTTTGCCAGCTGTTGAAAAAGGCGTCCCTTGCGGGCGCCTTTTTTGTGCCTGTAATTTGGGTGACGGCCGTGCAGGCCGAGGTATTCTGCCCGGCGCCGACGGCCCTGGCCCGCGTGGAAGTGCAGCGGGTGGTGGATGGCGACACGGTGCGCCTCAAGGATGGCCGCAGTGTGCGGATGATCGGTATCAATGCCCCGGAAACAGGCAAGAAGGGGCGCGCCGACGAGCCTTTCGCGGTCGCCGCGCGTCAACGCCTGCAGGCATTGGTGGGTGCCAGCGGTGGTCGTGTCGGCCTGGTGCCGGGGCGTGAGCGCAAGGATCATTACGGTCGCACCCTGGCCCACCTCTATGGTGCCGACGGCGAGAACCTGGAGGCGCGACTGTTGGCCGAGGGCCTGGGGTTCCAGGTTGGCGTGGCGCCGAATGTCGATCTCGTCGCCTGTCAGCAGGCGGCTGAAAACAGCGCCCGTAGCGCGCGCCTGGGCCTGTGGCGCCAATCGCCGGTACAGTCTGTGGCGCAGCTCAAGCGCTCCGGGTTTGCCGTGGTCAGTGGCCGGGTCAGCCAGGTAAAGCGCAATCGCGGCGGTATCTGGATTGAAATGCAGGGATCATTGGTATTACGTGTCTCGCCTGCTCTGGTCAGTCAATTCGACGCTGTCGGGCTCAATGGTCTGCAAGGCCGCACTGTTGAGGCGCGGGGCTGGGTACAGGATCGCTCGCGACGTGGCGGGCTGAAAAAAGGTCAGGCGCGCTGGCTTCTGCCGTTGACCGATCCAAGCATGCTCAAATCGACGCACTGAGAAAAAATTGTAGACATTTTTTAATTCGATTGTGAACAGTTGAGCCCTTGTATCCCGTGGCTCTTGGCCGAAAGTCTTAGTGCAGGGCCCTTGACACCTGTGACTGCCCAGTCTTGTAGGGACTTTACGACACGAGTATCCTCGGCGGTCCGTCGACCAACAGTAAAAGCGGAATGCCGATATGTCTGATTTGAAAACTGCCGCTCTCGAATATCATGCCCATCCTCGTCCAGGAAAGCTGAGTGTAGAGCTCACCAAAGCCACCGCCACCGCCCGCGACCTGTCGCTGGCCTACAGCCCTGGCGTGGCCGAGCCCGTACGTGAAATCGCCCGCGACCCCGAACTGGCGTACAAGTACACCGGCAAAGGCAACCTGGTTGCAGTGATTTCCGATGGCACCGCGATTCTCGGCCTGGGTAACCTCGGCCCACTGGCCTCCAAGCCAGTCATGGAAGGTAAGGGCGTGCTGTTCAAGCGCTTCGCCGGCATCGACGTTTTCGATATCGAAGTCGATTCCGAGAGCCCGCAGGCTTTCATCGACACGGTCAAGCGCATCTCCATCACCTTCGGTGGCATCAACCTGGAAGACATCAAGGCACCTGAGTGCTTCGAGATCGAAAAGGCCCTGATCGAGCAGTGCGACATTCCGGTATTCCACGATGACCAGCACGGCACCGCGATCGTCACCGCGGCCGGCATGATCAACGCCCTGGAAATCGCCGGCAAGACCCTGGCTGACGCCAAGATCGTCTGCCTGGGCGCCGGCGCTGCGGCCATCTCCTGCATGAAGCTGATCGTCAGCATGGGCGCCAAGCTGGAAAACATCTATATGGTCGACAGCAAGGGCGTGATCCAGTCCGAGCGTACCGACCTGAACCAGTACAAGGCGATGTTTGCCCACCCGTCCTCCAAGCGTACCCTGGCTGACGCCCTGAACGGTGCCGACGTGTTCGTCGGCCTGTCCGGCCCGAACCTGCTGAGCGCTGAAGGCCTGAAGTCCATGGCGGCCAACCCGATCGTGTTCGCCTGCTCCAACCCTGATCCGGAAATCGCCCCGGAACTGGCCCACGCCACCCGCGACGACGTGATCATGGCCACCGGTCGTTCGGACTACCCGAACCAGGTCAACAACGTATTGGGCTTCCCGTTCATCTTCCGTGGTGCCCTGGACGTTCGCGCCAAGCGCATCAACGAAGAGATGAAAGTGGCTGCCGCCAACGCCCTGCGTGAACTGGCCAAGCTGCCGGTGCCTCAGGATGTGTGCGACGCCTACGGTGGCGCCAAGCTGGAATTCGGTCGTGAGTACATCATCCCGAAACCAATGGATAAGCGCCTGATCACCCTGATCTCCGATGCCGTGGCCAAGGCCGCGATCGAGACCGGTGTGGCCACCCTGCCGTATCCGAAAAACTACCCGCTGCAAAGCGTGGATGATGTGTTCAACGGCTAAGCCGTAGACCCATAAAAAAACCCGGCTCAGAACGCCGGGTTTTTTTATGGGGAAGTTTCAAGCTGCAAGCGGCAAGTTCAAGAGCGGCACATCGCAGTTCTTGTAGCTGACAGCTTGCCGCTCTCTAAAAGAGATCGATCGGCGCCGCCTCATCCGCCGGCAACGGGCTGCCCGGTACGACGCCGTTGCCCAGCTCATTGACCGACGGCGGCGTGTCTTCGCTCTTGAATAGTTCGAAGTACGCATTCGGCGTGCTCGGCGAGGCCGCACGGCCACTGATCGGGTCGATCCGCAGGCTGAGGATGCCTTCCGGCTCCGGTTGGGTGTGCAGCGGCTTGTCTTTCAGGGCGGCGCCCATGTAGCTCATCCAGATCGGCAGCGCGACGGTGCCGCCGAACTCGCGGCGGCCAAGGCTTTCCGGCTGGTCGTAGCCGGTCCACACGGTGGTCACGTAGTCGGCGTTATAGCCGGAGAACCAGGCGTCCTTGGATTCGTTGGTGGTACCAGTCTTGCCCGCGATATCTGCGCGGCCCAAGGCCAGGGCGCGACGGCCGGTACCCTTCTTGATTACGTCTTCGAGGATGCTGTTGAGGATATAGGTGGTACGGCCATCCACAATGCGCTCGGCCACGGCGGGTGCCTGCGGTTCGGTTGCAGCGGGGTTGGTGGCTGGCGCGGTGCCTGGGGTCGGCTCGATGGTGATGCCGCCATTGCCTGGCGCCGCCAGGCCATCCGTCGCAGCGATGCCGTTGACCACATCACCCGGCACACGTGGTGGGTTGGCGGTGAACAGGGTGTCGCCGTTGCGGCTTTCGATCTTGTCGATCAGGTACGGCGCGATCTTGTAGCCGCCGTTGGCAAAGGTGCTCCAGCCAGTGGCGATTTCCATCGGCGTGAGGGTCGCGGTACCCAAGGCCAGGGACAGGTTCGGCGGCAGGTCCGACTTGTTGAAGCCAAAGCGCGTGATGTAGTCGATGGTCTTGCCTACACCCATCGCCTGAAGCAAGCGGATCGACACCAGGTTGCGCGACTTGTACAGCGCCTCGCGGATACGGATCGGGCCGAGGAAGGTGTTGGTGTCGTTCTTGGGGCGCCAGACTTTGTCCAGGTACTCGTCGACGAACACGATGGGTGCATCGTTGACCAGGCTGGCGGCGGTGTAGCCGTTATCCAGGGCGGCGCTGTAGATGAACGGCTTGAAGCTCGAGCCTGGCTGGCGCTTGGCCTGGGTGGCCCGGTTGTAGTTGCTCTGCTCGAACGCGAAGCCACCCACCAGGGCGCGGATTGCACCGTTCTGCGGGTCCAGCGATACCAGTGCGCCCTGGGCCAGCGGCACCTGGCTGAATTTCAGGCTGTCGTCCTTCTGGCGTTGCACGCGGATCAGGTCACCCACTTGCGCGACATCCGACGGTTGCTTCGGCATCGGGCCCATGCTGTTGGTGTTCAGGAACGGGCGTGCCCATTTCATGCTGTCCCAGGCCACGTGGGCTTCGCCGGTGCGGGTCAGTACCTGTACGCCATCTTTCTTCACCTGGGTGACGATGGCCGGTTCCAGGCCGCTGATCGCACGCTGTTTGCCCAGCTCGGCCGTCCAGGCGCTCAGGGTCTTGCCTGGCAGGCGCGACTCAGGGCCTCGGTAGCCGTGGCGCTGGTCGTAGGTGGTCAGGCCGGAATGCACGGAGTCATTGGCGATGTCCTGCAAGTCGCTCGGAACCGTCGTGGTCACGCGGAAGCCTTCGGTGTAGGCCTCGCTGCCGTAACGACCGACCATCTCCGCACGCGCCATTTCAGCGATATACGGGGCATTCACCTCCGGCGTCGGCACGTGGTAGCTGGCGTTCAATGGCTCGGCCACCGCACTTTCATAGGCGGCCTGGTCGATCTTGCCCAACTTGTACATGCGCCCCAGGATCCAGTCGCGGCGCTCTTTGCTGCGCGCCGGGTTGGCCAGGGGGTTGAAGCGCGAAGGGGCCTTGGGCAGGCCGGCAATCATCGCCATCTGCGCCAGGCTGGCGTCACGAATCGACTTGCCGTAGTAGACCTGCGAGGCCGCCTCGATCCCGTAGGCACGGTTGCCCAGGTAGATCTTGTTGACGTACAGCTCGAGGATCTCGTCCTTGGTCAGCTGACGTTCGATCTGCAATGCCAGCAGGATTTCAGTGGCTTTGCGCGAAAAACTGCGCTCGCTGGTGAGGAAGAAGTTCTTCGCCACCTGCATGGTGATGGTGCTGCCGCCGGATTGAATGTGTCCGCTTTTTACCAGTTGCGTGGCCGCACGCACCAGGCTGCTGGGGTCGACGCCATAGTGGTTGGCAAAATTATCGTCTTCGGCCGACAGCAATGCGCTGATGAAATTAGGTGGAATGTCGGCAAAACGGATCGGTGTGCGGCGCATTTCGCCGAACTCCGCGATCAGCTTTTCATCGCTGCTGTAGACCCGCAAAGGAATCTGCAACTGGATACTTCTGAGGGCCTCTACGGAGGGTAAACCCGGACTAAGGTAGAGGTAGGCCCCGCTGAGTACGAGCAGCAGCCCGCAGACGATCGCGACAATGGAGTACCCGAAAAACTTCAGCAGACGGATCAAGGCTTTTGGATTTCCAGAGAAAAGAATGGGTTACGCGTCGGGGCATGCATGGCAAACGATGGATCGACCCGAGCTGCAGATAAAAAGCGGGGAAAAACGCTGGGCATTAAAGCATTTTTCGCCTTGGGGCGTCATTCGCGCCGGCTCAACAAGTCGACCGAATGCAGGGCTTCCGGCGGCAATCAGGCGTTAAGACAGGCAAAGCTTTGGGGAGTTTTATGGGAAAGGGATTTTTCAGGCGCAAAGTCGACACCGTCCTTGGCGTCGACATCAATGAGGCAGGGATCAAGTTGGTAGAGCTGAGCTGTTCAGCCAACCGTTACACCGTGCAGGGCTACGCCACACAGGCGCTGCCGGCCCAGGCGGTAGTCGACGGCGTCTGGCTGGACCTGGAAGGCATAGGCCATGCGCTGTACATGGCGCTCTCCCGGCTGCGCACGTCAGCCAGGCAGGCGGCAGTCGCCGTTTCCGGTCCTTCGGTCATTACACGGGTCATCGAAATGCAGGCGGGGCTTGGCGACGACGAAATGGCCCGGAGGATCCAGGTGGAGGCAGAGCAATACATTCCCTACCCACTGGACGAGGTGGCGCTGGACTTTCAGGTCCAGGGGCCGTCGACGCAGGATTCCGCGCAGGTCGAGGTGTTGCTGGCGGCGTGTCTGAAGGAGCACGTCGAGGTTCGTGAAGCCGTGTTGGCCCTGGCGGGGCTGGTGCCCAGGGTGGTGGATGTCGAAGGGTTTGCATTGGCGCGCGCTTGCCGTCAGGATTTCGCCAGCTTCATGCCGGGTCATCGAGTCGATGGTGCCCAGTGGATCGTGGATGCCCCTGGGATGGGAGTCGCTTGCGGGTTGGCCCTGAGGAGTTTCGCTGGATGACACGAATCAATCTTTTGCCTTGGCGCCAGGCGCTGGTTGAGCGGCGGCGTAAATATTTCCTGATACTGCTGGTGGCGTTTGCCTGTGTGGCGCTCGCGACGGTGTGGCTGGCGGACCAGGTGATCGACCAGGCGATCGACCGGCAGGTGACGCGAAACGATCATGTGCGCAAGGACGTCGGCGTCCTGGACTCGCGTATCGAGACCATTGATGACCTCCAGGTGCAAAGCCAGCAACTGGCGGAGCGGATGAAAGTCGTGCAGGACCTGCACGATAATCGCTCCGCCGGTGCACAGCTGCTGGATCAGTTGGCCCGTGCGGTGCCCGACGGTGTGCATTTGCATGAGGTCGTGGCGAAAGGCGATACGGTGAGTATCAGCGGCAGTGCTGAATCCAGCCAGGATATTGCCCAACTGATGCGTCGCCTGGAGGCATCCGAAGGCGCCCACGCCACTCGCCTGCAGCATGTACGGACCGAAGGCGCTCGCGGCAACACTGAATTCCAGTTGATGGTGGGCCAGGAAGAGTCTTCCGAGGCCCAGCCATGAGCCGGTCCTGGCTCGAATTTTCCGCGCTGACTCACAATGCTGCCAAATGGCCCTTACCTGGCAGGATCTTGCTGGGCTGCGCGCTGGCCGGCGTAGTGATGCTGTTGGGCGACCTTGTGTACCTCAGCCCGTCGCGGGAGCGCTTGCGCGAGGTCGAGGTGCAGGAAGTGGGCTTGCAGCAGCAACTCGCGGAAAAGGCCGTCCTGGCTGCCGATCTTGAAGAGCGGGCTCGCCAGGTCCAGCTTATGCAGGAGAAGGTCGGCAGGCTTTTGCAGCAAATGCCCGAAGAGTCCGAAATGCCCGGCTTTCTTGAGGACATCGCCAGGATGGCGCTGGCCAACGGTTTGGTGATTGAGAGCGTCACTCCGCTGGATAAGCTGTCTAGGCCGTTCTATCACGAACAGCCCGTTCGCATCGGCGCCACCGGTACCTATCACGACCTGGCGACGTTTGTGAGTGCCCTGGGCGGCCTTTCGCGAATCGCCACGGCGCACGATATTGCCATGCGACGTGACGGCAAACTGCTGCACCTTGATCTGCTGGCCAAGACTTATTGGCATGAGCGACAAGGCATCAAGCGGGACGCGGCTGTCATGCAAAGGCAACCCTTTGTATACGGTGCTTCTGGTATTCGCGATCCGTTCCAGCCCATTGCCCTGCAAGTCGACCGCGCGCCAGGGCGGACGGCCGCTGCGCCGGACCTCGCTCGCCCGCGGGAAGCCTTGGAAGGCCACCCAGTGGATCAGTTCGAGATGGTCGGCACGTTGTCCCGTGGGGCGCAGACCTTCGCCTTGCTGCGCCAGGCCTCAACCGTGCACCGCCTGGCAGTCGGCGACTATCTGGGTCCGGATCATGGTCGAGTTACAGCGATTCATGACGGCCATATCGAACTGGTCGAGTTATTTCCCGATGAACAGGGGGGATGGCTGGAGCGTCCGCGAACCCTCGTGCTAAACGTCAACTCATAACGGAATCAAACAATGAAAAGGACTTTCTCGTCCTTCGGTGTCGCGCTATGGATAGCGTTCACGGCACCGATGGCTGCTGCTGTGCCCAATCGTGTGGACCTGATCCAGCTACCGCCTCCCGGCAGCGCGGGTTCGGGCGCCTATAGCGGTGAAAAGCTGAACCTCAACTTCCAGGACATCGGACTGCGTGCTGCCTTGCAGCAAATCGCCGACGTGGCGGGCCTCAATCTGGTGGTCGGCGATGACGTACAGGGCTCTATCACCCTGCGGCTCAAAGGCGTGCCCTGGGATCAGGCGCTGGACCTGGTGCTGCAAACCAAAGGCTTGGATAAACGGATAAAGGCTGGTGTCCTGCTGGTGGCGCCGGCCGAGGAGTTGGCTGCACGGGAACTGCTGGCGCTGGAATCGCGCAAGCAGATGGCTGACCTGGCGCCGCTGCGCCGTGAGCTACTGCAAGTCAACCACGCCAAGGCGGCAGACCTGGCCAAGCTGTTTCAGTCGGTGAGCGGCTTTGAAGGCACGACCGATGAGCGTGGTTCAGTGGCAGTGGATGACCGCACCAATAACATCATTGCCTTCCAGACCGGCGAGCGCCTGGAAGAGTTGCGGCGGATCGTGGCGCAACTGGATGTGCCGGTGCGCCAGGTGATGATCGAAGCGCGTATTGTCGAGGCCAATGTCGACTACGACAAAAGCCTGGGCGCGCGCTGGGGTGGGCGGCTCAATCGCGGGAATTGGGCTGCCGGGGGGATCCAGAAGCCTTTGCCGGACGGTGCCCAGGCGCCGGAAAACGTGCCCGGCTCGCCATTTGTCGACCTGGGTTCACTCACGGGTACCTCGGGCCTGGGCATCGCCTTTATCACCGATAACCTCCTGCTGGACCTGGAACTGACCGCCATGGAGAAAACCGGCAATGGCGAAATCGTCTCGCAGCCCAAGGTGGTCACTTCCGACAAGGAAACCGCGCGCATTCTGAAGGGCACCGAAATTCCCTATCAGGAATCCACCTCTCAAGGTGCTACCTCGGTGTCGTTCAAGGAGGCGTCCCTGTCGTTGGAGGTCACGCCGCAGATCACCCCCGATGACCATGTGATCATGGTGGTCAAGGTCACCAAGGATGAGCCCGACTATCTCAACAAACTCAACGACGTACCGCCGATCAAGAAAAACGAGGTGAATGCCAAGGTGCTGGTCAAGGATGGCGAGACCATCGTCATCGGCGGGGTTTTCTCCAATACCCAAAGCAAAGTGGTAGATAAAGTGCCATTTTTGGGCGATGTGCCGTATCTTGGCCGCCTTTTCCGGCGCGATGTGCTGGCGGAGAAAAAATCCGAGCTGCTGGTATTCCTGACTCCGCGTATTATGAATAACCAGGCGATTGCTGTGAGTCGTTGATTCTGTGCGAAATTTGATTCTTGTAGGACCGATGGGGGCTGGAAAAAGCACCATCGGCCGATTGCTGGCCAAAGAGCTGCGCCTGCCATTCAAAGATTCCGACAAGGAAATTGAATTGCGCACGGGTGCCAATATCCCATGGATCTTCGATAAGGAAGGCGAGCTGGGCTTTCGCGACCGCGAGCAGGCGATGATTGCCGAGCTGTGCGGCTGCGATGGCGTGGTATTGGCCACCGGCGGCGGCGCGGTGATGCGCGATGAAAATCGGCGGGCGCTGCATGCCGGTGGTCGGGTGGTCTATCTGCATGCGTCGGTCGAGCAGCAGGTGGGGCGTACCGCCCGTGATCGCAATCGTCCTTTGCTGCGCACGGCGAACCCGGAAAAAACCTTGCGCGACCTCCTCGCGCTGCGCGATCCGCTGTATCGGGAAATCGCCGATCTGGTGGTGGAAACCGATGAGCGGCCGCCTAGGATGGTGGTTCTCGACATTCTCGAGCGCCTGCAACGGCTGCCACCCCGTTAAAGCCAGGCCCGAAATGCGCTATTCTCGGCGGCGCGCTATCACCCTGCGGGGTGTGGCGTAGAGCCATCAGGCAACGTCAGATCTCGACGTTACCGGTCGTCAATACATCTTCAACGCGGGGACACATGCAGACACTTAAGGTCGATCTAGGCGAGCGCAGCTACCCGATCCATATTGGCGAAGGTCTGCTGGACCAGCCCGAATTGCTGGCCCCGCACATTGCCGGGCGGCAGGTGGCAATCATCTCCAACGAGACGGTCGCGCCGCTGTATCTTGAGCGTCTGAGCCGCAGCCTGGCGGCGTACTCAGTGATCTCCGTGATTCTGCCCGATGGCGAAGCCCACAAGAACTGGGAAACCCTGCAACTGATCTTTGATGGCCTGCTGACCGCACGCCATGACCGCCGAACCACCGTGATTGCCCTGGGCGGCGGTGTGATCGGCGACATGGCCGGCTTTGCGGCGGCCTGCTACCAGCGCGGCGTGGACTTTATCCAGGTGCCGACCACCCTGTTGTCCCAGGTCGATTCGTCGGTGGGCGGCAAGACCGGTATCAACCACCCCCTGGGCAAAAATATGGTTGGCGCGTTCTACCAACCCCAGGCCGTGCTGATCGACACCGCGACCCTCAACACCTTGCCACCGCGGGAACTGTCGGCGGGCCTGGCGGAAGTCATCAAGTACGGGTTGATCTGCGACGAACCCTTCCTGGCCTGGCTGGAAGAACATGTGGACGCCCTGCGCGCACTCGACCAGGTTGCGCTCACCGAGGCGATTTCCCGCTCCTGCGC
Source organism: Pseudomonas marginalis (assembly GCF_900105325.1). Classification (NCBI taxonomy): domain Bacteria; kingdom Pseudomonadati; phylum Pseudomonadota; class Gammaproteobacteria; order Pseudomonadales; family Pseudomonadaceae; genus Pseudomonas; species Pseudomonas marginalis. The sequence continues at coordinate 371,758 of NZ_FNSU01000004.1, forward strand.
CGCCAAGGCGCTGGTGGTGAATGCCGACGAGCGGGAGTCCGGTGTGCGGGCCACCTTGAACCTGGGCCACACCTTCGGCCATGCGATCGAAACGCACATGGGCTATGGTGTGTGGTTGCATGGGGAGGCCGTAGCGGCTGGCACAGTGATGGCATTGGAAATGTCGCAACGTCTGGGCTGGATCAGCGCCCAGGAGCGGGATCGCGGCATCCGCCTGTTCCAGCGTGCCGGTTTGCCGGTTATCCCGCCGGAAGAGATGACTGAGGCGGACTTCCTCGAACATATGGCGATAGACAAGAAAGTGATCGACGGTCGCCTGCGACTGGTGCTGTTGCGCCATATGGGCGAAGCGGTAGTGACCGACGATTATCCGAAAGAGATTTTACAGGCCACGCTGGGAGCGGATTACCGCGCCCTGGCTCAGCTGAAAGGTTAATAAGATCCCGATGACTAGTTTGCATGCCGACGAGGCGTTCCTCGGCCATTACCAGTTAAGCCACGACCCTTTTGCTCCACGGGTGCCTGGTTTCAAATTTTTCCCGGCCCAGCGCAAGCCGGTGCTGGGGCAACTGCACCATCTCGCGCGCTACAGCCAGTTGCTGCTGGTTGTCACGGGCCCGTTGGGCAGCGGCAAGACCTTGCTGCGCCAGGCCCTGGTGGCCAGTACCAACAAACAGTCCGTACAGAGCGTGGTGGTGTCTGCCCGTGGCGCCGGTGATGCGGCGGGCGTGCTGCGTCAGGTAGCCCAGGCGCTGGATGTGGCCACTGCCGAGCCGAATGCGATCCTCAAGCAGGTGGTGCAACTGGGTCTGACCGGCCAGGAAGTCTACCTGCTGGTGGATGACGCCGAGCAGCTCGACGAGTCCGCCCTGGAAGCGCTGTTGGCGCTGGCGGCGGGCACGCCGGAAGGTCGCCCCCATGTGTTCCTGTTCGGTGAATCGTCGTTGATCGCCGATCTGGAGCAGATCAGCGGTGATCAGGAGCTGTTCCACGTTATCGAACTGCAACCGTACGAAGAGGACGAAACCCGGGAATACCTGGCTCAACGCCTCGAAGGCGCAGGGCAGGGCATCGAACTTTTCTCCGCTGCGCAGATCTCTGATATTCACGAAAGCTCCGACGGCTGGCCTGGCACCATCAACCAGGTCGCCCGCGATGCCATGATCGAAGCCATGATTGCCAGCCGCTCTGCGGTCAAGCGTCCAAAGATGGGGTTCACTATGCCTAAGAAGCACGTATTGGCAATTTCCGCCGTTGTCGTGGTTGCTGTTGCCGCCGCCTGGTTGATTCCGGGTCGCAGCAAGGCGCCGACCACCGCCGGTGCGCCAACCGAACAGGCGCAGTTGCCACTGGGCAAGCCCACGCCGAATGTCGAGTTCGCCAATTCCGGTCAGCCGACCAACCTGCCGATGGTGGGCCAGCCGGTGATGCGTGGCCCGCTCGCGGAAGAAGCCGGTGGTATCTCCGAAGGCGACGACGGTGTGCCGGTGGAAGGCTCCAGCGCCACACCGCCGACCGTGACCACTACTGCGCCACCTGCGGGCGTTCCCGCAGGTACGCCAGCGACCCCTGTGGCGCCAGCCGCCAAGCCGACCCCGGCACCGACCGTTGCCACTGCCAAGCCTGCGGCGCCAGTGGCGAAGCCGGCTCCGGCGCCAGCCGCCAAACCGGCTGAAAAGCCGGCAGCCACCGTCGCCAAGGCCGGCAGCAGTTGGTACAGCAGCCAGCCCACCGGCAACTTCGTCGTGCAGATCCTCGGCACCAGCTCCGAAGCGAACGCCCAGGCGTTCGTGAAAGAGCAGGGCGGCGAATACCGTTATTTCAAGAAAGTGCTCAACGGCAAGCCTCTCTACGTGATCACCTACGGCAGTTTCCCAAGCCGTGCCGCAGCTGATTCCGCCATCAAAGCCTTGCCAGCGAAGGTTCAGGCTGGTAAACCTTGGCCTCGCACTGTCGCCAGCGTTCAACAAGAACTGGCAGCAACTCGCTGAAGATCCGGCGGCCTTACCCAGGCCGCCCTCCCGGCACCTCAAAAAAGATCGCAAGGCGTGCAGCCCCTCCAGGCCGCGCGCTTTGTGGTGTCTGCGTTACAGTAGCTTTTGAGTCGTAGCGGTCAGAATTAAAAAAGTTTTGACTAGCACAGCATATCGCTTTAAACCTTTCATAAATGCGACATAGATTTGCGACATTTCGTCGCTAAATTTGTGAGCGTCTGTGTCGGTGTGTACAATGACCTCCCTTTTGCCCCCGCTAAGCCGGCGTACGTTCGGCGTGGAAGGTAACCGGTTGAATTGAAAAGAAATTTGCCTCGATATAAGAGGCAGCCTGGTGAGAAAGTGTCTATGAAAGCAGGTCTGTACCAACCCGATGAATTCAAGGATAACTGCGGTTTCGGCCTGATAGCCCATATGCAGGGCGAGCCCAGTCATACCCTTTTGCAAACGGCCATCGAGGCCCTGACCTGCATGACCCACCGCGGTGGGATCAACGCCGACGGCAAGACCGGTGACGGTTGCGGCTTGCTGATTCAAAAGCCCGACCAGTTCCTGCGCGCGGTCGCCAAGGAGCATTTCGCGGTCGACCTGCCCAAGCAGTACGCCGTGGGCATGGTATTTTTCAACCAGGACCCGGTCAAAGCCGAAGCCGCTCGCGAGAACATGAACCGCGAGATCATCGCTGCCGGCCTGCAGCTGGTGGGCTGGCGTAAAGTGCCGATCGACACCAGCGTGCTCGGCCGCCTGGCCCTGGAACGCCTGCCGCAGATCGAACAAGTGTTCATCGCAGGCGACGGCCTGAGCGACCAGGATATGGCGATCAAGCTGTTCACCTCCCGTCGTCGCTCGTCCGTGGCCAACGCCGCCGATGTCGACCACTACATCTGCAGCTTTTCCCACAAGACCATCATTTATAAAGGCCTGATGATGCCGGCGGACTTGACCGCCTTCTATCCAGACCTGAGCGATGAGCGCCTGCAAACCGCCATTTGCGTGTTCCACCAGCGCTTCTCCACCAACACCCTGCCGAAATGGCCGCTGGCCCAGCCATTCCGCTTCCTCGCCCACAACGGCGAGATCAACACCATCACCGGCAACCGCAACTGGGCCGTGGCCCGTCGCACCAAGTTCGCCAACGATTTGATGGACCTGGAAGAGCTCGGCCCACTGGTCAACCGCGTGGGCTCCGACTCCTCCAGCATGGACAACATGCTCGAGCTGATGGTCACCGGCGGCATCGACCTGTTCCGTGGCGTGCGTATGATCATTCCGCCTGCGTGGCAGAACGTCGAGACCATGGACCCGGATCTGCGTGCATTCTACGAGTACAACTCGATGCACATGGAGCCGTGGGACGGCCCGGCCGGCGTGGTCATGACCGACGGTCGCTACGCGGTGTGCCTGCTCGACCGTAACGGTCTGCGCCCGGCCCGCTGGGTCACGACCACCAACGGTTTCATCACCCTGGCGTCGGAAATCGGCGTGTGGAACTACAAGCCGCAAGACGTTATCGCCAAGGGCCGTGTAGGCCCTGGCCAGATCCTCGCCGTGGACACCGAAACCGGCCAGATCCTCGACACCGATGCCATCGACAACCGCTTGAAGTCCCGTCACCCGTACAAGCAATGGCTGCGCAAGAACGCCCTGCGCATCCAGGCGACCATGGAAGACAACGACCACGGTTCGGCGTTCTACGACATCGACCAGCTCAAGCAGTACATGAAGATGTACCAGGTCACGTTCGAAGAGCGCGACCAGGTCCTGCGCCCGCTCGGCGAGCAGGGCTACGAGGCGGTCGGCTCCATGGGCGATGACACGCCGATGGCCGTGCTGTCCCAGCGCGTGCGCACGCCGTATGACTATTTCCGCCAGCAGTTCGCCCAGGTGACCAACCCACCGATCGACCCGCTGCGCGAAGCCATCGTGATGTCCCTGGAAGTGTGCCTCGGTGCCGAGCGCAACATCTTCCAGGAGTCGCCTGAGCACGCCTCCCGCGTGATCCTCAGCTCGCCGGTCGTTTCCCCGGCCAAGTGGCGTTCGCTGATGACCCTGGAGCGGCCGGGTTTCGACCGCCAGATCATCGACCTGAACTACGACGAGAGCCTCGGCCTTGAAGCCGCTGTGCGCAACGTCGCCGACCAGGCCGAAGAAGCCGTGCGCGCCGGGCGTACCCAGATCGTGCTGACCGACCGTCATATCGCTCCAGGCAAATTGCCGATCCACGCGTCTCTGGCCACCGGCGCGGTGCACCACCGCCTGACCGAAAAAGGCCTGCGCTGCGACTCCAACATCCTCGTGGAAACCGCCACCGCCCGCGACCCGCACCACTTTGCGGTGTTGATCGGCTTCGGCGCCTCGGCGGTGTACCCTTTCCTCGCTTATGAAGTGCTGGGTGACCTGATCCGTACCGGTGAAGTACTGGGCGACCTCTACGAGGTGTTCAAGAACTACCGCAAGGGCATCACCAAGGGCCTGCTGAAGATCCTGTCGAAGATGGGCATCTCCACCGTCACCTCCTACCGTGGCGCGCAGCTGTTCGAAGCCATCGGCCTGTCGGAAGAAGTTTGCGAGCTGAGCTTCCGTGGCGTGCCGAGCCGCATCAAGGGTGCGCGTTTCGTCGACATCGAAGCCGAACAGAAAGCCCTGGCCGCCGAAGCCTGGAGCGCGCGCAAGCCGATCCAGCAAGGTGGCCTGCTCAAGTTCGTGCACGGTGGCGAATACCACGCCTACAACCCGGACGTGGTGAGTACCCTGCAAGCCGCCGTGCAGCAGGGCGACTACGCCAAGTTCAAGGAATACACCGCGCTGGTGGATAACCGCCCGGTGTCGATGATCCGCGACCTGTTCAAGGTGAAGACCCTGGATACGCCGCTGGCCATCAGCGAAATCGAACCGCTGGAATCGATCCTCAAGCGCTTCGACTCTGCCGGTATTTCCCTGGGCGCCTTGTCGCCTGAGGCCCACGAAGCCCTGGCCGAAGCCATGAACCGCCTGGGCGCGCGTTCCAACTCCGGTGAAGGCGGTGAAGACCCGGCGCGCTACGGCACCATCAAGAGCTCGAAAATCAAGCAGGTTGCCACTGGCCGTTTCGGTGTGACCCCGGAATACCTGGTCAACGCCGAAGTGCTGCAGATCAAGGTGGCCCAGGGCGCCAAGCCCGGTGAGGGCGGCCAACTGCCGGGCGGCAAGGTCAATGGCCTGATCGCCAAGCTGCGTTATGCGGTACCGGGCGTGACCCTGATCTCGCCGCCGCCGCACCACGACATCTACTCGATTGAAGACTTGTCGCAGCTGATTTTCGACCTGAAGCAAGTCAACCCGCAGGCCCTGGTCTCGGTGAAACTGGTCGCAGAAGCGGGCGTCGGTACCATCGCCGCCGGCGTGGCCAAGGCCTATGCCGACCTGATCACCATCTCCGGCTACGACGGCGGCACCGGCGCATCGCCGCTGACCTCGATCAAGTACGCCGGCGCGCCGTGGGAACTCGGCCTGGCGGAAACCCACCAGACCCTGCGCGGCAACGACCTGCGCGGCAAAGTGCGGGTGCAGACCGACGGCGGCCTGAAGACCGGCCTCGACGTGATCAAGGCCGCCATCCTCGGCGCCGAGAGCTTCGGTTTCGGCACCGCGCCGATGATCGCCCTGGGCTGCAAATACCTGCGCATCTGCCACCTGAACAACTGCGCCACCGGCGTCGCCACTCAAAACGAAAAGCTGCGCAAGGATCACTACATCGGCACCGTCGACATGGTGGTGAACTTCTTCACCTACGTCGCCGAAGAAACCCGTGAGTGGCTGGCCAAGCTGGGCGTGCGTTCCCTGGAAGAGCTGATCGGTCGCACCGATCTGCTGGACATCCTCGAAGGCCAGACCGCCAAGCAACAGCACCTGGACCTGACGCCGTTGTTGGGCAGCGATCACATCCCGGCAGACAAGCCACAATTCTGCCAGGTGGATCGCAACCCGCCGTTCGACAAGGGCCTGCTGGCCGAGAAGATGGTCGAAATGGCCGGTTCCTCGATCAACGACGCCAGTGGTGGCGAATTCGCCCTGGATATCTGCAACTGCGACCGTTCCATCGGCGCACGCATCTCCGGCGAAATCGCACGCAAGCATGGCAACCAGGGCATGGCGAAAGCGCCAATCACCTTCCGCTTCAAGGGCACTGCGGGCCAGAGCTTCGGCGTCTGGAACGCCGGCGGCCTGCACATGTACCTGGAAGGCGACGCCAACGACTACGTAGGCAAGGGCATGACCGGCGGCAAGCTGGTCATCGTTCCGCCCAAAGGTAGCGTCTACAAGACCCAGGACAGTGCCATCATCGGCAACACCTGCCTGTACGGTGCCACCGGTGGCAAGCTGTTCGCCGCCGGTACGGCCGGTGAGCGTTTCGCCGTGCGTAACTCCGGTGCCCACACCGTGGTGGAAGGCACTGGCGATCACTGCTGCGAGTACATGACCGGGGGCTTTGTCGCGGTATTGGGCAAGACCGGTTACAACTTCGGTTCGGGCATGACCGGCGGTTTCGCCTACGTGCTCGACCAGGACAACACCTTCGTCGACAAGGTCAACCACGAGTTGGTCGAGATCCAGCGGATCAGCGGCGAAGCCATGGAATCCTACCGGAACCACTTGCAGCACGTGCTGGACGAGTACGTCGAGGAGACCGGCAGCGAATGGGGGCGTAACCTCGCCGAAAACCTCGATGATTACCTGCGTCGTTTCTGGCTGGTCAAGCCCAAGGCTGCCAACCTGAAATCGTTGCTTTCCAGCATCCGTGCCAACCCGCAGTGATATGCGCCTGAAGAGTTTGATGAGGTTTTAACATGGCTGAACGTCTGAATAACGACTTCCAGTTCATCGATGTCGGGCGCAAAGATCCGAAGAAGAAACTGTTGCGTCAACGCAAGAAAGAGTTCGTGGAAATCTACGAGCCCTTCAAACCCCAGCATTCGGCCGATCAGGCCCACCGCTGCCTGGGTTGCGGTAACCCGTATTGCGAATGGAAGTGCCCGGTGCACAACTTCATTCCCAACTGGCTCAAGCTGGTGGCCGAGGGCAACATCCTCGCCGCCGCCGAGCTGTCCCACCAGACCAACACCCTGCCGGAAGTTTGCGGCCGGGTGTGCCCGCAGGACCGCCTGTGCGAGGGTGCCTGCACCCTGAACGACGGCTTCGGCGCGGTGACCATCGGTTCGGTGGAGAAGTACATCACCGATACCGCGTTCGCCATGGGCTGGCGTCCGGACATGTCCAAGGTAAAGCCGACCGGCAAGCGTGTCGCGATCATCGGTGCGGGCCCGGCGGGCCTGGGCTGTGCCGACGTGCTGGTGCGCGGCGGCGTGACCCCGGTGGTGTTCGACAAGAACCCGGAAATCGGCGGCCTGCTGACCTTCGGCATCCCCGAGTTCAAGCTGGAAAAGACCGTGTTGAGCAATCGCCGCGAAGTCTTCACCGGCATGGGCATCGAGTTCCGCCTGAACACGGAGATCGGCAAAGACGTGACCATGGAGCAACTGCTCGAAGAATACGATGCGGTGTTCATGGGCATGGGCACCTACACCTACATGAAGGGCGGCTTTGCCGGTGAGGACCTGCCGGGCGTTTACGACGCGTTGGACTTCCTGATCGCCAACGTCAACCGCAATCTGGGCTTTGAAAAGTCGCCGGAAGATTTCGTCGACATGAAAGGCAAGAAGGTCGTGGTCCTCGGCGGCGGCGACACCGCGATGGACTGCAACCGTACCTCGATCCGCCAGGGCGCCAAGTCGGTGACCTGTGCGTATCGCCGTGACGAAGCCAACATGCCCGGCTCGCGCAAAGAGGTGAAGAACGCCAAGGAAGAAGGCGTGAAATTCCTCTACAACCGCCAGCCGATCGCCATCGTCGGTGAAGACCGCGTCGAAGGCGTGAAGGTGGTCGAGACCCGTCTCGGCGAACCGGACGCCCGTGGCCGCCGCAGCCCCGAGCCGATCCCGGGCTCCGAAGAGATCATCCCGGCCGACGCCGTGGTCATCGCTTTCGGTTTCCGCCCAAGCCCGGCGCCGTGGTTCGAGCAGTTCGAGATCCAGACCGACAGCCAGGGCCGCGTTGTCGCCCCGGAACAAGGCCAGTACAAGCACCAGACCAGCAACCCGAAAATCTTCGCCGGTGGCGACATGGTGCGCGGCTCTGACTTGGTGGTGACGGCGATCTTCGAAGGCCGCAATGCCGCCGAAGGGATCCTGGACTACCTGCAAGTCTGACCCTGATCCCAGGTTGAAAGGGGATCAAACTGTGGGAGGGGGCTTGCTGTGGTGAGCGGGCTTGTCCCGCGCCGGGCTGCGAAGCAGCCCCTTTGATCTGCGGTGAACCCGACGGGGGGCAAGCCCCCTCACCACAGCTAGCTACCGCGACAAATTGACCCGATAGACAAAAGGCACCGCTCTTGCCGTGCCTTTTGCGTCGCGCTCTGAGAAAATGCCCGCACTTTTTTTGCGGATGCCGACATGACTGCCCTCAAGAACGACCGTTTCCTTCGTGCCCTGCTCAAGCAACCCGTGGACGTCACCCCTGTGTGGATGATGCGCCAGGCCGGTCGCTACCTGCCGGAATACCGCGCCAGTCGCGCCCACGCCGGCGACTTCATGAGCCTGTGCATGAACCCGGAGTTCGCCTGCGAAGTCACGCTGCAGCCACTGGATCGCTACCCGCAACTGGACGCGGCCATCCTCTTCTCCGACATCCTCACCATCCCTGACGCCATGGGCCAAGGCCTGTACTTCGAGACCGGCGAAGGCCCGCGTTTCAAGAAAGTCATCAGCATCCTGGCCGATATCGAAGCCCTGCCGATCCCCGACCCGCACAAAGACCTTGGCTACGTGATGGACGCCGTCAGCACCATCCGCCGCGAGCTGAACGGCCGCGTGCCGCTGATCGGCTTCTCCGGCAGCCCATGGACCCTGGCCACCTATATGGTCGAAGGCGGCTCGTCGAAAGACTTCCGCAAGACCAAGGCCATGCTCTACGACAACCCGCAAGCCATGCACCTGCTGCTGGACAAGCTGGCCCAGTCGGTCACCTCCTACCTCAACGGCCAGATCATGGCTGGTGCGCAAGCCGTGCAGATCTTCGATACCTGGGGCGGCAACCTGTCCGCGGCGGCGTACCAGGAATTCTCCCTGGCCTACATGCGCAAGATCGTCAGCGGCCTGATCCGTGAACACGAAGGCCGCAAAGTGCCGGTCATCCTGTTCACCAAGGGCGGTGGCCTGTGGCTTGAGAGCATCGCCGACGCTGGCGCGGATGCACTTGGCCTGGATTGGACCTGCGATATCGGCGATGCCCGTCGTCGTGTCGGTGACAAGGTCGCGCTGCAAGGCAACATGGACCCGACCGTGCTGTACGCCAAGCCGGAAGCGATCCGCACCGAAGTCGGTCGCATCCTGGCCAGCTACGGCACAGGCAGCGGCCACGTGTTCAACCTCGGCCATGGCATCACTCCGGAAGTGAACCCGGACCATGCGGGTGCGTTCCTGCAGGCCGTGCACGAGCTGTCAGCGCAATACCACCCGTAATATTCCCGCCTGAATCGGATCCCCCTTTGCCTGGCGAAGGGGGATTCGTTGCGTTTCAGCGTTCGTTAAGTCCTGCCTTGGTAGTGTGGGTGCTTTGGGATTTCTCCTACAGCCTCCGGTAACTTGCCTCGGTAAAAATCCTACCCGACTCTTCCTCTCGCCAGTGCATGGCGTTTATTGTCAGGTGATATCAGGATGAACACTTCAGCGTATTCAACGAACCAGAAACTGCTGCATTGGGTTTCGGCTGTCATTATTGTGTGGGCGTTATTGTCGGGTTTTTTCGTGGCTGTATTCAGCGTGCCCGCCTCGGTCAAGGCGTGGGTGGCGTTCTTCAATGTGTCGCTGACCACTGTCTATATTCCGGTGTTTGTCTTGCGGGTCTATTGTTCCTTTGCCCACGGCCTGGACTTTTCCGTCAAGCGAACACTGCAGGAATACCTGGCGTTGCTGGTTCACAAGGCCATGTACCTGGTGCTCGCCGTGGTGTTGGCGACCGGCGTGCTGATGATGGATCGCCCGATCAATATCTTTAACCTGCTCTCCATCGCCCCCCTCGACAACGACCCGGCCCGCATCGCCCTGTATACCCGTGTGCATGTGCTCTCGTGTGTGGGGTTGCTGCTGATGCTGGTCCTGCATATCGGCGCCGTAGTCATGCATGAGCGCCGAGGCAAGCGGGTGATGGCGCGGATGTTGTTCAAGGCGCCGGTTGTTCAAGGGGCGGTCAGCGGCGGCAACTTCGCCAACTTCAACGCCACCAGCAACGCACCCATCAATAGCGCCACGATAAACGCGCCGATGCCGTTCCATCCGCCGAAGTGCCAGAAGAATCCGCCCGCTGTCCCGGCGATGCTTGAGCCTACGTAATAGCAAAACAGATACAGCGACGACGCCTGCCCCTTGGCTTTCACCGCGCGGCGCCCGATCCAGCTGCTGGCCACCGAGTGGGCGCCAAAGAAGCCGAAGGTGAAGATCAGCATGCCCGGCACCACCAGCCACAGTGGGGTGAACAGGGTCAGGGCCATGCCGGCGAGCATCAGCACGATGGTGGCCCAGAGCACGCGGCGGCGGCCGAGGCGGTCGGCCAGGGAGCCGATTTTCGCCGAGCTGTAGATGCCCGAGAGGTACACCAGCGACAGCAGGCCCACCACGGCCTGGCTCAGGTCATACGGGTCGGCCAGCAGGCGATAGCCGATGTAGTTGAACATCGTCACGAACGCGCCCATCAGCAGGAAGGCTTCAAGGAACAGCCACGGCAGGCCGGCATCCTTGAAATGCATGACGAAGCCGTCCACCAGGCTGCGTGGCTTGAGGCTGCTGGCGCGGAAGTTGCGCGATTCGGGGAGAATCTTCCAGAACACCGTGGCGGCAATCAACGCCAGGGCGCCGATGATCAGCATTGCGGTGTGCCAGCTGACGAAGTCGATCAGTACGCCAATGATCAGGCGCCCGCTCATGCCCCCGATGGCATTGCCGCCGATGTACAGGCCCATGGCCAGGCCGATGTGCTGGGGGTGGATCTCTTCGCTCAGGTACGTCATCGCCACGGCAGCCAGGCCGCTCAAGGACAGGCCCACCAGCGCACGCATCAGCAAAATCCCTTCCCAGGACGGCATCAAGCCGCTGGCGATGGTCGCCAGCGCTGCGCAAAACAACGCGGCGACCATCACCGGCTTGCGGCCCAGGGTGTCGGAAATCGGCCCGGTAATCAGCAAACCCAGCGCCAGCATCGCCGTCGCCACTGAGAGGATCAGGCTGCTTTGTGCCGCATTGATGGAGAACTCGTGGGACAGCGCCGGCATCATCGGCTGCACGCAATACAGCAGGGCGAACGTGGCGAAGCCGCCGGAGAACAGCGCCAGCACCGTGCGCATGAACATCGGCGTGCCTTTTTCGATGTACGCGTCATTGAGCTGCGCCACCACCTCATCCAGGGCGGTGGGCGGGACTTCTTGGGCGAATGGAGCGACAGCAGATTTCACGGAGACCTCGGGGAGGAAAAGCCTGCCAGGACTGGCAATGCAAAAAAGAATATAGCTGGCTAATGATTCTTTCCAATATATTGTTCGACCCGTTTGATAGCTTTTACGACCTAATGAGGCTGGCATGGAACTACGTCACCTGCGGTACTTCATCGCTGTCGCCGAGGAGCTGCACTTTGGCCGCGCCGCGCAGGTGCTGGGGATTTCGCAACCGCCATTGAGCCAGCAGATCCAGGCGCTGGAGCAGGAGGTGGGCGCGCGCTTGTTTGAGCGTACCAATCGTCGGGTCGAGCTGAGCGAGGCCGGGCGCTTGTTCCTGCACGAGGCGCGGCTGGTGCTGGCCCAGGTCGACAAAGCGGCAGACGTGGCCCGCCGTGCGCAGTTGGGGGAACTGGGCGAATTGAAGATTGGCTTCACCTCGTCGGCGCCGTTCAACTCCACGATTCCGCAGGCGATCTTCGCGTTTCGCCAAGCCTTCCCGGCGGTGCACCTGAACCTGCAGGAAATGAGCAGCACCGAAGTGGCCGAGTCGCTGGTGGATGAGTCGATCCAGGTTGGGCTGATGCGTCCGCTGCCGCTGCCGGACTCATTGAGTGTGATCGAGCTGATGCGCGAACCGCTGGTTGCCGTATTAAACGCTGACCACCCCTTAGTGGAGGGCAGTGAGCGTGGCCTGTACCTTGCGCAACTGGCGGAGGAACCGTTTGTATTTTTCCCTCGCACCTACGGCAGTGGCCTGTACGCCCAACTGCTCAACCTGGCCCGTGATGCCGGCTTCAGCCCGCACTTCGCCCAGGAAGCGGGGGAGGCGATGACCATCATCGGGTTGGTGGCGGCGGGCTTGGGCGTGTCGGTGCTGCCGGCGTCGTACCAACGGATACGCATCGATGGCGTGGTCTATCGCACCTTGCTGGATCAGGAGGCGGTGACGGCGGTATGGCTGGTGCAGCGCAAAGGCGCACAAACGCCGATGGCGAAGGCGTTTGTGGAGTTGTTGGTGGTGACCGGGCTAGCCCCAAATCTGACGCTGTGATCTGCCTGAAAAAACGCGGTGATCTTAATGGGGCTGCTACGCAGCCCAACGCTGGCGGTGCGACGATTCGACAAGCCCGCTCGCCACAGAGGTTGTGCCCGGCCTTGGTTTTACTTCGACGTTCCCGTCTGCTCAAACAACTGCGCTGCCGACCCTGCCTCACCACTCACGCCATTGCTGCGCAATCCCGCCATGATGTCGCTGTCCAGGTTGTTCACCCAACGGTTGTAGTTGCGATGGATCTTGCCGTCCTTGTAGCCCAGTTGGCGGCTGTCGCGGTAGGTGATGGCGTAGCTGCTGCGGGTGTAGCGGATGTCGATGGCCGCATAGTACTGGTTGCGCACGGTGATCTCGGCCTGCACCAGCTGCGGGCTCAGGCGTTGCACCGTCCATTCGCGTTTTTGCAGGGCATTGACGATCACCGTTTTCATTTTCTCTTCACTGACCTGAGCGTCGGCCGGCAGGTCGTGCTGGGTGTTGAGGATCGGTTTGCTGGTACAGCCGGCGGTGGTCAGCAGGGCCAGGGTGATCAGCGTAGCGCGTAGCAAGGAAGACATTCCGTATTCTCCAATCGATTAAAAGTCAGGACCAGCGGCGGAAGATCAGCGACGTATTGACGCCGCCAAAGGCAAAGTTGTTGTTCATCACGTAGTCGTGGTGCATCTCGCGAAATTCACCCTGCAGGTAATCCAGCTCGCCGCAGTGCGGGTCGACGGAGTCCAGGTTGAAGGTGTGCACGTATTGGTCGCGGTTCATCATCTCGATGCTGAACCACGATTCCAGCGCACCGCAGGCGCCCAAGGTGTGGCCGAGGAAGCTTTTCTGCGAGCTGATGGGCATGCGGCTGCCGAACAGGCTGCTGGTGGCCTGGGTCTCGGCGATGTCGCCCTGGTCGGTGGCGGTGCCGTGGCCGTTGACGTAGCCGATGGCGGCAGGCTCCAGGCCCGCATCTTCCAGGGCCAGCTCCATGGCGCGGCGCATGGTTTTCTGTTCCGGGCGCGTGGTGTGCTGGCCGTCGGCATTGCTGCCGAAGCCGACGATCTCGGCATGGATATGCGCACCCCGCGCCAGTGCGTGTTCCAGTTCTTCGAGCACCAGCATGCCGCCGCCTTCGCCGATCACCAGGCCGTCGCGGCCGCTGTCGTAGGGACGTGGGCTGGTCTGCGGCGCATCGTTCTTCAGGCTGGTGGCATACAGCGCGTCGAACACCATGGCTTCGGTGGGGCACAGCTCCTCGGCGCCGCCGGCGAGCATCAACGGCAGGCGGCCGAACTTGATCGCTTCATAGGCATAGCCGATGCCCTGGCTGCCGCTGGTGCACGCGCTGGACGTGGGGATCAGCCGCCCGGTGAGGCCAAAGAAGATGCTGATATTCGCCGCCGTGGTGTGGGGCATCATGCGCACGTAGGAGTTGGCGTTCAGCCCCTCGGCCACCGAGTTCAGCAACATATTGCCGAAGGCCTTGATCTCATCGGTACTGCCGGTGGACGAGCCACAGGCCACGCCCATGCGCCCGTCCTTGATCGACTCGTCACCGAGCAAGCCCGCGTCCTGCAACGCCTGTTCCGCGGCCCACACCGCCAGGCGCGAGACGCGGCCCATGCTGCGCAGCTGCTTGCGCGTCCAATGGGCGGGCACGACGAAATCATCGACCGGCCCGGCCAGGCGCGTGTTCAATTCGGTAAAACGCTCCCACTCGTCCATGCGTCGGATGCCGCTGCGGTTGGCGCGGAAGTTGGCGGCGATGGTGTCCCAGTCGCTGCCCAGGGAGGTCACGCCGGCCATGCCGGTGACGACGACGCGTTTCATCAGCACAGGCCTCCATTCACGGCCAGGACCTGGCGCGTGATATAGCCGGCTTCGGCCGACATGAGGAAATTCACTGCACCGGCGACTTCTTCCGGGGTGCCCATGCGTTGCGCCGGGATCATCTTCATCAGCTCTTCCACCGGTACGTTTTCATCCAGCATGGCGGTGTCGATCAGGCCGGGGGCGACGCAGTTGACGGTGATCCTGCGCTTGCCCAGTTCGATGGCGAGGGCCTTGGCCGCACCGATCAGGCCGGCCTTGGAGGCGCTGTAGTTGACCTGGCCACGGTTGCCGATCAACCCGGAGACCGAGGTGATGCACACGATACGCCCGGCTGCGCGACGACGAATCATCGGCATCATCACCGGGTGCAGCACGTTGTAGAAACCATCCAGGTTGGTGCGCATCACCACGTCCCAATCGTCTTCGGACAGGGCCGGGAAGGCGCCGTCGCGGGTCAGGCCGGCGTTGAGCACCACGCCGTAATAAGCACCGTGTTGCTCAACATCGGCTTCAAGGATCTGCTTGCACGCGGCGCGGTCCGCCACATCGAATTGCAGCACCCGCGCCTGGCGGCCCAGGGCCTCGATCTCGACCTGTACCGCGCAGGCTTCGGCCCGACCGCTGCGGCAATGCAGCACGATGTCATGCCCGGCCTGGGCCAGGCGCAGGGCAATGGCGCGGCCGATGCCACGGCTGGAGCCGGTGACCAGTACGGGTTCAGTCATGGCGTTTCGTCCTTCGATTCATCTAAATAGTTGGCCGCCTGGGGCGGTCGAAATACATTCAAGCGGGCGCTGGCCTGGATACCGCTACCGGTGAGGTGGCATTCGAACACACCCATGCCGTTGTCGTCTTCCAGGGAACGCAGGCCGTGGATGTTCAACTCGGCGCCGGCCGGGAAGTGTTCCACGTTGCACTCGAACTTGCGTGTGCCGAGCAGGAAGCCCAGTTCCACCGCTTCACCCTTTTGACGGGCGCGGCAGCCGGCGTAGGCGGCGACGCTCTGCGCCATCAACTCGACGCCGACCCAGGCCGGCAGGCTGCCGTCAGGGCGGTTGAACAGGCCGCCGGGCTTGACGGTGAGGCGGGTGTGAATCTGCTCTTCATCGAACGACAGTACCTGGTCGATCAGGATCATGTCGCCCGCGTGGGGCAGCAGTTCGGCGAGTGGCCAATCGGTCATGGGGCCTCTCCGATTATCAGGCTGACATTGTTGCCGCCGAAGGCAAACGAGTTGCTCATCAGTCGGGGTTTTTCCAAGGTGTCCCCCGCCTGCGCCCATTGCAGGGCGGGCAGCGCGGGGTCGGCCTGACCGTCCCACACATGGGGCGGCACCCGGCCGTGGGCCAGGCTCAGCCAGCAGAACGCGGCTTCCAGCGCGCCGGCCGCGCCCAGGGTGTGGCCGCTCATGGGTTTGGTCGACGAGCAGGCCACGCCGTCGGGGAACAGGCTGGCGACGGCCAGGCTTTCCATGGCGTCGTTGTGTTGGGTGGCGGTGCCGTGCAGGTTCAGGTAGCCGATCTGCCCGGGCTGCACTTTTGCGCTGGCCAGGGCCTTGCGCATCGCCTGCAACGCGCCTTTGCCGGTGGGTTCCGGCGCGGAAATATGGTGCGCATCGCAACTCGCACCGCTGCCGAGCAGGGCGATCGCCGCAGGCGTTTTAGTCATCAGGAACAGCACCGCCGCTTCGCCGATATTGATGCCGTTGCGGTTCACCGAAAACGGGTTGCAGCGTTCGTTGGACACCGCTTCCAACGCGCCGAACCCATTGAGGGTCAGCTTGCACAGGCTGTCGACGCCGCCGCAGAGCACCGCGTCGCACACTCCCAGGTCGAGCAGGCGTTGTGCGCTCATCAAGGCCCGGGCGCTGGAGGTGCAGGCGGTGGAAATCACATAGGCCGGGCCGCTCAGTTGCAGCCAGTCGGCGAGAAAATTCGCCGGGGCGCTGAGTTCCTGTTGCTGGTAGTCATAGTCGCTGGGGAAGTGCTGATCGCGCAGGTACTGGGCGATACCGCGGCTGGCTTCGTCGATGCCCGAGGTGCTGGTGCCGAGCACCACCCCGACCCGCGAGGCGCCATAGCGGTGGATCGCCTGGCGAATCTCGCCCTCGATCTGCAGCGCCGCCTCCAGCAGCAGTTGGTTATTGCGGCTGCTTTGCTGGCCGAGTTCCGTCGGAATGGTCGCCAGCTCGCCGTGCACACTGCCTACCGGCAGCGTGCGCTCCGGCACCCAGCCGCTTTCGGCACGCATCCCCGAGCAGTCGCCGGCAAACAGGCTGCGACTGACGGCGGCCTGGCCACGGCCGAGGGCGCAAATCACGCCGAGGGCATTGAGGTAGGCGCTCATCGGGCGGCACCGAGCGGCGTGATGCGGTAGCTCAAGGGCTGGCCGCTCATGTTCACACTGAAGACTTCTGACGATTGGTAGACGATCTGCCAATGGCCCGGCAGGGTGCGCGTGAGGTCCATCGCCTGGGCGCCAGGGTAGAGAGCGCGCACGTCATCGGCCGAGGCCAAGGCAAACAACAGTGCGGCAAACAGCTCGCGTGCCTGGGGATTGGGCGGCAGCAGACCGTCGGCCTGCCACTGGCCATCGATCAGTTTTTGCCGGGCCTGGGGAATGCCCAGGGGGTCCATCATCGACCAGCGGATTGCGCTGCCTTCGCGTTGGATCACCAGCAGCCAGTCCTGGCTCTGGCCGTCTGCCAGGCGCTGCACATGCAGCTGTAGCGGCAAGGCCAAGGCCGGGGTTTTTTCAGGCAGCGGCGGCTGGCTGGCGCAGGCGCTCAGCAGCAACAGGCAACCGATCAATAGGCTGCGCATCATGGTGCGGCGCTCGCCAGGGGTTTGCGCGCCACGCAGTTGACCAGGGTTTCCTCACGCTGGCCCACCGGCGGCGGGTTACGCAGGCCCCAGCGCTCCAGCAGGCCGAAGTCGCGGGAACGGCTCCACCACAGGTAGGGGTACGAAACGTTCTGCGGGTCGAACTCAAAGCCCTGCTCGCGGAGCATCTGCAGGTACTCTTCGGCGCTTTTCTGCACATGCATGGGATGGCGGAACAGCCAGCGAATGACCCAGGTGTCGATATAGGCTTCGGTGGATTCGGCAAACAGCAAGTAACCGCCCGGCTTGAGCACCCGGTAGAACTCCTTGAGTGCGCGATGCTGTTCAACCAAGTGATGGAAGGTCTGGTGGCAGAACAGGATGTCGACGCTGGCGTCCGGCACATCGAGGGTGGCGCAGTCACTGCCGATCAATTCGATGGCCAAGCCCTGGCGCGCGGCTTCGGCCTTGCTCAGTTCCAGGCTGTGGGGGTCGGCATCCAGGCCGATCAGGCGCGCGGGGGCAAACGCCTGCTGCAAGTACTGGAATGACTTGCCCTGGCCGCAACCGGCGTCCAGCAGCACCGGCGCCTCGGGCAACGGGTCGGTGAACAGGCTGCGCAGGTCGTTGATTGCCACGCGCAATACATGGTGCTGCCAGGTATGGCTGCGCAGGAACCAGAAGCCGAAGCGGGTTTCTTCGACGTAGTTTTTACTCAGGTATTGAGACGTCATACCGGTTCACTCGCACAAATTTCCGACAACATCCGCAAGCGCCGCTTGGGCTCGCTGACAAACGGGTTGCGTTCGTCCCACGCGTAACCTGCGAGGATCGAACTGATCATCCGGCGAATGTCCGGTGAGCTGCCGGGGTGGAAAATCACATCCTGGAAGGTGCCTGCATACCAGCCTTCGACATAGCAGCGGAAGGTGTCGACACCGCGCTTGAGCGGCTCGGCAAACTCGGTTTGCCAGTCCACCGTTTCGCCTTTGAGCTGACGATGCAGCACGCCGGCGGCCATGCTCGCCGAGCGCATGGCGATGGTCACGCCGGAGGAGAACACCGGGTCGAGGAATTCCGCCGCATTGCCCAGCAGCGCAAAGCCGGGGCCGTGCAGGGTTTTGACGTTGGCCGAGTAGCCGCCGATGGTGCGCGCGGGGGTATCCCACACAGCGTGACGCAGTACACCGGACAGGCTTGGGGTTTCATCGATAAAACCCCGCAGGCAAGCGTCGAGATCGCTGTCGCGGCCGTCGAAATGCTCCTTGGCCGCGACCACGCCCACCGAGCAGCGACCGTTGCTGAACGGGATGGTCCAGAACCAGATGTCGCGCTTCGTAGGGTGCGTGGTGACCAGGATCTTGGTGCGATCGAAGCCTGGGTGTTCGATGCGGTCTTCAACGTGGGTGAACACCGCCTGGCGCAGCGGGAAATTCGACGGCGCCTCCAGGTCGAGCAGGCGCGGCAGCACGCGGCCGTAGCCGCTGGCATCAAGCACGAACTTGGCCTTGATGTGGTACTCGCTGCCGTTCTCACGGCGCACATGCAGGTAGCGGCACTCACCGGAGAAATCCACGCCGACGATGGTTTCGCCGTAGCGGATGTCGACGCCTTGGTGGGCGGCCTGATCGGCCAGCAACTTGTCGAACTCGCCGCGCTGCACCTGGAAGGTGGTGGGCTTGCCGTTGCTGAAGGTGTCACCGAAATCGAACGCGCTGTAACGCTCGCCCCAGGCAAACGCGGCACCGGTTTTTACCTGGAATCCCGCCGCCTGCACGGCGTCGAGCATGCCGGCTTCCTCGATAAAATCGATGCAGTGCGACAGCAGGCTTTCGCCGATCGAGAAGCGCGGGAAATGCTGGCGCTCGATGATCAATACATCATGCCCTTTGCGTTTGAGCAGTGCGGCGGCAATCGCGCCGGATGGCCCGGCACCAATCACCACGACCTGGCGACGTTCCATTTCAACTATGGGCACGAGGGCTCCTTGCCGCTTTGGCGATAACTACATTCATGAGGCGTGTTTCCGTTGGCCGGCCCAGGGGGCCAGCATAAAGCTGAATGCCAGGCCCAGGCTGACCGACAGGCCGAAATTACTCACTGCCGGGGTACTGGACACCGCCAGCAGGCCGAACGACAACCAGGTCGTCAGCGCTGCCAGCAGCGTCCCTAAAAGGCTGACCGCGGGGCCGCCGATCTGTTCGCGCATCAAAATCGCATAGTCGACACTGATGGCCGTGACCAGCAGCAACCCGAACAGGCTGAACAGGGTCAACGGCTGGCCCAGCCAACCCAGGCTGGCCAGGCTGCACAGCGCCGCCAGCAACGGCAGGGCGACGATGCGCAAGGCCCCGCCGAAGCCGAACGGCAGGATCAGTAACAGCACGATCAGTACGCACGACATCAACTTCAATTCGGCGGCGCTGATCTGCGTGTCGGCGAATACACGGTTCAAATCCCCGAGGCGATCCACCAACTGTACGCCGGGCAGGTCCACGGCCTGCACCCGCAGCAGCGCCGGGTTGTTCAAACCCTGCAGGCTGACCATGGCCGCCACGCCGCCGTCCACCGGGCCCAGCCACAGCGTACGCCAGGGTTCGGCCAAGGGGCCCACCAGCGCAGCGTCGATGTCTTCGGTGGGCAGCGCTTGCAGTTGCGCGATTTCGGCGTGCAGGGCGCTGGCGGGCACGCCGAGGTCCAACAGCGGCTGCCAATGTTGTGGGAGTGTGCTCAGGGCATCGCGCAGTTGCTGCTGTTCGGCGGGCAGGCTGACCAGTTGGTTGAGCGCCAGGTAACCCTGGAGCTTGTCCATATTCACCAACTGGTCCAGGCGTTGGCCCAGGGCGGCTTGGCGCTCCAGCAACTGCGGCTGGTTGTCGGCCCGTATCAGGAAAAACTGGCTGGTGGGCTGGAAACCGGTAATGCGCGCCACGGCCTGTGCCTCTTGCAGCAACTGCGGCGGCGCGCCGATCCACTGGCGGATATCGTTTTTGCTGTTCAGCTGCCAAAGGCCGCCGGCGCAGAACAGCAGCACCCACACCAGCAGCACCGGACTGGGCACACGCTTGAGCAAGGCGGCCCGCACCCGCCACAGGCATTCGGCGACGCGCAGCGGCCATTGTGCCGGGCGCAGTTCGACACCCTTGAGCAGTGCCGGCAGCAGGCACACCGCTGACAGGTAGGCGCCGACCAGGCCCGCGGCGGAGAACACCGCGATTTGCGTCAGGGCCGGGAAGGGCGTCCAGGCCAGCGCCAGGTAGCCGATGCAACTGGTGGCCAGGCTCAGGCTCAGCCCTGGCAGCGTCAGGCGCAATGCCGGCCAACTGCGCCAGGGGTTCATGCTCCAGCTTTTCGACAGGTAGTGCAGCGGGTAATCCACCGCGACGCCGATCAGGCTGGAGCCGAGCACCAGGGTCATCACATGCATATGGCCGAACAGCGCCACACAAGCGACGGCACCAAACAGCATGCCCACCAGCACCGGTACAAACGCCAGCAGCACTCGCCCGCGGCGGAACGCCAGCAACAGCAACAGCAGAATGCCGACGGTGGCGCCGCCGCCGACCCAGGTGATTTCCCGCGTGGCCTGCTGCTGGCCATTGGCGGCGTAAAGCAAACCGCTGGCGGCGAGCAATTGCGCGCCGTGTTCGCCGGCCTGCGTGCGGCTGGCCTGGAGCAGATCCGCCACCTGCAGCGGCAGTTTCATGTCGAAGGCATTGCCGGTGGTGCGTGCGCGCAGCAGCACCCAGCTCTTGTCGTCGGCATCGGCGATCAAGGCGCCGCTGCCGATGTCCAGTTGCACCGAGCCGCGTTGCGGCTGGCTGTTCTGGATGCGCCCGGTCAGGCCCAGCCAGTCGTCCTGGCTCGGCACCAGGCTGAAGCCGGTGAAGGGGTCGAACAGCGACTGCACCCGTTGCTGGATGAACGCGTCCGGGTGGTCGATCAGTTGTTCGCGGTCCTTGGCCGAGAGCATCGCCAGGCGTCCGCGCAGCAACTGTTCACGCAGTGCCGGCAGGTCGGCTTGCAGGTTCCATTGCACCTTCTCGAACAAGCCGCTGGCCTGCCAGCGCTCGCCCAATTGCTGGGCCACGGCCACCGCTTGCTGGCGATCGGCGTGCCCCACCAACACCAGCATTTCGCGGTTGAGTGGCTCCTGCATGCGCTGTTCGGCTTGCAGTTCCAGGGCGTCCGGCGTACTGCCCGGCACCAGCTCCATCAGGTTGGCCGACAGCGGTGCGCCGTGGCGCCACTGCCAGCCGGCCAGGGCCAGCACGGCCACCAGCAGGATCAGGAAGAGGCGGGGCAGCAGGCGCTCACTGGGCAAAGTCGTGTTGCTCCGCGTCGCTCAATGGCTGGCCGGCGCTGCTGTCCTGCATGCGCAGCACGGTGCTGTCGCCCTGGGTTTCCAGCAGTTCGATCTTCTGCACCAACTCACCACCATCGATATTGATCTGGGTGAATACCTGCTTGAGCAGCAGTGAACGCGGGAGCAGCGTGAGCTTCCATTGCCGGGCTTCGCCTTGCAGTTGCAGCTCGAAGTCGCGCTGCAAGCCGCTGCTGTCGCCCTGGAGCACGGCGAGGAACAGACGGTTCTGTTCGGCGCCGGCGCTCTTGTTCGGCAGCAGTTGCCAGCCGTTGGCGTCACGCCGGGCGATGCCCTGGGCGCTGATGCGGTAGTCCTGTTGCAGCGGGGTTTTCAGCAGCCACAGCAGGCCGTGGTCCTTGGCCAGGACGAAGGTGCCCTTGCTGACCAATGGCTGCGGCAGCGCACGCAGGTGTTTTTCCTGGGTGAAGCTGCCGTGGATCACTGAGGGTTTGGCCAACTGGTCGCTGAGTTGTTGCAGGTCGAAGGCGTGTGCCGCCCCAGAAAAACCAAACAACACCAACACTGTAGGAGCGAGCTTGCTCGCGAAAAACCCGAGAGCGCCGCGGGGTATCAGGAAACCCGCGTTATCGTTGACGATCTTCGCGAGCAAGCTCGCTCCTACAGAGAACGGGGTCAGCATTTCAGGGCCCTTTCGACGGCGTCGGTGAATACTTTGGGCGAGGCCAGCTGCATCTCGCGGCTGGCGATTTCCACCGCCACCTGCACGGTGCTGGCGCGGGTCAGGCGCTCGCCGCTGGCCAGGTCGGTGATCAGGTAATTGACCTTCAAGCGGTTCTCCCATTCCACCAGGCTGGCGCGCACGTTGATCGTCTGGCCGAACACCGCACCGCGCACATAGCGCAGTTGCATGTCGATCACCGGCCAGGCGTAGCCGGCTTCGAGCATGGCCGTGTAGTTGTGGCCGATCTTGTCCAGCAGCGCGCAGCGTGCGATTTCCAGGTACTTCACGTAATGCCCGTGCCAGACGACGTTCATCGTGTCGACGTCAAAAAACGGCACCAGGATTTCGGTGTCGCTGTGCAGTACGCCAGGGCTACGCATGCAGCCTCCAGTGTTGCTCGGCGATGCGTTGCAGGCACAGGCGCAGTTCGCCTTCGAGGGCACGGTCTTCGATGACCGGCGGGAAGTCCTGGGCCAGCTCTGCATGCATGGCCGCCAGCGCCGGGGGCAACGGGCGTGCGTCGTCGGCCTGGGCGCGCAGCCACACGCCCTGGTTGGCGGCGAGCAGGGTGGCGGCGGCGACCTGTTCGGTCAGCTCCAGCACGCGGATCGCATCGCGGGCGGCGATGGTGCCCATGCTCACCTTGTCCTGGTTGTGGCACTCGGTGGAGCGCGAGAACACGCTGGCCGGCATGGTGTTTTTCAGTGCTTCGGCGGTCCAGGCGCTGGTGCCGATCTGCACCGCCTTGAAGCCGTGGTTGATCATCGCGCGGTCCGCCGGTGCACCGGACAGGTTGCTCGGCAGGCCGTGGTTGTAGCGCACGTCCACCAGCAGGGCGAGCTGGCGGTCGAGCAGGTCGGCGACGTTGGCCACCAGGGTCTTGAGGCTGTCCATGGCAAAGGCGATATGCCCACCGTAGAAATGTCCGCCGTGCAGCACGCGTTCTTCTTCGGCGTCGATGATCGGGTTGTCGTTGGCGCTGTTCAGCTCGATCTCGATAAACGAACGCAGCCAGTTCAGGCTGTCCGCGAGCACGCCGAGGACATGGGGCGCGCAGCGCAGCGAGTAGCGATCCTGCAGGCGATGCAGTGGCGCGGTCGGCGCGTCGATCGCCAGGTCCTCGCGCAGCCAGGCGGCGACTTGCATCTGCCCCGGATGTGGCTTGGCGGCGAACAGACGCTCGTCGAAGTGTTCCGGGTTGCCTTGCAGCGCCACCACGTTCAGCGCCGTGATGCGCGTGGCCAGTTGCAGCAGGTAGTCGGCACGGGCGAAGGCCAGGCAAGCGATGCCGGTCATCACCGCGGTGCCGTTCATCAGCGCCAGGGCCTCTTTGGGGCGCAGGACCAGCGGCTCCCAGCCGAGTTCGCGGTGCACGTCGGCTGCCTGGCGACGCTCGCCACGGAACAGCACTTCGCGCTCGCCGGACAGGGTCGCGGCCACGTAGGACAGCGGCGTCAGGTCACCGCTGGCGCCCACCGAGCCTTCTTCCGGGATCAGTGGCAGCACGTCGTGTTCGAGGAACCCATGCAGGCGCTCCAGCAGTTCCACGCGCACCCCGGAGACACCGTGGCACAGCGACTGCAAGCGCGCCGCCAGCACCGCACGGGTGGCTTGGGCGTCGAGCAACTTGCCCAGGCCGCAACCGTGGAAGGTGTACAGGTGACGGGGCAGGGCCTCGACGTGTTGCAACGGCACCGCGACCACGCAGGAGTCACCGTAGCCGGTGGTTACGCCGTAGATCACGCCTTCCTTGTCCAGCAGCGAGTCGAGGAACTGCGCGCCCTTGGCAATGCGTTGGCGATAGGCGGCATCGCCTTGCAGCTGGGTCGGCACCTGACGGTTGGCCAGGGCCAGCACGTCTTCGATGCGCAGGGGGCATTCGCCAAAGGTTACCGGCTCAAGATGCGTCGTCATCGGTCTTCCAGAAAGGGTAAAAGTTGAACCATTGTTGGGGCGCTTCCAGGCAGAACTGGCCCAGGCGTGCGGCGTAGCGCGCGGTCCACAGGGCGATGACCTGCTCGCGGGTGCTGCGTTTCCATTCGATCAATTGCGCGAAGGGCTCGATGCTCAGGCGATAGCGGCCCTGGTGTTTCAGGCACATCAGCAGGTTGACCGGGCATTTCAGCAGGCCCGCCAGCAGCCACGGGCCTTGGGGGAAGGCAGCGTCATGGCCGAGGAAGTCCACGCGCACCGTGCGCCCGCCATGCAAGGGCACGCGGTCGCCGGCAATCGCCAGCCACTCGCCGTCGTCCAGGCGCTGGCTGAGCAGCAGCATGGTGGCCGGGTCCAGCTCGCTGACCTGGATCAGGCGCAAGTGGGTGGCACCGGCTTCGCCCAGCAGACGGTTGAAACGTTCGGCGTGCTTGGTGTGCACCAGCACGTTCATGGTGACCTGTTCGCCGATTTCCGCCAGCGCGCGGCACACTTCGAGGTTGCCCAGGTGGGCGCCCACCAGCATCTGCCCGCGCCCACCACGCAGTTGCCCGCGCAGTTTCGCCGGGTCGTTGATCTCGATCTGTTCCAGGCGCAGCTTGCCGTTCCACACGTCGAGTTTGTCGAGCAGGGCATCGGCAAAGGCCATGAACTGGGCGAAGACTCTGCGCTGGCTGGGGCGCAGTTCATCGCGCCCGCTCCAGTCGGCCAGGCGCTGCTGGTATTGCCAGGCGCTCTGGCGCGCGGTGCGGCCGAACAGGAAGAAGTACAACACGATGCCGTACAGCACCGGGCTCAGCAGGCGGCGGCCGAGGACCTTGGCGGCGAGGGCGGTGAATTTCATCAGCCAGTAGCTGCCGCGCTCTTCGCGGTCAGCCCAATGCTTGGTGCTGTCGCTCATGCCTGCCACCGTCGCCACAGGATCAGCGGTGCACGCACCAACATGCCGAAGAACAGTCGGGTGTGCATGGCGCTGATGCGTACGTTGTCGCGGAACAGGCGGAAGTGCGACAGGCCGTCGGCGGGGTAATGCACCTGGGTCGGCAGCCAGCGCATCGGCTGGTTGCGCCAGGCCAGGCGCACCAGGATGTCGGAGTCGAAGTCCATGTGCGTGCCGATATAGGCCGAGTCCATCAGCGCCAGCACCGGTGCCAGCGGGTACACGCGAAAGCCGCACATCGAGTCGCGGATCTGCAGCGACAGGGTGTTGATCCACACCCACACGTGGGTCAGGTAACGCGCATACAAACGGCCCTTGGGCACGCTTTCGTCGTATTCGGGATAGCCGCAGATGATTGCGTTGGGCTGCCTGCGGGACGCGTCGATAAACGTCTCGACTTCGCGCAGGTCGTGCTGGCCGTCGGCGTCGACCTGCAAGGCGTGGCTGAAGCCCAGGCGCGCCGCTTCGCGAAAGCCCGCCATCACTGCGCCGCCCTTGCCCTGATTGGTCGGCAGGGTGAGCAGGGTGACATTGTCCAGCCGCGCCAGTTGCGCCAACACCGCTGCGCAGGCCGGGCTGCTGCCATCGTCCACCAACAGGCACGGCAGGCCACTGTTCAACAGGCTGTGGACCACGGCGGGCACGGCGGCTTCGTGGTTGTAGACCGGGATCAGGGCGCAGGGGTTATGCATGGTGTCCCTCACCGTCTGGTAAATAACCTGTGGCGAGCGGGTTTGTTGTAGTGAGCCGGCTTGTCGTGGTGAGCGGGCTTGTTGTGGTGAGCGGGCTTGCCCCGCGTTGGGCCGCGGAGCGGCCCCAGTAAGGTAACCGAGGCGTGTCAGACAGACCTCCGGCGCAGGTTTTGGGGCCGCTACGCGGCCCAACGCGGGGCAAGCCCGCTCGCCACAGGATGCCCGTTAACCATACCAAGCCCGCTCGCCACAAAAGCTTATGCATGGGCCGCTTCCAATTGGATGCGGCCGCTGGAACAGGCCGCGACGCCGTTGCGGTAGGCGAAATACAACTTGCCGCGTTCCTGGTCGAAGCGCAGGTGCAGTTCGATACGGTCGCCGGGACGCACCAGTTGCTGGAACTTGAGCACTTCCATGCCGGCAAAGGTCGCGGGCAGATCGAGCAGTTGTTGGCCGAGGTTGAACGCCCACTCCACCTGGACCACCCCGGGCAATACCGGAGTGACCGGGAAGTGGCCGCTGAAATAGGCCAGGTCCGGCGGCACGCTCAGTTGCAAGGTCCATTCGCCATCGACTTCGACTTGCTCCAGCACTTCCGGCGCCTTGGGCCGGGGCGCCAGCAGCAGCGCGGCCACATCGGCCTGGGGCAGTTTGCCCTGGGCATTCAGCGGCAGCTGGCGCAGCAGCCGCCAGCGACGTGGCAGCGCCAGGGCTTCGCAATGCTGGCTCAAATGGTGGCGCAGGGTCTGGGTGACAGTCCGTCGGCCCTGGTTGCGCAAGGCGTGCAGGCCGTCGGCACTGAGCACCACCAGCGCGCCGAGTGATGCGCGGTTTTCCTGCACCACCCCCAGGCGCGTTTCGGCGACCCACGGGTGGGCCATCAGCGCCTGCTCGAGCATGGGCAGCGAGATGCGTTTTTCTTCCAGCTTGACGATACGGTCCAGGCGCCCGAGCAGCTCGAAGCGACCATCGGCATGGATGCGCGCCGCGTCAGCGGTTTGTTCTATGTGCCCGACGGGCAAGTACGGCGAGGCGATGCGCAGGGCACCGTCGGCGTCCTGGCTCAGGTGTACATCGGCGAACGGCTGCCAGGGTTGCGCACCCTGGCGCCAGGCGATGCCGCCGGTTTCCGAGCTGCCGAGGATCTCGGTCGGCCATTGCTGCAAGCGCTCGTAAAGACTGCTGGCCGCCTCGATGGGCAGGGCGCCACCCGACGAAAATACCCGCGATACCTGGCTCAGCGCCGGCCAATCGAGGTTGTCGCCCATGCGCTTGAGCAGCGCCGGGCTGGCGACCCAGGCGAATTGCGGGTGTTCGCGGCTGGCGCGTTGCATGTCTTCCGGAAACGCCAGCTGGCGGCGCACAAAGCTGCGACCGGCGCACAGCGGCCACAGCACACGGAACAGCAAACCGTAGATGTGCTGGGTGGCGACACTGCCGATGATGCAGGCGTCTTTCAGGTCGGCGCCCCACAGGGCTTCCAGGGCCTGGACTTCATTGGCGAGCTGGCGCAGGGTCTTGTCGATACGCTTGGGTTCGCCGCTGGAGCCGGAGGTGCACAGGCTCAGTTGGCAGGTGTCCAGGTCGAGGGAGGCCGGGCTCAACGGTGCTTGATACAGCGCGTCCAGGTCTGCCGCTTCAGTCAGCCAGGCGTCGACAACCGCGTCCCAGCGTTGGCGGGTCTGGGGTTGCAGATCGGCGGGCAGCAGCACGCTGGCCCCGGCGCGCCAGGCGCCCAGCAGTGCAATCGCCAGCAGGCCGGCGTCTTCCAGGTGCAGGGCCAGGCGCTGTATGCCACGGGCTTGCAACCCGGCGGCCAGGCTCAGGGAGTGTTCCCACAGCTGGGCGTGATTCATCGCAGGTTCGGTAGTCACCAAACGCTGTTCCAGCGGCTCGAGCAACAGATGCTCAAGATTCAACCCATTCATACGCGGCCTCGAACCCTTTGTCGTACCAGCCATTCCACGGCAAACAACAGCCCCATCAGCCCGTAGGCGATCAAGCCGTTGTACAACGTCCACCAGCTCAACGGCGCCCATAGGGTGAGGGCGGCGGCGAGCAGGCCATTACACAGAAAAAATACGCACCACACCACGGTGACCTGGCGCGTATACACAATCGCGTGAGGCGGCAGCACCGGGTCGGTCATGCGCGCCAGACGCTCCACCATCGGCGGGCCGTATTTCAGGCTCAGGCCGAACAGCGCCAACATGAACGCACTGACCAGGCTCGGGTACCAGCGCAACAGGTGCGGGTTGTCGAACCAGGCCAGGGCCAGGCAAAACACGATCACCGCCAACGCCATCCAGCGGCTGCCGGGGCGCGCCGCACCCGTGACCGCGCGCAGCAGCCACAGGCTGCCCAGCAGCAGGCCGAATTGCCAGGGCGCAAAGTGCTCGGTGCCGTAATACACCGCAAACGGGTACAGCAGCCCCGCCAATAACAGGCCAAGGCCGATCAGCCGGCTCATGCGGCAGGCTGGACCAGACGGTACACCGCCTCAACCACGTCGTTGACGGTGCGCACGGCCTTGAACTCTTCGGCGGCGATCTTCTTGCCGGTCTGGCGCTTGATATGGTCGATCAGGTCCACGGCATCGATGCTGTCGATCTCCAGGTCCTGATACAGGTTGGCGTCGAGGGTGACGCGCTCCGGGGGCAGTTCAAACAGTTCCACCAAGGCATCGCGCAGGGTGTTGAAAATATCGTCACGAGTTTGCATGGTCCGGTCTCAAGCTGCCTGTCTGGCCGTGACGAACGCCGCAAGGCTGGCCACGTTGGTGAAGTGATTGCGGGTGTCCTTGGCGTCGGCATCGATCTTGATGCCGTACGTTTTCTGGATCGCCAGGCCCAATTCCAGGGCGTCTACCGAATCCAGGCCCAGGCCTTCGCCGAACAGGGTTTGGTCGCTGCCGATGTCGTCGGCGCTGATGTCTTCCAGGCCCAGGGCCTCGATGATCAACAGCTTTATGTCGTGCTCAAGGCGGTGTTGGTCGCTCATCTTCGGCGAGCTCCTTAATGAAATAGTGGTGCAGGTAATCGTTGAGCTTGCGTGAGGCCTGGGGCGCGGGCCCCAGTGTTGCGAACGCCTGTGGTTCTATATCGGCCCCCACGCGCAAACTGAAGTGAAAACGGCATTTAGGGATGCGATACCAGGGTTCGGCCTTGGTCAGGGTGGTGGGGCTGACCTTGATCACTACCGGGGTGATGATTGTCGCACCGCGCAGGGCAATGGCGGCGGCCCCGCGATGAAAGGCGGGCGCCACGCCGGGTGTGGTGCGGGTGCCTTCGGGAAAGATGATCAGCGTCTGGCCGTTGCGCAGGGCGTCAGCGGCGGCGTCGAGCATGTCTGCACTGCCGTCGTTGCTTATATAACCCGCGTCGCGCACCGGGCCACGGGTGAACGGGTTTTGAAACAGGCTCTGCTTGATCACGCAATTGGTCTGGCGCATCAGGCCGATCAGGAACACCACGTCGATCAACGACGGATGGTTGGCGATGATCATCTGGCCTGGCTGGCCGAGCCGTTCGGCGCCTGCGACGCTGTAGGTCAGCACGCCGGCGCGCTGCATCAGGCGGATAAAGAACCAGAACAGCTTGCTGATGGTATGGCGGGCGCGGCGCTGGTGCCTTTCTACGTTGCCCGGCAGGCAGCTGAGCAGGGGAAAGACCAGCAAGCGCAGGCACAACCCGCCGACGCCGAACACGAAGAAGCTCGCGGCAGTGGCGAACAGGCGCCAGTAGTAGGCATCCCGTGGCTTATCGTTCACGACTTGCGTTGCCAGTTCCATACACGGTTCTTCCAGGCATGTTGGCAGGCGCCCTGTTCGGTAAGCAGGGTGCGCAGCAGGTTCAGGGCGTGGGGCCACTGGGTTTGAGTGGGTTGGACAGTGCCGGCGCTGAGTTCCAGTTGCCACTCGTCGCCTGGTGTCAGCAGCAGGCCGAGGGCGTAGGGAAACGGCACGTCAACGATCCAACTGGCGTAGGCCTCGGGCGGCTGTTCTTCGGTGATGACCAGCAATACCGCCGGAGCGCCTTCGTTGAGCAGGGCCGCGGCTTCGAGCATGCCGTGCTCCAGGCCATCGCCGGCGGCGGCGAGGGCTGTCATTTCGCTGGTTTCATTGCGCAGGATCGACCACAGGCCAATCACCGCGTTGTGCACCGACAGGCTGAATTGGGTCGGCGACAGCGGCTGGTCGTTGGCCAGGTCGCTGAGGATGTCGAGGGTGCGCGGGGTTTCGCCATGCCGGGAAATAAACACCAGCGGCAAGTCTTGCAGGCCGTCGGCCAGGGGCCAGCCTACGCTGAACGCCATGCGCGCCAGGCGGCTCAGGCGGCGGCGCTGCATGGCCGGCAGGAACGACACGTCGGGCGAGGCAGCGCTGGCAGGCAGCAACACCGGGGCCTGGCACCAGGCGTGCCAGTCGTCCGCGCTTTCCAAGCCGGGGGCCCAGGCGCGCCATTGGGCGATGTTGAAGTTGATCACTGAGAAGTTATCCCGCCCCTGCGGGCTTCCATGTGCGGCTTTTGGCCCCGAATACCGGGACAAGGAGCAATCGCCGAGTGGCGCGCATTATCCCGGTGCTGCGGGGTTCTAGCAAACTTTGGTAAAGAATTGTGCAAGGCCGATTACAAATAAGACGGGAAGGTTTACAGATTGTCCTTCAACGAGGGGTAACTTGGATCGTCGGACACTTCCTTTTCATTTGTACGTGACCTATGACAGACCCGATGCAATGCAGCAATGCATCGATGAACGAGGTAGCTAACAGGCGCTTTTGCCCTCTACACTCGGACATTCATTGATACACGGAGGTTTTTCCATGCGGCGCGTGGTGTTCAATCAAAAAGGCGGTGTTGGCAAGTCGAGCATCGCCTGCAACCTGGCGGCGGTCAGCGCCAGCGAAGGCTATCGAACCCTGTTGGTGGACCTCGATGCACAGGCCAATTCAACCCAATACCTGACCGGGCTGACTGGCGACGACATCCCCATGGGGATAGCGGACTTTTTCAAGCAAACCCTGTCTTCCGGGCCGTTTTCGAAGAAGAACAAGGTCGATATCTACGAAACCCCCTTCGATAATCTGCACGTCATCACCGCCACCGCCGAACTCGCGGACCTGCAGCCCAAGCTTGAGGCCAAGCACAAGATCAACAAGCTGCGAAAGCTGCTCGATGAACTGAGCGAAGATTACGACCGTATCTACCTGGATACCCCGCCAGCCCTGAACTTTTATGCGGTTTCGGCGCTGATTGCCGCTGATCGTGTGCTGATCCCCTTCGATTGCGACAGCTTCTCGCGCCAGGCTCTGTACGGGCTACTGGCTGAAATCGAAGAATTGAAGGAAGACCACAACGAAGGCCTGGAAGTGGAAGGCATCGTGGTCAACCAGTTCCAAGCGCGGGCGAGCCTGCCGCAGCAGATGCTCGATGAGTTGATTGCCGAGGGCTTACCGGTGCTGCCGGTGTACCTGGCCAGCTCGGTGCGCATGCGCGAATCGCACCAGGAGAACAAGCCGCTGATCCACCTGGACCCACGGCACAAGCTCACTCTGCAATTTGTGGAGCTGCATAACCTGCTGGAAAATGCCTGACCTGTGGGAGCGGGCTTGCCCCCTCCCACATTTGAATTGCATTGTCCTCAAGGTCCGGTTACACCCCCTGGCTACGCAACCAGCTCATCAGTTGCGGCAACGGAAACGCCCCACTCTGGCGCGCCACTTCGCGGCCGTTCTTGAACAGAATCAAACTGGGGATCGAACGAATCCCCAGTTGCGCCGACAGCTGCTGATTGGCCTCGCTGTCCAGCTTGGCCAGCCTGCACTTGCCCTCCAACTGGCCGGCCGCCTGTTCAAACACCGGCGCAAACGACTTGCACGGCCCACACCAATCGGCCCACACGTCGACCAATAACGGCAAATCGCCCTTGATCTGGCTGGCGTAGTCGCCTTGTTTCAGCTCGAAAGGCTTGCTCAGTAGAACCGGTTGCTTGCAGCGCCCGCACTTGGGCGTATCTCCCAGCCGCTCTCCGGGGATGCGGTTGAGGCCGTTGCAATGGGGGCAGGGGATAACGAGAGGGTCGGACATGGTGGGCTCCGTGGATGTGGCCAATGCATCCTATCTGGAGTCGGGTATCAGCTTTATCAAGCTCGGGGGCGACGACGCATGTGCTAACAGATTCGCGAATGTCGATTGACGCATGCCTATCTAGGCTGGAAGTGCTTGTTCGAAATAGCACCGCCGGTCCGTTCGACGCCATAGCAAATTGCGATAGTCGGCGTTCGGGTTTAACCTTCATAGCAATATGCGATAGGGATGTTGCATGCGCGTAATCAGTGCGAAACAAATCCGAAATGCCAAGTTGAAGTGGCCTCATTCAGCCAGTGCTTTGGATGAGTGGTATCGGAAAGCCAAAGTCCTCAATCCTGAGGACTTCGCGGCGTTGAAATCGATTTTTCCTACCGTGGATAAAGTGGGGGCGTTACACGTCTTCAACATCGGTGGTAACAAACTACGACTCATCGCGATTGTGCGCTACCGAATGCAGCGGCTCTATATTCGACATGTGCTGGACCATCGGGAATACGACAAGGGTAAATGGAAGGAGTGACTGGAAAATGAGTGTATTGATCGAGCAAGTCGCCGAGCACTGGCAATTCGTATCACCGCTGTTGCGCAAGCCGAAAACCGAGGCTGACTACGATGTGCTGGTGGAGGCGCTCGACGAATTGCTGGATATCGTAGGGGAGGACGAAGCCCATCCGTTGATGGGCGTGGTCGATATCATCGGTGACTGGGTCGAGGCTTATGACCTGGAGCATTGGCCAATGCCTGAGGCGAGCGGTGTCGACGTATTGAGATCAATGATGCAGGAGCATGGCCTGACTCAGAGTGATTTGCCGGGTGTGGGTGCTCAATCGGTGGTCTCGGAGATCCTCAGTGGAAAACGCCAGCTGAACGTGCGACAGATTCGTTGGCTGGCGGATTTTTTCAAGGTGCCGGTCGACCTGTTCATCTAATCGCGAGCATGGCGTGTATCACGACGAACAACTGATCTCCAAATGCTTGCCCCAATCCGGCGGTCGTTGCGCGTACTGTTCCATCCCCGCCTGCTCCTCGAACGGCTTGGAAAGCACCTCGTGCAGTCGCTGCACTTCGCTGTAGTCGCCTGATTCGGCGGCAGCGATAGCGTTCTGTGCGAGGTAGTTGCGCAGGATGTACAGCGGGTTCACTGCGTGCATCCGCTCACGGCGTTGTTTCTCGTTGTAATTCCCGTCCCGCTCAACACGAGCCTTGTACAGTTCTGCCCAGGCATCAAACCCGGCGAGGTCGACAAAATCATCGCGCAGCTTCGCCACCGCCATCGCTGCCGATTCATCCCCAAGTCGCCGGAAGAACAAGGTGTAATCCACGCCGCTGTTCTGCATCAGCTTCAGCAACCGCTCCACCAGCTTCTGGTCGTCGTCTTCGGCGGTGGTCAGCCCCAGTCGGCGGCGCATCAGGTCCAGGTAGTGGGCCTGGTACAGCGGCAGGTACAGACCAAGGGCTTCTTTCAAGGCATCGACGCTGATAAACGGCGTGAGCGCCTGGGCCAGCGCGCTGAGATTCCACTGGCCGATGGGCACCTGGTTGCTGAAGGAGTAACGTCCTTCATGGTCCGAGTGATTGCAGATGAAGTGCGCGTCAAAGTCGTCGAGAAACGCAAACGGCCCGAAGTCGAAGGTGATGCCCAGGATCGACATGTTGTCGGTGTTCATCACGCCGTGGCAGAAGCCATAGGCCTGCCATTTGGCGATCATCTCGGCATTGCGTTCGACGATTTCGCGGAACATCGCGAGGTAAGGTTCAGGCTGTTCCTTGCACTCGGGGTAGTGCAGTGAAAGCACGTGCTCGGCCAGTTCCGCCTGCTGCTCTGGCTTCTTGGTGTAGTAGAAATATTCGAAATGCCCGAAGCGGATATGGCTCGGCGCCAGGCGCAGCACCATCGCCCCACGTTCCTGCTTCTCACGCCAGACCGGGGTGCTGGAGCCGATCACGCACAACGCGCGGCTGCTGGGGATGCCCAGTGCATGCAGCGCTTCGGAGGCCAAAAACTCCCGGATTGACGAGCGCAGCACCGCGCGGCCATCGCCCATGCGCGAGTAGGGCGTCATCCCGGCACCCTTGAGGTGCAGGTCCCAATGTTCGCCGGCCTCGTTGTACACCTCGCCGAGCAGCAACCCACGGCCATCGCCCAACTGCGGGGTGTAGCCGCCGAACTGGTGCCCGGAGTAGACCATCGCCCGCGGCTCGGCCTCGGCCCACAACTTGTGGCCGCTGAACAGCTCGGCAAACACCGGTGTTTCGGCCACTGTCGGGTCGAGGTCGAGCAGGGCCATGGCGGCATTGCTTGCCACCACCAGGCGCGGTTCGTCGAGGGGCTCGGGCAATACGTGGGTTGAGAACGCGTCGCCCAGGCGTGCGAAGCGGTTGTCGAAGGTCAGTTCGTCGAGGGCTTTCACCGGCCATCTCCAGCAGAATGTCCGAGCATTCTGCTGGGGATAGGGCGTTTAGTCGAGTTTGCTGGGCGGTGGCTCGGGTGCATCCGCCACTTTGCCGTCCGGCGGCTCCGGCACATCTTGCGCGTCGGCCGGTCCGACGATGGTTCTCTTCTCGTCTTCCACCGGCACCAGCTTGTACTCCTGGCCGTGGAGGTTTTTCAGGTACACCTCCATCTGCCGGAACGAGATGTTGATGTGGTGGTTCTTGAACTCGCGGTTGATAAAGCGGTTCACTTCGTCGATCACCGGGTTGCGGTCGCCGAGGTCGCGCACGTGCATGCGCAGTTCGTGGTCGAGGGTGCTTTCGCCGAAGTTGAGGAAGTACACATGGGGTTCCGGTTCCTTCAACACCCTTGGGTTTTCTCGCGCAGCCTTGAGCAACAATTCCTTCACCAGGTCCAGGTCGGAGCCGTAGTCAACGCCCAGCTTGAGGGTCACACGGGTGATGGTGTCGGTCAGCGACCAGTTGATCAGTTGCCCGGTAATGAACGTCTTGTTCGGGACAATGATGTCCTTGCGGTCGAAGTCGGTGATGGTGGTGGCGCGGATGCGGATCTTGCTCACCGTGCCCGACAGGTTGCCGATGGTGATGGTGTCGCCGATGCGCACCGGGCGCTCGAACAGGATCATGATGCCGGAGATAAAGTTGGCGAAGATCTCCTGCATGCCGAAGCCCAACCCCACCGACAGCGCGGCCACCAGCCATTGCAACTTGTCCCAGCTCACGCCGAGGGTGGACAGGGTCGAGACAAAGCCCACGCCGGCAATGATGTAGGACAGCAAGGTGGTCGTGGCGTAGGCACTGCCCTGGGCCAAGTCCAGCTTGGACAGCACCAGCACTTCCAGCAGGCCGGGCAGGTTGCGCGCCAGGGCGAAGGTGATGCCGATGATGATCAGCGCGCCGAGCAGGTCGCCGATGCTGATCGGCACCATGCTGATATTGGCACCGGTGCCGCTGGTGTATTCGTACAGGGTGACGTTGTCCAGGTAGGAAAATACCGAGATCAGGTCCGACCATACCCAGTACAGCGCCGCGATAAAGCCGCCGAGCAGCGCCAGGCGGATGAGGCGCATCGATTGTTCGTTGACCTGTTCGATATCCAGGGTCGGCTCTTCGATCACCGCTTCGCCTTCGCCGGCTTCCTTGGCGGCCTGGCGTTTGGCCAGGGCGCGGGAATAGGCCAGGCGTCGGGCGGCAACGCCCAGGCCGCGGACGAAGGTGGCTTCGATGACCAGCCAGAACATCAGCAGGTACAGGGTGTTGATCAGCCGGTCGCTGAGCTTGAGTGCGGTGTAGTAGTAGCCAAAGCACACGGCAATGAACAGCGCGACAGGCAGGGCGGTAAACAGCAGGCCCACGGCTTTGCGGAACAGCGAGGCTTTTTCGTGGGTCGGGCTGTGCAGCAGCAGGCGTCCCAGCAGCCAGGCCATCAGGGCGTAGCAGGTCAGGACCACACCAATGCCCAGCACGTCGTCGGCCAGCGCCGCCGGTTGATGCTCGGCAATCGCCACCACGGCCACCAGGGCCAGCACCACCAGCCCGAGCTTGCGTACCCAGCCCTGGAGGAATTCGACCTGGGGCTTTTCCCAGCGGAAGTGCAACTCGGCCACGCCGCCCGGCGCCAGGATGCGGTAGGCGGTGTAGAACACCAGCCATGCCTGGGCGATCTGCAACAGCGCTGCACCCAGGTTGGCGTTCTGCCCACGTGCGTCGATCTGCAGCGCGTAGCCGCACAGCGCCAGGCCCAGTGCTACCGGCATCGCCAACAGGATATTTACCAGGATCGCCTGGGGCGTGTGCCATTGGCTGTCGCGTTTGAAGTGGCCGATGTCCAGGTGGACTCTTTTCAGGCGCGCGTACAACGCGTTGCGGCGCCACAACAGGGCACCGATCAACAGCAGCAACGGCAAAAACAGCAGCGGACGCTGGGTCAGGCCGTCGTACAGCTCGCTGACGCTGGAGGCCCATGGCAGGGTGGTGACCTGCTTGCTCAGGTGCGCCGGCACGGTTTCCAGCCACTCGGTGTCCAGCGGCTTGTTGCTGGGGATCCAGAACATCTGTTCATCGAGCGTCGCGCGCAGGGTGGTGGCGGTGCTGAGCAGTTGTTTCTGGTTCAGTTGCAGGGTGATGGATTCGTTGAGCAGCGCGCTCAGCTCGCGGCTCAGGCGCTCCAGCAAGTCGCTGCGGGTGATCGCCAGTTCCAGCAGGGTGCGCCGCAGTTGCGGGGTGACGTCGGCCGGCGGCTGGTTGGCCAGCAGGTTATCCACATAGGTGCTGGGGGAGCTGATCAGCTCGCGCTGTTGGTTGACCTCGAACTGGTACAGGCGAATGTTGGCGATATCGTCCGCCAGGTCGCGGTCCACCGTCAGGCGGGGCAACGCTTGTTTCTGCTTATACAGAATCTTCGAGAGGAGCAGGCTGCCCTTGAGCACATTGATCTGCTCGTCCAGGGCCGAATCGCTCTGGGTCACGGTGTCCAGCTGTTGCTTGGTCTGCAGGTTCTTCTGGGTCAGGTCGTTGAGGCGGTCGGTACTCTTGAGCAGGTAGTCGGACAGCTTCAGGTTGGCCGCGCTTTCCGTGGCCAGCAGGCTGCTGCCGCCGGCCTTTTGCGCTTCGATGGACTGTTGGGTGACGGTCTGCTGGGACTGGGCCAGGCGTTTCTGGTTGATCAGGGTTTGCAGGTCCTGGATCTCTTGTTCCAGGCGCGCGGTTTTTTCCTGGATCAAGTCGTGCTGGCTGTTGCCCAGGTCCTGCAGCTGGCTATTGCCGGCCAGTTCCTGGCGACGCAGGGGGATCAGGGCATTCAGGGAGGCCAGTTCGGCATTCAGTTGGTTGCGCTGGTCGCTGCTGAGGGCTTTGCCATTGTCCTTGCCGGCCTTGAGGGTGGCATTGATCTGCTGGATGCGCGTCTGGCTGCTGCTGATTTCGGTCTGGGCGCGCTCGGGACGGGTCTGGGCGGCGATGGTCAGGCTGTTGGCGTCGGCCAGTTCCTTTTGCAGGTCGCCTTGCTGGGTGCTGCGCTGCACCAGCAATTGCTCAAGCTGCGGCACCGGCAGGGTGGCGTAGCGTTGGGCTACCGGAATGACCTTGGTGGCCTTGAGCCGGGTCAGTTCGCGCTGGTTCTCGCTGGTCTGGCGCGGCGCGTCTTCCAGCTGGCGCTTGAGGTCGACCAGGCGCTGCTCGTAATCCTGCTTGTTGCCCAGGTAGGTCAGGGTCTGTTGCAGGATCGACTGCAGCGCCTTCATGTCGGCGTCGGGCAGTTTGCGATCAGGCAGCTTGTCCAGGGTTTGCTGGATGGCGTCGGCGCTGGGCGGGTCGGCGGCGTAGACGCTGCCGACACAAAGGGTCAGGCCCAGCAGGGCAGTGGCGAGAAAAGTGCGCAGGGTTGGCATAGAGACCGATCGAGCAAGGTGAAGAATCGGGGGCGTGCTGTCGCCCCGCAGTTTAGAGGAAGAGTCCGGGGCCCGGGCGACTTCCTTCGGGGAATCTGACGCCGACTTTGCCAATCTTGTTCCCGTCCATGACCGCGACGGTCCAGATGGTGTTGTTCCACTCCACCTGGTCGCCCACGACCGGCGCGCCGCCGACTTTCTGGGTGATGAAGCGGCTCAGCGGCATGTCCGGGTCGATCCCTTCGAGCTTGAGGCCATACAGCGCTGAAACCGCGCCCAGCTGGGCGTCGCCTTCGAGGACGAAGTCGCCGAAGAAGCGCAAATCGAGGCCGCGTTGCGGTGCCTGGCTGAACAGTTTGCCCAGGGCCGGCAGGTTGTGTTCATGGCCGATCACACAGAGCAGATCGCCGACTTCCAGCACCGTACTACCCGACGGATGGAGCAGTTGCTGGCCACGGAACAGGGCCGCGATGCGCGTGCCTTCGGGCATTTTCAGCTCGCGCAGGGCCGCGCCGATGCACCATTTTTCTGCGCCCAGGCGGTAGACGAACAGCTCCCACTCGCTGGTGACGTGCACTTCCAGGGCTGCGCGGGAGATCGGCGCCGGGTCCGGCGGAACGGTCACTTTGAGCAGCTTGGCCACCCACGGCAGGCTGGTGCCCTGTACCAGCAGCGACACCAGCACGATAAAGAACGCCAGGTTGAAGTACAGCTGCGCATGGGGCAGGCCGGCCATCAACGGGAACACCGCCAGGATGATCGGCACCGCGCCGCGCAGGCCGACCCAGGCGATAAAAGCTTTTTCACGGCCATGGAAGGCTTTGAACGGCAGCAGGCCGACCATCACCGACAGCGGCCGCGCAAACAGGATCATCCACAGCGCCAGGCCCAGGGCCGGCAGGGCAATCGGCAGCAAATCATGGGGCGTGACCAGCAGGCCCAGCACCAGGAACATACCGATCTGCGCGAGCCAGGCCATGCCGTCGAGCATATGCAAAATGCCATGGCGGCTACGCACCGGGCGATTGCCGATCACCAGGCCGCACAGGTACACGGCGAGGAAGCCGCTGCCATGGAAGGCGTTGGTCAGGGCGAACACGAACAGGCCGCCGGCGATCACCAGGATCGGGTACAGGCCGGTGGCCAGGTTGATGCGGTTGACCATTTGCAGCATCAGCCAGCCGCCGCCGATGCCGACGATGCCACCGATGCCGAACTCGCGCACCAGGTGGGTCAGCAGGCTCCAGTGCAGGCCGGTCTGGCCGCTGGCGAGCATGTCGATCAGGGTGACGGTGAGGAACACCGCCATGGGGTCGTTACTGCCGGATTCGATCTCGAGGCTGGCGGTCACCCGTTCGTTCAGGCCCTTGCCGCCCAGCAGCGAGAACACCGCTGCGGCGTCGGTCGAGCCGACAATCGCACCGATAAGCAGGCCCTGGATAATATTCAGATCAAACAGCCAGGCCGCCGCCATGCCGGTGAGGCCGGTGGTAATCAACACCCCCACCGTGGCCAGGGACAATGCTGGCCAGAGTGCCACGCGGAAACTCGCTACCCGCGTACGCAAACCGCCGTCGAGCAGGATCACTGCCAGCGCGAGGTTGCCCACCAGGTAGGCAGTCGGGTAATTGTCGAAAATGATGCCGCCGCCATCGACGCCGGCCACCATGCCCACGGCCAGGATGATCACCAGGATCGGGATACCCAGGCGCGAGGAAAGAGAACTCACCAGAATGCTCGCACTCACCAGCAACGCGCCGATCAAGAACAGGCTGTTGATGGTCGTCGCATTCAAAGGCAGTACTCCATGGGCAAACAAGACGGGACGCAAACTGACCATGCAGTCTGCGTGCCAGGGATTCTAACCTGTTGAATTGCGGTGCTGTCAAAAAGCTTTTTCTGATTCACGCATAACTAAATTTGGGAGGGGCAAGCCCTAATGCCGTTCAGTTAAGCGAAAGTGATTGTAGGAGCGAGCTTGCTCGCGAAGAACTCAGGGCCACCGCGCTTATCGAGAATGAACGCGTTGCCTGGGCGTTTTTCGCGAGCAAGCTCGCTCCTACAAAAAGCCTTAACTGACCGGCATTAGGGCAAGCCCCCTCCCACATTTCAGCCAGTGCAGGGCGTTAGAGGCGGAAGCGGCCTACCATCCCGTTCAGGTCTACCGCCAGGCGTGACAATTCGCTGCTCGCGGCGCTGGTCTGGCTGGCGCCCGTAGCGGATTGCACCGACAGATCACGAATGTTCACCAGGTTGCGGTCCACTTCCCGCGCCACCTGCGCCTGTTCTTCCGCAGCGCTGGCGATCACCAGGTTGCGCTCGTTGATCTCGACAATCGCCGTGTTGATGGTGTCCAGCGACATCCCTGCGCCTTTGGCGATGTTCAGCGTCGACTCCGCCCGCTCGGTGCTGTTGCGCATCGAGTCCACCGCGTGCTCGGTACCGGCCTGGATACTGCCGATCATCCGCTCGATCTCGCTGGTGGACTGCTGGGTACGATGGGCCAGGGCCCGCACTTCATCGGCGACCACCGCGAACCCGCGACCGGCTTCACCGGCGCGCGCGGCTTCAATCGCCGCGTTCAGGGCCAGCAAATTGGTCTGGTCGGCCAGGCCGCGAATCACGTCCAGCACTTTGCCGATATCGCGCGACTCATTGGCCAGTTCGCCGATCAGGGTGGCGGTTGCTTGCACATCGCCGCTCATGCGCTCGATGGCGCTGACGGTTTCCTGCACCAGGTCGCGGCCGTCGCCAGCAGACGTGGTGGCGTTGCGCGAGGCTTCCGAGGTGCTCACCGCATTGCGTGCGACTTCTTCAACGGCGCTGGTCATCTCGTTGACGGCGGTGGCGGCTTGCTCGATTTCGTTGTTTTGCCGGGTCAGGCCACGGGCACTTTCGTCGGTGACGGCGTTCAGTTCCTCGGCGGCGGAAGCCAGTTGGGTGGCGGAGCCGGCGATGCGTTGCAGGGTGTCGCGCAGTTTGTCCTGCATCTTGGCCATGGCGGCGAGCAGGCGCCCGGCCTCATCGTTGCCGTCGACTTTGATCGGCCGTGTCAGGTTGCCTTCGGCGACTTCTTCCGCCGCTTCCAGTGCCTGTGAAATCGGCAGGGTGATGCTGCGGGTCAGCAGCCAGGCAAACAGCAGGGTCAGCAGCGTGGCGATCACCAGCAGGCCCACGACCAGGTTGAAGGCCGTGTTGTATTGGTCTTCGGCCTCCTGATTGGTGGCCAGGGCCATCTTGTTATTGAGGTCCAGCAGGCGCGTCAGCACGGCGTTGACCTGCTCGGAGTTGCTCAGCAATTCGGTGTTAAGCAGGCTGCGCAGCTCATCCATCTGGTTGGCCCGTGACAGGCTCTTCATGCGCTCTTCAATCTGATGGTACTGGCCCAGCAGGCTTACATATTCGTTGTAGGTGCTACGTTCTTCGCTGCTTTCAATCAGTTTCTCGTAGACGCCCTGGGCGGTGCGGATCTGCTGGTTGCGCAGTTCGAAGGCTTCCAGGGTCTTTTGCTGCACATCCGGCTCGCGGTTGGTCAGCAAGCGGTAAGACAGCACGCGCAGGCGCAGGGTCAGTTGGGTGAACTCGTCCAGGGCGCGGATGCTTGGCACGCTGGACAAGGTAATGTCTTCAGTGGCGCCACGGATCTTGCTCATCTGGTTCAGGGCGAACACGCCTAGAAACAACATCAACGCGCCAATAAACGCGAAGCCGAGGAAGGCCCTCGGAGCGATATTCATATTACGAAGCGACATGCGGAAATCCTGGGAGAGGCGCAATCCGTGCGGTCATGAGACGGGGTGTGCCTCTCTATCGGGCATACGACTAAAGTCTAAAGGGGGCTGTGCGTTTTTGTCGCATCTGACGAGGGGTTGCGCGGATTCAGGAACCAGATGGGGGAAATGCAGTCACTAAGGCTCGAAAGCGTGGCCCGGCCCTTAAAAAACGGGCTGCGCGCCAGGGATAACCCTGGCATCCGAGGTGAATTTTCTTTATCGTCACCGCCCTTTGAAAAAGCCCGAGAAATCAAAATGTTAGAAGCATCCCTCAGCCAACTGGAACAACTGGTCAGCGACCTGGTACAGCAGAATCAGGAGCTACTGGGCAGCAACGAATCCCTCAAGGCCGAACTGGCTCGCGCCAAGGATGAGAACGACAGCCTGCAACTGAACCTGATGGAGCAGGAAGAAAAGCACGGCGCCACCGCAGCACGTATCCAGGCGCTGGTTGAGCGCGTGAGCGCAGGCCCTGTCAGCGCATGAATGAAGGGATAAAGGTCGTTTCGATTCTCGGAGAGGATTACTCGATCAAGGCCCCGGCGGGGGAAGATAAAACCCTGATGCACGCCGTGACCATGCTCAAGGCCTCCCTGGCCACCACCAAGAAAAAGTACCCGACCCTGATCGGTGACAAGCTACTGGTGCTGGCGGCGCTGAACCTGTGCGCCGAGCAGATCGAAATGCAGCAGGCTCACCAGCAGGAACTCGACCGTTACCAAGAGCAAGTCAGCGCCACGGTCGAGGTGATTTCCAAGGCGATCCAGCCCTAGAACCACTCATCCTGCATCCCCAGGCACGTATCATCCCGTGCCTCCAGAATCACCAGTTCATGATGGCAGCCCGGAATCTCCCAAGTCAGGAAGTACCGGGCGGCCTGGAGCTTGCCTTGATAGAAGGCGACATCGGCCACATTGCCCTTGGCCAGCCCTTCTTCGGCGCGAATCGCCTGTTCCAGCCAGCGCCAGCCAATCACCGTATGCCCGAATACCTTCAGGTACAGCGCCGAGTTCGCCAGGCTGCTGTTGACCTTGCCCTGGGCGAGATCCGTCAGCAGGCCGATGGTCACGCTTTGCAGGCGGCTGACCAGGTGCTCCAGCGGCTCTCTCAATGCCGTCAGGCCTGGATATTCCTGTGCCCGCGCGCCCGTGTCGGCGATCAGCCGGATCAGTTGCTTCAGGCCCGCGCCGCCGTTCTGCGCCAGCTTGCGCCCCAGCAGGTCCAGGGACTGGATGCCATGGGTGCCCTCGTGGATCGGGTTCAGGCGGTTGTCGCGGTAGTACTGCTCCACCGGGTATTCGCGGGTATAACCATGGCCGCCGAGGATCTGGATCGCCAGTTCGTTGGCCTTGAGGCAGAACTCCGATGGCCAGGATTTGACGATGGGGGTGAGCAGGTCCAGCAGTTCATGGGCCTGTTTGCGTTCGGCCTCGGTCTCCAGTGTGGTGGTGTCATCGAACAGCCGCGCGGCGTACAGGCCCAGGTCAAAGGCACCTTCGACGTAGGCTTTTTGCGTCAGCAGCATGCGCTTGATATCGGCGTGCTGGATGATCGAGACCGGCGCGGTGCCTGGGTCCTTGCTGTCGGGCAAGCGGCCTTGCGGGCGTTCGCGGGCGTATTCCAGCGAATAGAGATAACCGGCGTAACCGAGCATCACCGCGCCCATGCCGACACCGATGCGCGCCTCGTTCATCATCTGGAACATGCAGCTCAGGCCTTGGTGCGGTTTACCCACCAGATAGCCGACGCAGTTGCCGTTATCGCCGAAATTCAGTGCCGTGGACGTGGTGCCACGCCAGCCCATCTTATGAAACAGCCCGGCCAGCAGCACGTCGTTGCGCGCGCCGAGGCTGCCGTCGTCGTTGACCAGGAATTTGGGCACGATAAACAGCGAAATGCCCTTCACCCCGGCGGGCGCGTCCGGCAGCTTGGCCAGCACCATGTGCACGATGTTTTCCGACAGCGGGTGGTCGCCGCCGGAGATGAAGATCTTGTTGCCTTTGAGGCGATAGCTGCCGTCAGCCGCGGGCTCGGCGCGGGTACGAATATCCGACAGCGATGAGCCGGCGTGGGGCTCGGTCAGGGCCATGGTGCCGAAGAAACGGCCTTCGATCATTGGTTGCAGGAAGCGCTGTTTTTGCTCCTCGGTGCCGAAGCTTTCGATCAGGTTGGCGGCGCCCATGGTCAGGAACGGGTAGGACGTCGAGGCCGCGTTGGCGGATTGGAAGTGAGCGAAGCAGGCCTGGGACAGCAGGGTCGGCAACTGCATGCCACCGGCTTCGAAGCTGCGGGCCGCATTGAGGAAACCGGCTTCAAGGAACGCATCCACCGCCGGTTTCACTTCCGGAATCAGAATCGCCTTGCCGTCCTCAAAACGCGGTTCGTTCTCGTCGTTCTTGCGGTTGTGTGGCGCGAAGTACTTCTCGGCAATGTTGCGGGCCGTGCTGATGGCCGCATCGAAGGTTTCGCGGTTGTGCTCGGCAAACCGCTCGCGCTGGGTCAGGCCCTCGGCATCGAGGACTTCGTACAGCTCGAAAGCCAGATTGCGGGAACTGAGCAGCGTCTCGGACATGGCGGATTACCTTTGGGGAATTGGCCTGAGTCTAAGTGCGCGAATAAAGACTGGATAGCAAGATTGATCTGGGTGATGAAGAGGCAGAACGCGGGGAGGGGAATTGAAATGCGATCAAATGTGGGAGAGGGCAAGCCCCCTCCCACATTCAGTTAGCCGATGGTCATCAGGCTGGCATTACCGCCGGCAGCAGCGGTGTTAACGCTCAACGCACGTTCGATCACCAGGCGCTCCAAGGCAATCGTGGTCTCGCCCTGAGACAAACCATGTACCCCGACAATCGCCCCGCCACGCTGCGCCACTTGCTGGCACACCCCACGCAGTTGGTCGGAATCGCCGTGGTGCAGGACGGCGTCAAACACCACCTCGTCCTTGCTCCAGTCGGCCACGCGCTTGATTTTCGCCTGAATCTCCTTCGGCAACCGTGGGAACACGGCCTTGGTCAAGTCGGTTTCCGGCCATACCGCCGAACCGCCGACCGCCAATACCGCCGCCAGTTGAGTCAACAGGTCGCCTTCCACGTCCGCCAGGCA
The DNA here is from genome assembly GCF_900105325.1 of Pseudomonas marginalis. Lineage (NCBI taxonomy): Bacteria > Pseudomonadati > Pseudomonadota > Gammaproteobacteria > Pseudomonadales > Pseudomonadaceae > Pseudomonas > Pseudomonas marginalis. The sequence goes on from NZ_FNSU01000004.1 coordinate 416,382, forward strand.
CAGTACGTGCTCGCGAGGCAGGATGGCGTAGCTGTTGCGCTCGCCGGTCGGGCCGGCTAATTGACGGGTGATACCGCTTTGGGACTGCGCGGCGAACTGGCTGCACAGCGCACTCAGCTCGCTGAACTTATTGCTGTCGGCCCAGGTTTTCAGGGCGGTCAGCGGTTGGCTCAAGGCGTCGCGCAGGCGTACATCCGGTGCCGCCAGCTTGTCGCCACGTACGAAGGATTGCTCGATCGCATCGGTAGGACGGGTCGACAGCAAGCGGTACAGGTACAGCGGACCACCGGCTTTCGGGCCTGTGCCCGACAGGCCTTCGCCGCCGAACGGCTGCACGCCGACCACGGCACCGACGATGTTGCGGTTTACATAGACGTTACCGGCATTGACGTTGTCGATCACCTTGGCGATGGTCTCGTCGATACGGGTGTGTACGCCCAGGGTCAGGCCATAGCCGGACGCGTTGATTTGGCCGATAAGCTGGTCGATCTCCTTGCGCTTGTAGCGCACCACGTGCAGCACCGGGCCGAAGATCTCCCGTTGCAGTTCGTCGAAGCTTTCCAGCTCGATCAGGGTGGGCATCACGAAGGTGCCGCGCTTGATTTCTTCACCGTCGGCAATCGCCACCTGGTACACATTGCGGCCTTTGTCGCGCATGGCCTGGATGTGTTTCTCGATGCCGGCCTTGGCTTCGGCGTCGATCACCGGGCCGATGTCCACCGACAGGCGTTCCGGGTTGCCCAGGCGGCATTCAGCCATGGCGCCCTTGAGCATTTCGATCACGCGGTCTGCCGAATCTTCCTGCAGGCACAACACGCGCAGGGCCGAGCAACGTTGACCGGCGCTGTCGAAGGCCGAGGACACCACGTCGATGACCACCTGCTCGGTGAGCGCCGAGGAATCGACGATCATCGCGTTCTGGCCGCCGGTCTCGGCGATCAGCGGGATCGGACGGCCCTGGGCATCCAGGCGCCCGGCGACATTGCGTTGCAGCAGGCGCGCGACTTCGGTGGAACCGGTGAACATCACGCCCTTGACGCGATCATCACCCACCAGGCGCGCACCGACGCTTTCACCCTGGCCCGGCAGCAATTGCAGTACGCCTTGGGGAATACCGGCTTCGAGCAGGATGCGCATGGCTTGTGCAGCCACCAGCGGGGTTTGTTCGGCTGGCTTGGCCAAGACCGGGTTACCGGCGGCCAGTGCGGCAGCCACTTGCCCACTGAAAATCGCCAGCGGGAAGTTCCACGGGCTGATGCACACCACTGGGCCCAATGGGCGGTGGGCGTCATTGGTGAAGTCGTTGCGAGCCTGTACCGCGTAGTAGCGCAGGAAGTCCACGGCCTCACGCACTTCGGCGATGGCGTTGGCGAAGGTCTTGCCGGCTTCGCGGGCCAGCAGGCCCATCAGCGGCTGGATCTCGCCTTCCATCAGGTCGGCGGCACGTTCCAGGATCGCGGCGCGTTCGGCGGGCGGGGTGGCCTGCCAGATCGGGCCGGCGCTGATGGCGCACTGGATCGCGTTGTCGACGTCTTCGACGGTGGCTTCTTGCACGTGACCGACCACGTCACGCAGGTCGGACGGATTCAATACCGGTGCCGCCGCTTGATCGCTGGCGGCGCAACCGAGCATCGGCGCGGCCTTCCAGTTGTTGTGGGCAGTGGCCAGCAGGGCGCAGGACAGCGATGCCAGGCGGTGTTCGTTGGCCAGGTCGATACCGGCCGAGTTGGCACGGTCGCTGCCGTACAGGTCACGGGGCAGCGGGATACGCGGGTGCGGCAGGCCGAAGCCGCCTTCCAGCGTCGCCATCTGCTCGATGCTGGCCACTGGATCGGCCACCAGCTCCTGGATCGAGATGGACTGGTCGGCGATGCGGTTGACGAACGAGGTGTTGGCGCCGTTTTCCAGCAGCCGACGCACCAGGTAGGCCAGCAGTGTTTCGTGAGTGCCGACCGGTGCGTACACGCGGCACGGACGGTTCAGCTTGCCTTCGGAAACCTTGCCTACTACCTGCTCGTACAACGGTTCACCCATGCCGTGCAGGCATTGGAACTCGTACTGGCCGGGGTAATAGTTCTGACCGGCGATATGGTAAATCGCCGACAAGGTATGGGCGTTGTGCGTAGCGAACTGCGGGTAGATGACTTCCGGTACCGACAGCAGCTTGCGTGCACAGGCAATGTAGGAAACATCGGTGTACACCTTGCGGGTATACACCGGATAGCCTTCCAGGCCTTCGACCTGGGCGCGTTTGATCTCGCTGTCCCAGTACGCGCCTTTTACCAGGCGGATCATCAGGCGATGGCGGCTGCGGCGTGCCAGGTCGATGACGTAGTCGATCACATACGGGCAACGCTTCTGGTAGGCCTGGATCACGAAGCCAATGCCGTTCCAGCCGGTCAGCTGCGGTTCGAAGCACAGGCGCTCGAGCAGATCCAGCGACAGCTCCAGGCGGTCGGCTTCTTCGGCGTCGATGTTCAGGCCGATGTCGTATTGCTTGGCCAGCAGGGTCAGGGACAGCAGGCGCGGGTACAGCTCATCCATCACGCGCTCGTACTGCGCACGGCTGTAACGCGGGTGCAGGGCCGACAGCTTGATGGAGATACCCGGGCCTTCATAAATCCCACGGCCGTGGGAGGCTTTGCCGATGGAGTGAATGGCTTGTTCGTACGAGGCCAGGTATTTCTGCGCGTCGTGTTCGGTGAGGGCGGCTTCACCAAGCATGTCGTAGGAATAGCGGAAACCCTTGGCTTCGAATTTGCTCGCGTTGGCCAGGGCTTCGGCGATGGTTTCGCCGGTCACGAACTGCTCGCCCATCAGGCGCATGGCCATGTCGACGCCCTTGCGGATCATCGGCTCGCTGCTCTTGCCGATGATGCGGCTCAGGGATGAGGTGAGGCCGGCTTCGTTATGGGTGGCGACCAGCTTGCCGGTCAGCAGCAGGCCCCAGGTGGCGGCGTTGACGAACAGCGACGGGCTGTTGCCCAGGTGCGGATGCCAGTTGCCGGTGCTGATCTTGTCGCGGATCAGCGCGTCGCGGGTGCCTTTGTCCGGGATCCGCAGCAGTGCTTCGGCCAGGCACATCAGGGCGACGCCTTCTTGGGACGACAGCGAGAATTCCTGCAGCAGGCCCTGAACAATCCCGGCACGGCCGCCGGCACTCTTCTGATTGCGCAGTTTTTCCGCAATCGAAGCGGCGAGCTTGTTGGTGGCTTCGGCCATTTGCACCGGCAGGCGGGCCTGTTCGATCAGCATCGGCACCACTTCCGGCTCGGGGCGACGGTAAGCGGCGGTGATCGAAGCGCGCAGTACGGATTGCGGCAGGATGCTCTCGGCGAACTCAAGGAAGCACTGGTGGGCGTGGTCGCTCTGGACTTCGCCTGCGTCGTCAGCGTCCTTGCTGCTCAAGCCGTTGAGCTCGGTCAGGGTTGCACCACCCTCGAGTTTCTCCAGGTAATTGAAAATCGCCTGCTTGATCAGCCAGTGCGGCGTGCGATCAATGGAGGTCGCGGCCGCCTTGAGGCGTTCGCGGGTCGGGTCGTCGAGTTTGACCCCAAGGGTGGTCGTAGCCATTTTCTTATCCTCATGGGTGCCACTACCGAGTGGCATCAGCTGGCGGCAAGATTAGCTTTGCTCAGGGAGAGGTGCAACCGGGTGCAACCCATTTTGTTGATGAATTTTTCGACGCATGATCGGAAAAAATCGGCCGTCGACGGAATCTGCTTCGGCTTGGTGCATTTGCTTCTGAGATCGGCTGTTCTTGCTCCGAAAAGGAGCAAAAAACCAGTGTTTTTTGTGTTTTACACCTGGGTGCAACTTATTCCCAAGAAACTGGTTGCACCTTATTTACTTTGTTGAATAGCATTCGCGCCCAAGGTGCAACCGACTTTAGGGTTTGGTTCATCGGCTGGCGGCTTTCCTGGGGAAACGTCAGTCATAAATGCGCGGCACGCAGGTACGTTTACTCACTGACCAGTGGGTGGCCGTCTGACAGACCGCCGCTACATAAAAACAAAGCCAGGGCGTCACTCATATGAGCGTAAGTAATCCAACCCTGATCACATTCGTGATCTACATCGCAGCAATGGTGCTGATCGGCCTGATGGCCTATCGCTCCACCAACAACCTTTCCGATTACATCCTGGGCGGTCGCAGCCTCGGTAGCGTGGTGACAGCCTTGTCCGCCGGTGCTTCCGACATGAGCGGCTGGTTGTTGATGGGTTTGCCGGGCGCGATCTACATGTCCGGCCTGTCGGAAAGCTGGATCGCCATCGGCCTGATCGTCGGTGCCTACCTCAACTGGCTGTTCGTGGCCGGTCGCCTGCGGGTACAGACCGAGCACAACGGTGACGCCCTGACGCTGCCGGATTACTTCTCCAGCCGTTTCGAAGATAAAAGCGGCCTGCTGCGGATCATCTCTGCGGTGGTGATCCTGGTGTTCTTCACCATCTACTGCGCTTCCGGCATCGTGGCCGGTGCCCGTCTGTTCGAAAGCACCTTCGGCATGTCCTACGAGACCGCGCTGTGGGCCGGTGCTGCAGCGACTATTGCCTACACCTTTATCGGTGGTTTCCTGGCCGTGAGCTGGACCGATACCGTGCAAGCCACGCTGATGATCTTCGCGCTGATCCTGACGCCGATCATTGTGCTGCTGGCCACCGGCGGTGTGGACACTACGTTCCTGGCGATTGAAGCCAAGGACCCGACCAGTTTCGACATGCTGAAAAACACCACTTTCATCGGTGTTATCTCGTTGATGGGCTGGGGCCTGGGTTACTTCGGTCAACCGCACATCCTCGCGCGCTTCATGGCGGCGGATTCGGTGAAGTCGATCGCCAAGGCGCGTCGCATCTCCATGACCTGGATGATCCTGTGCCTGGCCGGTACCGTGGCGGTGGGCTTCTTCGGTATCGCTTACTTCTCGGCGCACCCTGAGGTCGCCGGTCCCGTCACCGAAAACCCTGAGCGTGTGTTCATCGAACTGGCAAAAATCCTGTTCAACCCATGGGTTGCCGGTGTCCTGCTGTCGGCCATCCTCGCCGCCGTGATGAGCACCTTGAGCTGCCAACTACTGGTGTGCTCCAGCGCCCTGACCGAAGATTTCTACAAAGCGTTCCTGCGCAAGAACGCCTCCCAGCTTGAGCTGGTGTGGATCGGTCGCGTGATGGTGCTGGTGGTTGCCCTGATCGCCATCGCCATGGCCGCCAACCCGAACAACCGCGTCCTGGGGCTGGTGAGCTACGCCTGGGCCGGTTTCGGCGCTGCGTTCGGCCCTGTGGTGCTGATCTCGGTGATCTGGAAAAACATGACCCGCAACGGCGCACTGGCCGGCATCCTGGTCGGCGCGACCACCGTGATCGTGTGGAAGCACTTCGAACTGCTGGGCCTTTACGAAATCATCCCTGGCTTCATCTTCGCCAGTCTGGCCATCTATTTCGTAAGCAAGCTGGGCGCACCGACAGCCGGTATGGTCGAGCGCTTTGATGCGGCGGAAAAAGACTACAACCTCAATAAGTGATTCGCCGGGCGCTGAGCGCCTGTCGAGATGAAAAAACGGCCTGCGTCCTTTGGATGGGGGCCGTTTTTTTAAGGTTTTGAGGTCAAACAACGCGGATCACAGGCTCAGCTGATTGCTGAAATGAAAGATTATCGCACCGACAGCTCCGACTAGACCTGTGAGGGCCGTTCCGTGAAGTGCGAGTTTCAGATTGCGCGGAAACTCCTTGACCTGTTTTGCGTTAATAACGCCACGTTTTGCGTTCCACTTCGGCAGCGCGATTGCTATATAGACGGCACATAGTCTGCCTAATCTTCCTGGTAGGTTGTCACTAAAAATACGCCTGTAGTTGTTTATCAGGCTGCACTGGTCCAACAAATCTTCCATCTTTTTCAATTTTCGATAGGCCAGGAAAAAATCGAGAATGACCGCTGTAAGCATTGAGCCCGCCGAGACCAGCGCTACTTGATCTTTTGCGGGGAGGCTGAGGACGTACTCAATACTCATACAGGACTTCTCCGGCGGCTGCGCCGACCTCGCTTCCCAAGTTACCTAGAGCAAAGCCCATTGCTCCCCCAGCTATCAGAAGGCAGCCCAAGGCAAACGGCCCGGCTGTCGGGGCCATTACGGCTATACACAAACCCATTCCCATCTGGCCTCCGATGATTCCCCCTGCCACCCCGAACGTTAATTTACCTGCCTCCACATACTTCGCTTTTCTGCATTGCTGATCTCTCCCAGTGGAGCACGCCTCCTTGATCTCCAGCGCCGTCGCTGTCGTACTCAGTGCTATTCCCAATGGTGTACCGTTTTTAAGAAATTTTGCTGTTTTGGAGACCCGCGCAATAGTTTTGCTGTACTGATTTATCTCCCCACTATGCAAGTAGCTCTTGGTTGAAATTCCCAGCATTTTCTTGATCGAGCCTTCATTCCTCAGGCCTGTTCCATAACGCGCAAAGCTGCGCATCTGTGCTTCCAGCTTGGCAAATAGAACTTGGCGTCGAGCCAGGAAGTCATCTCTTGCAGCACCTCCTCCAAGACGCAATGATTGTTTGTGCAGTGCATCAATTTCATCGAGCGTGTTCACTATTTCTTGTAAGTGTCGGCTCCAAGCGTCGCCTGCAGTACCTATCCCTAGTGATGCGTAACCCAGCAGTTTTTGTAGCAGGTCGTAGTTGTGCAGGGCGAAGGTATCTGCGCCTTCGGCCATTACGCTATGACGAATGTCCCAGGCGGCGCGCATCAAGCGTGACTCTTCCAAGGTACAGCTCGCTGTGGTTTCGTCCCCGATGATGACTAACTGCCCTGGCAGTACAACAACATTGCGAATATGAGTATTGAGGGCATCAAACTTCGCTTCGGCGTGTTTGCTCAATCGTAGTTTTGCCTTGAGCTCCACTGAGGTTTGTCGATGCTCATTGATGAATGCATAGGGGGGAGGCATTACACACTCCCCCGCGATGCAGATTGGCTCGAAGCGAGGTGATTGCCTGCCATGAAAGCATTCCTTTTTGAATGAACATGGCTGCGCAATTTAAATAGCCACCTGGAGGGTGTCTTGGTTATGGCGGATGAATTTCGGGTGGTTTTTTGTTTTTGGGAAAAGGGCTACTGAGCTGCGTCTGAGTTCTGTCAGACGCGTGTGTTTTTACTGAGGCTCGGTGTGCAATTACCTGCCGAAAAGCCATGAAAGAGTGAAGCTAGGAATTGGAAACCCGGCGCGTAAGGATTTACTGATTTGTTCGCGCTGCGGTCGGTTCGATAAGTGACTGGTACAGAATCTCCCGCCTACCCCTCGCAGAGAAACACCGGATGTTCGCTCCTGCCAATCAAAGTGCCTTTACCCTGACCCTCGACGGTGTGCCGAGTGAACTCAAGGTGTTCGAGTTCCATGGCAATGAAGCCATCAGCCAGCCGTATCGTTTTGATCTTGAACTGATCAGCGAACAGCCCGACCTGGACCTGGAAAGCCTGCTGCATCGTCCGGCATACCTGGGCTTCGACGCTCACGGTCATGGCGTCCACGGCCTGGTTTATCGGGTGGCGCAGGGCGATTCCGGGCGGCGGCTGACGCGTTACCAGATCAGCCTTGTGCCGCAGTTGGCCTATCTCGCGCACAGCAGTCACCAGCGGATCTTCCAGCACAAGACGGTGCCGCAGATCATTGCGCAGGTGCTGGCGGAGCAGCAGCTCCATGCCGACCAATTCGAATTTCACCTCAGTGGCGCCTATCCCGAGCGCGAGTATTGCGTGCAGTTTGGCGAGAGCGACCTGGCCTTCATTCAGCGCCTGTGTGCCGAACAGGGGATTCACTATCACTTCCAGCATTCGCCCGAAGGACACCTGCTGGTGTTTGGCGATGACCAGACCGTTTTCGCCCCGCCCGATCAGCCTACGCCCTACATGCCGGGCTCCGGGATGGTGGCGGATACGCCGGCCATCAAGCGCTTTGCGCTGCGGTTGGAAACCCGCACCACCGCGGTCAACCTGCGTGACTACGACTTTCTCAAGCCGAGCCTGGTGCTGGAGAGTGGCGTGGTCGGCGAACAGCTTCCACGGTTTGAGGCGCAGGCCTACCCCGGTCATTTTTCCGATCGCCCCCACGGCAAATACCTCGCGCAACGTGGCCTGGAGCGGCACCGTAGCGACTATCGAATAGCTCGTGCCAGCGGCGATGACCCTGCATTGAGCAGCGGCCGGTTCCTCAAGTTGACTGGGCATCCGCGGGACGAATGGAATGACGTGTGGCTGGTGACGCAAGTTACCCACGAAGGCAGGCAGCCCCAGGTTCTGGAGGAGGCTGTCACCGAGGTTGGCGGTGGAGATTTTCTTCAGGGGTATCGCAATGAATGTGTGGCGACTCCGTGGGACGTGATCTTCCGCCCGCCCTCACCTGAGCACTCGAGGCCGACTTTGTCGGGTTACCAGAACGCCGTGGTCACCGGCCCCGTCGACAGTGAAATCCATTGCGACGAATACGGCCGGGTCAAGGTGCAACTGGCCTGGGATCGCGTTGGCGAGCATAACGATCATTCCAGTTGCTGGCTGCGGGTGGCCAGCGGTTGGGCCCATGACCGCTATGGTTCGGTGCTTATCCCGCGCGTGGGCATGGAAGTGCTGGTGGGGTTCGTCAATGGAGATATGGACATGCCGCTGGTGATGGGCTGTCTGCCCAACGCGGCGACGCCGGTTCCCCTCGACCTGCCGGCAGACAAGACCCGCAGCATCTTCCGTAGCCAAAGCAGCCCCGGTGGCGGTGGCTACAACGAACTGCGCATCGAAGACCGCAAGGGCGCCGAGGAGATCTACCTGCGCGCCCAGCGGGACTGGACCCAACATGTGCTGCACGACCAGCAGGTGCAGATCGACAATCAATGCCGCATCAGGGTGGGCGGTGAGTCGTACCATGAACTGCATGGCGAAGAGCAGCGCATCACCCATGGCAATCGTTTGACCGAACTCAAGCAGGACGATCATCTGGTGGTCGGTGGTTCGCAGCAGATGCGGGCCGGGCGGGCCATCCAGATTGGCGCCGGGCAGAGCGTCGTTATAGAGGCGGGCGCAAGCGTGACAATTCAGGCCGGTGGGCAGTCGATTACGCTGTCGGCAGACGGGATCTTCAGCAGCGCGCCGATTCAGCTGGGAGGCGCGCCTGCTCCGGCGGCTTCGCCATTGATGCCTGGGGTGAAGGCGGCATTGCTGGCGGTTATTCCCGCACCGCTGAGCCGGATGCAAGTGGCCAGCCTCAAACGTAGTGCTCCGTTTTGCGAAGAGTGCCAACGCTGCAGTGCCGGGCAGTGCGGTGCCCCCACCCCATTCAACCTTAAAAGGAATTTTCCCTGATGCCTCAATCCCTGACCCCCGATGACTGGCTAGGGCAATGCCCTCTACTCCCCGGCGAGCGGCTCTATGTGGTGCTGAGCAGTGCCAGTGATGCGAAACCGCTGGCTGCCTGGAAAGTCTCGGCAGCCGGGATGCCGCCTCAAGCGATCTGGGCAGGCACGGCCTATGCCGAGTGGGGTGAGGTGATGCCCTGCGTAGGGATTGTCGAATCCGACAGTGCCTTCCTCGATTGGATTGCAACCACTGACGCGACGGACTGGGGTTGGCTGGCGGTATCGTCCAGTCCGCTGGAAGTCGTCGTCGCCCACCTGCAAAGCCTGACCAAGATACTGCTTCCCGATGAGCGGAGTGTGTTCCTGCGCTTCTGGGATGGCGCTCAGTTCCTGCCGATCGTGCAGAAGCTGGGCGATGAAATCGGCGCGGTGTTGCCGGTGTTCCAGCGGTATCTGATCAATGGCCAGTCGCTGGGCGTTGCGACGGCGTCGGTAACGGCGGCCAAAGCCAGCCCTTGGTGGCGAGTGCCTGAATCGTTATTGGAACACTTGGCCGCGCAGTCGCCACAGACCCTGATCGACAACCTGCTGCAGTGGCTTGAAGAGCAGCGCCCCGACCTGTATGCCGCGTTCACACCGGCGACCTTGCAGCACAAGGTCGCCTACTTCGCGCGCAGTACGGACATCAGCGCTGAAGCGCTGGCGGGCTACCTGGACTCAGAGTTGAGTTGAGGCCAGCGCCTGTTGCAGGTCGTCGATCAGGTCTTCGACCGCTTCGATACCCACCGACAGGCGAATCATTTCCGGTTTTACGCCGGCCTTGGCCTGTTCCTGCTCGTTCATCTGTCGGTGAGTGGTGGAAGCCGGGTGGCAGGCCAGGGACTTGGCGTCGCCGATGTTGACCAGGCGCTTGAAGATTTGCAGGGCGTCGTAGAAGCGCACACCGGCATCAAAGCCGCCCTTCAAGCCGAAGGACAGGATCGCCGACGGTTTGCCCTGCATGTATTTCTGCGCCAATGCGTGGTGCGGGTGGTCCGGCAGGCCGGCGTAGCTGACCCATTCCACCTGGGCATGGCCTTGCAGGAATTGCGCGATTTTCAGGGCGTTTTCGGTGTGGCGCTCCATGCGCAATGCCAGTGTTTCCAGACCTTGAAGCAACAGGAAGGCATTCATCGGCGCCAACGCTGCACCGGTGTTGCGCAGTGGCACGGTACGAGCACGGGCGATGAAGGCGGCGGGGCCGAATTTTTCGGTATAGACCACGCCGTGATAGGCCGGCTCGGGCTGGTTGAGGCCGGGGAATTTATCCGCGTATTTCGTCCACGGGAACGTCCCACTGTCGACAATTACACCGCCCAGGGAGTTGCCATGGCCGCCGACGTATTTGGTCACCGAGTGCACCACGATGTCGGCGCCGAACTGGATCGGCTTGCACAGGATCGGCGTGGCCACGGTGTTGTCCACCACCAGCGGCACGCCACGGGCATGGGCAACGTCGGCCAGGGCTTCGATGTCGATGATATTGCCCGCGGGGTTGCCGATACTTTCGCAGTACACCAGCTTGGTGTTGTCATCGATCAGTTCGGCGATGGCTGCAGCGCAATCGTCCCGGGCGAAACGCACCTCCACGCCAAAGCTCGGCAGCAGGTGGGCGAAGAGGGTGTAGGTGCCACCATAAAGCTGCGGAGTGGTGACGATATTGTCACCCGCACGGGTCAAGGTCTGGATTGCGTAGTGGATCGCCGCGCTGCCGGCCGAGACTGCCAGCGCTGCGATACCGCCTTCAAGGGCGGCGATGCGCTGCTCCAGCACATCGTTGGTGGGGTTCATGATGCGCGTGTAGATATTGCCGGGTACGTCCAGGTTGAACAGGTCGGCGCCGTGTTGGGCGTTATCGAATTCGAAGGCGACGTTCTGGTAGATCGGCACGGCGACGGCCTTGGTGGTCGGGTCCGACTTGAAACCGTGGTGCAGCGCGATGGTGGCGTCTTTCATGATTGTTATTGACCTCCCTGGAGTGGTGGAAGGCCACAATAAATCCGCCTTGCCGTCGGCATTTAGATTTTTTTCAACGGGCTGCCTGCGTTTGCGGCATAAGCACCGCCCGGCATGCGGCCCTGCACCTTTGCGCCCTTAGAAGGTAAACTTCGCCCCCTGCGCAGGAGCAACCATGAATTATCGTCACGCCTTTCACGCCGGCAACCACGCCGATGTCTTCAAACACCTGACCTTGACCCGCCTCATCGCCCTGATGTCGCGCAAGGAGCAGCCGTTCGCCTACCTCGACACCCATGCCGGGATTGGTCTGTACGACCTGCAAGGTGATCAGGCCAATCGCACGGGTGAGTACCTGGAAGGTATCGCGCGCTTGTGGGGCGCCGACGATCTACCGCCGCTGAGCGCCGATTACATGCGTGTGCTGCATGAGATGAACCCGGATGGCCAGTTGCGCTACTACCCAGGCTCGCCGGAGCTGGCCCGCCGCCTTACGCGCCCCCAAGACCGCGTGCTGCTCAATGAAAAGCATCCGGAAGACGGCGTACTGCTCAAGGACAACATGAAGGGCGATCGTCGGGTCAAGGTTCATTTGGGTGAAGGCTGGCATGTGCCGCGCGCCCTGTTACCGGTGCCGGAAAAACGTGCGCTGATGCTGATTGATCCGCCGTTTGAACAGCTCGACGAAATGCAGCGCTGCGCCGCCGCCCTCAAGGAAGCCGTCAGCCGTATGCGCCAGACTGTCGCGGCGATCTGGTACCCGGTGAAGGACCAGCGCATGCTGCGTCGCTTCTACCAGGACCTGGCCGGCACCGGTGCGCCGAAGTTGCTGCGCGTGGAATTGCTGGTGCATCCGCTGGACACGCCCAACACCCTGACCGGCTCGGGCCTGGCGATTGCCAACCCGCCGTGGGGCCTGGAAGAGGAGTTGCGTGAGCTGCTGCCGTGGCTGTCCAAGAAGCTTGGCCAGACCCAGGGTGGGTGGCAGATGGATTGGCTCATAGCTGAGTAGTTGCAAGCTTCAAGCTTCAAACTGCAAGTGAGAGCAGAAAACACCACTTGCAGCTTGCAGCTTGAAACTTGCAGCTCCGATCTTCAGATCGGGCAAGTCACGCCGGTACCGCCGATCCCACAGTAGCCCTGCGGGTTCTTCGCCAGGTACTGCTGGTGATACGCCTCGGCGAAGTACACCGTCGGCGCCTCTTCGATTTCGGTGGTGATGGTGCCCAGGCCGGCCTTGGTCAATTCTGCTTGATAGGCATCGGCACTGGCCTTTGCCGCCGCCAGTTGCTCAGGCGTGGTCGCATAGATCACCGAGCGGTACTGGGTGCCGATGTCGTTGCCCTGGCGCATGCCCTGGGTCGGGTTGTGCAGTTCCCAGAACATCTTCAGCAGGTCTTCGTAGTTCACCTTGGCTTGGTCATACACCACCAGCACCACTTCGCTGTGGCCGGTCAGGCCCGAGCAGACTTCTTCATACGTCGGGTTCGGCGTGAAACCACCGGCATAGCCGACCACGGTGCTGACCACGCCATCGCGCTGCCAGAACTTGCGCTCGGCGCCCCAGAAACAACCCAGGCCGAAGATCGCGAAGCCGACGTCGTCGACGAATGGGCCCAGCAGCGGGTTGCCGTTGACGAAGTGCGTCTGCGGCAGGTTCATCGGGGTTTCACGACCAGGCAACGCTTGTTCTTGAGTAGGCAGCACGTTTTTGTTCACCAGAATTTCCGAGCGCAAGACCATGAGCAGTCCTCTCGTCAGGTTGAGTTAGCGGTAAATTTCAGACAGCCAGTGTGCCCGAGTGTTACAGCGCTGTCAGGCGATTGGCCCGCGCGGATAGCGTCTAAGCTTCTCGAGCAGCTCTGCACCGGGGATCGGCCGGTCGAACAGGTAGCCCTGGCCAACGTCGCAACGGTGCCGACGCAGGAACGCCAGTTGCTCGGGGGTCTCGATGCCTTCGGCCACTACCTTGAGCTTGAGGTTGTGGGCCATGGCGATCACGGCCGAGGTGATTTCCATGTCGTCCTGGTTGTCCGGGATTTCGTGGATAAAGCTGCGGTCGATCTTGATGATGTCGATGGGAAATTTTTTCAGGTAGCTCAGCGACGAGTAACCGGTGCCGAAGTCGTCCATGGCCAGGGTCAGGCCGAAGCTCTTGAGCTGGTCCAGTTGCAGGCGCGTGTCTTCGGTCGCTTCCAGCAGCAGGCCTTCGGTCAGCTCCAGTTCCAGCAGGTTGGCCGGCAGCTGTTCTTCCTTGAGGATCGTGGCGATCGAGGCGACCAGGTCCGGGTCGGAAAACTGTTTGGGCGACAGGTTGATTGCTACCTGCAAATTGCCCATGCCAGCGGCGCTCAGTTGCCTGCTCATGCGGCAGGCCTGGCGCGCGATCCATTTGCCGATCGGGATGATCAAACCGGTCTCTTCGGCGACGCTGATGAACTGATCGGGGCGGATCATGCCCTTTTCCGGATGGTTCCAGCGCAGCAGCGCTTCCATGCCCAGCAAGCGGCCGCTGCGCAGGCACAGCTTGGGCTGGTAGAACACGTCCAGTTCGTTCTGGGTCAGGGCACGACGCAGGTTGTTCTCCACGAACAGCTTGTAGCTGGCCTCGGCGTTCAAGGCTTCGGTGAACACCTGTACCTGGTGTTTGCCGTTGGCCTTGGCCTTGTGCAGGGCCAAGCCGGCGTTGCGCATCAGGGTCTGCGGGTCACGGCCATGCAGCGGTGCACAGGCCAGGCCCACGGAGCCGGTGACGCTGATCAGTTGGTTGTCGACGAACATCGGTTTGTCGAGGGTCGCCAGCAGTTGGCTGGCCACCTGTTGGCCGCTTTCCAGGTCAGTGTCGTCCAGCAGCACCGCGAATTCGTTACTGGCAAAACGCGCCAGGCTGCCGCCGGCACTCAGGCTGTTGCGCAGGCGGCGGGCCAGGCTGATCAGCAGCTTGTCGCCGGTCTGGTGGCCGAGGCTGTCGTTGATGCGCTTGAAGTTGTCGATGTCCACCAGCAACAGGCTGATCGGGCTGTCGCTGTCGCGGGCAAAGCGCTCATCAAGGTTGCGGATAAATGCCGGACGGTTGCCCAGGTTGGTCAGGTTATCGGTGTAGGCCAGGCGTTCGATGCGCTGCTGGGCCAGCTTGTTCTGGGTGATGTCTTCGTAGATGCCGATGTAGTGGGTCAGCTCACGGTTGTCGCCATATACCTTGGAAATCGACAGCTGGCCCCAGTAGGGCTCGAGGTTTTTACGTCGGCTCTTGAACTCGCCCTGCCAGCTGTTGCTCTTGGCCAGGCTCGACGGTGCGTCGAACAGCAGTTCGCTGAGGTTTTCCAGGGCCGGCAGCTGGGCCAGGCGGTGGCCGTGGACTTCTTCGGCGCTGTACTGGGTAATCGCGGTAAAGCTTGGGTTGACGTACTCCACCACGCCGTCGCAGTTGACCAGCAAAAAGGCATTGGCACTTTGCTCCACGGCACGCTGGAACAGGTGCAGGGCGCTGGTGGCGGTACGGCGGTTGTGGTTGTTGATCACTTGCGCGAACTGGTCGGCCAGTTCGCCGGCAAAGGCAATCTCATCGGCCTGCCAGGCACGCGGGCTGCCTCCCTGTTCCAGACACAATACGCCCACCACCTGTCCGTCGACGCGGATACTCGCATCGAGCATGGCGTGGACGTCCCTGGCGCGCAGGTTTTCGACCATTTCCCGGGTGCGCGGGTCGCGCATCGCGTTGGTTGCGTCGATTGCCCGGCTGGTGTGCAGGGCTTCCAGGTAATCCGGAAAGCAACTGGCGTCGATGGGCTCAGGCAGGTGGTGCTGCTGGTCATCGCGGTGGTAGGCCGAGATCGGTACCAGGCGCTGGCCTTCGAGGTTCCAGATGCTTGCGCAGTCGATCTGGTAGATGTCACAGGCGCTGCGGGTGATCAGCTCTGCGGCTTCCTGCAGCGAATTGTTGGCTGTGTAGCGCTGGCGGGCCAGCAACAGGATCAGCTCCTGCTGGGCGCGCACCCGCTCCAGGTGCTGCAGTTGTTCCTGCTGGGCGCGCTGGTTGAGCTCCAGGGCGATCTGCAGGCGGCTGTTCTGGCTTTCCAGGTCCTCCGTCGGGGCGGGCAGGGAGACTTCGTTGAACAGGCCGTCGACCACCATCAGGTAGCCGCGCAGCAGATGGCGATTGTGTTGTTTGTAGGCTTCGCCCATTTCCAGCAGGCTCAGGGGGCCATCGTTGGTGTGCAGGGTGTAGCGCACCAGATAGTGAGGGCTGTCGCTCAGTTGCTGTTGGATGGTGTCGTGCAGTTGATAGCGCGCCTGAGGCTCCATCAGGCTGGCGAAGGGGGTGCCGAGCAGCGCACACAGCTCGACCGCCGACAGGCCGAATTGGCGCTCGCAGTTAGGGTCGAGGTACAGAAGGGCCCAGCTTGCCTCATTAAGCCGCTCGAAACGCAGCATACCGAGGCGCGAAGGCACCGGTAACTGCGTCACTACCTCGGCCGCCATACGGGCGACATCGGGTTGGCTTTTCATGGGGGGGAACTCACTTCAAATAACGCGCACGGCGCCGGGCTCACGCCCTCTTTACTGTTGCCTGCGGCAAGGTTGCATCATGCGGCGCGGGCTGACAAGAGAGGATGAAGGCTAAGTGCTATAAGGGGGTTATCGGCCAGGCGGAGGAATTCTTCAGTCAGGATGACAGAAGGTGTACAACCCTGTTCTGTCTGTAGAGAAAAGCAAAAAAAGCCCCGCCAAATTGACGGGGTTGAGGTACGAGCGTGGCGCTCGGAAATCGTTGCAACCAGGCCTCCCCGA
The DNA here is from genome assembly GCF_900105325.1 of Pseudomonas marginalis. NCBI lineage: Bacteria > Pseudomonadati > Pseudomonadota > Gammaproteobacteria > Pseudomonadales > Pseudomonadaceae > Pseudomonas > Pseudomonas marginalis. Next base: position 432,501 of record NZ_FNSU01000004.1, read on the forward strand.
TGAAAGGGAGGCCGCTGTGGCTTACAGCAGGATGGTGCGGATGTCGTTCAGCAACTGGCTCAGGCGCTGGGTGAAGCGTGCAGCAGCCGCGCCGTTGATCACACGGTGATCGTAGGACAACGACAGTGGCAGCATCAGCTTCGGCTGGAACGCTTTACCGTCCCAGACTGGCTGGATGGTGGCCTTGGAAACACCCAGGATCGCCACTTCCGGCGCGTTGACGATTGGCGTGAAGCCCGTACCGCCAATGTGACCGAGGCTGGAGATGGTGAAGCACGCGCCTTGCATGTCGTCTGCGGTGAGCTTCTTGTCACGGGCCTTGGCAGCCAGTGCAGCCGCTTCGGCAGCGAGTTGCAGCAGGCTCTTCTGGTCGACGTTCTTGATGACCGGTACCAGCAGGCCATCCGGCGTGTCGACGGCAAAACCAATGTGCACGTACTTCTTGCGAATGATCGCCTTGCCGCTTGGCGCCAGCGAACTGTTGAAGTCCGGCAGCTCCTTGAGCAGGTGCGCACAGGCCTTGAGCAGCAGCGGCAGCACGGTCAGTTTCACGCCGGCCTTCTCGGCCACGGCTTTCTGCGCAACGCGGAAAGCTTCCAGGTCGGTGATGTCGGCTTGGTCGAACTGGGTCACGTGCGGAATGTTCAGCCAGCTGCGATGCAGGCTCGACGCGCCGATTTGCATCAGGCGGGTCATCGGCACTTCTTCGGTCTCGCCGAAGCGGCTGAAGTCCACCACCGGGATCGGTGGAATGCCCGCGCCGCCAGTAGCAGTGCCGGCAGCCGGAGCTTCCTTGGCTTTGTGCATCATGGCTTTGACGTAGACCTGCACGTCTTCCTTCAGCACGCGACCGTGTGGGCCAGTGGCCGACACAGCGTTCAGCTCGACGCCGAACTCACGGGCCAGTTGACGTACCGCCGGGCCAGCGTGAACCTTGGCACCGCTTGGCGCAGGTGCAGCAGCAGGGGCCGGAGCGGCCTCGGCTTTTGCAGCAGGCGCAGGTGCGGCAGCGGCCGGTGCAGCTTCAGCCTTTGCCGCAGCCGGAGCGGCCGCAGGGGCTGGAGCGGCAGCAGGTGCAGCGCCTTGTACTTTCAGCTTGAGGATGAAGTCGCCAGTGCCGACTTCGTCTTCCAGCTTGACCGCGATGCTTTCCACAATGCCGGCAGCCGGCGATGGGATTTCCATGGAGGCCTTGTCGGACTCCAGGGTGATCAGCGACTGGTCGGCTTCGACGGTGTCGCCGACCTTGACCAGCAGCTCGATGATCTTGGCCTTGCCCGACGAACCGATGTCCGGAACATGAATGTCCTGGACAGTCGCTGCGGCTGGAGCAGCCGCCGGGGCTGCAGGAGCCTCGGCAGCAGCGGCAGGTTTTTCCGCGGCAGGCGCCGGTGCAGCAGCGGCAGCAGGTGCCGCCGCAGGGGCCGCATCAGCGGCACCTTCGATTTCCAGTTCCAGCAGTTCGTCGCCTTCTTTCAGGCGGTCGCCCAGCTTCACTTTCAGGCTCTTGACCACGCCGGCCTTGGGAGCAGGGATTTCCATGCTCGCCTTGTCCGATTCCAGGGTCAGGATGCTCTGGTCGGCTTCGACGGTGTCGCCGACCTTCACAAACAGCTCGATTACTTCACCTTCACCGCTGCCGATGTCAGGTACGCGAATGAGTTCGCTCACAAAAAATCTCCTCAGCAGTCCAGTGGGTTGCGTTTTTCCGGGTTGATCCCGAACTTGACGATAGCGTCAGCTACCACCTTGGGTTCGATCTCACCGCGGTCAGCCAAGGCTTCCAGGGCTGCCAACACCACGAAGTGACGGTCGACTTCGAAGAAGTGACGCAGCTTCTTGCGGCTGTCACTGCGACCGAAACCGTCGGTGCCCAGGACTTTGAATTCCTTGGACGGGACCCACTGGCGAATTTGTTCAGCAAACAGTTTCATGTAGTCGGTAGAGGCAATGACTGGACCTTTACGGCCGGCCAGGCACTCTTCGACATAGCTCTGCGCAGGCTTCTGGCCCGGGTGCAGGCGGTTGTTGCGCTCTACGGCCAGGCCGTCGCGACGCAGTTCGTTGAAGCTGGTAACGCTCCAGACGTCGGCGCCGACGTTGAACTCTTCACGCAGGATCTTCGCCGCTTCACGGACTTCACGCAGGATGGTGCCGGAGCCCATCAGCTGCACGTGGTGCGCCGCTTCCTTGGTGTCTTCTTCGAGCAGGTACATGCCCTTGATGATGCCTTCTTCCACGCCGGCCGGCATGGCTGGCTGCTGGTAGGACTCGTTCATCACGGTGATGTAGTAGAAAACGTCCTGCTGCTCTTCGGTCATCTTCTTCATGCCGTCCTGGATGATCACCGCCAGCTCATAGCCGTAGGTTGGATCAAAGGTGCGGCAGTTCGGGATGGTGGCAGCCAGGATGTGGCTGTGACCGTCTTCGTGTTGCAGGCCTTCGCCGTTCAGTGTGGTACGGCCGGCGGTACCGCCGATCAGGAAACCACGGGTACGGCTGTCGCCCGCTGCCCAAGCCAGGTCGCCGATACGCTGGAAGCCGAACATCGAGTAGAAGATGTAGAACGGCAGCATCGGCTGGTTGTGGCTGGAGTACGAAGTGCCGGCAGCGATGAAGGAGCTCATGGCGCCCGCTTCGTTGATGCCTTCTTCGAGGATCTGGCCCTTCTTGTCTTCCTTGTAGAACATCACCTGGTCTTTATCGACTGGCTCGTAGAGCTGGCCGACGGAGGAGTAGATGCCCAACTGGCGGAACATGCCTTCCATACCGAAGGTACGGGCTTCGTCCGGGATGATCGGGACGATACGCGAGCCGATTTCCTTGTCCTTGACCAGCTGCGCGAGGATCCGCACGAAGGCCATGGTGGTGGAGATTTCACGGTCGCCCGAGCCGTCCAGGATTGCCTTGAGGGTATCCAGCGGAGGTGTAGGGATGTTGAAGCTCTTGGCGCGGCGCTGTGGCACGAAACCGCCCAGTGCGGTACGACGCTCGCTCAGGTAGCGGGCTTCGGCGCTGTTCGGCTCCGGCTTGAAGAACGGCAGGTTCTCCAGCTCTTCGTCCTTGACCGGGATGTCGAAGCGGTCGCGGAACAGCTTCAGGCTTTCAACATCAACCTTCTTGGTGTTGTGCGCAGTGTTTTTCGCTTCGCCGGCACCGGTGCCATAACCCTTGATGGTCTTGGCCAGGATGACGGTCGGTTGTTCTTTGTGGTTGACCGCTTCGTGGTACGCCGCATAGACCTTGTACGGGTCGTGGCCGCCACGGTTGAGTTTCCAGATCTCGTCGTCGGACAGGTCGGCAACCATCGCCTTGAGTTCAGGCGTGTTGAAGAAATGTTCACGTACGAACGCGCCGTCTTTGGCCTTGTAGTTCTGGTACTCGCCGTCGATGACTTCGTCCATGCGACGTTGCAGGATACCGTCGACGTCCTTGGCCAGCAGTGGGTCCCAGAAACGGCCCCAGATGACCTTGGTCACGTTCCACTGGGCACCGCGGAACACGCCTTCGAGTTCCTGGATGATCTTGCCGTTGCCGCGAACCGGGCCGTCGAGGCGCTGCAGGTTGCAGTTGATGACGAAGATCAGGTTGTCCAGCTTCTCGCGGCCGGCCAGGGAGATGGCACCCAGGGATTCCGGCTCGTCGCACTCGCCGTCGCCCAGGAAGCACCAGACTTTCTGCTTGCCTTCCGGGATGAAGCCACGGGCTTCCAGGTACTTCATGAAGCGTGCCTGGTAGATCGCCTGGATCGGGCCCAGGCCCATGGATACCGTCGGGAACTGCCAGAAATCAGGCATCAGCCAAGGGTGCGGGTAGGACGACAGGCCCTGGCCGTCGACTTCCTGGCGGAAGTTGTTCATTTGCTCTTCGCTGATGCGACCTTCCATAAACGCACGGGCGTAGACGCCTGGCGAGGTGTGGCCCTGGAAGTAGATCAGGTCGCCGCCGTGTTCTTCGGTCGGGGCCTGGAAGAAGTAGTTGAAGCCGATGTCATACAGGGTTGCGCTGGAAGCGAAGCTGGAGATGTGACCGCCCAGGTCAGAATCTTTCAAGTTCGTGCGCATTACCATCGCCATGGCGTTCCAACGTACCAGCGAGCGAATGCGGCGTTCCATGAACAGGTCGCCAGGCATGCGTGCTTCGTGGGTGACGGGGATGGTGTTGCGGTATGGCGTGGTGATGGCGTAGGGCAGTTGCGAGCCGCTGCGGGTCGCGAGTTCGCCCATACGGGTCATCAGGTAGTGAGCACGGTCTTCGCCTTCTTTGTCGAGAACCGATTCCAGGGCGTCCAGCCATTCCTGGGTTTCGACGGGATCGAGGTCTTGCATGGCTTGCTCCAGGGCGGAAAGGCTACCAGAATCGGTTGCCTGAAGTTTGCGACTGGCCTTGTGGGCAGACGACATAAATTCTTGGATGGCCGAAGGTTGCTTCGGCGTCCTGTAGTTTTACTACAAATCGTCGGCCATTTCAGCCTTTCGAATGTATATACGAGTAGTAAAACTACACAAGACCGAGCGGATTGCTCGGTCTGGCTGGTGAGCATAATCGTTATTGTTGATCTTTTGCGAACAAGAAAAGGTAGAAGTTTAATGTTGCCTGCCAAAAATTACATATTTTCAGCTATTTATCACCTTTGTTCGACAGTCCTTCATCGAGCGCGGTGCTTGCCTTCACAGCAGCAAGCCATTTACACGCCGACCAAGGATAGACCATGAGCCTTCCAACGCTGGCCGAACTGCCGGCCATTCTGTTGCCAAAGGCCCAGCGGGCCGAGCAGTCATTTCGTGACGCCGTGGCCGCGCTGGACGACGATCATGGCCTTTCTTCGTGGACGCCGCAACGGTGGGCCGACTTCGCCCGGGTGTGCGCCGCCAGTGATTTCGTCATTGAACAGAGTGTTCGTGACCCTTTGATGTTGCTCGAGCTGGCGGCCTGGGGCGAGCTGGACCGCGGCTTTGCGCCGGGCGAGCTGTGCGGGCAGATTGCCGGTGCCGTGCAACAGGCCGAAACAGAAGATGAGCTGGGCCGCGTACTGCGTCGTCAGCGTACGCGCCAGCAAGTGCGCATCATCTGGCGCGACCTGACCCGTCAGGCCGACCTGGTGCAAACCTGTCGTGACCTCTCCGACATGGCCGACGCCAGCATCGACCAGGCCTACCAATGGCTGTACCAGCGCCACTGCGTGCAGTTCGGCACACCGACCGGGCGGCGCAGCGGCGAGCCGCAGCATATGGTCATCCTCGGCATGGGCAAGCTCGGTGCGGTGGAGCTGAACCTGTCGTCGGATATAGACCTGATCTTCGCCTACCCCGAGGGCGGCGAAACCGTGGGCGTGAAGCGCTCCCTGGATAACCAGGAGTTCTTTATTCGTCTTGGTCAAAAATTGATCAAGGCCCTCGACCCGATGACCGTCGACGGCTTTGTGTTCCGTGTCGACATGCGCCTGCGTCCCTACGGTTCGGCCGGCGCCCTGGTGCTCAGCTTCAACGCGCTGGAGCAGTACTACCAGGACCAGGGTCGCGACTGGGAACGCTATGCCATGATCAAGGCGCGCGTGGTCGCCGGTGACCAAATGGCCGGTGCGCAGCTGCTCGATATGCTGCGGCCGTTCGTGTACCGCCGTTACCTGGACTTTTCCGCCATCGAGGCGCTGCGCACCATGAAGCAGCTGATCCAGCAGGAAGTCCGACGCAAAGGCATGGCCGACAATATCAAGCTGGGCTCGGGCGGCATCCGCGAAGTGGAATTTATCGCCCAGGCGTTCCAGCTGATCCATGGCGGCCGCGACCTCAGCCTGCAGCAGCGGCCGCTGCTCAAGGTGCTCGGCACCCTGGAAGGCCAGGGCTACCTGCCGCCGGCGGTGATCGCCGAGTTGCGTAATGGCTATGAATTCCTGCGTTACACCGAACATGCGATCCAGGCGATTGCCGACCGCCAGACCCAAATGCTTCCGGACAGCCCTGAAGACCAGGCGCGCATTGCCTTTATGCTCGGGTTTGCCGACTGGGCGGCCTTTCATGAGCGCCTGATGCATTGGCGTGGCCGTGTGGACTGGCACTTCCGCCAGGTGATTGCGGATCCTGATGAAGAAGAAGGGGCGGAAAGCGAGTTGGTCGTGGGCGGAGAATGGCTGCCGCTGTGGGAAGAGTCCCAGGATGAAGAGGCCGCCTGCCGTCAATTGGCTGAAGGCGGCTTCACCGACGCCACCAAGGCCCTTAAAGCCTTGGCCAGCCTGCGCAACAGCCCGCAACTGCGGGCCATGCAGCGCCTGGGGCGTGAACGCCTGGATGCCTTTATCCCGCGCTTGCTGGCCCAGGCCGTCGAGCACGCCAACCCGGACCTGGTGCTGGAGCGTGTACTGCCGCTGGTGGAGGCCGTCGCCCGGCGTTCCGCCTATCTGGTGCTGCTGACGGAAAATCCCGACGCCCTGCGCCGCCTGCTGACCCTGTGCGCCGCCAGCCCGTGGATCGCCGAGCAGATCACGCGCTTCCCGCTGCTGCTGGATGAGTTGCTCAACGAAGGCCGTCTGTTCAAGCCACCGCTGGCGCCGGAACTTGCCGCCGAGTTGCGCGAGCGCCTTACGCGCATCCCCGAGGATGACCTGGAGCAGCAGATGGAAGCCCTGCGGCACTTCAAGCTGGCCCACCGCCTGCGCGTGGCCGCTTCGGAAATCGCCGGCAGCCTGCCGTTGATGAAAGTCAGCGACTACCTGACCTGGCTCGCCGAAGCCATCCTCGAACAAGTGCTGGCCCTGGCCTGGCGCCAGACGGTGGCCCGCCACGGCTCGCCGCAGCGTTTGGACGGCACCTTGTGCGATCCTGGGTTCATCATTGTCGGTTATGGGAAAGTCGGCGGCATCGAACTGGGGCATGGTTCGGACCTGGACCTGGTGTTTATCCACGATGGCGACCCGCAGGCCGAGACCGACGGCGCCAAGCCGATCGACGGCGCGCAGTTCTTCACGCGCCTGGGCCAGCGGATCATTCATCTACTGACCACCCAGACCAACTCCGGCCAGTTGTATGAAGTGGACATGCGCCTGCGCCCATCCGGCGCATCCGGGTTGCTGGTCAGTTCCCTCGGGGCGTTTGACCGCTATCAACAAAATGAAGCATGGACCTGGGAACATCAGGCCCTGATCCGCGCGCGGGTGCTGGTGGGCAGCCAGGATGTGGGCCAGGCATTCGAGCGGGTACGGGCTAAGGTGCTGGGGCGTGAGCGCGACTTGGCGAAGTTGCGCCAGGAGGTCAGCGAGATGCGCGCCAAGATGCGTGACAACCTGGGTACCAAGGCCACGGCGGCCGGCACCGGCGCCAATGCCTTCGACGCCACGGTGCTGTTCGACCTCAAGCAGGACGCCGGAGGTATCGTCGATATTGAATTTATGGTGCAATACGCGGCTTTGGCGTGGTCTGCGCAACATCCATCGTTGCTGCGCTATACCGACAATATCCGCATTCTGGAAGGCCTGGAGCAGGTGGGTTTGATGCCCGCCGCCGATGCCCATCTGCTGCGCGAGGTGTATAAGGCCTACCGTTCCGCCGCGCATCGCCAGGCCTTGCAGAACGAGGCCGGTACGGTACCCGGTGATCAGTTCGCTGACGAACGGCGCCAGGTGATGCGAATCTGGCAGGCGCTGGGGTTGGGTTGAAACACTATTAGGGCGGGGAGGCATAAGCCTCCCCGCATCGTTTGTGGAAACTACATGAATATTCTGATCGTTGGGCCCAGTTGGGTCGGTGACATGGTGATGGCGCAGACTCTGTTCCAGAGCCTGCGTATGCGCTACCCGGACTGCCAGATCGACGTGCTTGCCCCCGAGTGGAGCCGGCCGATCCTCGAGCGCATGCCCGAAGTGCGCAAGGCCTTGAGCTTTCCGCTCGGCCACGGTGCCCTGGAACTGGCGACCCGCCGCCGCATCGGCAAATCCCTGGCGGGCCAGTACGACCAGGCGATCCTGCTGCCCAACTCGCTGAAGTCGGCGCTGGTGCCGTATTTTGCCGGTATCCCCAAGCGCACCGGCTGGCGCGGCGAGTTTCGTTATGTGCTGCTTAATGATGTACGCACGCTGGACAAGGCGCGTTACCCGCTGATGATCGAACGCTTCATGGCCCTGGCCTATGCGCCGGGCGTCGAGTTGCCCAAGCCGTACCCGCGGCCCAGCCTGCAGATCGACCCGGTCACCCGCGATGCGGCACTCGCCAAGTTCGGCCTGGTCCTGGATCGTCCGGTGTTGGCCCTGTGCCCCGGTGCGGAGTTTGGCGAGTCCAAGCGCTGGCCGTCGGACCACTACGCCAAAGTCGCCGAGATGAAGATTCGCGAAGGCTGGCAGGTGTGGTTGTTCGGTTCGAAAAACGATCACTCGGTGGGTGAAGACATTCGCCAGCGCCTGATCCCGGGCCTGCGCGAAGAGGCCGTCAACCTCAGTGGCGACACGTCCCTGGCCGAGGCCATCGACTTGCTCTCCTGTGCGGACGCCGTGGTGTCCAACGACTCCGGCCTGATGCATGTGGCCGCTGCGCTGAACCGCCCGTTGGTGGCGGTGTACGGCTCCACCTCGCCGGGCTTTACCCCGCCGCTGGCCGACCAGGTCGAAGTGGTGCGCCTGGGGCTGGAGTGCAGCCCGTGCTTTGATCGCACCTGCCGCTTCGGCCATTACAACTGCCTGCGCCAATTGCTGCCGCAGCCGGTAACCGATGCCTTGCAGCGATTGCAGGGCGACGTGGTCGAGGTTCACTGAGTTGCGGGTACTGGTAATCAAGACATCATCCCTGGGCGACGTGATCCATGCCTTGCCGGCACTGACTGACGCGGCACGGGCGATCCCCGGCATTCGCTTCGACTGGGTGGTGGAAGAAGGCTTTGCTGAAATCCCCACCTGGCACCCGGCGGTGGACAAGGTGATCCCGGTGGCGATCCGCCGCTGGCGCAAGAACCTCTGGCAAACCTTCAAGAGCGGCGAGTGGCGGCGCTTCAAGCAGCAAGTCCAGTCGACCAAATACGACCTCGTGATCGATGCCCAGGGCCTGTTCAAAAGCGCCTGGCTGACCCGCTACGTGCGGGCTCCGGTGGCCGGATTCGACAAACACTCGGCCCGTGAGCCGATTGCGGCGCGCTTCTACTCGCGGCGCCTGGCCGTGGCCCGTGGGCAGCATGCGGTGGAGCGTTTGCGCCAACTGTTCGCCGTGGCCCTCGGCTATGACTTGCCCAAAGGCCTGGGCGACTACGGCCTCAGCACCGAAAAACTGCTCGGCCTGCCGCCGAAAAAGCCCTTCGTCCTGCTGCTGCACGGTACTACCTGGGACACCAAGCATTGGCCCGAGGCCTACTGGCGCGAGTTGGCTGAACGCATGGGCCGTCTGGGCGTGGACGTGAAGTTGCCCTGGGGCAACGCCGCCGAAAAGGCCCGTGCGGAGCGCCTGGCCCAAGGCCTGAACAACGCCGAAGTGCTGCCCAAGCTGAACCTGGCCGGCGTGGCCCGGGTATTGGCCGGCGCCCGCGCCTGTGTGGCGGTGGACACCGGGCTGGGGCATTTGGCGGCGGCGCTGGATGTGCCGACCATTTCCCTGTTCGGCCCCACCAACCCCGGCCTGACCGGCGCCTACGGCAAGGGCCAGATTCACCTGGCCAGCGACTTTGCCTGTGCGCCGTGCCTGCAAAAACAATGTACCTATCAACCGACGGCCGACGACCTGCGTCGGTTCGACATCAAGCGCGAGTCGCCCCTGTGTTTCACGCGCTTGAACCCTGAGCGTGTGGCAACCCGGCTGAGCACGTTGTTACTGGCTGAGGAGCTGCACTGATGCAACTGGCTTTTGTTCTGTACAAATATTTCCCCTTCGGCGGCCTGCAGCGCGACTTCATGCGCATCGCCCTGGAGTGCCAGCGGCGCGGCCATCAGATTCGTGTCTACACGCTGATCTGGGAGGGCGACATTCCGCTCGGCTTCGAAGTGCTGGTGGCGCCGGTCAAGGCGTTCTTCAACCATCGGCGCAACGAGAAGCTCAGCGCCTGGATGGAGGCCGACCTGGCCAAGCGCCCGGTGGACCGCCTGATCGGCTTCAACAAGATGCCCGGCCTGGACGTGTACTACGCCGCCGACGGCTGCTTCGAAGACAAGGCACAAAACCTGCGCCATTCGCTGTACCGCAGTTTTGGCCGCTATCGCCACTTTGCCGAGTACGAGCGCGCGGTGTTTGCCAAGGACGCCAAGACCGAAGTCTTGATGATTTCCGAAGTGCAGCAGCCGCTGTTCATCAAGCATTACGATACGCCGCTGGAGCGCTTCCACCTGCTGCCACCGGGCATTGCCCAGGACCGCCGCGCGCCGCCGAATGCGGCCGAGATTCGTGAGGGGTTCCGCAAGGAGTTCAGCCTGGGCGATGACGACCTGCTGCTGGTGCAAATCGGTTCCGGCTTCAAGACCAAGGGCGTCGATCGCAGCCTGAAAGCGCTGGCCGCATTGCCGGCTGAGCTGAAAAAACGCACGCGCCTGTTTGTAATCGGCCAGGACGACCCCAAGGTATTCCAACTGCAAAGCGCCACCCTCGGGCTGGGCGATAACGTGCAGTTCCTCAAGGGGCGCAGCGATATTCCGCGCTTCCTGCTGGGCGCCGACCTGTTGATCCACCCGGCGTACAACGAAAACACCGGCACCGTGTTGCTCGAAGCCCTGGTGGCCGGGTTGCCGGTGCTGGTCTCGGCCGTGTGTGGTTATGCCCATTACATCGCCGAAGCCGACAGCGGCCTGGTGCTGGACGAGCCGTTTGAACAGGCTCAGTTGAACCGGTACCTGGCGCAGATGTTGACCGATTCTGCACAGCGCGCGGCCTGGGGCCGCAATGGGTTGGCCTTCGCCGAGACGGCCGACCTCTACAGCATGCCGCAGCACGCTGCGGATGTGATTCTGGCGGAGCCAAAACGATGAAGTTGATTCTTGCCGAACCGTTCAAGACGTTATGGGCCGGGCGTGATGCCTTCGCCGAAGTCGAGAAACTGCAAGGCCAGGTATTCCGTGAACTGGCGGCGCGTCGCACGCTGCGCACCGAGGTGGATGGCCGCCCGTATTTCGTCAAAATCCACCGCGGCATCGGCTGGGCGGAAATCTTCAAGAACCTGATCACCGCCAAGCTGCCGGTGCTCGGCGCAGGTCTGGAATGGGATGCCATTCACCGCTTGCAGGCGATCGGCGTACCGACCATGACCGGCGTGGCCTTCGGCGAAAAGGGCAGCAACCCGGCGGACCAGCACTCGTTCATCATCACCGAAGAGCTGGCGCCGACCATCAGCCTTGAAGACCTGACCGTCAACTGGGTCGCCGAACCGCCCACACCTGCACTGCGCCATGCGCTCACGGCCGAACTGGCGCGCATGGTCGGCGACATGCACCGGGGCGGCGTGAATCACCGCGACTGCTACCTGTGCCACTTCCTGCTGGACACGTCCAAGCCGATCGACCCACGCAACATCAAGCTCTCGGTGATCGACCTGCACCGGGCGCAAATGCGCGCCCATCTGCCGCTGCGCTGGCGCGACAAGGACCTCTCCGCGCTGTATTACTCGGCGTTGGACATCGGCCTGACCCGGCGCGATAAATTGCGTTTCCTCAAGGGCTACTTCCGCCAGCCGTTGCGCCAGGTCCTGGCCGAGCAGTCGGCGTCCCTGGGCCTGATGCAGCGCAAGGCCGACAAGCTCTACGCGCGCAAGCTACGTTATGGGGATGCGATCTGATGGCGGGTTGGAACCTGGAGCCTGCCTACGCCGCCCTGGCGGATGATTTTGGAAGCCTCGAAGCGGTGTTTGCCCTGCAAGGCGAGCGGCTGACCCGCGACCCGCTGTCGGAAGTGATCCGGGTGGAGCGTGGTGGGGTCAACTACTACGTCAAACGCTACACCGGCGCCGGCAAGGGCCTGCGGCGCTACCTGGGCAAGCCGCGGGTCAAGTCCGAATGGCAGAACCTCAAGCGCTTCGCCAAGTGGGGCATTCCCACCGCCGATGTGGTCGCCTGGGGCCTGGAGCGCAGCGGCCTGGCCTATGATCGTGGCGCAATGATCACCCGCGAGTTGCCGAGGACCGAAGACCTCTCGGTCCTGGCCGAACGTAAGGATGCGCGCCTGCGCGACCCCAAGTGGGTCAGCGCGGTCAGTCGCCAGCTCGCCGAATACACGCGCACCATGCACGATCATCGCTTTACCCATAACGACTTGAAGTGGCGCAACCTGCTGATCGACGACCAGGCCACCCTGTACCTGATCGATTGCCCCAACGGTGATTTCTGGCGCGGTTTCTGGCTCAAGTACCGCATCACCAAGGACCTGGCCTGCCTGGACAAGGTGGCCAAGTATCACTTGTCGGCCACTCAGCGCCTGCGCTTCTACATGCAGTACCGTGGGTGTCGGCACCTGAGTGAGTCGGACAAACGGCGGATTCGCCACGTAGTGAAGTTTTTCGAGGGACGTGAATGAGTGATTTCCTGGCGGCTGAAGATCGCGCCCTGCTGGAGCGCCACGGCCTCGCGACATTCGACGCCCTGTGGGCCCGGCAACTGGACGCGGTGGACGAGCCGAACACCAGCCGTGGCGGCTGGAGCAGCGTATTTCGCCTGGAACTCGACGGCCACGGCTATTACCTCAAGCGCCAGAGCAACTACCTCACGCGCAGCTTGCACCGGCCTTTGGGCGAGCCCAGTTTCTCCCGCGAGTTCCGCAATATCAGCCGTTACCGCAAGCTCGGGATCCCGGCGCTGCAGGCGGCGTTCTACGGCGAGCGCAAAGTCGCCGGTGAGCACCGCGCGATGCTGCTGACCCGTGCCCTGGACGGCTGGAATGACCTGGATTCATTGCTGGAGCAATGGGCGCAACTCAGCGATGCCCAGCACTGCGCGATCCTGCTGGCCTGCGGTCAACTGGCGCGCCGCCTGCACAGCGTCGGCCAGGTGCATGGCTGTTTCTACCCCAAGCATATTTTCCTGCAGGCCACCGGTGACGGCTACGCCGCGCAGTTGATCGACCTGGAGAAAACCCGCCCGCTGCTGTTCGGCTGGCGTGACCGGGTCAAGGACCTGGAGCCGTTGTTGCGCCGGGCACCGCAGTGGTCGGACGCACAGGTGCGTCAATTGCTGGCGGCTTACCTCGATCAGCCCGAGGGCAGCGCGCTCGTCACCACCTGGCTGCAACGCCTGACGAAGCGGCGTAGCCACAAGGAGAACCGCTGATGCGTTTGTCCGAGTTGAAGAACGCCGGCCGCAGGCCGAGCCTGCCCCTCACTGTCGACCTGGCGGATGCCGCCGGCCCGGGGCAACTGCAACTGCTGAGCCTGTTGCGGGTATTGCCGGGTGAGCGTTACGTGGGCGCGGCGGTATGGCGCGGGCGTCCGGTGCTGGCCAAATTATTAGTGGGCAGCAAGGCCGCACGGCATTTCCAGCGTGAACTCAGCGGCGTACGCCTGCTGGCCGAGCAAGGCCTGACCACCCCGCTGTTGCTCGCCGATGGCTTGCAGGACGGCGAGGGCGGCTGGCTGCTGTTCGAGTTTATCGAAGGTGCCGAGAGCCTGGCCGATGCCTGGCACGCCGTTGAAGCGCTACCGCCACTGGCCGAGGAGCAAACCGCCGTGCTGGCCGAGGCCCTGGGTGCGATCGGCCAGATGCATGCCAAGGGCCTGTGGCAGGAAGACCTGCACCTGGACAACCTGCTGCGCCAGGACGGCAAGCTGTACTTGATCGATGGCGCCGGCATTCGTGTGGAGGAGGCGGGCAAGCCACTGTCGCGCAACCGCGTGCTGGAAAACCTCGGGGTGTTTTTCGCCCAGTTGCCGAAAAACCTCGAGCCGTTTACCGAAGAACTGCTGGTGTACTACCTGCTGAGCAACGGCGAGCACGCCTTGCCCCTGCAAGCCCTGGAAAAACAGGTGCGCAAGGTCAGCGCCTGGCGCCTGAAGGACTTGTTGAACAAGGTGGGCCGCGACTGCACGCTGTTCAGTGTGGTGCGTGGCGCCTTTGCCTTGCGTGCGATCCGTCGCGAGGAAGAACCGGCGATGCTGCCGGTGCTGGAGCAGGCGGATGCGTTGCTCGACCAGGGCCACCTGTACAAGACCGGTGGTGCGGCCAGCGTGGCCAAGGTCGACGTAGCCGGCCGGCCCTTGGTGATCAAGCGCTACAACATCAAGGGCGTTGCCCATTGGCTCAAGCGCTTCTGGCGCCCGAGCCGCGCTTGGCATTCCTGGCGCGAAGGCAATCGCCTGGCCTTCCTCGGCATCGCCACGCCCAAGCCGCTGGCCGTCCTGGAAAAGCGTTTTTTCTGGCTGCGCAGCCGCGCTTACCTGGTCACCGAATACCTGCCGGGCCCGGACATCATCGAGCGGTTCGCGCCCTATATCGAACACGGTGACGCGCCGGAAAACGAACTGTTGGCGCTGGACCAGTTGTTCGCCGAGCTGATTCGCGAGCGCATCAGCCATGGCGACTTCAAGGGCCATAACCTGTTCTGGGATAAGGATCGCTGGTCGCTGATCGACCTCGACGCGATGTGCCAACACAGCTCTGCCGCCAGCTTCGCCCCGGCGTATGCCAGGGACCGTGCGCGGTTTATGCGGAACTGGCCTGAGAGTAGTGCGTTGTATCAGCTGATTGATCAGCGTTTGCCGAAGCAACCGACCTGACCGTTCCCGCGCAGGGTGACCGATCAAGAGCTGTTGCCTGAGCAACAGTTATCAGACAGTTGTTGGCCCAGAACGACAGCCCGCCTTAACCCGCAAACGTTATCCCCTTGATTTGATGTAATAAAAAACCTGGCACGGGCTCTGCAATGCCTCTTGGTGAACCCTTTCACCCGTCGCAGCGGAGCCCTGTATGCCTTCCAGCCTTTCCTCGCTTTCCCGTTTGATCTGCCTTGGCGCCGTGCTGTTGCTGGGCCATGTCGTCAGTGTCCAGGCCGCCGAGGGCGATGAGGCCGTGCCGTCCCTGGCCGGCAAGCGCATTGCCGTGAGCATGACCGGCACCAGTCACTATTTCGATATCAAGGCGTTCCAGGCTCAGGTCGATGAGATCAAGCGCCTGGGCGGCACGCCGATCACCCTCGATGCCGGGCGTAATGACAAGAACTTGGTGACCCAGCTGCAAACCGTGGTCACCCAGAAACCCGACGCCGTGATCCAGACCCTGGGCACCCTCAGCGTGATCGATCCCTGGCTCAAGCGCATCAGCAAGGCTGGCATCCCGCTGTTCACCATCGATGCACCGTCCCAGTACAGCCTCAACAACACCACCTCCGACAACGTCGCCACCGGCAAGGCGTTGGCCGATCAATTGATCAAGGACGCCGGCGGCAAAGGCAAGATCCTGGTGTTCAACGGTTTCTACGGCGTGCCGGTGTGTGCGATCCGTTATGACCAGTTGAAGCTGGCGCTCAAGGATTACCCCCAGCTGGAAATCATCCAGCCGGAGCTTCGCGACGTGATCCCCAACACCGTGCAGGATGCTTATTCCCAAGTCTCGGCGCTGCTCAACAAGTACCCGGCGGGCAGCGTCTCGGCGATCTGGTCGGCGTGGGACATTCCGCAGTTGGGCGCGAGCAAGGCGCTGATCGATGCCAGGCGCACCGAGATCAAGACTTACGGCGTCGACGGTACGCCGGAAGTGCTGGCGCTGCTCGGCCAGGCAAATTCGCCGGTGGGGGCGGTGGTGGCGCAGCAACCGGCGTTGATCGGCAAGACCGCTGTGCAGAACGTGGCGCGCTACCTTGCAGGGCAACGAGACCTGCCCAAGGAAACCCATGTGGCCACGCTGCTGACCACCGCGGCCAACCTGGACCAGGTTCAGCAACTGCGGGGTGACTGATGCCGGCATTGCACCTGCAACACTTGCATAAACGCTTTGGCGCCACCCTGGCGCTGGATGACGCAAGCCTTAAAGTCGAACGCGGCAGCATCCACGGCCTGGTGGGGGAGAACGGTGCGGGCAAGTCGACCTTGATCAAGATCCTGGCCGGCATCCACAAGGCGGACGCGGGGCAGGTGAGTATCGATGGCCAGTCGTACGCCGCCTTGTCACCGCGTCAGGTGGATGCGCTGGGCGTGCAGTTCATCCATCAGGAGCGTCTGTTGCCCGCCAGTTTTACCGTGGGCGAGGCGCTGTTTTTCGGGCATGAATTGCGGCGCGGGCCCTTTGTGGATCGACGTCGGCAGCAACGTGAAGCCGAGCGCTTGCTGGCGGAATATTTTGATCTGCAATTGCCCGCAGGTGCGCTGGTGAGCGAGCTGAACAGCGCCGAACGCCAGGTGCTGCAAATCACCCGGGCGTTGATTCGCCAGCCGAAGATCCTGGTGTTCGACGAGCCCAGCGTGGCGTTGGTCAAGCGCGAGGTCGACCAGTTGCTGCGCATCGTCAAGCGCCTGCGCGACCAGGGTTTATCCATCCTGTACATCTCCCATTACCTGCAGGAAATCGACAGTCTGTGCGATGAAGTCACGGTGCTGCGCAATGGTCGGGACGTGGCGGTGGTGCAGCCCCGGCATACGTCCAGCGCCGAGATTGCGCGGCTGATGGTCAATCGCGAGGTGCAGGAGATGTACCCCAAGGCCAAGGTTGCACTGGGAGCGCCGCTGTTGCAGGTACGCGGGTTGAGCCTGGCGCGGCGCTATCGGCAGATCGATCTGGACGTGCGGCGCGGAGAAATCGTCGGCCTGACCGGGCTGGTCGGCTCGGGAGCCAAGGAGTTGTTCAAGACACTTTTTGGTGTCGAGCGCGCCGACAGCGGCAGTGTGCATCTGGACGGGCGTTTGCTGCGCCTGCGTTCGCCGGCCCAGGCGATTGCCGAGGGCATTGCGCTGGTGCCGGAAGAGCGGCGCAGCCAGGGGATTTCGCCAGTGCTTTCGGTGCTGGAAAACCTGACGCTGGCGGGGCTCGGGCGGTTCAGCCGCTGGGGCTTGTTGAGCCGCCGCAAGGAGCAGGCGGAAAGCCTGCGGCTGATCGACGAATTGGCGATCAAGGCGCCTGGGCCCCAAGTGGCGGTCAGCCAGCTCAGTGGTGGCAACCAGCAGAAGGTCGCCCTGGGGAAATGGCTGAGCCGCCGCTCGGCGGTGTACCTGTTGGATGAGCCCTGTGTGGGCGTGGATGTGGGTGCCAAGGTGGAGATATATCGCTTGATCGGACGCTTGGTGGAAGAGGGCGCGGCGGTGCTGGTGTTGTCGTCGGATTTGCCGGAGTTGTTGGGGATCAGTGACCGAATCCTGGTGCTGCATCGGGGTGAGATCGCCGGTGAATTCCGTGCCGGGGAGGCGGACAGCGATCAGTTGCTGGCCTGTGCGACGGGAGCCGTGGCTGCTGCGGCTTTAAGCGCTCGAGAGGTGGAACATGCTTGAAGCGGCGACGCCTGGGTTATCGCAGCGATTGTGGGTGCTGGTGCTGCGCCGTGGGTCGGTGGGGGTTTTTGTGGCGATCCTGATGGGGTTTGCCGTGGCTGCGCCGAATTTTCTGTCGGTGGGTAATCTGGCCAATGTGTTCAGCCAGTCGGCGATCCTCGGCGTGCTGGCCTTCGGGCTCACCTGCGTGATTATCGGCGGCGGTTCGAACGTGGTGGCTGGAGGACTGGACCTGTCGCTGGCGGCCAACCTGGGCTTGTGCGCGGCGGTATTCAGCCGCCTCAATAATGCCGGCCTGGATCTCGGGTTGACGTTGCTGCTGACCCTGGGCTGCGGTTTGGCGGTCGGCTTGCTGAATGGGCTGGCCGTGGTGGTGCTGCGTTTGCCGCCGTTGCTGGCGACCCTGGCGAGCATGAATGTACTGGCCGGGCTGGAGTTGGTGCTGACGGAGAACACGGTGGTCTCCACGGACTCGCCGCTGTTGGACCTGCTCAGTGGCGGCGCCTGGTTGGGCGTACCGGCCCTGGCCTGGGTACTGCTGGTGACGGCGGGCGTGCTGACGCTGCTGATTCAGCACTCGGCCTATGGGCTGCGCCTGCATGCGGTGGGCGAATACCCCCAGGCGGCCGAAGCGGCGGGCATTGGAGTGCCCGTCTACGTGTT
Source organism: Pseudomonas marginalis (assembly GCF_900105325.1). Lineage (NCBI taxonomy): Bacteria > Pseudomonadati > Pseudomonadota > Gammaproteobacteria > Pseudomonadales > Pseudomonadaceae > Pseudomonas > Pseudomonas marginalis. The sequence goes on from NZ_FNSU01000004.1 coordinate 450,519, forward strand.
GTCGAGCTATCTGCTGTCCGGTCTATGTGCCGCGGTGGCTGCGCTGTGTTCGGCGGCATTCTTCAGCGGCAGCACCACCGGCTCCGGCGACATGCTGCTGTCGGTGGTGGCGATCGCCTTTCTCGGTGTGGTGTTTTCCCGCCGGTTGGTGGCGAGCATTCCGGGGACTTTGCTGGCAGCGCTGTTGATCGGTTTTCTGATCAATGGCTTTCAACTGCTTAACCTCTCCAGCTTCTGGGTCAATGGTGTGCAGGGCGTGTTGATCCTGCTGGTCGTCGCAGCCTCCAGTGCAGTGAACCAAGGGGCTACGGCATGAACGCACGCGCAGTATTGCCGCTGACATTGCCACTGGTGTTCACCCTGATTGTCGTGGTGTTTGCGCTGCAAGCGCCGGGCTTCCTCAGTGCTGGCAACCTGCAAAGCCTGGTGCTGAACAACTTCGTGCTGCTGGCGATTGTCGCCATCGGCATGACCTACGCGGTGGCGGCCGGTGGTATCGACCTGTCGGTGGGTACGGCGCTGGACTTCGCCAGTTTCAGCTTTGTGGTGCTGCTCAATGGCGGCCATGGCTGGGCGGTGGCGGCCACGGGCGCGCTGGCGGCGGCGCTGCTGGTGGGGCTGGTCAATGCCGGCCTGATTGCCGGGCTGCGCATCAGTCCGTTCCTGGCCACCCTTGGCACGTTGTTTATCGGCACCAGCGCCCAGCAACTGCTCTCGGACGGCGGCCAGCCGATCTATATCAGCCAAGGCTTGAAGCCTGAACTCATGGGGCTGACACCGCTGCTGGTGGTAGTGGGGCTGGCGCTGTTCTACGGCCTGGCCCTGGCGCGCGGACGCCTGGGCCGTGAGTTGCTGGCCCAGGGCACCCAGCCGCTGCTGGCGTATTACTCGGGGTTATCGGTGCGGCGCATCGTCACCATCGTGGCCCTGGCAACCTCCCTGGCCTGTGGGGTGGCCGGCGTGTTGCTCAGCTCGACAGTCAGCGCCTATGTGCCGCTGTCCGGTAACGCGTTTTTGCTCAATGCGATTGGCGCGGTGTTTATCGGCACCACCTTGAGTCGACAGGGACGGGCGAATGTTCCGGGGACCCTGCTGGGCGTGTTGTTTATCAACGTGATCGCCAACGGGCTGCTGCTGATCGGCTGGAATTTCTACTGGCAGCAGGTGGCGACCGGGGTGCTGATCTTTATCGTGCTGAGCTTCAGTTTCGCCAGTCGGCGGATGCTGGAGCGCGTCTAGTGTTGCACCCCAAAGCTGGACTCCATCCGACGCTTGGGGGCATGAGCAAACTCCCCTTAGGGCATAAACAATTTCAGGCGACCGCATTCCGGTGGTGAGCGGGCTTGTCCCGCGTCGGGTGCGAAGCGCCCCCTGATGAAGACGAATGCGGGGTATCAGGTACTCCTCTGCGCCCGGTTTTGGGGCTGCTGCGCAGCCCGACGCGGGACAAGCCCGCTCGCCTCAGGGGTTCCGGTTTGCTGCGCGACAGCGCGGGGCCTCCCACATTGAAGGTGTGGTGCGTTCAGAATTGATACTCGGCACCCGCCCCGGCATACCAGGAGCGCCCAGGCGCAGCTTCGTAGTAGCGGCCATTGCCGTCGCCGACGATCACCGAACCGACGTACTGGCGGTCCAGCAGGTTATCCAGGCGCAGGGTCTGATGGAAGGTCCAGTGTTCGACCTTCTGCTCGAACCGTGCGCGCCAGTTGAACACGCTGTAGCCCGGCGCGGCGTGTTGGCTGTTGGTGTCTTCGACGTAGACCTTGCTGCGGTACAGGCCTTCGACAGCGGTACTGACCCAGTCCCGGGGTTTCCAGTTCAGCTCGGCGAACAGCGTGGTTTGCGGCACTCCGGGGAGGTAGTTGCCTTTGTCGACGGCAGTTGTGCCGCTGGTGAAGTCGCTGTCATAGGTGGCTTGCAGGCGCGTGTAGGCGAGGTTGGTGCTCCAGTGTTCGGCGAGTTGGCTTTCGATGCCCAGTTCGAAGCCGCGACGCAGGGTGCGGCCGGCGTTTTGGTAAGTGGTGCGCCCTCCGCTGGATTGCTGCACTACCAGTTCGTCCTCGGTGGTGATCTGAAAGAGGGCCGCATTCACGCGGGTGTCCTGGCCAATGCGAGCTTTCAGGCCAACTTCATACTGTTGGCTGACCGATGGCTTGAGCGCAAAGTTGAAGCCGTTCGCCGTGCTGGAATACGCGGACTCGGCCTGGGTTGGGGTTTCGAAACCTTTGCCCGCGCTTACATAACCGTGCAAGTCAGGTGTGAAGGCGTACATGACGCTGATCGACGGCGTGTTCTTCTGGTAGGTCTTGCTGCCGCTGTCGTTGCCGTCGCTGAGGAAGTGATCGTCTACGTCCATTTCCATGGTGCTGTGGCGCAGGCCGGCTTGCAGGGTCCAGTCACCCAGCAGCCAGTTGGCTTGCACGAACGGGTCGAGGCTGGTGGCGGTATCGATTTCATCGCGGCCCAAGGCCCCTTTGACACCATGCACCCCATTGACGGTGTTGGAATAACCTTGGCGATCATCCTGGCTGCGGTCGTAGTCGAGGCCGGTGATCAGGGTCAGCTCGCCGGGTGCGCTGGTGATAGGTTGCAACCAATGGAGGGAGCCGCCATAGAACTTGCGGTCGAAAGCTACCACACCGCCGCGAGCGTTAGCCGGATTGGCGGCGCCACTGCCGAACCTGTCCGGGATCGACAGATACTGAACCACACTACGCCGCCCGGTATACCCGTTCACCTGCAGCGTCGCATCGCCGAAGTACCGTTCATAATTCATGCCCAATTGCTGATGATCGATACTTTTGCGCGTGTTGTACGTCAGCGCATTGCTGCTCACCGAACGCGGGTCGGCCTTGTAGGCGTCCCAGGTTTGCCCCAGTGGATCCTGGGTACCATTCTGTTCCAGGCTGCTGTAGATCAGCGCCAGCTTGCTGTCGTCATCCGGTTGGACATTGAGCTTGGCGAAGGTCTGGTCGCGACGGGCGCTGCTGTGGTCGCGGTAGCCGTTGGTATCCATGCGCGAGGCGTCGAGTACAAAGCCTGCGCCGTTCGCCGCGCCTTCGGCGCTCAGGTGGTTCTTGTTCAGGCCGTCGCTGCCCACCAGGGTTTCGGCGCCGATGCGTGGCGGGCCTTCGCCATCGCGGGAAAACATCTGGATCACGCCGCCGGCATTGCTGCCATACAGGGTGGCGGCCGGGCCGCGCAGCACTTCGATACGCTCGGCGGTGTCGAGGTTGAACGTGGCGGCCTGGCCCTGGCCGTCCGGGGTGCTGGCGGGGATGCCGTCGGCGATCAGCTTGATGCCGCGCACACCGAAGGCCGAGCGGGCGCCGAAGCCACGGGAGGAAATCTGCAGGTCCTGGGCATAGTTCTGGCGGTTCTGCACCACCAGGCCGGGCACGCGGGCCAGGGCTTCGGAGGCGTTGATGCCCAATTGGCCGTCGCTGATCTGCTCGCGACTGATGCCGCCCACCGAGTAGGGCAGGTCGAAGGTCGGGCTGGCGCTGCGCGAGCCGGTGACGACGCTGGGGTCGAGGATCAGCGCGGGGTCATCAGCCTGGGCGACGCCGCACAGGGCGAGCAGGCCGGGCAGCAACAGGTTGAAGCGAGCGAGAGGGGTCATGAGTCAGCCGGAATCCGTGGCGCTTAGGGTGTAAACGCGCAAAAAGGCGCGAGTTTAGTGACTGGGAAGATTTTTATCATTCAGGAATTCGGCTACGCGACCCATCAGCGCGCTCGCACTGCACACACGGCGATGGTGCAGGCGACTCTTGCCGCTAACAGCTTCCCACTGCTTTTGAGCTATAATCCCGCCCTTTAGCTGTTTCCTGCCCAGGCGGGAAGCACACTTTTTTCAGGCGCAACCCGCCTGCATGCAGACTAAAAGAGGCTAGACCCCTGTGGCATTGACGATTCTTGGCCTGTCCGGCGCCCTTAGCCATGATCCTTCCGCAGCCTTGTATATCGACGGCAAGCTGATCGCGGCCGCCGAAGAAGAGCGCTTCGTACGCGACAAACATGCAAAGAACCGCATGCCCTACGAGTCGGCGAAGTTCTGCCTGGAACAGGCCGGCATCAAGCCTTCCGACGTTGATGTGGTGGCGATCCCGTTCGCCCCGATCAGCCTGTTCGGCGAGGCGCGCTGGCACTACGCCAAGCGTTACTGGTACGCCCCGGACCGCGCACTTGACGCGATCCTGATGGGCAACCGTCGCTACAAGCGCTATCGCAACAAGATCGTCTGGTGCCTGGAGCAACTGGGCTTCGACCCGAAGAAAATCAAGATCGAACCGGTTGAACACCACCTGGCCCACGCGTCCAGCGCCTACCACTGCTCCGGCTTCCAGGAGAAGACCGCGATCCTCGGCATCGACGGCAAGGGTGAGTACGCCACCACGTTCTTCGGCTACGGCGAAAACGGCAAGATCCACAAGATCAAGGAATTCTACGATCCGGACTCCCTCGGCGGCCTGTACGGCGCGATCACCGAGTTCCTCGGTTTCGAGATGCTCGACGGCGAGTTCAAGGTCATGGGCATGGCGCCGTACGGCGATGCCAGCAAGTACGACTTCTCGCGCCTGGCCTCGTTTGAAAACGGCGAGCTGGTGATCAACACCGACTACGCCAACGTCATTGGCCTGCGCCGTTATAAAGAGAAGGGCAAGGGCTTCTACTTCTCGCCGAAACTGATCGAGTGGCTGGGCCCCAAGCGCGAAGGCGACATCGCCGACGAGCCTTACATTCACTACGCCGCCAGCATGCAGGCGCTGTTTGAAAAGCTGGCCTTGCAGATGATCGACCATTACCTGGGCGATATCCTCAAGGACACCGGCAAGCTGGCCTTCGCCGGCGGCTGCGCGCTGAACGTCAAGCTGAACCAGAAGATCATTGCCCGTGACGACGTGAAAGAGCTGTTCGTGCAGCCGGCGTCCGGCGATGCCGGCACCGCCGTCGGTGCCGCCGCCTACGTGTCCCACGCTCGTGGTGTACCGGTGGAGAAGATGGAACACGTCTACCTCGGCCCGTCCTACAGCAACGAAGACGTGATCGCCGCCTGCGCCAAGCACGAGAGCAAGCCGAACTGGCGCAGGATCGAGAACATGCCCAAGCGCATTGCCAAGATCATGGTCGACGGCAACCCGGTGGCCTGGTTCCAGGGCCGCATGGAGTTTGGCCCGCGTGCCTTGGGCGGTCGTTCGATCATCGGTTGCCCAAGTGCGACCGGCGTGGCCGACCGTATCAACCACCAGATCAAGTTCCGCGAGCGCTGGAGGCCTTTCTGCCCGTCGATGCTCGACACCGTGGCCCCGCAGATGATCAAGGTCGATCACCCGGCGCCGTTCATGACCTTCACCTTTGAAGTGTCGGAAGAGTGGAAGACCCGCGTGCCGGAAGTGGTGCATGAAGACGGCACCTCCCGCGCCCAGGTGCTCAAGCGCGAATACAACCCGCGCTACTACGACATGATGAAAGAGCTGGAAGTACTGACCGGCAACGGCGTGTCCCTGAACACCTCGCTCAACCGTCGTGGCGAAGCGATGATCTGCTCGCCGACCGACGCGCTGAACATGTTCTTCGGCTCCGACCTGCAGTACCTGATCATGGAAGACATCCTGGTCGTCAAGGACGGCGTGGACCCTTATGACGCGCTCGGCTGAACGCCACGTCCTGCAGTTCTGCCATGGCTATGACGGGCCATTCCTGGACTGCGCGCGGCAGTACGCCAGTTTGTTCGCAGGCTCCGGCTACAAGGTGACCACGGTGTTTCTCACCGGGGTCGCCGACCCGCACGTGGCCGCCGGTTGTGCGTCCGATGAAGTGTTGTTCATGGAATTCAGCTCCAAGGCCATTCGTGGCCTGAAGCTGGGTGCCATTCGTGAACTGCGCAAGATCGCCGCGTCGCGCAACTTCAGTTTTTGTATCGCGCACCGTTTCAAGCCGATCTACATCGCCTTGCTCGGCACACGGCTGCCGGTGATTGGCGTGCATCACGCCTTTGGTGACTATCAGCGTCGCAGTCGCAGGCTGTTTGCCGGGATCTTCCGCAAGCGCCTGAGCCTGCTGGGGGTTTCCGACGCGGTGCGTGACGATATGCGCCGTTGCCTGCCGACCTGGCCGGCGGCACGCATCCAGACGTTGTACAACCGCATCGACGTCGACGCCTTGCAGGCCACACAGGTGCCTGCACATGAGGCGCGCGACGCGTTGGGGTTGTCGCCGGACGAATGGGTGGTCGGCAATGTCGGCCGCCTGCACCCGGACAAGGACCAGGCCACACTGCTCAAGGGCTTTGCCCAGGCGCTGGCGCACTTGCCGGCCGAAAGCCGCCTGGCGATCCTCGGCAGCGGGCGCCTGGAGCAGGACCTCAAGGCCCTCGCACGGGAGCTGGGCATTGCCGACAAGGTGCTGTTCCTCGGCCAGGTGCCGGATGCGCGTCGGTACTTCCGGGCATTCGATGTGTTTGCCCTGAGCTCCGACCACGAACCCTTTGGCATGGTGCTGCTGGAAGCCATGGCGGCCGGCGTCCCGTTGCTGGCGACGGCCTGTGGCGGTGCGAAGGAGGTGGTCGAGGGCGTGGGTATCCTGTTTCCCTTCGGCGATGCCGAACACCTTGCCCAGGGGCTGCGGCATCTGGCAGCAATGGATCAACACCAGCAACGGCAATGCGCCGAAATGATGCTGGAGCGCCTGCGCGAGCGTTTCTCGGATCAGGCGGTACGCGATACCTTCTGGCAATTGCCACACGTTATTGAACTGACCGCGGGGGCTTGATGCTCAATCGATTCCAAGGCTGGCGCGAGCGTGGCTGGTCCGTCGTCGATGCGCCGGTCTACAGCGATGCCTGGCAGCGTTTTGGCGGCAGTGTCGCGACCCACCCACAAGTGATCGAACGTCTGGCCGGGCTGGCCGACATCCCGGTGCGTTACCTGGCCTGGGAGCAGGGTGGCGAGCTTCAGGCATGCATCGCGACCTGGGGGCGAGACCTGGCCTTGTCCAAGGATGTGCTCAAGCAACGCGGCAAAAAAGGTCTGTTCGACCTGGGTAACGCCGAGTTGATCCTGCCCGCCGCGCCTCAAGCCCAAGCGCCCTTGCGGCACCGCGCACGCTACTTGTCGGCCCTGAATGAAGGCCGTTTCAGCGGCCTCAAGCCCCAGGCCGAACAATTGGCCATGGCCCGCACCCCGGAAGAACTGTCGAAGAAGTTCCGCTACAACCAGCGTCGCGAACTGCGCTTGCTGGAAGAGGCCGGTGGGGTGGTGCGACCGGTGAGCGAGTTTTCCAGCGAGGAGCTGGCGGCGATCTACTGCGACCTGTTCCTGCGCCGCTGGGGCTTTGTCGCCACCGGCGCCGAACGCATGGCCGAGGTGATCGAGCTGCTGCGCGAATGGCTGATCGGTTCGGTGATCTTCCTCAATGATGCGCCCATCGCGGTCCAGTTGGTGTACCGGGTCGAGTCGCCGGAGTGGATCAGCGTGGAGTACGTCAACGGTGGCGTCGACCCTGAAACCCGGGCGTTCAGCCCGGGCAGTGTCCTGAGCTTCCTCAATACCCAGGGCGCCTGGGAACAGGCACGTGAAGTCGGCAAGCCGCTGCGTTTCTCCTTCGGGCGTGCCGACCGCGAGTACAAGGACCGTTGGTGCAACCCTGTGCCGGTGCTGACCGTATGAGCCGCAAACAGCAATTGCTCAAGCGCCATCGGCGCAACAAACGGGTCGGCTTGCTGATCGGCTTGCTGCTGCTGGTGGTGATTGGTATCTGGGTGGCGTGGTGGCTGCCGTTGGCGCTCGGTGTGCTGGCCTGGATCGCCCACGAGGCATGGTTTGCCGACCATCTGTTTTATGCGCCCAACGAAGACTACCGATACCGGTTTTCGACGGATGCCGAGGTGGCCGGGGTTCGCTTCGACGGTGACCGGCTGCGGGTGGATTCGCCGCTGCAAGCCGAGGCGACCCTGGTATTGGCTATCAAGGTCAAGAGTGGTTGGTTGGGACGTTTCCTGGATCCGGCCATTGAGATTCTGGGCGGCGGGAGCACTGACCGACAGGCCTTCGAGCGCGGGGTGAATGGCGTTCGCTACCTGAACCTCAGTGGCTGGGCGCCGGCCCTGATGTCCGGTGAGTTGCGTTTACGCGGGCGCTTTTGCAGCCTGCAGGGCGCTCCTCGGCTGTGGGCCTGGGGTACGCCGGATTATTCGGCGCAGCGGGTCATGGTTATCGCGCCTCATGCCGACGATGCCGAATTGGCTGCCTTCGGTCTTTACAGCCAGGCCGACAAGCCGTGGATCGTGACCCTTACCGCCGGTGAAATCGAAGCCGAGCACTATCAACGCATGGGCCTGGATCCGGTCGAGGCCGCGCGGACCAAAGGGCGCCTGCGTGCCTGGGACAGCATTGCCGTGCCGCTTTGGGCCGGCGTACCACAGGCACACTGTGTGCAGCTGGGTTACTTCTGCCTGCAACTGTCGGCGATGCGCGCTGCGCCTGATCAGCCGATCGCTTCGCGCGAGGCCGACCTGTCGGATACCCGCCTGTTCCGCCAATTCAACCCTTTCCCGTTGCCGGCGGATGCCGATGGCCTGCCGACCTGGCAAAACCTGCTCGCCGATCTGCGTCAGTTGCTGCTGACCGCACGCCCTGAAGTGATCGTCTTGCCCCATCCGGTCCTGGATCCTCATCCGGACCACATCTGTGCGCAGCAAGCGGTGATCGAAGCCTTGCAAGGTTTGGAGTGGCAGCCGACCACCGTGCTCGGCTACGCCAACCACCTGCATGACAACGACCGCTGGCCCATGGGCGACGCGGGCACCGGTATTGCCTTGCCGCCGCTGTTCGATGACGCGCTGGAACTGTGGCCGTGCAGCCTGTCGCTGTCGCCGGCCCGGCAGCGCGACAAGGCCATGGCGCTGGGCATGATGCATGACCTGCAACCCGCCCCGCCGTTCAAGCGTCGTGTGCGGCGCTGGCTGCAACGGGTCTTGGCGGGACGGGCGCGGTCGCCTTATGGTGAGAACGAGTTTTTCCGCAAGGCCGTACGACGGCATGAGTTGTTCTGGCGTTTGTGACGGCAGTTGTGAAAGGGAAGGTCATGAAAGTTTTGTTTCTGGTACAGAAAGAACAGCGCGCGATTCTCGATCGCCTGTACGAAGGCATTGCCGAGCACTGCGAGTGTGATACCCGCTGGCTGAGCAGTGCTGAGCAGCGCAACCTGCGCGGTTACTTCAAGCGTGAAGTCGACGTGAGCCGTTATGACCGCATCGTGTTCTTCCTGCGGTTCAAGCAGGAGATTCGCCAGGCCGGCTTTATCCGTACGATCCCGAACCTGGTGATCCTCGAACACGATGCCTACCAGAACTACATTCCCTGCAAGTACACGGGCAAGTTCAGTGCCCATTACCGTCGCTTGCCGTGGGTGCGGGTCATCAGTTCGGGGCATATGGTGACCGAGCGCCTGCGCGCCGAAGGCTTCGATGCGGTGTTCGTGCCCAAGGGCTACGATCAGGCGCTGTTGCAGGCCCAGGGATTGGAGCGCGACATTGAGCTGGCATTTGTCGGCAGCACCAACAGCGTGGCCTACAGTGGTCGCAAGGCATTGCTCGATGAGTTGGCCCGCGTTGAACCTTTGGTGGTTACGCGCACCAAATCCGGTGAGGAATACTGCGCAACCCTCAACCGGATTCGTTTTTTCGTCAGTGCCGACGTGGGCATGGGCGAGTATATGATCAAGAACTTCGAAGCCATGGCCTGTGGTTGTGTGCTGCTGGCGTTTGACCAGGGTGCCGGGGAAAACCAGGCCCTTGGCTTCAAGGACATGGTCAATGTGGTGTTCTATAAAGACATTCCCCAGTTGCAGGAAAAACTCGCTGCATTGCGATCCAATCCTCAACTGGCGGCCGAGATTGCGCGCAACGGGCAGGACCTCGCGGTCAGCCAGTTCAGCTTTGCGCGCATCGGCCAGCGCATTGTCGAGGCGCTGAAGCCGCCGCTGCGGCCCCGGGCACCGTTGAGTTTGCTGGAAACGCTGCGCTTGAAACTAGGCGTTTGATATCTGCCAGGTGGCCGCGCTTGGTGGCCTTATGATATTATCGAGGCTTGAATGCAATTCTCCGCTCAAAGCGATATAACGCTCGTCGTGACCAGTTGTGGTCGCTTCGATTTGCTGAAGCGCACGCTCGCGAGCTTCGATCTGTTCAATACAGCGGCCATCCGCGAAGTCTTCATTACCGAAGACTCTGGCGATGACGCGGTACGCCTGGCGATTCCCGAGCATTGGCTCGGCCATTGCACGTTCCTGATCAACCGCCCGAAGCTGGGGCAATTGGCATCCATCGACTTGGCCTACGGGTCGGTCAAGACCCCGTACATATTCCATTGCGAAGATGACTGGGCGTTTTATCGACCCGGTTTTGTCGAGGATTCGAAGACAGTGCTGGAGCAGCGTCCCGATATTCTCCAAGTCTGGTTGCGCAATTACGTTTACGACTTGCAGGTGCACAGCCCCTATATTCATCTGGGGCCGCGCGAGGTGATTGGCGGGGTACCTTGTTATTCCTTGCTGTCCGACAAGCCTGAGTGGCAAGGGTTCTCGCTGAACCCGGGGCTGCGACGTATCAAGGAATACCGGTTATGTGCGCCCTATGCCGGGTTCGAGGGTGAGAAAGGGCTTTCCAGGCGTTACGCGCAGCTGAACCTGGGCGCCGTCACCCTGGAGGGCGATGCGGTCTTGCACACCGGTTTCGGTTTGCATGTGGCGACGGCGGAAGAGCGCTTGACCAAGGCGCGGCGCAAGCGGCGAGAGCGGGTCAAGCTGGTGCTCATGCTGATCCTGGGGGTCGGCATCGGTTGGTTGATCCGCCAGTAAATACGACGAGCCACACCAACGCCGCATAAGGTTTTTTCGATGAGTATTCTCAACATCATGTGGGCTGGTGGCTCTGCATTCGCTTCGGTGCAGAAGGTTCATCAGCAAATACTGGCCCAGGCCGACAGCGATGTGCCGGTGCACACCTGGTTGCTTCAGGGCAGCGCCGCTGGCAGCGATGGCCTGGTCGAACAGGCCGTCGAGTGGAACCTCTCATCCGCCAGGCTCAAGGGGCGGCACCTGTGGAAGTGGCTGATGCCCTGGATGCGTGCGCGCTTCCAGAAGGCCCTGCCTGAGGATGTGCAGGTTGTATTGCTTGATGGCATCGGTGTCGCGCGGGTGCTTTTACCGGTGCTCAAGCACTTGCCGCAGGTGCGGGCCGTGGTGATTTTTCATGGCGTCACGCGCTTGCGCAAAGCTGATCGCAAGCTCTTCGAGCAACTCCCGGCGTCGCAACTGACGCTGGCGGCCGTGTCGCAAACCCTCGCCGGCTCCCTTGAGCGTTACCTGCAACGGCCCGTGGCGGTGCTGCGCAGTGCCTTCGATCCTGCGGTGTTTCGTGCCGCCGCGCTTGCCCGTGAGCCGGCTCGATCCCGCCTGGGGCTGCCGTTGGATGGCTCGCCGGCAGTGGGGGCAGTAGGTCGACTGGTCGACGGCAAGGGGTTTGGCTGTTTGCTGGAGGCCTTTGCCAGTGCGACGGCCGATCGGCCGGATGCGCGCCTGGTGATCATCGGCGAGGGGCCGGCGAGGCCCAGGCTTGAGGCGCGTATCGAGGCGCTTGGCTTGCGCGACAAGGTGTACCTGCCGGGGCATCTTCCTGAGGCGGCGACCCTTTATCGGGCGTTTGACTGGGTCGCCATTCCGTCGACGGAAGAGGGCCTGGGGTTGATCCTACAAGAGGCGGTGATGGCCGGCGTGCCTGTACTGACCAGCGAACTGGCGGTGTTCCGCGAACAACTGGGTGATGCCGGCTGGTACGCGCCCGTAGACAGCGCCACGTCCTGGGGGCAACTCCTGGCACGCGCGTTCGTGAGTTCCGGCGTGCAGGTTGTCGAGGCTCAATCGCGGGCGTTGGCGCCGGAGCAGGCCTGGAACGATTTCACTGAAACCACCCAGCGGCTGTTCTCATGCCGCTAGCAGCGCCTGCTCCAGTGCTTGCATTGGAAAGTGTTCGTTCAGCTTCTCGCGCGCAATATAGCGGGCGAAGTGTTGCAGGTTGCGCCTTGCCAGTTCCGGGTTCAGGGGCGCGCGCAGGAAGCGCATGTCGGCCACGTCGATCAGGCCCATTTCATTGTCCGGTGTCACGACAATATTGCCCAGGTGCAACGAACGGAAGTAGATGCCCGCGCCATGCAGGCGGCGAATAAGGGCCACCAGCGGGTCGAGGTTGGTGTGCCAGTCAAAGCCTTCACGGTTGGAAATCTGGCGCAGCGTTTCGCCCGGCAAGGGGCGGTAGAGTACGGCGGTCATGCCGGGCGCCGTCAGTTGAAAGAACGCGAGCACGGTCAGGGTCGGGATGCCCCGTTGTTGCAACTGCGCCACGTTGTCGATGAAACGCTTGGAGTACGGGCGGAACAGCGCGGACGACAGCAGGCGCTTGCGGCGAAACAGCTTGAGGATGTTCCCGTCGGTCAGCAGGTAGACTTTGGGGCCGTAGCTGTCCTGTTCCAGGATTCTGGCACCTTCAATCATCGCGGTTAAATCGGCTTGGGAAAGCCTTGAACATTGCATCGTCGGAAAGCCTTGTGGGAGTCGCGGGCACAGTGATCGGTAATAATGCCGAAAGTTTTGGGTTTTAACCATGCCGGGTTGGCGGGTTGAACGTATTCAGGAGCGGGTGATGCAAGCAAGTCGTTGGGCGCAGGTATGGATGATTTTCGGGTTACTTTGGTTTTTGCTGGCGATTGCTTTTGCCCCGACCAATAAGATTTATCAACAGGGTTTGACGCTGTTCCTGTGGTTGCCGGCGATGGTGTTTGCCTGGTCGGCCCGTGAGCGTCTCATGGAGGTCTGGCGCGAACAGCGCTGGCTCTGCGTGATGGTCGGGTTGCTGGCAGCTTGGGGGGCGATCAGCCTGACGTGGACCAATGCCGAGGACCCTTCGCGCGAAGCCAAGCGTCTGCTGTACATCGGCGTGTTCCTGCTGTTTTTCCCGGTATTCGCCTGTGGTCGGACCGAGCAGGTGATCCGCGTGATGCAATGGGGTGGTTTCGGCCTGGCCCTGTCGTCGCTCCTGGCGATCATCAAATTCTATGGCTTTGAGCATAACGACTGGTATGCGCGCCTCGAAGGCCTGGGCCAGTTGAGCCATCCGATCCTGGGTGCCTATGTGATCGGCCTGGCTGCCGTGTGGTTGCTGCACTGGCTGCCGCGCGGTCGCTGGATGCAGGTGGGATGGGCAGTGTCCATCGCGTTGCTTGGGTTGTTCGTGGTGCTGAGTCAAAGCCGCGGCGCCGCACTGGCGTTGTTGCTGACTGTCGTGGCAATGCCGGCCTGGTGCCGTGACCGCCGTAGCACGGTGATTGCCATTGGTGCGGTCATCGCGGCGCTGGCGGTGTTCTTCGCCATGCAGTCCCTGGTGCTGGCCCGGGGTGTGTCTTACCGACCGCAGATCTTCATGGCCGCCGTGCAGATGATCAGCGAGCGCCCGTGGACCGGCCTGGGGCTGGGCGGGGACTACAAGGTATTTGCCGATAACCTCTTTTTCGATCACTCCCACAACCTGTTCACCCACGTGAGCATCGAGTTGGGCCTGCCCGGCCTGCTGCTGTGGTGCGGCCTGTGGTTCGGTGTGCTGTGGCAGGCCTGGAAGGCCCGCGACACGCTCTATGGCAAGGGCATCACCGGCATGTGGGTGTTTTCGTTCCTGGCCATGCAATTCGATGCCGCCAGCCTGACCGGCACGCCGCGGGCCGAGTGGTTTATCTCCTGGCTGCCGATTGCCCTGGCCAGTGTTTTGGTCTGGGCTCGGGCCAAACCCGACGCGTGTGATAAAGTTCGCGTCCTACCCAATCAGTGAGCTCGACACATGAGTGACGCACCGCCCAAAGCGGACCAGGAATCCAGCCTGAAAATCTATTTCCGGCTGCTGGGCTATGTGAAACCGTACCTCGGCATGTTCCTGCTGAGTATCGTGGGCTTCGTGATCTTCGCTTCGACCCAGCCAATGCTCGCCGGGATTCTCAAGTACTTCGTCGATGGCTTGAGCAACCCCGATGTGGTGTTCCTGCCCAATATCCCGTTGTTCAAGGACCTGAAGTTGCTGATGGCCGTGCCGCTGCTGATCATCCTGATCGCCGCGTGGCAGGGGCTGGGGTCGTTCCTGGGCAACTACTACCTGGCCAAGGTTTCCCTGGGGCTGGTGCATGACCTGCGGGTCCAGTTGTTCAACAAGCTGCTGGTGTTGCCTAACCGCTATTTCGATACCCACAACTCCGGGCACCTGATTTCCCGTATCACCTTCAACGTGACCATGGTCACCGGTGCGGCCACCGATGCAATCAAGGTGGTGATCCGCGAAGGCCTGACGGTGGTGTTCCTGTTCGGCTACCTGCTGTGGATGAACTGGAAGCTGACCCTCGTGATGCTGGCGATCCTGCCGCTGATCGCGATCATGGTCGGCAGCACCAGCAAGAAATTCCGCAAGCAGAGCAAGAAGATCCAGGTGGCAATGGGCGATGTGACGCACGTCGCTTCGGAAACCATCCAGGGTTACCGCGTGGTACGCAGCTTCGGTGGCGAAAGCTACGAGGAGCGTCGCTTTGCCGCCGCCAGCCAGGGCAATACCGACAAGCAGCTGCGCATGAACAAGACCGGTGCGGTCTATACGCCGATGCTGCAACTGGTGATCTACACGGCCATGGCCGCGTTGATGTTCCTGGTGCTGCTGTTGCGCGGTGAAGCCACGGCGGGTGACCTGGTGGCCTACATTACTGCGGCGGGCCTGCTGCCCAAGCCGATTCGCCAGCTGTCGGAAGTCAGCTCGACGATCCAGAAAGGCGTGGCCGGTGCCGAGAGCATCTTCGAACAACTGGATGAAGAGCCCGAAGTCGACAGCGGCACTGTGGAGCGTGATCGCGTCAGCGGTCGCCTGGACGTGCGCAACCTGAGTTTCACCTACCCGGGTACGGAGCGTGAGGTGCTCAAGAACATCAGCTTCAGCGCAGCCCCTGGGCAGATGATCGCCCTGGTCGGCCGCTCGGGCAGCGGCAAGTCGACCCTGGCCAGCCTGATCCCGCGTTTCTACCATCATGAAACCGGGGAAATCCTGCTGGACGAGGTCGAGATCGAAGACTACCGCCTGCGTAACCTGCGTCGTCACGTGGCCCAGGTGACCCAGCATGTGACCTTGTTCAACGACACCGTGGCCAACAACATCGCCTACGGCGACCTGGCCGATGCACCCCGTGCCGACATCGAGAAAGCCGCCGCCGACGCCTACGCCATGGACTTCATCTCCGAGCTGCCAAAAGGCCTGGACACCGAAGTCGGTGAAAATGGCGTGCTGCTTTCCGGTGGTCAACGTCAGCGCCTGGCGATCGCCCGGGCCCTGCTGAAAAATGCCCCGCTGCTGATCCTCGATGAGGCCACTTCGGCTCTGGATACCGAGTCCGAGCGGCATATCCAGGCTGCACTGGACAAGGTCATGAAAGGTCGCACCACCCTGGTGATTGCGCACCGTTTGTCCACCATCGAGAAAGCCGACCTGATTCTGGTGATGGACCACGGCGAAATTGTCGAGCGCGGGACACATCTCGAACTGCTGGCCATGGGTGGTTATTACTCGCGCCTGCACGCCATGGGGCTGGACGAGCCGGCCACGGCAAACATCACCTGACCGACCGGGGCGCGCAATGCGCCCCGGTGTTTGTATCAGGCCCGTTACAGGGCTTGACCAAAGCCAAATAATCCAGCGCTTGTCGTTTGGTATGTTGGCCTTCTCGATTCGAATGACGAACGAGAGGGCTAACCTTCTTGCGTGGGTATTGGAATGTTGCAACGTCTACTGTGGAAGCTGCTTCCCAAACACCAGAGGGTGTTTCTGCTGGGGCGTTTGTCGGTGGTGGATCGCCAAGCGGTGAACAAATCCCTGTCTGGGGTAGCAACGCTTAACCCGGCTTTCGAACGACACCAGTGCGTGTTTATCCATGTGCCCAAATGCGCCGGCAGCAGCGTGTGCTCGGCACTTCTCGAGGGGCGCTGGCCGGGGCATCTGCCGTATTACTGGTATGAGCAGCAATTTCCCCAACACTGCGAGCGCAGCTTCAAATTCGCTTTCGTACGCGACCCGCTGGAGCGCGCTTACTCGGCCTATACCTACTTGCGCGGCAACCCTATGGGCGCTCGCGACCTGCAAGCCCAGTCGCTTGTTTCCAGCTACCGCGACTTCGACCATTTCATTGCCGGCTGGCTGCACCCGGATAACCTGCGACGTCAATTGCACTTTGCTCCCCAGACCGACTTCCTGGTCGATCACATGGGCCAGATGGCCATGGACTTCCTCGGGCGCCAGGAGTCTTTGCAGCAAGACTTCCTGCACCTGTGCGAACGCCTCGGCGTGGACTCATCCCTGCCACATCTGAATGTTTCACTGGGGCGTCGCCACGAGGCGGTCAGGGACTTTTGCTCCTCGCGCACGCGCCGATTGGTCAGGCGTGCCTATCAACGTGACTACGAGGTGTTGGGTTATGAATAGCCAGTTGCTGACCGGCGGTGGCGCTGCCATCCGTCCCTTTTCCCTATCGCTGTCCGTGGCCGCACGGGCGGCACTCAAGCATCAGCAGCCCTGCTGCGTATGGCTGACGGGGCTGTCCGGGTCCGGCAAGTCGACCCTGGCCAATGCCCTGGAGGTGCAACTCAACGAGCAGGGGCGGCACACCTTCGTGCTTGATGGCGATAACTTGCGCGCGGGGCTGTGCAATGACCTGGGCATGAGCGACGCGGCGCGCAAGGAAAATATCCGGCGTATCGGCGAAGTGGCGCGCCTGATGGTGGACGCCGGCTTGATTGTCATTGTGTCGGCGATCTCGCCGTTCAGCGTCGATCGGGCGCGGGCCAGGGCGCTGTTCGGGCCGGAGCAGTTCTTTGAGATTTATGTCAGCACGCCCTTTGACGTATGTGCCCGGCGCGATCCCAAGGGCTTGTACCGCGCCGCACTGGAGGGGCGCATCAAGGCCTTCACCGGGTTGGACAGCCCCTATGAGGCACCGCTTGCGGCCGACTGCGAAATCAATACCGATGAGGTCGAGTTGGCCGAAGCCGTGGAGCAGATCCTGGCGGCACTGTTTAAAAAGTGATCAGTTTCAGTGCCTGATGCATCGCGGATAAAGCTCTCGAACTAGGCGGCGCTCACCCTGTGCTAATATCGCGCCCCTGTTCATTTTGTATGTGGGTTGCTCCATGAAGTTGTCCATGCCGCGATTCGATCAAGCCCCTGTCTTGGTGGTCGGCGATGTCATGCTCGACCGTTACTGGCATGGCGGTACCTCACGGATTTCCCCTGAGGCGCCGGTACCGGTAGTCAAGGTCGAGCAAATCGAAGACCGTCCAGGTGGCGCTGCCAACGTTGCCCTCAATATTGCCGCCCTCGGCGCCCCGGCCTCCCTGGTCGGTGTGACCGGCGACGACGAAGCCGCCGACAGCCTGGCCAACAGCCTGCGCGGCGCCGGCGTGCGCGCGCTGTTCCAGCGCATTGCCCATCAGCCGACCATCGTCAAGCTGAGGGTGATGAGCCGTCACCAGCAATTGCTGCGTATCGATTTCGAAGAACCCTTCGCCACCGACGCCCTGGCTCTCAGTGGCCAGGTCGACGCGTTGCTCGAAGGTATCAAGGTGCTGGTGTTGTCCGACTACGGCAAAGGCGCCCTGAAGAACCACCAGGAACTGATCCAGGCCGCCAAGGCGCGGAACATTCCGGTACTGGCCGATCCCAAGGGCAAGGACTTCTCGATTTATCGAGGTGCCAGCCTGATCACACCGAACCTCAGCGAGTTCGAAGCCATCGTCGGCGGTTGCGCCGATGAGCACGACCTGGTGAGCAAAGGCGCGGCACTTATGGCCGACCTTGACCTCGGCGCCTTGCTGGTGACCCGTGGCGAGCACGGCATGACCCTGCTGCGTCCCGGTCACCCGGCGATGCACCTGCCGGCGCGTGCCCGTGAAGTGTTTGACGTCACCGGTGCCGGTGACACCGTGATTTCCACCCTGGCGGCCTCCATTGCGGCCGGCGAAGAGTTGCCCCACGCCGTGGCCCTGGCCAACCTGGCGGCGGGCATTGTAGTCGGCAAGCTGGGGACGGCCGCGATCAGCGCGCCTGAACTGCGCCGTGCGATCCAGCGCTCCGAAGGTTCGGAACGTGGTGTGCTGAGCATCGAGCAATTGCTGCTGGCGATTGACGATGCCCGTGCCCACAACGAAAGCATTGTGTTCACCAATGGCTGTTTCGACATCCTGCACGCCGGCCATGTGACCTACCTGGAGCAGGCTCGCGCCCAAGGTGATCGGCTGATCGTCGCGGTCAACGATGACGCGTCGGTCAGCCGCCTGAAAGGCCCTGGCCGTCCGATCAACAGCGTCGACCGACGCATGGCGGTATTGGCCGGGCTGGGCGCGGTGGATTGGGTGATCAGCTTCCCTGAAGCCACCCCGGAAAACCTGCTGGCCCAGGTCAAGCCGGACGTGCTGGTCAAGGGCGGCGACTACTCCGTCGACCAGGTGGTCGGTGCCGACATCGTCAGTGCCTACGGCGGCAAGGTCAAAGTGCTGGGCCTGGTTGAGAACAGCTCGACCACCGCCATTGTCGAGAAGATTCGCAACAATGAGTAAGGCTGATCCGTTGGTCCTGATCACCGGTGGCGCGGGCTTCATTGGCTCGCACCTGGTCGATGCGCTGCTTGCCAAGGGCTACGCAGTGCGTGTGCTGGATAACCTGTCCACGGGCAAACGCAGCAACCTGCCGCTGGACAACCCGCGCGTCGAGCTGCTCGAGGGGGATGTCGCCGATGCCGGGCTGGTGGCGCGTGCCGCTGTCGGCGCGACGGCGGTGGTGCACCTGGCGGCGGTCGCTTCGGTGCAGGCTTCGGTGGATGACCCGGTCAGCACGCACCAGAGCAATTTCGTCGGTACCCTGAATGTCTGCGAAGCCATGCGCAAAGCCGGTGTGAAGCGGGTGGTATTCGCTTCCAGCGCGGCGGTGTATGGCAACAACGGCGAAGGCGCTTCCATTGACGAAGAGACCACCAAGGCGCCGTTGACGCCCTATGCCTCGGACAAGTTGGCCGGCGAGCATTACTTCGACTTCTACCGGCGCCAGCATGGCCTGGAGCCGGTGATTTTCCGCTTCTTCAATATCTTCGGCCCGCGCCAGGATCCGTCATCGCCGTACTCCGGCGTGATCAGCATCTTCAGCGAACGGGCTCAGCAAGGCCTGCCGATTGCCGTGTTCGGCGATGGCGAGCAGACCCGCGACTTCATGTACGTGGAAGACCTGGTGGACGTGCTGGTGCAGGCCATCGAAGCCCCGGACGCGCCGTTGGGGGCGATCAACGTCGGCTGGAACCGCACGACTACCCTCAAGCAGGTGCTGCAGGCACTGGAAGAGGCCATTGGTACGTTGCCTGCCGTGACTTACGGCCCGGCACGCTCGGGAGACATTCGGCATTCGCGGGCGAATAACCAGCGTTTGCTGGCCAGCTTCAAGCTACCTGAGCCGACCCCGCTGACGGTTGGCCTGGCGCGGTTGCTCAGAGGCTGACTGTTCACCTGTAGGAGCGAGCTTGCTCGCGAAGCTCGTCAACGATAACGCGGGTATCCTGATTAAAAGCGGCGCCCTTGAGTTTTTCGCGAGCAAGCTCGCTCCTACAGTTATCGAAGCCAGCCCTCAGCGGCTGGTTTTTTTCTTTGGCACGATCTTGCGCAGCATCTGGCGTGCCTTGCCGGTCAGGCGCTTCAATTTCGATTCTTTCTCAGGCTCTGCCAGGCCTTGCTGGCGAAGCCAATCCTTCCAGCGAATGCGCTCGTCGCGCACCAGCCAACCTTCCTGCTGGGCGAAGCTTTCCGCCAGGTATAGACCGCGGGTGCTGGCGGGGTAGAGCTGGTCTTTCTTGACGGTGTAGAGCTCGGCGAGCGGTTGGCCGTCTTTCAGTGGCATCAGGTACAGGTCCGGGCGCTGGCGGTCCAGGCGTGCCACCAGTTGGTCGCCTTCAAGCCGCTCATCTACATGGAACAGGCTCAGGGATTTGGCTTCCTTCGGCACTTCCAGGCGCAAGTCATAAATCAGTTGCAGCGACGCGGTCGGCACATGCACATAGGCCCGCGGGCGCTCGATCAGTTGGGTGGTTGCGCAACGTACCGGGCGTGCGGCCCCTGACAAAGGGCTCAAGCGAAACGGCAAGGCTTCACGGTAATGCAGCGCGGCGGAGTAGGGGGCAGGCAACCAGGTGTCGTTGAAGCGCCCGCCGAGCCAGCCTTCCGGGGTCTCCAACAGGCATTCCTCGGCAATCTCCTGGATGGCGGTGTGCAGCGGCAGGTTCAGTTCATGGGCGGGCACGTAGCCGGAGATCAGCTTGAGCACCACATCGCCACGGTCCTGGCGACGCTGGCGCACCAACACCCAGTAATCCTTGTTTTGCCAGTGCAGGGTCAGGCGCACCGATACGCCGAGGTTGGCCAGTTCCAGGGCGAAGCGTTCGGCATCCGGCACCTCTACCGGCTTGCGCCGTTGCAGGGTCTGGGCGAAGTTGAGCGGCATACCCACGCCCTGGTAGATCAGGCCTTCGGGGGTGGCTTCGACGTGCAGGGGCAGTGTCTTGAAGTTGCTGGGGTTTTTTCTTATGAGCGTTCGCGGCATGTCGGCTCCTTCTTGCGACGGGGTCGGCCGCGTCGGCGGCATCAGAGTTGACGAATGACCTTGGCAGCGGTCGCCACGTTATGGGCCAGGTGCAGCGGATTGATGGTCCCGACAATAGCACTGGCGACGCCCGTTTGCGCAAACAACAGCATGAAACTGGCGTGTATTGGATCCATTCCCGGTTCCAGGCAGACGTGGCCGCTGGCCAGCGCCTTTTTGACCAGGATGCCCTTGCCATGGGCCGCCGCATACTCAATGACGGCTTTTTCCGCCTGTTCGTTCAGATTGTAGGTGACCATCGCGCAATCACCTTGTTCCAGAGCCTTCACGCCACCTTCGACGGTTTTGCCGGAGAAACCGAAACCGCGAATCTTGCCCTCTTGTTTCAGCTGCGCGAGGGTCTGGTACACCTCACAGTCGTTGAGGATGTGCAGGTCGTTGCCATCGGAGTGCACCAGCACCAGATCGATAAAATCCGTTTCAAGTCGTTTCAAGCTGCGTTCGATCGACATCCGTGTATGGGCAGCGCTGAAATCATGGCGGGACAGGCCTTCTTCGAACTCTTCGCCGACCTTGCTGACAATCACCCAGTCCTGGCGCTGGCCGCGCAGCAGTGGCCCCAGGCGTTCTTCGCTACGCCCGTAGGCGGGTGCGGTATCGATCAGGTTGATGCCCAGCTGGCGGGCCTGGCGCAGCAACATCCGTGCTTCGTCGTCATCGGGAATGGTGAAGCCGCTGGGGTACTTCACACCCTGGTCGCGGCCCAGCTTGACGGTGCCGAGGCCGAGCGGCGACACCAGCAGGCCGGTGCTGCCCAAGGGGCGGTGCAGGTCGTGCAGGGTCGGCAGGCTCATGGCAACAGTTGCTCCCAGGCTGGTACGCCGATGGCGGGTTTTGGCAGGTCGGGCAAAGGCTCCGATGCGCTTGGGCGGATGCCGTCGCGTTCGAGGCTGTTGATCACGCGATCGGCGAAATCCGGCGCCAGCGCCAGCTTGGTCGGCCAGCCCACCAGCAGGCGGCCCTCTTCGGCGACGAAGGCGTTGTCAGGCCGGCTCAGGCCCGATTGCAGGGGTTCTGCGCGATCGACCCGTAGCGTGGCCCAGTGGGTCTGGCTCATATCGATCCAGGGCAGCAGGTGCGCCAACTCTTTCCGGGCGGTGGCGATCTGTTCTTCGGGTGTGCGTGCCACGCCGTCGGCCTCGGCAATGTCGCCGCCCATGTACCACACCCAATTGCCATCGGCAGCCGGGTGCGTGGTGACAGTGATGCGCGGTTTGGTACCGCCGCCCAGGCAGTGGGCGTACAGCGGCTTCAGGCCTGGGCCCTTGGCGATGATCATATGCAGCGGGCGTTTCTGCATGGCCGGCTGGCTCAGGCCCAGGGCGGCGAGCAGTTCGGCGGTACCGCCACCGGCGCTCAGGACGATGCGCTGGGCGCGGATTTCGCGGCCATCGACGTTCAAGCCCACCAAGGTGTCGCCTTCGTAAAGGGGGGCGATATGCTGTCCGGCGAGCAAGCCGTCACCGGCCAGTTGCGCCAGGCGTTCGATCACGCTGGGTACGTCCACCACCAGTTCGGCCAGGCGATAGACCTTGCCCTTGAAGCCACGGTCTTGCAGGGCTGGCGGCAGGTCGTCGCCCTTGACCTGATCGACACGGCCGCGCACGGCCTTGCTGGCAAAAAAGCTGGTGAGGTTGCCGGCGATCGTGCCTGGGGACCACAGGTAATGGGCTTGCGAGAGCACGCGCACGCCGGACAGGTCCAGCTCGCCGTCACCGGCCAGGGCTTCACGCCAGCGGCGCGGCATATCGGCAATCGCTTCGGAGGCGCCGGTGAGGGCGCCGTGCAGGGCGTATTTGGCACCGCCGTGGATAATCCCCTGGGATTTCACGCTTTGCCCGCCACCTAACGTGGCGCTTTCCACCAGTACCGTGGAAAACCCCTGGCGGCGCAGGCGCGCATTCAGCCAGAGGCCGGCAACTCCGGCGCCGACAATCAGCACGTCGGTGGAAATAACGGATGGCATGGGCGACCTCAGTGTTCAAGACAAGAGGCGCAGTATACAGGCTGTTGAGCAGCGGTCAGTGCCCTGCGGTTTTCGAGAACAACTGGATGACCACCACGCCCAGCACAATCAGGCCCATCCCCAACATTGCCGGGAGGTCCAGCTTCTGCCCATAGATAAACAGCGCGGCAATGCTCACCATCACGATGCCCATCCCGGCCCATACCGCATAGGCCACGCCGACGGGCACGGTACGCACCACCAGGGTCAGCATCCAGAACGCCACGCCGTAGCCGACGATCACCAGCAACAGCGGGATGGGAGTACTCCAGCCCTTGATGGCTTTCATGGAAACGGTAGCGATCACTTCCGAGCAGATGGCAATAGCCAGGTAGCAGTAGGCGGCGTTCATGGGTGAGTCCTCGGTGTAAAGCAATCTGATAAGGCCGGCATTCTAGAGTTTTATCAGATGGGGTAAAGTCATTACCTATCCGAAATTCAGATGGGTTGTGGGATGAGCATGCAATGGAACCTGGAACAGATGCGTTTGTTTGTCAGCGTCGCCGAGCAGCGTTCGTTTTCAGCGGTGGCGCGCGGGCAGCGCAAGGCGCAATCGGCAGTCAGCAACGCGATTGCGATGCTGGAGACCGACCTTGGCGTGAGCCTGTTCGAGCGTAGCAGCGGCCGCCAGCCCAGCCTCACCGAAGCCGGCAGTGTGTTGCTGGAGGAGGCCCGCGAAGTGCTGCGCCAATGTGAGCGCCTCAATGGCCGGGCACTGTCACTGACCCGCGGTGAAGAAGCCTGCCTGCGCCTGGCCCAGGATGAAGCGATGTTGTTCCAGCCGGTACTCGACAGCCTTGAGGCATTGGCGGGGCGATACCCGTTGCTGGAAGTACAACTGTCCAGCGCCGCCCAGGGCGATGTGGCGCGCAAGTTGGTGGAGCGCCAGGCCGACCTGGGCCTGCTGTTCTATCACGACCAGATCCCCGAAGCCTTGGAGCGGCGGGTGGTAGGCAGCGTGGAGATGGTCACGGTGTGCGGCGTGAACCACCCGTTGGCCAAGGAGCCCTACGTGACGTGCCAGCACCTGGCCCAGTTTCGCCAGTTGTTGATGTCGACCCAGACCAGTGTCTACCCCGGCAGCGAAGCGGCCAGCCCGTTGGTGTGGCGTGCCGACAGTTTCTACGTACTGGCCGAATGGCTGATGAGCGGCCTGGGCTGGGCGTGGCTGCCACGGCATATCGTGCAATACCCGACCTATCAGCAGCAGATGGTGGAATTGGACAGCGAATGGACGCCACCGGCCCTGGTGGTGGAGCTGGTCTGGCGGCGCGACGAGCACCTGGGCCCCGCCGCGCGCTTTCTCGCCAAACGTTTTGCCGAGTGCTTGCAGGCGATCGACTGAAAAAGCCGATAAACTCCGCCGCCATGAATAGAACTCTCTACAGCTGTCTGTTTTACCTGGCGCTGCCGTTGGTGGCCTTACGTCTCTGGTTGCGTGCACGCAAGGCGCCGGCCTATGCCCGGCGCGTCGGCGAGCGGTTTTCCTATGGCTTGCCGGCGATGCAGCCGGGCGGGATCTGGGTGCATGCGGTATCGGTGGGCGAAAGCATTGCCGCGGCGCCGATGATCCGCGGCTTGTTGGCGCGTTATCCACAGCTGCCGGTCACCGTCACCTGCATGACACCCACCGGTTCCGAGCGCATCCAGGCGTTGTTCGCCAACGAGCCGCGCATCCAGCATTGCTACCTGCCTTACGATTTGCCCTGTGCAGCCAAGCGTTTTCTCGATCGTGTACAGCCCCGGCTGGCGGTGATCATGGAGACCGAGTTGTGGCCCAACCATATCCACGCCTGCGCCCGGCGCGGTATTCCGGTGGCCTTGGCCAATGCGCGGCTGTCGGCGCGTTCGGCCAAGGGCTATGCGCGTTTTGCCAGGCTGACGGCGCCGATGCTATCGGAAATGAGCCTGTTCGCGGTACAGACCGAGACTGAGGCCCAGCGTTTCCTGAGCCTGGGCGCACGCCCGGAAACCGTCGAAGTCACCGGCTCGATCAAGTTCGACCTGACCATCGACCCCGAGCTGCCGCTGCGTGCCGCCGTCCTGCGCGAGCAATGGGGCGCCGCTGAGCGCCCGGTGTGGATCGCTGCCAGTACCCACGAAGGCGAAGATGACGTGGTGCTGGCGGCCCACCGGCAACTGCTCGAGAGCTATCCCAACGCGCTGCTGATCCTGGTGCCGCGTCATCAGGAGCGCTTCGGCCCGATGTTCGAGTTGTGCGCGCAACAAGGGTTTGCCACGGTGCGTCGCTCCAGCGGCGAGCCGGTGACCGCGCAAACCTCGGTACTGCTCGGCGATACCATGGGCGAGCTGTTGTTTCTCTATGCCCTGGCCGACAGCGCCTTTGTCGGTGGCAGCCTGGTCGCGACCGGCGGGCACAACCCGCTGGAACCGGCGGCGCTGGCCAAGCCGGTGATCATGGGCCCCCATGTGTTCAACTTCCTCGAAATCACCGCGATGATGCGCGAAGCGGGGGCGTTGCGAGAGGTGGAGGACGCAGAAGGGCTGGCCGAGGCCGTACGCCAGCTGTTCGAACTGCCGCAGGATGCACGCCGCATGGCGCAGGCGGGGCTCAAGGTGATGCAGGCTAATCAGGGGGCGCTTAAGCGCTTGCTGGATGGTTTGGATAGACTGATAGCTCACTGACTTAACACCGTTACCAATGTGGGAGGGTGTAGAACCCTCCCACATTGGTTTTGTGGTGTGCTCAGTAGCCCGGGCGGGCCTTGAGCTGCTCGGCGGCGGCCTTGGCCAGGTCCGGCGGCAGGAAGTCGCGATCCGGGTTGTAGTCGGCCTTGAGGTAGCGCGTCAGGTCCTGCAGGTCCCCTGGGTTCAAGGTGCCCGCCGCCTGTTTCAAGCGCAGGTTGTCGAGGATGTAGTCGTAGCGGCTGTTGTTGTAGTTGCGCACCGACGCGTAGAGCTGGCGCTGTGAGTCCAGCACGTCGACGATATTGCGCGTACCCACCTGGTAACCGATTTCCGTGGCTTCCACTGCGCTCTGGTTGGAGATGATCGACTGGCGGCGCGCCTGGACCTGTTCCACATCGGTGTTTACCGCGCGGTGCAGGTTGCGCGTGTTTTCCACCACCTGGCGACGCAGGCCTTCGCGTTGCTGCTCGGTCTGGCCCAGGCGCGAATACGACTCCCGCACCTGCGAGCTGGTCAGGCCGCCGCTGTAGATCGGGATGTTCAGGCGCAGGCCGATGGTGCGCTGCTCCACATCGCCACGGTACGGCGTGCCGAAGGCATTCGGGTTGCTGAAGCCAAGGGCGTCGTTGTCACCTTTTTCATACTGTGCGACGGCGTCCAGGGTCGGCGCGTGGCCGGCCTTGCGCTGCTTGAGGGTTTCTTCGGCGGCCGTGACGGCGTAGTTGCTGGCCAGCAGGTTCAGGTTCTGGCGACCGGCGGTCTCGACCCAGGCCTTGGCGTCGTTGGGCAGCGGTGGCAACACCGGCAGCGTGTGGACAATGCCCTGGATCGAGTTGTACTGGCGGTTGGTCAGGGTAATCAGCGCTTCAAAGGCATCGTCCACCTGGCGCTGGGCCAGGATCCGGTTGGCCCGTGCAGTGTCATAGCTGGCCTGGGATTGCAGCACATCGGTCTTGTCCGACAGGCCCACGTCGAAGCGCTCGTTGGATTGATCCAGCTGGCGCTTGAAGGCATTTTCCTCGGCTTTGGTCGAGGCCAGGTTGTCCTGGGCGCGCAGCACGGCGAAGTAGCTCTCGGCGCTTTGCAGGATCAGGTTCTGTTCGGTGGCCGAGAGTTGCAGCGCCGCCTGTTCGTTGGTGGCTTCGGCGGCTTGCAGTTGGAACCAGCGATCGGCGCGGAACAGCGGCTGGCTCAGGGTCGCGCGCCAGGAGTGGGCGTCGCGGTTGGCCGTGGCGGCGGGTGTGTCGATCTGGGTGCGCACGTTATTGATGTCGGCACCGCCCGACAGGTTCGGCAGCAACCCCGCGCGGGCCTGGGGCACGACTTCTTTCTGCGCGCCGTATTGGGCGCGGGCGGCAGCGAGGTCGGCGTTGTTATCCACCGCTTCCTGATAGACGCTGACCAGGTCAGTTTTGGCGGACAAGGGCGCTTCAGCTGCCCAGACCATTCCGTTGGTCGCACAAGACACGGCGAGAGCCAGTGAGAGTTTGCGCAGCATGAGGCGATCCCTAGTGTGAATATTACGGCGATAATTTAACGCCCAAGGCTAAGACGGGCCATTCCTGGCGTCAAGCATTGTGGCGGCAATCGAGTGTAGTGGCGCTGACTCGGCGCAACAATCCCGCAATCACGCCATTCATCACGCTGAATGCACCGCTATTGGCAATTTGCCCACGGCATGGTCTAGACTGGCCGAGTTCTTGTCGGGGTGCCTTGTTGGAAGGCTGAGATCGGTAAATACCGGATCCCGTTGAACCTGATCAGGTTAACGCCTGCGTAGGGAACAAGATTTCTCGTCCCCCGGCGAGTCCTCTTGTGCTTCGTCCGGGATGTTGTTCGACCTTCGAACAACCCTCGTGCACCAAGCACAGCACTGGTTTCAGTGCATCCGTCCGTCACAGGTTCGCTCCGACAAAAAATCCACCGCCTGGATAGTTGGAGAGCCCGTGATGAGCACAGAAATAAAAAGTACAAAACTGAAAAACACCGTGCATTTGAGTGAATCGGCCAAGGTCGACTCCGGCTCCGTGCAGCCGTTTACCCGCTCGCAAAAAATCTACGTGCAGGGCACTCGCCCGGACATTCGCGTACCCATGCGCGAAGTCAGCCTGGACGTGACCCCCACCGACTTCGGCGGCGAAATCAATGCGCCCGTGGTGGTCTACGACACCTCCGGCCCGTACACCGACCCGAATGTGATCATCGATGTGCGCAAAGGCCTGGGCGATGTGCGCTCGCCGTGGATCGAAGCGCGTGGCGACACCGAGCGCCTGTCGGGCTTGAGTTCGCACTTTGGCCAACAGCGCCTGAGCGACGCGGAGCTGACTGCGCTGCGTTTCGCCCATGTGAAAAACCCGCGCCGCGCCAAGGCCGGGGCCAACGTCACGCAGATGCACTACGCGCGCAAAGGCATCATTACTGCGGAGATGGAATACGTCGCCATCCGCGAAAACATGAAGCTGGAAGAGGCCCGTGCCAGTGGCCTGCTCGACCAGCAACACGCCGGCCACAGCTTCGGCGCCAGCGTGCCGAAAATCATCACCCCTGAATTCGTGCGTGAAGAAATCGCCCGTGGCCGCGCAATCATCCCGGCCAACATCAACCACACCGAACTGGAACCGATGATCATCGGCCGTAACTTCCTGGTGAAGATCAACGGCAACATCGGCAACAGCGCCCTGGGTTCGTCCATCGAAGAAGAAGTGGCGAAACTCACCTGGGGCATTCGCTGGGGCTCGGACACCGTGATGGACCTGTCCACCGGCAAGCACATCCACGAAACCCGTGAGTGGATCATCCGCAACTCGCCGGTGCCGATCGGTACCGTGCCGATCTACCAGGCCCTGGAAAAAGTCGGCGGCGCGGCCGAAGACCTGACCTGGGAGCTGTTCCGCGACACCCTGATCGAACAGGCCGAGCAGGGCGTCGATTACTTCACCATCCATGCGGGCGTGCTGCTGCGCTACGTGCCGCTGACCGCCAAGCGCGTCACCGGCATCGTGTCCCGTGGCGGTTCGATCATGGCCAAGTGGTGCCTGGCGCACCACAAAGAGAACTTCACCTACACGCATTTCGACGAAATCTGCGAAATCATGAAGGCCTATGACGTCAGCTTCTCCCTCGGCGACGGCCTGCGCCCAGGCTCGATTGCCGACGCCAACGACGCCGCGCAGTTCGGCGAACTGGAAACCCTTGGCGAGCTGACCAAGATCGCCTGGAAGCACGACGTGCAAACCATGATCGAAGGCCCCGGCCACGTGCCGATGCAGTTGATCAAGGAGAACATGGACAAGCAGCTCGAATGCTGCGACGAAGCGCCGTTCTACACCCTCGGCCCACTGACCACTGACATCGCGCCGGGCTATGACCACATCACCTCCGGCATCGGTGCGGCGATGATCGGCTGGTTCGGTTGCGCCATGCTCTGCTACGTCACGCCCAAGGAACACCTGGGCCTGCCGAACAAGGATGACGTGAAGACCGGGATCATCACCTACAAGATCGCCGCCCATGCGGCGGACTTGGCCAAGGGGCATCCGGGCGCGCAGATCCGCGATAACGCCTTGAGCAAGGCACGCTTCGAGTTCCGCTGGGAAGACCAGTTCAACCTCGGCCTGGACCCGGACACCGCGCGTTCGTACCACGACGAAACCCTGCCGAAGGACTCGGCCAAGGTCGCGCACTTCTGCTCCATGTGCGGGCCGAAGTTCTGCTCGATGAAAATCACCCAGGAAGTGCGCGAGTACGCGGCCAACCAGCGCATTGACGCGGTGGATGTGGACGTGGCCAAGGGCTTGGCGGAGCAGGCGGAGCGGTTCAAGCAGGAAGGCAGTCAGTTGTACAAGAAAGTTTAAGCGGCAAGCGGCAAGCGGCAAGCGGCAAGCGGCAAGCGGCAAGCTACAAGTTAAAAGCTGAATCTGCTTTTTCTTGCGGCTTGCGGCTCGTAACCATGTTCTCTTGAGACTTCTGATTTGAACACTTATTCCCCTGACGTCGCGGTCACCTCAGACAAGCGCGTCTTCGGCGCCCGCGACCTGTTCTCCCTGTGGTTCTCCCTCGGCATCGGCCTGATGGTCCTGCAGACCGGTGCCTTGCTCGCGCCGGGCCTGGGCTTGTCCGGTTCCTTGCTGGCGATTTTCCTCGGCACCCTGGTCGGCGTGCTGTTGCTGGCTGCCGTCGGTGTGATCGGCAGCGACACCGGGCTGTCCGCCATGGCCACCCTCAAGCTCAGCCTCGGGGCCAAAGGTGCGAGCCTGCCGGCGTTGCTGAACCTGTTGCAACTGATTGGCTGGGGCTCGTTCGAGATCATTGTGATGCGCGATGCCGCCAGCCTGTTGGGCGCACGCACGTTCAGCGACGGCAGCCTGTTGGCCAGCCCGTTGCTGTGGACACTGTTCTTCGGTGGTTTGGCGACCTTGCTGGCGGTCAGCGGGCCATTGACGTTCGTACGCCAGATCCTGCGCAAATGGGGGATCTGGCTGCTGCTGGCGGCCTGCCTGTGGCTGACCTGGAACCTGTTCGCCAAGGCTGACCTCGGCGCACTCCGGGCTCGGGCCGGTGACGGTTCGATGCCCTTTGCCGTCGGCTTTGATATCGCCATCGCCATGCCGCTGTCGTGGTTGCCGCTGATTGCCGATTACTCACGCTTCGGCAAGCGCGCCAAGAGTGTGTTTGGCGGCACGGCGCTGGGCTTCTTTATCGGCAATTTCTGGCTGATGAGCCTGGGCGTGGCCTACACCCTGGCGTTTGCGCCCAGTGGTGAAGTGAATGCGCTGTTGCTGGCGCTGGCCGGGGCTGGCCTGGGGATTCCGCTGTTGCTGATCCTGTTGGACGAGTCGGAAAACGCCTTTGCCGATATTCACTCGGCGGCGGTGTCCAGTGGGATGCTGTTGCGCGTGAAGGTCGAGCACCTGGCCCTGGCCATTGGTGTGATCTGCACCCTGATCGCCTGTTTTGCCCCGTTGGCGCAATACCAGAACTTCCTGTTGCTGATCGGCTCAGTGTTTGCGCCGTTGTTCGGCGTGGTGCTGGTGGATCATTTCATCCTGCGCCGTCGTGCTCATGGCACGTTCGCCAGCCTGCGTTGGCCGGCACTGGTGGCCTGGCTGGGTGGCATCGGCACGTATCATCTGTTGGCCAACCTGTACCCGGACATCGGGGCAACCCTGCCGGCGCTGGTGCTGGCAGGGTTGTTGCAGTTCATCCTGGGACGGGCCTTCAGCGGCGCGCGGGCACCAGCTCAGGCTTGAGGATGCCTTCCAGGCGCGAGTAGGGGATCTGCAACTCGACATGGCCCAGGGCGTACGGCGCGATGGTGCTGGTGGGGTACTTGAGGATCACGCCCCCGTAGGTCAGCGCCACGTTCGGGGTTTTCTGGAACGGGTAGGTTTTCACGAACTCCGGTTCCAGGCTCAGGCGGGTGCTGATCAGCCAGCTGTTGTGGGCCACCTGGGCGGCTTTCCAGAACGCGTCTTCCTTGCCTGGCAGCAGCATATCGCTCAGCCACAGGGCCTTTTGCTGCTGACGCGAATAGTTGATGAACGCGCGGCCAGGCTCGCCGTGGGTGGCGCCCTGGTCCAGGTAGCTGGACAGCTCGATGATTACCAAACCGTCATGCTGCTCCCGTACCTTGGCCTGCAAGTACATGCTGTTGCGTGGGGCGGCGGTGCCGAGGAATTGCTCGCGATAGGACTCCAGGCTCGACGGCAGCGGGTCGCCCGCGTTGGTACGGGTCATTTCCAGCAGGCGTTGTTCGATCAAGGCATCCAGCTTGGGTTCCTTGGCAAAGTGCACGGTGTCGATATTCACCAGCGGGCAATCGCTGGCGGCGCAGCCCGGCTTGCTCTGCTCGCTGGCGTCGCGGGTGGCTTCCAGCGGTGTGCGATAGCTGGGTTGGAACAGGCTTTGGCAGGCGCCGAGGGTCAGGGCGATGCAGGCCACGGAGGCGATTTTTAAAAGCGACATGGATGTCCTTCGTCTATCGATAAGAGCGAAATTGTGCAGCTTCGACTACCAGCAAGGCAGTCAGTTCGCCACTAAGCTGATTGAGCGTGAGTTTGACCTCCTCCGTCTGGCCCGGCAACCGCAAAGGGGCTGCACCAAGGGGCACGAGCGCGTTAGGATGGCGCGAATTGCACCGGACATGATGAGGAAGGGTATGACAGACATTGCGAAATCGACGCCGAGCACGATCGAGATTGTTCAGCGCGACAATGCCTACAAGGGCTTCTACCAGCTCGATCGCGTGCAATTGCGCCACGAAAAATTCGCTGGCGGCATGAGCCGAGTGATCAATCGCGAAGTCTTCGTCCGTCACGACGCCGTGTGTGTTCTGCCCTACGATCCGCAGCGTGATGAAGTGGTGCTCAACGAGCAGTTTCGCGTGGGTGCCATGGGCCGTACCGACAATCCATGGTTGATCGAGATGGTCGCCGGCCTGATCGACAGGGATGAGCAGCCGGAGGAGGTTGCACACCGCGAGGCCGAGGAGGAAGCTGGGCTGACGTTCTCCGCACTGTGGCCGATCACCAAGTATTTCCCGTCGCCCGGTGGCAGTACCGAATTTGTCCACTTGTACCTGGGTCGCTGCGACAGCTCGGGGGCCGGTGGTGTCCATGGACTGGAAGAAGAGGCAGAAGACATCCGCGTCACGGTCTGGGCTTTTGAAGACGCCCTGCAAGCCGTGCGCGACGGCAGGATTTCCAACGCAGCCAGCATTATCGCCCTGCAATGGCTTGCGCTTAATCGCGCGGAAGTGAGGGGGTTATGGCAGTAAAGGCACGGGAACGTTATCGAGTCGACCTGATCGGGCTGCAAGCCGCCTGCGAGGCCAACTATGCGCGGCTGATGCGCCTGTTGCCCGACATGCGCCACACCCCGGAGGCGCGCCGCATCGGCGTGACCCATGGCGACCAGATGCTGGGCGTGCTGGCCCTGGAAGTCATCGTCAATTGCCCGTACACCACCACCCTGCGGGTGCGCCAGGAACACAGCCTGCCGTGGCTGCCGGTGCCGCAGCTGGAAGTGCAGGTGTACCACGATGCGCGGATGGCCGAAGTGATCAGCGCCGAACATGCGCGGCGCTTTCGCAGCATTTATCCTTACCCGAATGTGTTCATGCACCAGCCCGATGAGAAAGCACAGCTCAATGTGTTCCTCGGTGAATGGTTGAGCCACTGCCTGGCCCTGGGCCACGAGTTCGAAGTCGTGCGGTAGATGTGAACTGCGTCTGCTTCCTGGGTTTCCTCTTTGCGTCCTGCCCCAGCATAATCGCTCCAACTCTATATTCCTGTGATTGCCTTGGGAGAGCGCCTTGCCGAGCGTATCCACCTTGAACCCCGATGCTGCGCTGCTGGTGCAGCTGTCCGACAGCCACCTGTTTGCCGAGGCCGACAGCCTGCTGTTGGGCATGAACACCCGTGAGAGCCTGCAGCGGGTGATTGGATTGGTGCGCCAGCAACAGCCGCACATCGACCTGGTAGTGGCCACGGGGGACTTGTCCCAGGACGGTACGCTGGCGTCTTACCAGGCATTTCGTGACCTGACTCAGCAGATCAAGGCCCCGGCGCGCTGGATTCCCGGTAATCACGACGAACCGCATATTATGGTGCACGCCGCCGCGCACAGTGACCTGCTGGAGCCCGTAGTGGACGTCGGCAACTGGCGTATCACCCTGCTCGACTCCGCCGTGCCGGGCTCGGTGCCGGGCTACCTGCAGGATTCGCAGCTGCAATTGCTGGCTCAAGCCTTGAGCGAAGCCCCGAACCGCCATCATCTGGTGTGTTTCCACCATCACCCGGTGCCCATCGGCTGTGCGTGGATGGAACCTATCGGTTTGCGCAACCCCGATGCGTTGTTTGCCGTGCTGGACCGTTTTCCGCAGGTGAGGGCAGTGCTCTGGGGCCACGTGCACCAGGAGATCGACCGCGAGCGCAACGGCGTGCGCCTGCTGGCTTCGCCGTCCACCTGCATCCAGTTCGCGCCGGGCAGCGAGGATTTCAAGGTCAGCGAGCAAGCGCCGGGTTATCGTTGGTTGCGCCTGTATGCCGACGGACGGTTGGAGACCGGGGTGGAGCGGGTCGAAGGCTTCGCCTTCCAGGTGGACTACGGCAGTGACGGCTATTGACGTCTCGGCGGCTAAATATCCAGAACCTTCGCCAGCCTCACTACCGTAACCCCTGGACCCAACTGCCGCAGCGAGGGCTGGATCAACACGCAGTCGTCATGGGGTGTGACGATCTCGCGCCGGTCGTCTCGAGCGATCACTGTTCCAGCCTGGGCTATGCGCTCAAGGCCGCGGAAGTCATCGGTAAAACGGAAGTCCATGCCGTGGGCGATCACCGGTTCAGTGACTTGCAGGCATTGCTGGGGCTCCGGCTTTTCCTGGCTCAGGAGCTTCAAGACGTCGGCCTCGGCGACTGCATCAGTCGCCATCAGGAAGCGTGCGGCAATATCGAGGGCGACGTGTTGGCTTTTTTTAGAAAAATGTTGGCCGGTCTCGATCAGCAGTGCGTTTTTTTGGCTGGCGGGATCGCCAAACCCACCATAGTCACGCATACGCCGGCCATTGGCGTGGCCGGCGTCGACCACCACGGTTGCCGGTACGCCTAACGATTTTGCGAATTTCAGGCCTTTGGCGCAGGCCCCACACATCATCAGTGGTGGGGATTCTTCGTGCATCGAATGGATATCGAGCAGCAAGTCGACACTGTCGATCAGCGGTCGCAGCTCACGTGCGCGACGCAGTTCCACGGAGTCTCGGTCGCCGTCCAGTGTTGATGGTAGCCAGACACGGTTCATGTCCTCGTCGACAAAACGGGTGGCGTCAATGTCGTGTGGGTCGAAGCGGTGATAGGCCTCGATATTGCCGAACGCCAGTGACAAACGGCCTTTGCGAGGGCGCACGCCGCTGCGCAGCAAGGCGTCTACTGCGATTGCTCCGCTGACTTCATTGCCATGGGTCAGTGCCATGACCAGCACATGTGGCCCAGGCGTGCCGCTGTCAAAACTGTGGACATAGTCGATCCCGCAGTTGCCGGCTTTCCATTGGCTGAGATCGGGGAACTCGACTTCCACAGGGTACGGTGTCAGTGATGCACGAACCTGCTCAAGGGTTTTCATGTCTGCCTCCGAGGGCTCAAGGTGGGTACCTTGTCGCGGGGGCGAGCCGCGACAAGCAGGGGGGACTCGCGGCCCTTAACTGGCGCAGGGATGGGCGCTGCGCATGCGCCGGCCCAGGCAGGCGATCGCCAGTACGCTGATCAAAATGGTTGCCATCACATAAAAGCTCGGCGCCAGTTTGCTGCCGCTTGCCTCGATCATCCAGGTCACGATCAACGGGGCGAAACCACCAAACAGGGTCACGGAAAAGTTGTAGCTCAGCGCCAGCCCAGTACCGCGAATGCTGGTTGGGAAGATGTCGGCAAGCATTGCCGGGATTGGCCCCAGGCAGGCCGCAATCAATACGCCGACAAGCGCTTGCACGACCAGCAGCGTGGAGAAACTGGGGAAGATATTGAGCAGCAGGAACATCGGATAAGACGACAGTCCGGTAATCGACAAGGCGATGGTCAACACTCGGAATCGCCCGTGGCGATCGGAAAGCCCACCGAAAATCGGGGCCATGAGCATCAACGTAATGCCGGTCATCAGGGCCCCCAGGTAGGACGACGTGGCGGTGATGCTCAGTTGTTTAAAGGCGTAGATCGGCATGTACAGCTTATGCACGTAATTGAATGCGGTCGCGCCCGCCACCACGCCGATAGCCAGCAACAGGCTGACGTGCCCTTTGATCAGGACATCCCGCAGTGGGGTCTTGACCGCTACGTTGGCTACGTTTTTCTTGAAGTCCGGCGTTTCATCGATTTGTCTGCGAATGTAAAAGCCTACCGGCCCGATCAGCAGGCCGAAGCCGAAGGCTACACGCCAGCCCCAATCGTTCAACTGCACATCCGACAGCGCATAGCTGAGGATCGCACTGACACCCGCCGCCAGCACAGTTGCCAGCCCCTGGGTAGACAATTGCCAGCTGGCAAAGAAACCCCGTCGCCCGGCGTCGGCGTGTTCGACCATGAACGCGGTCGCCGCGCCAAATTCGCCGCCCGTGGAAAACCCCTGGAGCATGCGGGCAACGATGATCAGCAGCGGCGCCGCCAGGCCGATCTGCTCGTAGGTCGGGGCGAACGTAATCATTGCGGTGCCGACCAGCATGATCATGATCGACAGCGTCAATGACGCCTTTCGTCCGGCTCTGTCGGTGTATGAACCGAGCACAATGGCGCCCAGCGGGCGCATCAAAAAGGAAATGCCGAACGAGCCTACGGCCAGCAGCAATGAGGTGGTTTCGTTATCGGACGGAAAAAACTGTTTGCCGATGACGACTGCAAAATAGCCATAGATCAGTAAGTCATAGAACTCCAGCGCGTTGCCGACGCTGGCAGCGATGATCTCTTTCCATGGGCCGCGCCGGGTGGGAGCTCGGGCCGATGATAAGGCGGATGATTGAGTTGTCATGAGTGTGCACCGGGTTTGTTTCACTGTTGGCCTACGGACTCTCCGAACCGCAGCGCGGCCTGGCGACATCGAAGGCGTTAATTGTTATGGGTGAAAGCCCGGATGAAAGTGAACCAAAGGCGGCAGAACGGCAATTGCTCTTTCGGCACAGATTTGAGCTGTTTCGGCACGACCCGGCAGGTTGTTGCCGGCAGCGGTGATAGAGCGCGTAAATCCGGCTACTGGGTGGTGGAGGGGGTCAAGGCTGTCCATATCCTCATCACCATCTCGCTCCGGTTGGCGCGCAGGCGATGCAGCGAAACGTCGAAACTGACGCAAAATTCGGCGCCCCCCGCCATCAGCAGCTCGCCCGATGCCAGCGCGTCGTTGACGACCATGCGCGGCAACCACGCCAGCCCCCGGCCACGCTTGGCCATTTCCAGAATGGCGTCATAGGAGTCCGCTTGGTAAACCATTCGCAGCGCCAGGCGCTGCGGCAGTCGATCCAAATGCCGGGCCAGTACGCTGCGCAGTGTCAGAGTGGGTGAGAAGGCCAGCCAAGGGATGGGCAGGGCGTTGCTGTCGGCGAGTATCTGCAGTTGCGGCTGCCCAGGGGCGCTCGGGGCGCTGACCGGTAGCAGTTCCTCCTTGGCCAGTACTCGGGAGTCGAAATGCTCCGGGTCCAACAGCGTCTGGGTCAGCGGGCTGGAAAAACTCAGCAGCAGATCAACCTCGCCGGCGGACAACCGGCTGATCGCTTCTTGCGCACCGCTGGTGAGCAATGACACCGCAAAGCTGCCCAGTTTCGGGTGCAATGACTCGTACCAATCGGGGAAAAAGTCACAAGCCAGGGTCCGGCCGGTGGCGATGCGCACCGGTTCGTCGCGGCTGAGGGTGTCATTTTTGAACTGCGCTCTGACAGTGCCCAGCAATTCCAGCGATTGAGTGGCGGCATCAAGGAACAGCAGGCCGCAGGGTGTCAGTGACAGGGGTTGCTTGCGCTCGATCAATGGCGTGCCGACCCATTCTTCCAGCGCCCGGATACGTCGACCGAACGCTGGATGCGTGACACAGCGATTTTCGGCGGCACGCGACAGGCTGCGAGTGCGCGCCAGTTCGACAAAATCCTCAAGCCATTCAAGTTGCATGGTGTTTCCCCGCTTGAAGTCGGGCCACTGGCCTCCGGCCATATATCCGGGTTCCCGGGCCGCAGATAGTACCGTCAGCGGCGATCGGCTGCACCCACAAGCCCCCTGTTCCCTGTAAACTGCGCCTCTTTGGCAGCCCCAGCGAGGCCCCGGCATGTCCGCTTCGATCCTGTATATCCACGGTTTCAACAGTGCGCCCGCGTCCAACAAGGCCTGCCAGCTGGTTACCGTGATGGACACCCTGGGCCTGGCTGATCAATTGCGCGTGCCGGCCCTGCATCACCATCCCCGTCAGGCAATTCCTCAATTGGAGGAAGCCATTGCCCAGCTGGGGCGGCCGCTGCTGGTCGGCAGCTCGCTCGGCGGCTACTATGCAACCCATCTTGCCGAGCGCCATGGCCTCAAGGCACTCCTGGTCAACCCGGCGGTCAGCCCCCATCGGATGTTCGACGGTTACCTGGGCACCCAGAAGAACCTCTACACCGATGAAACCTGGGAACTGACCCACGACCATGTCACGGCGCTGGCCGAGCTGGAAGTACCGGCGCCCCAGGACGCCGCGCGTTACCAGGTGTGGTTGCAGACCGGCGATGAAACACTGGATTATCGCCTCGCCCAGCAGTATTACCGGGCCTGTGCCTTGCGCATCCAGGCCGGTGGCGACCATGGTTACCAGGGGTTTGCCCGGCAATTACCGGCATTGTTGAGTTTTGCCGGCATTGGCGCAGATCAGTATCAATCCTTCGATTTCTCGGCACTGTAATTGCCTTGGAAATTGCAGGTTACTTTTTAATCGAACGACTCACGACGAGACCCCATGGCCACTCCCAGCGCTAGCTCTTATAACGCCGACGCCATCGAAGTCCTCTCGGGCCTCGACCCGGTGCGCAAACGCCCCGGCATGTACACCGACACCAGCCGGCCGAACCACCTTGCCCAGGAAGTCATCGACAACAGCGTCGACGAAGCCTTGGCCGGGCACGCCAAGTCGGTGCACGTCATTCTTCACGCCGACCACTCCCTGGAAGTGTCCGACGATGGTCGCGGCATGCCGGTGGACATTCACCCGGAAGAGGGTGTGTCGGGCGTCGAGCTGATCCTCACCAAGCTGCACGCCGGCGGCAAGTTCTCCAACAAGAACTACCAGTTCTCCGGTGGCTTGCACGGTGTGGGTATTTCCGTGGTCAACGCCCTGTCCACGTTGGTGCGGGTCAAGGTCAAGCGCGACGGCAACGAGTACGAGATGACCTTCGCCGATGGCTACAAAGCCACCGACCTGCAGGTCATCGGTACCGTCGGCAAGCGCAATACCGGCACCAGCGTGTACTTCGCGCCGGACCCTAAGTACTTCGATTCGCCGAAATTCTCCATCAGCCGCCTCAAGCACGTGCTCAAGGCCAAGGCCGTATTGTGCCCGGGCCTGCTGGTGACCTTTGAAGACAAAGGCACTGGCGAGAAAGTCGAGTGGCACTACGAAGACGGCCTGCGTTCCTACCTGGAAGACTCCGTCAGTGATTTCGAACGCCTGCCCAACGAGCCGTTCTGCGGCAGCCTGGCCGGCAACAAGGAAGCCGTCGACTGGGCGCTGCTGTGGCTGCCCGAAGGCGGCGACAGCGTGCAGGAAAGCTATGTCAACCTGATCCCCACCGCCCAGGGCGGCACCCACGTCAACGGCCTGCGCCAGGGCCTGCTGGATGCCATGCGCGAATTCTGCGAATACCGCAGCCTGCTGCCGCGTGGCGTGAAGCTGGCGCCGGAAGACGTGTGGGAGCGCATTGCGTTCGTGCTGTCGATGAAAATGCAAGAGCCGCAGTTCTCCGGCCAGACCAAGGAACGCCTGTCGTCCCGCGAAGCGGCGGCGTTTGTCTCCGGTGTGGTCAAGGATGCTTTCAGCCTGTGGCTCAACGAGCACCCGGAACTGGGCCTAGCCCTGGCGGAACTGGCGATCAACAACGCCGGCCGTCGCCTCAAGGCCAGCAAGAAGGTCGAGCGCAAGCGCATTACCCAGGGCCCGGCATTGCCGGGCAAGTTGGCCGATTGCGCCGGGCAGGACCCGATGCGCTCCGAGCTGTTCCTGGTCGAAGGTGACTCCGCCGGTGGTTCCGCCAAGCAAGCGCGGGACAAGGAATTCCAGGCGATCCTGCCGTTGCGCGGCAAGATCCTCAATACCTGGGAAGTCGATGGCAGCGAAGTCCTTGCCAGCCAGGAAGTGCACAACATTGCCGTGGCCATCGGCGTCGACCCAGGCGCAGCCGACATGAGCCAGCTGCGCTACGGCAAGATCTGCATCCTCGCCGACGCCGACTCCGACGGCCTGCACATCGCGACCCTGCTGTGCGCGTTGTTCGTGCAGCACTTCCGTCCGTTGGTGGATGCCGGTCACGTCTACGTCGCCATGCCGCCGCTGTACCGGATCGACCTGGGAAAGGAGATTTTCTACGCCCTGGACGAAGCCGAGCGCGATGGCATTCTCGACCGCCTGGTGGCCGAGAAGAAGCGTGGCAAGCCGCAGGTCACCCGATTCAAGGGCCTGGGTGAAATGAACCCGCCGCAACTGCGTGAGACCACCATGGACCCCAACACCCGGCGCCTGGTGCAGTTGACCCTGGAAGACTTCGCCGCCACCTCGGAAATGATGGACATGCTGCTGGCGAAGAAACGCGCGCCGGACCGCAAGTCCTGGCTGGAATCCAAGGGCAACCTGGCTGAGGTCCTGGGCTGATGCGCACAGGTGTCGCCCTGGCGATCCTGATGTTGAGCGGGCTGGTGGCCACTTCGGTAGTTGCCGCGCCCGTGGCTGAGCTCAAGCTGGTGTCCGAACACCCGGTGGACGGCATGCGCGGCGGGAACCTGTCGGGCCTGGCGCTGTGTGGCAAGGAGCTGTGGACGGTTTCCGATCGTGATGACGACCAGATCTACCGTCTCGATACCCGTGCGCCGACCTGGCAAGCCGAAGCGGTAAGCATCGATGTGCCGCCGGTGCCGGAATCCGGGCTGCCCTGGGGGCTGCGTTCGCGCACCAAGGCTGCGTCGTTCATTCGCGGCGGCGACCTGGATTTCGAAGGCATCACCTGCGATGCCGCCGGCAATCGCTACATTGTCAGCGAAGCCCATGCGGCGGTGCTGCAAGTACCGGTGAGCGGTGCGCCTGAATGGTTGAAGATCGCCCCGGGCATGGTGCGTGAAGCCCGGGCCAGTGGCATGTTGCTGCACTTCAATGCGTTGTTCGAAGGCCTGGCAATCAACCCCGAGGGCAATCAGATCTGGCTGGCTGCGGAGCGTGAGCGGCGCGGCCTCATCTCCATCAAGCGCCCGCAAAGCCTGTGGGATTGCGACGGCCCTTGCGTGTTGCTGAGCGAGGCCGGCCAGGAGATGCAGCCGGCCAAGTTCGTCGGTGCCAAGGCGGTGTCCAAGGATTTCGCCGATCTGTCACTGTTCA
The DNA here is from genome assembly GCF_900105325.1 of Pseudomonas marginalis. NCBI lineage: Bacteria > Pseudomonadati > Pseudomonadota > Gammaproteobacteria > Pseudomonadales > Pseudomonadaceae > Pseudomonas > Pseudomonas marginalis. The sequence continues at coordinate 491,015 of NZ_FNSU01000004.1, forward strand.
ACGGCAAGCTGTTTACCCTGGAGCGCAATGCGTTCCAGATCTGCCGGCGCGATACGGTCACGGCCAAGGTCGAGCTGTGCTGGTCGTTCGCCGACGAAACCCTGACGCCCGAGCGGCGTTACGCCCAGCCCTATGGCCTGGCCGAAGCCCTGGTGGTGGACGCAGACGGTGCCTGGCTGGGCATCGACAATAATTTCGGCCCCCGCGCCGATGGTGAAAAACGCCCCATGGTCTATCGTTTTGCCGCCCCCGCTGGCGGCTGGAGCGCCCAGCCATGAGCCGCTACTTTTTTGAATCGATCCGGCGCGGCGGCATTTCCGCTGCGCCTTACCAAACAATGATGAGGCCCGCATGAGTGACATCCTCGCAGACAGCTTAGATGGCGTAGAACGCCGGTCGCTGGCTGACTTCACCGAAAATGCCTACCTCAACTACTCCATGTACGTGATCATGGACCGTGCATTGCCGCATATCGGCGACGGCCTCAAGCCCGTACAGCGGCGCATCATCTACGCCATGAGTGAGTTGGGCCTGGACGCCGATTCCAAGCACAAGAAGTCGGCGCGTACCGTCGGTGACGTGCTCGGTAAGTTCCACCCCCACGGCGATTCGGCGTGCTACGAAGCCATGGTGCTGATGGCCCAGCCGTTCAGCTACCGCTACACCCTCGTCGACGGCCAGGGTAACTGGGGTGCGCCGGATGATCCCAAGTCCTTCGCGGCCATGCGTTACACCGAGGCGCGCCTGTCGCGCTATTCGGAAGTGTTGCTCAGCGAACTGGGCCAGGGTACCGCGAACTGGGGACCGAACTTTGACGGTACTCTCGACGAACCCCTGGTGTTGCCCGCACGTTTGCCGAATATCCTGCTCAATGGCACCACCGGTATCGCGGTCGGCATGGCCACCGACGTACCGCCGCATAACCTGCGCGAAGTCGCCACCGCATGCGTACGCTTGCTGGATGAGCCCAAGGCCACGGTCGAGCAGCTGTGCGAGCATATCCAGGGCCCGGATTACCCGACCGAAGCGGAAATCATCACGCCGCGCGCCGACCTGCTGAAGATGTACGAAACCGGCAAGGGCTCGGTGCGCATGCGCGCCGTGTATCACATCGAAGACGGCGACATTATCGTCACCGCCCTGCCGCACCAGGTGTCCGGTGCCAAGGTGCTGGAACAGATTGCCGCGCTGATGCAGGCCAAGCCGTCGAAATTGCCCCAGGTCGCTGACTTGCGTGACGAGTCCGACCACGAAAACCCATGCCGTATTGTGATCATCCCGACTAACAGCCGGGTCGACCACGAAGTGCTGATGCAGCATCTGTTTGCCAGCACTGAGCTGGAGTCCAGCTACCGGGTCAACGTCAATATCATCGGCCTGGACGGCAAGCCGCAGTTGAAAAACCTGCGCAACCTGCTGGTCGAGTGGCTGGAGTTCCGGATACAAACCGTACGCCGCCGCCTGCAGTTCCGCCTCGACAAGGTCGAACGGCGCCTGCACCTGTTGGACGGCTTGCTGATTGCCTACCTCAACCTGGATGAAGTGATCCACATCATCCGTACCGCGGAGCACCCGAAAGCTGAGCTGATCGCGCGCTTCGAGCTGAGCGAGATCCAGGCCGACTACATCCTCGACACCCGCTTGCGTCAGTTGGCACGCCTGGAAGAGATGAAGCTGCGCGACGAACAGGACGCGCTGCTCAAGGAGCAAGCCAAGCTGCAAGCCCTGCTGGGCAGCGAAGCCAAGCTGAAGAAGCTGGTGCGCAGCGAGTTGATCAAGGACGCCGAAACCTATGGCGACGACCGCCGTTCGCCAATCGTGCAACGTGCCGAAGCCAAGGCGCTGACAGAGACCGAACTGCTGCCGAACGAGAAAATTACCGTCGTTCTGTCGGAAAAGGGTTGGGTTCGCTCAGCCAAAGGGCATGATATTGACGCCACTGGCTTGTCGTACAAGGCCGGTGATGGCTTCAAGACTGCCGCCGCCGGGCGCTCCAACCAGTTTGCGGTGTTTATTGACTCCACCGGGCGCAGTTATTCGGTGCCGGCCCATACCTTGCCATCGGCGCGGGGGCAGGGCGAGCCGTTGACCGGTCGCCTGACGCCGCCACCTGGGGCGAATTTTGAATGTGTGCTGCTGCCGGATGACGATTCTCTGTATGTGATCGCTTCCGACGCGGGTTACGGGTTCGTGGTCAAGGGTGAAGACCTGCAGGCCAAGAACAAGGCGGGCAAGGCGTTGTTGAGCCTGCCGAACAACGCCAAGGTCATCCTGCCGCGTCCGGTGGAAGACCGCGAAGGCAACTGGCTGGCGTCGGTGACCACCGAAGGGCGCTTGCTGGTGTTCAAGATCAGCGATCTGCCGCAGTTGGGCAAAGGCAAGGGCAACAAGATTATTGGTATTCCCGGCGAGCGGGTGGCCAGTCGCGAAGAGTACGTGACCGACATCGCGGTGATCCCGGAAGGTGCCACCCTGGTGCTCCAGGCCGGCAAGCGCACGTTGTCATTGCGCCCCGACGACCTCGAACACTACAAGGGCGAGCGTGGTCGTCGCGGTAATAAACTGCCTCGCGGCTTCCAGCGTGTGGATGCTTTGCTGGTGGAAACGCCGGTTTAAGGCGTATTAGAGCCCTCGATCTACGATTTAAAGCGTAGATCGACGCTTTGGCGCTGGAGTCATGGCGCATATTCACGGATGATATGGCCTTTCCAGCGCCGGCGTGGCCGAGCGTGTTTAGGTTATTTTTAGTATTACATTGTGGTTCGCCTTGTGGCAGCCACCTGGATGGGATGATGACTGCTCCACGCGTTCCTCTATTTTTGATGCTCGCTGGCCTTTTGGGGTTGGCGGGTTGCAGCACACACCAGCCTGTGTCGCTGTACCAGCTGGACAGCGGAAGTCCAGCTCAGCCAGCCCAGACCGCTGGCATGGCCGTTTTGCTCGGGCCGGTGGTCGTCGCCGACTACCTGCAACGCGAAACCCTGCTGCAACGTCAGAACGATGGAAGCCTGCAAGGTTCCACCGATGGTCGTTGGGCAGGCAGTTTATCGTCTGACATCAACCAGTTGATGTTGCGTCAGGTGGCCGGTCAGTTGGACAGCCAGCGTGTGGTCCTGGCGCCCGCACCAACCGGCTTCAGCCCGGATGTGCAGGTCTTGCTGACCATTACCCGGCTCGACTCCGGTAAATCGCAACCGGCGATCCTCGATGCGCAATGGCGCTTGATCGACCGTCGCGGCCAGGTGCGTGATAACCGCATCGTGCACCTGCAGGAGGAACATGCCGGCACCACCGCGTCCCAGGTTCAGGCCCAGGGCGTGCTGCTGCAGCAATTGGCGCAGCAGTTGTCGGTGGCCCTCAAGCCCCTGGCCAACCAGCCCCCCATCGCCGAGGCGCCCCGTAAGTCGGCCCCGGTACAGGCCAAGCCGGCAGAGCCGCAAAAGCCTAAGATGCCGATGGCTACGCCGATCCGTACGGATATGGAAGTGTTCAGGTTCTGATCTGAATGCCACACAAACAAAAGGCCCTCTGAATCAGCGGGCCTTTTGTTTGTGTGCGATTTACTTGAGGCTTGTTGAGATCCAAATGTGGGAGGGGGCAAGCCCTAATGTTTTTTGTAGGAGCGAGCTTGCTCGCGAAAAACTCACAGGCGCCGCGTTCATTCAGGAACAACGCGTTATCGTTGACGTTTTTCGCGAGCAAGCTCGCTCCTACAGGAGACATTAGTCCGGCGGTGTGCTTCAGGGCTTGGAGCGGGTCTCATGCATCCGTGCCAACTGCCGCTCCAGCATCGATGGATACGGCTCCATCAACCGCTCCACGCAGCTTGCCCCCTCAGGGCTGGCAATCGGGCGGATACGCGCGCGCTGGCGGATCAGCGTGTCTTCACTGATCTTGCGCTCCACCAGCAGCAGGTTGCGGCTGTGTTGGGACAAGGCCAGTGCGTCCTGGGCATTTTCAGTCAGCAGCAGGTCGATCTGGCTCATGCCGAACAGGTCGTCGCCCACGGTGAGGCCCAGTTGCAGTTGCAGGGTGATCCCGCTGTCGGCGACTTCGATCTGCAATTCATGGCCCAGGGCGCGCAGCAACTCACCGCAGCAAATCGCATTGGTCAGGTAATCTTCGCCGCTGTCTTCGCTGTGGAACAGCATCAGCGTGCTGCCGTCGTTCAGGGTGTGCAGTTCGCTCTGGTACAGCGAGGCGGCCTGGTCGAGGCAGTCGCGGTAGCGCTCCAGCAGTTCGGTCAGGCGTGCGCGGGGCAGGCGACGCAATTGGTCCTGGGCACCCAATTGCACGGCGAGCACAGCGCTGTACTGCGGCTCGCTGCTGCGTACCGGCGCCGCCTTGGGGGCGATTGCGGGGCTGTCGGCTGACGTATCGCGCAGGTCGGCGAAGGGGTCTTCATCGTCCAGCTCGTCTTCTTCGGCCTTGAAGGCATGGCGCGGTGCCGGCTTGAGGCCCGCCACCGGCGGACGCTCGTCGAAGCCCGGGTCACGCAGGTTGCGCACTTCGAACTCGGGCTCTTCGTCGTAATCGGTGTCGTCGTATTCAGGCTCTGGCTCGACCTCGGGCACCACCGGTTCCGGGGCGAAGCTGGCGTGCAGCTGGCGGGCAAGGTCGCCGATTTCATCCTGGCGGTCGGTTGCCGGGGTGTGCTCGTCGATGTCCCGCAGCCAGATGCGCAGTTGCATGAGCGGCGTGGAGATATGCCGCCCCAGGCGCAGGCTCAGGGCCAGGGCCAATGCCAGCAGGATGGCGCTGAGGATGCCCATGCTTTGCAGGCTGATGGTCATCGGCTGCTGGAACTGCTGCATGTCGAGGCTGATGCGCAGTTGGCCGGCCTTCACATCCTGAAACGTGATATTGCTCTGGTACAGGCCTTCGGCTTCGCCCAACAGGCCGTTTTTCGGGCGCTGCCCGGCTTCGGCCATGATGCGGTTGTCCACGCTGTAGATGGCAGCATGGGCCACCAGCGGGTTCTTGGTCAGGTTGTTGAGCAGCACGTTGAGGCTGAGGATGTCGTTGGACACCAGCAGCTCAGTCGCCGAAGTGGCGGTCTGCGTGGTCAGGCTCTCGCCCAGGGCGTCGGCCTGCTCGTGCATGGCCTGCTTGAATTGCAAACCCATCACGCAGGCGTAGATCACCAGGGCCAATGCGACCAGGATCACGTTATGGCTGGCGATGCGTAATGCGATCGGTACACGGCGGTGGCGCAGTGCCCGGAAGATCAGCAGGAAGAAGTTGTCGGTTTTTACTGGCGTGGGCCGGTTCACTTGAGCTCGGCTCTTGGTCCGTGAAGTTGACGCGCAGTATAGCGACAGGCCCAAGACCGGCAAAGCGCTGGCTGTGCCCGATGGTCACTGAAAGTGGGTAGAATGCGGTTTTTTTCCAGCCTGGGGGTGCGCCTTGCGCGAAATTGTCCTGATTAACATCACTGGTGAAGACCGCCCAGGTCTTACCGCAGCCATTACCGGCGTTCTGGCCCAGGGTGGTGTGAACATTCTCGACATCGGCCAGGCGGTGATCCACGACACGCTGTCGTTCGGCATCCTGGTGGAAATCCCCAGCACCGAGCAGGCCTCATCGGTGCTCAAGGACATCCTGTTTACGGCGTATAAGCTCGATCAGCAGGTGCGTTTCACCCCGGTGTCCGAAGCGGATTACCAGCAGTGGGTGGCCGGCCAGGGCAAGAAGCGCCATATCGTGACGCTGCTGACCCGCAAGGTCACCGCCGAACAGCTGCAGCGCGTCAGCTCTATTACCGCGCAGTATGGTTTGAACATCGACCATATCGACCGTCTGTCGGGGCGCATGCCATTGGACACCCCGGCCGACAAGGGCAAGGGCTGCATCGAGTTCTCCGTGCGCGGTGAGCCTGCCGACCCGCAAGCCCTGCGCGCCGAATTCCTCAGCGTGGCCCAGGAGCTGAATGTCGATATCGCCTTCCAGGAAGACTCTCTCTTCCGTCGCAATCGCCGCCTGGCGGTGTTCGACATGGACTCCACGCTGATCGAAGCCGAAGTTATCGACGAGTTGGCCAAGGCGGCCGGCGTGGGTGAGCAGGTTTCCGAAATCACCGAGCGCGCCATGGCCGGGGAATTGGATTTCCGCGCCAGCTTCAAGGAGCGCCTGGCTTTGCTCAAGGGTCTGGACGTGAACGTGCTGGACTCCATCGGCGCGTCGCTGCGCCTGACCGAAGGCGCCGAAACCCTGTTTGCCGAACTCAAGCGCCTGGGCTACAAGACGGCAATCCTGTCGGGTGGCTTCACCTACTTCGCCAAGCAATTGCAGGCCAAGCTGGGCATCGACTATGTGTTCGCCAACGAATTGGAAGTGGTGGATGGCAAAGTGACCGGCGTCGCGGTCGAGCCGATTGTCGATGCGCAGCGCAAGGCGGACCTGCTGAAGGAATTGGCCCACAAGGAAGGTTTGCGTCTGGAGCAGACCATTGCGGTCGGTGACGGCGCCAACGACCTGCCGATGCTGGCAATTGCCGGTTTGGGTGTGGCATTCCGCGCCAAGCCATTGGTCAAGCAATCGGCCAAGCAGGCGATTTCTACCCTGGGGTTGGATGGCGTGCTGTATCTGCTGGGTTTTCGCGACCGCGACGGTCAGTTGTAACTGACTAAATGTGGGAGGGGGCAAACCCCCTCCCACATTGGGTTCGGCGTCAGGCTTTAGGTAAAGCGATGCCTTGGCCCATCTGCACCGGCGAACCCGCCACCAGTTCTTCGGCCCACTTCACCTGATCCGGCCCGAACAGCACGATCGCAGTGGAGCCCAACTTGAAGCGACCCAATTCCGCACCCTTCTCCAGGTGAATCGGCGCGCGGGCAGCTTCGTCATAGCGGAAGGTTTTCAGCTCGCGCTTCGGCGGAGTCACCAGGCCGGCCCATACGGTTTCAATCGACGCCACAATCATCGCACCGACCAATACTATGGCCATCGGGCCGCGTTCGGTGTCGAACAGGCAGACAACACGCTCGTTACGCGCGAACAACTCCGGCACGTTTTCGGCGGTGGTCTGGTTCACCGAGAAAATCCGCCCAGGCACGTAGACCATTTCACGCAGGGTACCGGCCAGTGGCATATGCACACGGTGGTAGTCTTTCGGCGACAGGTAGATGGTGGCGAAATCGCCGCCCATGAACGGCGCAGCGACCGCTGCATCGCCGCCCAGCAGTTCCAGCACGCTGAAGCTGTGGCCTTTGGCCTGGAACACACGACCGTGCTCGATGGGGCCAAGCTGGCTGACTGCGCCATCGGCTGGGCTCAGCACTGCGCCAGGGCTCTGGTCGAGTGGGCGGGCACCGTCTTTCAGGGCGCGGGTGAAGAAGGCGTTGAAGTGCTCGTAAGCGGTCACGTCTTCTACCAGGGCCTGGGACATGTCCACTTGATAGCGCTTGGCGAACCACGTGGTGAAGGCATTCTTGAACCAGCGCACGCGGCACTCGGCGATGCAGCCGGCCAACCGCGACAGCAGGTGGTGCGGCAGCAGGTACTGGCTGAGGATAAACAACTGCTTTTTCATTGACTGTCCTTAAACCTTAAATCTCGACGGGGGTGTCGGGGTGGTTGCCCCATTCGCCCCAGGAACCGGCATAACCTTTGACTCGCGGATAACCGAGCGCCTTGGCCACCAGGTAGGTGAAGCCAGAGCGATGATGAGTCTGGCAGTGGGTGATGATTTCTTTGTCTTTGGTCAGCCCGAGGTCTTCGAGGATCTGCGGCATGTCGCGGCGAATGCGCAGGTTGCGCGCCTTGTCCATGCCGGCAGTCCACTCGAAATTCACCGCGCCGGGGATGTGGCCGCCTTTGGCCGCGAGGACTTTCTCGCCGGAGTATTCCAGCGGGCCACGCGCATCCCAGATGCCCAGGTCGGCAGCCCCAAGACGGCTTTGCAGGTATTCGCGGGTGGCGGTGGGGCCATCGTGCAGCGTAAGACTGACCGGGCCGCCGGCCGGGACGGGCACGTCGGTGGAGAGCGGGTGCTTGCCCTCCAGCCACGCCAGCAGGCCGCCATCCAGGTAGTGGTATTTCTGGTGGCCGATCACATCGAGCATCCAGATGAAACGCCCGGCCCAGCCACCGCCTTCGTCGTCATAGACCACGTAGGTGGCGTCGGGCGTGTGGCCCAGTTCGCCGAACAGTTTCTCAAGCTCGGCCTTGCCGGGCAGCAGGCCGGGTGCCGGCGCCTGGCCCAGCTGGGTGCGCTTGGGGTCAACGAAATGCGCGCCGGGGATGTGCCCTTCGGCGTAGCGGGCGGCACTGGTGAGGTCCACCAGAATCAGGTGTTCGGCATCCAGTTGAGCGAGCAGGTCACTGGATTCGATCACCAGCGGCAAGCCAGAGAAGTCAGGCATGTGAGGTCTCCTGGGCACGAATGTTGGCGATTAAAGGACGGCGATTGTAGCGCAAGCATCAAGCGCTGCGGTTGGTAAAGCTGTGCAGGGCTTTCTCGATGCATTGGGCAGTTTTACCGAAGGCCTGCACGGTGGTTTCCGAGAACGGCCCGCCGCCCTGGTCGGCGACCATCACCATCACCACCCGACCGTTGCAGCTCATGGAGCGCAATAACAGGTGCTCGCCGGTGAACAGGCGGCGCAGGATCGGCGGCAGCAGTGCCGAGAACTGGGCGTGGTTTTCCGGTGTGAGGCGCACCTGGGCGGACTTTTCCAGCAGGCGCTGCAGCAGCGTGCTGTTGACCACATCCAGGCTCAGGTTGGCGGCGTCCTTTGGCAGGCCGTCGGCCTGATGCACACGCAAGGTGCTCAGGGCTCGATCGGCCATAAATATCAGGACGCGCTGCATGCCGCTGGCCACCAGGGCTTCCTTGGCGCACGTGGTCAAATGCATGGCGTTGGCAAAACGGCTCGGCTCCACCAGCAGTTCGGTACAACGCTTGCGCCAGACGGCCAGGGCTTCGGCGGTGGGCGGTGGTGCCGGTAACAGGCCGCGATGAATCTTGTGTACATGCCACGGCCAGATCAGCGACAGCGCCGGGTGCCAGAGATCGGGCATCAAGGTGTCGCGGGCACTGGTGACGGCTTGCTGGTGGACCTGTTGCTGCACTTCGCCCAGGGGCTGTTGCAGGTACAACGCGGTGAGGTATTGCCAGCGCTGGGTGTGCGGGCAGGTCCAGGACTCCTGGGCCGACATCGCCAGGCCGTTGGCCAGCAGTACCGTATTGGCCGGCTGATTCAACCAGCGGCGCAGGTTGGGATCGGCGTCGAGCAATTGCTGGTGACGAAGAGGGTCGTCTTCGCGGGCGATGTGCAGGGCCTTGACCAGCAAGCGCTGCTCGGTCCGCAGCAAGGTATACCCCTGGGACACCCAGATCGGCAGGTGCCAGGTCTCGGTCAGGCCGAGGCACAGGTCCAGCAGGCGCACGCCGAACAATGCCTGTTCGACCTTGCGTGCCGACTCGCCCTTGTGGATGACCCGCAGTTCCCATTCTTCCAGGAGCTTGGGGTAGGCAACGGCCATCGGCCACAGCGGTGAAAGAAACAGCAGGCTGCCCCAATGAATGTCCTGCCACAGCCGCGCCAGGCGACTGCCGAACAATCCATTGGCTTGTTGCGAGGCGTGCTGGCTGACCAGCAGCAACTGGCGCAGCGCTACGGGAATTTCATGGGCCGGCACTGACGGCAGGCGTGCCAGCAGTTCCTCGGCGCGTTTGAGGCCCAGGCGGTTAAGCGCCACTTCGAGGTTTTCCGCCGGCGCCGTCAGGCTGCCATGGGTGTGGCTGTTGGCCTCGCGCATGACGCTGAGTACGAGGGCCGGGCTGTTTTGCATCAGCTCGGCAATATCTCGCAACGAACTGCGGCTATCGCGGATGGCTTTGCACACGCGGTCATGGCTGGCCTGTGGAACAGGCAGCAGCACTTCGTCCAGGCGCTTGATCCAAGCGGCTAGAGAAGCAGGTTTTGCAGTTGGGACTGTCGTTTCATTAGCCATGATTGGGGCGCGATCATCACTTGCGGTCAACACACCCGGAGCGGGCCGAACTGGCTTTTCGCCTTAACGGGCTATAGTCTGGCGCAGTTTTGCCGATAAGTAGAACAAGAGTTTTCCAGTTCCCCCAAATATGTCCATGAACCCGACGGCGCAAGTACTCATCTCCTATGGCTAAAATTATCGGCATTATCGTCGTCTTCGCGAGCGTGCTCGGCGGCTACGTCCTGTCCCACGGTAAAATTGCGGCACTGATCCAGCCTTTCGAGGTGATGATTATCGGTGGTGCGGCACTGGGTGCCTTCCTGCAGGCGAACCCCGGCTACATGACCATGCACGTGATCAAGAAGTCGCTGGGCATGTTCGGTTCGCGTTTCACCCACACGTTCTATCTGGAAGTGTTGGGCCTGGTTTACGAGATCCTCAACAAGAGCCGCCGCGAAGGCATGATGGCCATCGAGGCCGACATCGAGGACGCCGCGGCCAGCCCGATTTTCGCCAAGTACCCGGCCGTGCTCAAAGATGAGCGCATGACCGCCTACATCTGTGACTACCTGCGCATCATGTCCTCCGGCAACATGGCTCCCCATGAGCTTGAGGGCCTGTTCGACATGGAATTGTTCAGCCTCAAGGAAGAATTGGAGCATCCTTCCCATGCCGTGACCGGTGTAGCCGACGGCATGCCCGGCTTCGGTATCGTCGCGGCGGTGCTGGGTATCGTGGTAACCATGGCTTCCCTGGGGGAAGGTGACCAGGCGGCTATCGGCATGCACGTAGGTGCGGCGCTGGTGGGTACCTTCTTCGGTATTCTCGCAGCCTACGGCTTCTTCGGCCCGCTGGCGACCTCCCTGGCCCACGATGCCAAGGAAGAAATCAACCTGTACGAATCGATCAAGGCCAGCCTGGTGGCGTCCGCTTCCGGCATGCCGCCTTCGTTGGCGGTGGAGTTCGGTCGCAAGGTGCTGTACCCGAAGCATCGCCCAAGCTTCGCCGAGCTGGAACAAGCGGTTCGCGGTCGCTAAGCCATGGAAAACAACCAGCCGATAATCATCAAGCGCGTCAAGCGCTTCGCTGCGGGGCACCATGGCGGCGCCTGGAAAATCGCTTTCGCCGACTTTGCCACGGCGATGATGGCGTTCTTCCTGGTGCTGTGGCTGATGTCCACCGCCACGCCCGAACAGAAGATCGCCATTGCCGGCTACTTCAAAGACCCGATTGGCTTCTCGGAAAGCGGCACGCCCTTTGTGATCGACCTGGGCGGTTCGCCGCAATTGGCGCCTGAGCGCACCATCAACCCGGAAGTCAAGACCGAAGCACCGCAGGAAAAAATCCCGATCGAGCGCGATACCGTCGAAGCCATGGCCGAGCAGGTCGAGCAGGAACGTCTTGAGCTGTTACTGCAAGAGTTGCAGAACAAGGTGGAGGAAAACCCGCAACTGCTGAAGTTCAAGGATCAGATTTCGTTCGAGATCACCCCGGATGGCTTGCGTATCCAGATCACCGACGCCGCCAACCGGCCGATGTTCGACTCTGGCAGCGCACGCTTGAAACCGTACTTTGAAGACATCCTGCTGGCCATGGCCGACACTATCAAGGCGGTGCCGAACAAGATCAGCATCAGCGGCCACACCGATGCCAAGCCTTACGCGGGCCAGGGTGACTTCGGCAACTGGGAGCTTTCCGCCAACCGTGCCAACGCCGCGCGTCGTGCGCTGGTGGCCGGCAGCTATCCCGACCCGCAAGTGGCGCGGGTGGTGGGGTTTGCGTCCTCGCAACTGTTTGATGCGAAGGATCCGTTCAACCCGATCAACCGCCGCATCGATATCGTGGTGCTGACCAAAAAGGCCCAGCGTGCGATTGAAGGCGATCAGCCGCCACCACAACCGACCCCGGGAGCAGGTGCGCCGGGTGAAGTGCCGGCCGACCCACATGCCATCCCGCCCGGCCAGGAGCCATTGCCGGCCCATGAGCTGCGGCAGAAGCTGAACCTGTTTGATGATGGCGGCGTGAAAGACCCTACGGCGCCGGCGACGGGGTCCTAAGCCATATACAGCGTGTCTACCAATGAAAACGCCCCGACTGATCGGGGCGTTTTCATTTCTACTCAGAGTGGTAGATAGGCCTTGACCCCGCTGATCACGCCTTGCATGTCGTCGGTGCCCAAGCGTGGCACGAAGTAATCTCGTCCTTTGGATCGGGTCTTTCTATGCAGCTTGTCGAGGCGCTCGAAGCTGACGGTATAAATCATGTCGCACTTCACCCACAGCTCTTTGTCGCCATCGGATTGAAGTGGATTTGTACGAAGCAGGTGATGCCAGTCGTACTGGATCTCCGGCGCGGTAGAGGAGATCGGTACAACGGTACAGAGTTTGCGCTTGTGGGTGGCTGTAGGGGATATCACCACCACCTTGCGGATCTTGAGCATCTCCGGGGCCACAAAGCCGCGGGTGAAGTCACAAAGCAGCACATCGCCTTGTTTGGGATGATAGTAGAGAGTCAATCGTCAATTCCCCACAAAAAGCAAAGCCGCCCGAAGGCGGCTTCATTCGACACGCAGTGGAGCTTGCATCGCCCCTTCTGCGCCGCTGGATCAACCCCGAAAAGGATCCAGACTCCTGCCAGCCTGCGCTGGTGACGGAGCGATTATGGGCATCAGGAATGTCGAATTCAAGCTGGCTTGCGTCGGTGAGCCACCCAGTTGTGCCGAATTCTTGATGCCAGCTCCCGCTAAATCAATGGAGTAGGGTGCTTTACGTCTCCATTTATATGTATCAGGAAGTGCCTGCTCAATAACTGCTTTCCGGCAAGCTCGCAATAATCGACCGATAGCTGTTCATCCGCTGCTGCTGCACGCGGCCGTCTTCCAGGGCCTTGAGCAGGGCGCAGCCCGGCTCGCGATCGTGTTTGCAATCGCGGAAGCGGCAGGTGCCGATCAGGTCGTTGAATTCGATAAAGCCCGCTTCCACGTCGCTGCGGCTGACGTGGCCGAGGCCGAATTCACGGATGCCCGGGGAGTCGATCAACTCACCGCCGCCCGGGAAGTGGAACAGCCGCGCCGTGGTAGTGGTGTGGGTGCCCTGGCCGGACAGTTCCGACAGCGGGCCCACGCGGGTATCGACTTCCGGCAGCAGGCTATTGACCAGCGAGGATTTGCCCACGCCCGACTGGCCGACAAAGACGCTGATACGTCCGTCCAACTGCTGTTGCAGCTGTTCCATGCCATTGCCGTGATGGGCCGAGACTTCCAGCACCGGGTAGCCCAGGGTGCGGTAGACCGCCAGCAGCGCGTTGAGCGCGGGGGCATTCTGCTCGTCGATCAGGTCGAATTTGTTCAGCAGCAACAACGGGCGAATGCCGGCATGCTCGGCTGCCACCAGGTAGCGGTCGATCAGGTTGGCATGGGGCTCGGGCAGTGGTGCAAACACGATCACGATCATGTCGACGTTGGCCGCTACCGGCTTGAGCTGGCCACGGCTGTCGGGGCGGCGCAGTTCGGTGCTGCGCGGCAGTTGGGCGACGATCACGCCGATGCCCTGGTTGCCGGCGCGCCATACCACCTTGTCGCCGGTGACCAGCGCAGGCAGGTTGGCACGCAAGTGGCAGCGGAACACCAGGCCCGCGAGTTCGCCTTCCAGCGCCTCGACTTCGACCTGCACACCGAAGTGCGCGATTACCAGTCCCGTCTGTTCGGGGCCCAGGTCGCCGCCCTCGAGCGCTTCCACGGCGGAGGATTCACGTTTGGCGGCGCGGGCGGCGCGTTCACCTTGAATCTTTTCGATGCGCCAGTTTTGGCGACGATTGAGCTGGCGTTTGGCCATTGGTGTTCCGTGTCGATAATGCAAAGGTTGGGTAAAACGGTCGCGAGTCTAGCACGGCCCCGCCTGCTAAACTGCGCAGCTACGCCAAGGTGCCAAGAGAATCAAGCCATGCAAAACCCACAGAACCTGATTTGGATCGATCTGGAAATGACCGGTCTGAACCCTGACACCGACGTCATCATCGAGATGGCGACCATTGTCACCGACAGCAACCTCAACACCTTGGCCGAAGGTCCGGTGATCGCCATCCACCACAGCGACGCCGTGCTTGCCACCATGGACGAGTGGAACACCCGCACCCACGGCAACTCCGGCCTGACTCAGCGTGTGCGTGACAGCCGCATCAGCATGGCCGAAGCCGAAGCCGAAACCATTGCCTTCCTGGAGAAATGGGTGCCCAAGGGCAAGTCGCCGATCTGCGGCAACAGCATCTGTCAGGACCGTCGCTTCCTTTATACCCATATGAAAGCGCTGGAAAGCTACTTCCACTACCGCAACCTGGATGTGTCCACGCTCAAGGAACTGGCTGCGCGCTGGGCGCCGGAGGTCAAGGACAGCTTCCATAAAGGCAGCACGCACTTGGCGCTGGATGATATTCGCGAGTCGATCGCCGAGCTGCAGCATTACCGCAAGCATTTCATCAAGGCTTGAAACGGTTTCTTACCGTGTCCGGGCTTCCTGTGGTGAGCGGGCTTGCCCCGCGCTGGGCTGCGTAGCGGCCCCACTGCCGTTGCCGCATTTCTCCCTATAGATATCATCGCCAAGTATTTGGGGCTGCTGCGCAGCCCAGCGCGGGGCAAGCCCGCTCACTACAAGGATCGCCATCATGCTGCTGATGCTCTACCTCATCGCCATCACCGCCGAAGCCATGACCGGCGCGTTGTCCGCCGGCCGGCGCGGCATGGACTGGTTTGGTGTGGTGCTGATCGCCTGCGTGACGGCGTTGGGCGGCGGCTCGGTACGTGATGTATTGCTCGGCCACTACCCGCTGACGTGGGTCAAGCATCCGGAATACCTGGTGCTGACCTCCATCGCGGCGCTGGTGACGATCTTTATCGCACCCTTGATGCGTCGCCTGCGCTCGCTGTTCCTCGCGCTGGATGCCGTGGGCCTGGTTGCTTTCACCTTGATCGGCTGCATGACCGCCCTGGAAATGGGCCACGGCATGCTGGTGGCCTCGGTCAGCGGGGTGATCACCGGCGTCTTCGGCGGCATTCTGCGGGATATCTTCTGCAACGACATTCCGCTGATCTTCCGCCGTGAACTGTACGCCAGCGTGTCATTCCTCGCCGCCTGGTTTTACCTGCTGTGCCGCTACCTGGAACTGCCCAGCGAGCAGGCGATTCTACTGACCCTGTTCAGCGGCTTTCTATTGCGCCTGCTGGCGATCCGGTTTCACTGGGAAATGCCCAAGTTCGTCTACAACGACGACGTGCACTAGCGCGATGCGTGCTGGTTCAGCGCCCATTCCACATGCTCGCGCACCAGCTCCGACGGGTAATCCCGGCGTGCCTTCAAGGCTTCCAGCACCGGAATGCTCGACGGCGCATTGCCCAGGCCCACCGCCAGGTTGCGCAGCCAGCGCTCGTAACCGGCACGGCGCAACGGTGAGCCTTCGGTACTGCTGAGGAATTTATCCTCATCCCACATGAACAGCTCCGCCAGTTCTGCGTTATCCAGGTTGTGCCGTGGCGTGAAATCGCTCTCGGCAGTGGGTCGCGCGAAACGATTCCACGGACAAACGATCTGACAGTCATCGCAGCCGAATACCCGATTGCCGATCAGCGGGCGCAGGTCTTCAGGGATGGCGCTCTTGAGTTCGATGGTCAGGTAGGAAATGCAGCGCCGGGCGTCCAGCACATAGGGGCCGACAAACGCGTTGGTGGGGCAGATATCCAGGCAGGCGGTGCAGCGGCCGCAGTGCTCCGTGGCGTGGGGTGGATCCACGGGCAGCGGCAAATCGACAAACAGTTCGCTGAGGAAGAAATAACTGCCGGCCTTGCGATTGAGCACCAGGGTGTTTTTACCGATCCAGCCAAGGCCCGCTTGTTCGGCAATGGCCTTTTCCAGCACGGGCGCGCTGTCGACAAAGGCGCGAAAGCCGAAAGGGCCGATCTGCGCCTGGATGCGGTCGGCCAACTGCTGCACGCGCTTGCGGATCAGCTTGTGGTAGTCGCGGCCCAGGGCATAACGGGAGATGTAGGCTTTTTCCGGTTTTGCCAGCAGTTGCGCCATCTGCGTGTCGCCGGGCAGGTAATCCATGCGTAGCGACACCACGCGCAGGGTACCCGGCACCAGTTCGTCCGGGTGCGAGCGTTTGCTGCCATGGGCGCCCATGTAGTCCATCTCGCCGTGGTAGCCCGCGTCGAGCCAGCGTTGCAGATGTTGTTCATGCTCGGCCAGGTCCAGGCCGCTGATGCCGACTTGTTGAAAGCCCAGCTCGCGGCCCCAGTCCTTGATCGATTGGGCGAGGGCGGGCAGATCGGAGGTAATAGCGGGCATGAGACACGGGAAACCACAGGTTAGATGCGTATAATTCTGCCAGACATCGGAGCTTGAAGACGCATGCCGCAGACAAAACACGAAATAACCGACGTTCAGCCTTTGTTGCACGGCCATTTGCCGCAACTGGCTGCGCGTTCCCCGGACGCCCATAAAGGCCAGTTCGGCCACCTGTTGATGATTGGCGGCGACCGGGGCTTTGGCGGTGCCGCGCTGTTGAGTGCCGAAAGTGCCCTGCGCAGTGGCGCGGGCATGGTGTCCCTGGCCACTCGACTTGAGCATGTGCCGGCCGCGCTGGCCCGTTTGCCGGAAGTCATGAGCGTCGGCGTGAGCTCGGCCAACCAGTTGATGGGCTTGCTGGAAAAAATCTCGGTAATCGTCATTGGCCCCGGCCTGGGCGAAGCCGCCTGGGGTAAAAGCCTGTTGTCTGTTGCAGCCAATGCACGGCAGCCGCAGGTCTGGGATGCCGATGCACTCAATCAACTGGCGACTGGCAGTGTGAGCCTGCCGGCCCATTGCGTGATCACTCCGCATCCTGGGGAGGCGGCGCGCTTGTTGGGTATTTCGACAGCCGAGGTTCAGGCCGATCGTCTTAAGGTGGCGCGCGCGTTGAGCCAGAAATTCAATGCAGTGGCTATCCTCAAGGGTGCTGGCAGTTTGATTGCCAGCCCGGACGGGCGCGTTTCACGCTGTGACCAAGGCCATCCGGCGATGGCGACGGCGGGCCTCGGTGACGTTTTGGCCGGCCTGGTAGGTGCGCTGCTGGCCCAGGGCATGCCGGCTTATGAAGCCAGCTGCCTGGCCGTCTGGTTGCACGCCACGGCAGGGGATCGCCAGGGCAGCTTTGGTCGCGGGCTGGCCGCCAGCGACCTGATACCCGCCATTCGTCAATTGCTGGAGGAACAGTCGCCGTGTCTGAAGTAATTCTTTTCCTGGCCGATGAAGAGGCCATGGTGGCGTTAGGTCAGCGTATTGCCCAGGTCACGGCCGGGTCAGGCCTGATCTTTCTTGAAGGCGACCTGGGGGCGGGCAAGACCACGCTGTCCCGGGGGATCATTCGCGGTCTGGGCCACACCGGGGCGGTCAAGAGTCCCACGTTCACCCTGGTTGAACCCTACGAGATCGGCGCAGTGCGGGCTTTCCATTTCGACCTCTACCGCCTGGTGGATCCCGAAGAACTCGAATTCATGGGCATCCGTGATTACTTCGATGAAGCCGCGCTGTGCCTGATTGAGTGGCCAGATAAAGGCACAGGCTTTTTGCCAAAGCCGGACCTGACCATTACCATTACGCCGCATGATCACGGACGTCAGCTGAAGTTGTTGCCCCAGGGCGCGCGCGGTGAGTCGTGGTGCGCCGCTCTGGCTTTGGAATTCAAATAATTGGTGGGGTTAGGTATGCGCTTTCGCGCGTTGGTTGCTGTCGTAGGGGTGTTGCTTGCGGCAATGACTGTCAATGCTCTGGCTGCTTCACAGGTGAAGAGTGTTCGCCTGTGGCGAGCGCCGGATAACACGCGACTGGTGTTCGACCTGTCTGGCCCGGTCCAGCACAGTGTCTTTACCCTCACGGCGCCCGATCGCCTGGTGATCGACATCAATGGTGCGACCCTGGCCGCGCCGTTGAACGTGTCCACCGCCAACACGCCGATTACCGCCATGCGCTCGGCGCAGCGCACGCCGACCGACCTGCGGGTGGTAATCGACCTGAAAAAGGTCGTGACCCCGAAAAGCTTCTCCCTGGCGCCAAACGCCCAATACGGCAACCGGCTGGTGGTCGATCTGTTCGACAACGCCGCCGATGCCGCGCCGCCGCCGGCGCCAACCCCGGCCGTGGCGACAGTGCCGGCCGTACCGGTCAACCCGTCCCAGCCTCAGGTCAAGCTGCCACCGCCGCCGCCAGCGCCGGCCGGCAAGCGCGACATTATCGTGGTGATCGATGCCGGCCACGGCGGTGAAGACCCGGGCGCCTCCGGTTCGCGCGGCCAGCATGAGAAAGACGTGGTGCTGGCCATCGCCCGTGAGCTGCAGCGCCAGGTCAACGGCATGAAAGGCTACCGCGCCGAACTGACCCGTACCGGCGACTACTTCATTCCGTTGCGCGGCCGTACCGAAATCGCCCGTAAGAAGGGCGCCGACCTGTTCGTCTCGATCCATGCGGACGCCGCGCCTTCGACGGCGGCCTTCGGTGCTTCGGTGTTTGCCCTGTCGGATCGCGGCGCCACGTCCGAGACCGCGCGCTGGCTGGCCGACAGCGAAAACCGTTCCGACTTGATCGGCGGGGCCGGCAACGTGTCCCTCGATGACAAGGACAAGATGCTCGCCGGGGTACTGCTTGATCTGTCGATGACGGCCTCGCTGACCTCCAGCTTGAACGTCGGCCAGAAGGTGTTGAGCAACATCGGCCGGGTGACCTCGTTGCATAAGCAGCGCGTGGAACAGGCCGGGTTCATGGTGTTGAAGTCGCCGGACATCCCATCGATCCTGGTGGAAACCGGGTTTATCTCCAATGCCAACGAAGCCTCGAAGCTGGCCAGTGCCAGCCACCAGCAGGCCTTGGCGCGCTCCATCAGTGCTGGCGTGCGCCAGTTCTTCCAGCAGAACCCGCCGCCAGGCACCTACATTGCCTGGCTGCGCGACTCCGGCAAAATCGCCCAGGGCCCGCGCGACCATCGCGTGCAGCCCGGCGACACCGTGGCCATGCTGGCCGTGCGTTTCCAGGTCTCGGCCGCGTCCCTGCGCAGCGCCAACAACCTGAAGAGCGATGAGTTGAAAATCGGCCAGGTATTGACCATCCCCGGCACTGAATTGGCGGCACAGTAATGAGCGAATCAGTCTTGAACAGCGGGTCGCGCATTGAATTGCTCAGCCCGCGCCTCGCCAACCAGATTGCGGCGGGCGAGGTCGTTGAGCGGCCGGCATCGGTGATCAAGGAATTGCTGGAGAACAGCATCGACTCCGGCGCCCGACGCATCGATGTCGATGTGGAGCAGGGCGGCGTCAAGCTGCTGCGTGTCCGCGACGATGGCAGCGGGATCTCCTCCGATGACCTGCCGCTGGCCCTGGCCCGTCACGCCACCAGCAAGATCCGCGACCTGGAAGACCTGGAGCGGGTGATGAGCCTGGGCTTTCGCGGTGAGGCATTGGCTTCCATCAGTTCCGTGGCCCGTCTGACCCTGACGTCGCGCACCCGTGATGCCGAGCAAGCCTGGCAGGTGGAGACCGAAGGCCGCGACATGGCGCCTCGGGTCCAGCCGGCTGCCCACCCGGTGGGCACCTCTGTGGAAGTGCGCGACTTGTTCTTCAACACCCCGGCGCGGCGCAAATTCCTCAAGGCCGAAAAAACCGAATTCGATCACCTGCAAGAAGTCATCAAGCGCCTGGCCCTGGCGCGTTTCGATGTGGCGTTTCACCTGCGCCACAACGGCAAGACCATCCTCAGCCTGCACGAAGCCAACGACGACGCCGCGCGTGCTCGCCGTGTCGCGGCAGTGTGCGGTGCGGGGTTCCTGGAGCAGGCGCTGCCGATTGAAGTCGAACGCAATGGCCTGCGGCTGTGGGGTTGGGTCGGTTTGCCGACGTTTTCCCGAAGCCAGGCGGACTTGCAGTATTTCTTTGTAAATGGCCGGGCGGTACGCGACAAGCTGGTGGCCCACGCGGTGCGCCAGGCTTATCGCGATGTGTTGTTCAACGGTCGGCATCCGACCTTTGTGCTGTTTTTCGAGGTCGACCCTTCGGTAGTGGACGTCAACGTGCACCCGACCAAGCACGAAGTGCGCTTCCGTGACGGGCGCATGGTGCATGACTTCCTCTATGGCACCTTGCACCGTGCCCTGGGCGATGTGCGCCCGGATGACCAGTTGTCTGCGCCCATCGTGACGGCGGTGGTGCGGCCGAGCGGCCCCGAAGCGGGCGAGTTTGGCCCTCAGGGCGAAATGAGCCTGGCGGCAAACCTGCTGCAATCGCCGCAACCCCAGCCGAGCTATACGGCGCCGGGCTCTGGCTCGGGAGCGGGTTATCAGTACCAATACACACCGCGTCCGCAATCGGCCGTGCCGGTCGCCGAAGCGCAGGCTGCCTATCGTGAGTTCTTTGCGCCGCTGCCAGGTGCCGAGCCGGGCGCCGTGGCCTTGCCGGAAGGTGGCGGTGATATCCCACCCCTGGGCTACGCGTTGGCGCAGCTCAAGGGCATCTACATCCTCGCGGAAAATGCCCATGGCCTGGTGCTGGTGGACATGCATGCCGCTCACGAGCGGATCATGTACGAGCGCCTGAAGATCGCCATGGCCAGCGAAGGCCTGAGTGGCCAGCCGTTGCTGGTGCCGGAATCCCTGGCCGTCAGCCAGCGTGAGGCCGATTGCGCTGAAGAACATCATGGTGTGTTCCAGAAACTGGGCTTCGAGTTGCAGCGCCTGGGCCCTGAGACCCTGGCGATTCGCCAGATTCCCGCGCTGCTCAAGCAGGCCGAAGCCAACCGGCTGGTGGCCGATGTATTGGCTGACCTGATGGAGTACGGCACCAGTGACCGTATCCAGGCACACATCAACGAACTGCTCGGCACCATGGCCTGCCACGGCGCCATCCGCGCCAATCGCCGCCTGGCCTTGCCGGAAATGAACGGCCTGCTGCGCGACATGGAAAACACCGAACGCAGCGGCCAGTGCAACCATGGCCGTCCGACCTGGACCCAGATGGGCCTGGACGATCTGGACAAACTGTTCTTGCGCGGCCGTTGATGAGTGCCTTGCCCCCCGCAATCTTCCTGATGGGCCCCACGGCCGCCGGCAAGACCGACCTGGCCATCGAGCTCACCAAGGTGCTGCCGTGCGAGCTGATCAGTGTCGACTCAGCCCTGGTTTACCGGGACATGGACATCGGCACCGCCAAGCCTTCCAAAGCGCTGCTGGCGCAGCATCCGCACCGGTTGATCGACATCATCGACCCGGCCGAGAGCTATTCCGCAGCGGATTTCCGCACTGACGCCCTGGCCGCCATGGCGCAAATCACCGCGCGGGGCAACATCCCCTTGCTGGTGGGCGGCACGATGCTCTACTACAAGGCTTTGCAGGAAGGGCTGGCCGACATGCCGCCCGCCGATGCCCAGGTGCGCGCTGAACTCGAAGAAGAGGCTGCACGCCTTGGCTGGCAAGCCCTGCACGACCAGTTGGCAGTGGTTGATCCGGTATCTGCCGCGCGTATTCACCCCAATGATCCCCAGCGCCTCAGCCGCGCTCTGGAAGTCTGGCGGGTCAGCGGGCAGACCATGACTGAACTGCGGCTGAAACAAACTGCGCAAAGTGCTGATGCAGGCGCATCTGGACAGTCACAATTGCCCTATACTGTGGCGAATCTGGCCATCGCTCCGGCAAATCGCCAGGTGCTGCATGAACGAATTGCACAAAGATTCACAATTATGTTGGAACAGGGGTTTGTGGACGAGGTCGTAGCACTGCGGTCAAGAGGTGACCTGCATCCAGGGTTACCTTCGATACGTGCTGTAGGCTACCGCCAAGTCTGGGATCATCTGGATGGCAAGCTGACGTCAGCCGAAATGCAGGAGCGCGGCATCATTGCCACGCGCCAATTAGCGAAGCGCCAGTTCACCTGGCTGCGCAGCTGGAGCGATTTGCACTGGTTGGACAGCCTGGACAGCGACAATCTGTCACGCGCCTTGAAATACTTGGGAACGGTCTCCATATTGAGCTGAGTCCTTGCAATTGCCGTCTATCCTTGGGGGTGTGACGGCCATAAGCTATCTATTTTCCGATTTTTTATTATTGATCCTTAAAGGAGTGCGGCACATGTCAAAAGGGCATTCGCTACAAGACCCTTACTTGAATACTTTACGTAAAGAGAAAGTGGGGGTTTCCATCTATCTGGTCAACGGTATCAAGCTGCAAGGCACGATCGAGTCGTTTGACCAGTTCGTGATCCTGCTGAAAAACACCGTCAGCCAGATGGTCTACAAGCACGCTATCTCGACAGTGGTTCCAGTTCGTCCAATCCGTCTGCCTAGCGCCGCCGGTGATGATGCAGCTGACGCTGAGCCAGGTAACGCCTGATAGGAGTCTCCTTTGTTCTTTGAGCGCCACGGTGGTGGTGAGCGAGTCATCCTCGTTCACTTGGATGGACAGGACCCTGAGGCGCGCGAAGATCCGCAGGAGTTTCAGGAGTTGGCAAATTCGGCCGGCGCCGAGACCGTTGCGTTTTTTAACGTGCCGCGTCATCGGCCAACCGCCAAATTCCTGATTGGCAGCGGCAAGGTCGAGGAATTGCGCGACCTGGTCCATGCCGAAGAAGCCGATCTGGTGATCTTCAATCACACCCTCACGCCCAGTCAGGAACGTAACCTCGAACGTGTATTCGAGTGTCGCGTGATCGACCGCACCGGCCTGATTCTCGATATTTTCGCCCAGCGCGCCCGTACCCATGAGGGCAAGCTCCAGGTAGAACTGGCCCAGCTTGACCACATGAGCACCCGGCTGGTTCGCGGTTGGACTCACCTTGAGCGTCAGGGTGGCGGTATCGGCATGCGGGGCCCGGGTGAAACCCAGCTGGAAACCGACCGACGCCTGCTGCGGGTTCGCCTGCGTCAGATCAAGGGCCGACTGGAGAAGGTGCGCAGCCAGCGCGAGCAATCGCGACGTGGCCGTTCGCGTGCCGATATTCCTACCGTATCGCTGGTGGGCTACACCAACGCCGGCAAGTCCACGCTGTTCAACAACGTGACCAAATCGGACGTGTACGCGGCTGACCAACTGTTCGCTACCCTCGACCCGACCTTGCGCCGTCTGGATATTGACGACCTGGGGCCGATTGTCCTGGCCGACACCGTGGGTTTCATTCGGCACCTGCCCCACAAGCTGGTCGAGGCATTTCGGTCTACGCTCGAAGAGTCGAGCAATTCCGACCTGTTGTTGCACGTGATCGATGCGGCCGAACCGGATCGCATGTTGCAGATTGAACAGGTGATGGTCGTGCTGGGTGAGATTGGTGCCCAGGACTTGCCGATCCTCGAGGTCTATAACAAACTCGATTTGCTTGAAGGCGTTGAGCCACAAATCCAGCGCGACGAGAACGGCAAGCCCCAGCGGGTCTGGCTGTCGGCGCGCGATGGCAGTGGTTTGGAGCTGCTTGAACAAGCCATTGCCGAATTGCTCGGCAGCGATTTGTTCGTCGGCACCTTGCGCTTGCCTCAGCGTTTTGCTCGACTGCGTGCACAGTTTTTCGAGCTGGGCGCGGTACAGAAAGAAGAACACGACGAAGAAGGTGTCAGCTTGCTGGCCGTTCGATTGCCGCGCTCGGAGCTCAATCGGCTGGTCAGCCGTGAAGGCGTAGTACCGACAGAGTTCATCGAACAACACACTTTGCAATAAAAGCCTCAGAAAGCGGTTGTGCCGCAGTAGCAGGCATTCTGTAGCATTGGTCGGCGCGCCGTGGGTGCGTCTTTGCTTTATCAGATGGAGAGCGCTATGGCTTGGAATGAGCCGGGTGGCAACTCGAATAATCAGGATCCTTGGGGTGGTAAGCGCCGCAATAATGGCGACCGCAAGGGGCCACCAGATCTCGACGAGGCCTTCCGAAAGCTGCAGGAAAGCCTGAATGGGTTGTTCGGTGGTGGAAAAAAACGGGGTGGTGATGAAGGTGGTCGCACCAGCAAGGGCGGCGGCTACGGCCTGCTGGGCCTGGGTCTTGTCGTGCTGGCGGCCGTATGGCTGTACAGCGCCGTATACGTCGTGGACGAGCAGGAGCAAGCCGTGGTGCTGCGCTTCGGCAAGTACTACGAGACTGTCGGTCCTGGCCTGAATATCTATTTCCCGCCGATCGACAAGAAGTACATGGAGAACGTCACGCGTGAGCGTGCCTACACCAAGCAGGGCCAGATGCTGACCGAAGACGAGAATATCGTCGAAGTTCCGCTGACCGTGCAGTACAAGATCAGCAACCTGCAGGACTTCGTGCTGAATGTCGATCAGCCGGAAATCAGCCTGCAACACGCAACCGAAAGCGCCCTGCGCCACGTGGTGGGTTCCACCGCCATGGACCAGGTGCTGACCGAAGGCCGTGAACTGATGGCCAGCGAAATCAAGGAGCGCCTGCAACGGTTCCTCGATACCTATCGCACCGGTATCACCGTCACCCAGGTGAACGTACAGAGCGCAGCGGCACCGCGTGAAGTGCAGGAAGCGTTCGACGACGTGATCCGCGCCCGTGAAGACGAACAGCGTTCGCGCAACCAGGCTGAAACCTACGCCAACGGCGTCGTGCCGGAAGCCCGTGGCCAGGCCCAGCGTATCCTTGAGGATGCCAATGGTTACCGTGACGAAGTGGTCTCCCGTGCCAAGGGTGAAGCGGATCGCTTTACCAAGCTGGTCGCCGAGTATCGCAAGGCGCCTGAAGTGACGCGTGAGCGTCTGTACCTGGACACCATGCAGGAAGTCTTCAGCAATACCAGCAAGGTCCTCGTGACCGGCAGCAAGGGTGGGCAGAACAACCTGCTGTACCTGCCGCTGGACAAGATGATCGAAGGTGGTCGCAGCAGCTCCAGTGCACCGTCCACCGGTTCCAATGCCGCTGCCAATGAAGCGAGCGCCCGTGCGGCCGCTGACTTGCTGCAACAGCAAACACGTACCAGGGAGAGTCGTTGATGAGCAATAAATCGCTGACCGCCCTGATTGTGGGCGTCGTCGTGGTCATCGCTGCCTGGAACTGCTTCTACATCGTGGCTCAGACCGAGCGAGCGGTGCTGCTGCAATTCGGTCGCGTGGTCCAGGCGGATGTCCAGCCGGGCCTGCATGTGAAAGTCCCTTACGTCAACCAGGTGCGCAAGTTCGACGCCCGCCTGATGACCCTGGATGCACCGACACAGCGCTTCCTGACCCTGGAAAAGAAAGCCGTGATGGTTGACGCCTACGCCAAGTGGCGCGTCAAGGATGCCGAGCGCTTCTACACTGCGACCTCCGGCCTCAAGCAGATTGCCGACGAGCGTTTGTCGCGCCGTCTGGAGTCGGGCCTGCGTGACCAGTTTGGTAAGCGCACCCTGCACGAGGTGGTGTCCGGTGAACGTGATGCGCTGATGGCGGATATCACCCGTTCGTTGAATACGATGGCGGAAAAAGAACTGGGCATCGAAGTTGTCGATGTTCGGGTCAAGGCCATCGATTTGCCGAAGGAAGTGAACCGCAGCGTGTTCGAGCGCATGAGCACCGAGCGTGAGCGTGAGGCTCGTGAGCACCGTGCCAAGGGTAACGAGCTGGCTGAAGGTATCCGTGCGGATGCCGACCGTCAGCGCCGTGTACTGCTGGCAGAAGCCTATCGCGAGTCTGAAGAGGCCCGTGGTGATGGTGATGCTCAAGCCGCGGCGATCTACGCCAAGGCTTACGGCCAGGACCAGGAGTTCTACGCGTTCTACCGTAGCCTGCGTGCCTACCGTGAAAGCTTCGCGAACAAAACCGACGTCATGGTGCTGGACCCAAGCAGCGACTTCTTCCGCTACCTGGAAAAGTCCAAGTAACCAGCCCGTGATTTTGTAGGGCGCACTCCGTCGGGCGGCTAAAACGCCTGGCGGGGTGATCCTTTCAGAAAACGGGTGTATGATGCGGCAGCCGGGAAATTCCCGGCTTTTTTGCGTCTGCATGTTTGATTCGGCAGGCGTGACAGGTTTTTCGAGGAAAGTGCCCGACGAGGCCGTTAACAGGTCGTTCGTCACGTCGCTCTTGCGCGTGGTTTATGCAGGGGGCGGGTATTTTCTGCTTCACTCAAGGCTCGGCCGAGGGCTGGCCGCCCGGATCATAGGGGAATGGCGTAATGGCAACGGTAGACCGCTGGCTGCTGCCAGATGGCATCGAAGAAGTACTGCCACCAGAAGCTGCGCGCATTGAAGTAGCGCGTCGCCAGGTGTTGGATCTGTTCCAGAGCTGGGGTTACGAGTTTGTCGTGACCCCCCATATCGAGTACCTGGAATCCCTGCTGACCGGCGCGGGCCAGGACCTGGATCTGCGCACCTTCAAGGTCATCGACCCGCAATCGGGCCGGCAAATGGGGTTCCGTGCCGACATCACGCCGCAAGTGGCGCGCATCGATGCGCACACCCTGCGCCGCGAAGGCCCGAGCCGCCTGTGCTACGCCGGCAGCGTGCTGCATGCTCAACCGCGTGCCTTGTCGTCTTCCCGCAGCCCGATCCAGTTGGGCGCGGAGTTGTACGGTGATGCCAGCCCGAGCAGCGACGTTGAAGTGATCAGCCTGATGCTGGCCATGCTGCAACTGGCTGATGTACCAGATGTCCACATGGACCTCGGTCACGTGGGTATCTACCGTGGCCTGGCCCGTGCGGCCGGTTTGTCCGGTGAGGCCGAGCAACAGCTGTTCGATGCCCTGCAGCGCAAGGCGATCGATGAAGTCATCGCCTTGACCGCTGGCGTGCCTGCGGATCTGGCCGAGATGCTGCGTGCACTGGTCAACCTGTGTGGTGGCCGTGAAGTACTGGTGGCTGCACGTGAGCGCCTGGCCAAGGCGCCGGCGCCGGTATTGGCTGCACTGGATGACGTGCTGGCGATTGCTGAGCGGTTGTCGGCGCGGTTCCCGCAGTTGCCGCTGTATTTTGATCTGGGCGAGTTGCGCGGTTACCACTACCACACCGGTGTGGTGTTCGCGGTGTTTGTACCGGGTGTTGGCCAGGCCATCGCCCAAGGTGGACGTTACGACGACATCGGCGCCGACTTCGGTCGTGCGCGTCCGGCCACCGGCTTTTCCACCGATTTGAAAACCCTGGTGACCCTGGGGCGTGCTGAGGTCGAGCTGCCGTCTGGTGGCATCTGGATGCCCGACAGTACGGACGCAGCACTCTGGCAGCAGGTTTGCCAGTTGCGCAGTGAGGGTCAGCGTGTTGTCCAGGCATTGCCTGGGCAGCCATTGGCCGCCGCCCGTGAAGCGGACTGCGACCGGCAATTGATTCTGCAGAACGGGCTTTGGCAAGTATCGCCACTGGCTTCTTGAGTTTTCCTGCCGGCCATCGCCGGCACCAAGTTTGCGCGAATGAGGACAAGTGTTATGGGTAAGAATGTCGTAGTCCTGGGCACCCAATGGGGTGATGAGGGCAAAGGCAAGATCGTTGATCTGCTGACCGAACATGCTGCCGCCGTAGTGCGCTACCAAGGCGGTCACAACGCTGGCCACACCCTGGTCATCGACGGCGAAAAAACCGTCTTGCACCTGATCCCGTCGGGTGTCCTGCGCGAAGGCGTGCAGTGCCTGATCGGTAACGGCGTCGTGGTTGCACCGGATGCCCTGCTGCGCGAGATCACCAAGCTGGAAGAGAAAGGCGTACCGGTGCGCGAGCGCCTGCGTATCAGCCCGTCCTGCCCGCTGATCCTGTCCTTCCACGTTGCGCTGGACCAGGCCCGTGAAAAGGCCCGTGGCGAGCTGAAGATCGGCACCACCGGTCGCGGCATCGGCCCGGCCTACGAAGACAAGGTCGCGCGTCGTGGCCTGCGTGTGGGCGACCTGCTCAACATGCCGCGCTTTGAAGACAAGCTGCGTGAACTGGTGGATTACCACAACTTCATGCTGGTGGGTTACTACAAAGAGCCCGCCATCGAATTCGACAAGACCCTGGCCGAGTGCAAGGAATACGCTGAGCTGCTCAAGCCGCTGATGCTGGATGTGACCGCCGAGCTGCACGACCTGCGTCGCGCCGGCAAGGACATCATGTTCGAAGGCGCCCAGGGTTCGTTGCTGGACATCGACCACGGTACCTACCCGTACGTGACCAGCTCCAACACCACTGCTGGCGGCGTCGCTACCGGTTCGGGCGTTGGTCCTATGTTCCTGGACTACATCCTCGGCATCACCAAGGCCTACACCACCCGTGTAGGTTCGGGCCCGTTCCCGACTGAACTGTTCGACGAAGTCGGTGCGCACCTGGCCAAGCAAGGTCACGAATTCGGCGCGACCACCGGCCGTGCTCGTCGCTGTGGCTGGTTCGACGCCGTTATCCTGCGTCGCGCGATCGATGTGAACAGCATCTCGGGCATCTGCTTCACCAAGCTGGATGTACTCGACGGTCTGGAAACCATCAACATCTGCGTCGGCTACAAAGATGCCGAAGGCAAGGACGTTGCCCCGGTTGACGCCGACAGCTACGTGGGCCTGCAGCCTGTGTACGAAGAAGTGCCGGGCTGGAGCGAATCGACCGTGGGTGCCAAGACCCTGGAAGAGTTGCCAGCCAATGCCCGTGCCTACATCAAGCGCGTTGAAGAGCTGATCGGTGCGCCGATTGACATTATTTCGACGGGCCCGGATCGCAACGAGACCATCGTTCTGCGTCACCCGTTCGCTTAATAAGCTATTGATGTAAAAAGCAAAGGGCTCCTTCGGGAGCCCTTTGTCGTATCTGCATGCCAAGCGGCACGACCCTTGCTGTGTTTCTCTCTTTCGCGGTGCTATCAAATTAGTGGCACCCGTGGTGGAGGGATTCCCGATGTCTGCCGTTCTCTCATTGTTACAAAGCCGTCTGTTGCGGCCGGTGTTCGTTACCCTAGGTATCGCTCTTTTGGTGCAAGTGCTGGTGGCGGTCGCTCTCACCCGGAGCACGGTCACGGCGCTGGAGGCCGATTTGGGCAGTCGCCTGGGCGTCGACAGCCAGAAGCTGTCCGGTGAACTGGCCCAGGCCGGCAAGGAAGTCACGTCGAGCCTGGACAGCTTGTCCACCAGTACCCGTCAGCGCCTGACCGCCGGGCTTTCCGAGCGCCTGCAGGCAGAGCAGAAACAGTTGCGTGCGACCCTGGAAAAAGACCTGCAAGACTCCGCCAACGATATGGCGCAACTGCTGGCCTCGGTGGCGCCCCGCGCCATGTGGGACAGCGATGTGCCAACGCTGTCCGAGTTTGCCCGACGCGCCCAGCGCAATCCCAACGTGCTGTTCGTGGTTTATGACGACGCGGCGGGTGAGCACCTGACTCGTTATCTGAATCGCGAAAATCCGATCAACAAAGCGTTGCTGGAAAAAGGCCAGGGCGATCGCGCCCTGGACAAAGTCCTGAACGCCGCGAAGAACGATCCTTCGGTGTTCTACGTCGAGGCGTCCATCAGCCCTAACGGCGTGGAGATTGGCAAGGTGCTCATGGGGGTGTCGACCGCGTCGGTCGAGGCCGATCTGCAAGCGCTGGACAAGCGTTTTGCCGCACTGATAGCCAGCGGTGATCAGTTGGTCGGCGACAGCCTCAAAGGTGCCGCGGCGGATAGCGCGGCGGCCATGGGCGCTCGCCTGCAGTCGGCACAAGCCACTGCGACCCAGATGACCGTCAACACCACCGACGCCGTGCAGGAGGCTGCCGGCACCTTGCGTTGGCGCATCGGCATGGGGCTGGCGGTGGTCGGTTTCGGCGTATTGCTGCTGATCGCCGTGGTTCTCGGCCGCCGTGTGGTCAATCGCCTGAAACTGCTTATCGCGGCCATGGATGACCTGGCAGCAGGCGAGGGCGACCTCACCAAGCGCGTGCAGATCAACAGCAAGGACGAAATCGGCGACATGGCCTCGGCGGTCAATCGCTTTGTGGATAAGTTGCAACCCATCGTGCGCGAGGCGGGCGATGTGGCCCAGCGTACCGGCGTGGAAATCGGCGCCATGACCTTGCGCAATGCCGGCGCCGATGCGGCCGCTGGCTTGCAGCGTGATGAGGTGGCGGAGAGTTTGCGCGCACTGTCGCAAATGGCCGACGAGGCCCAGGCCGAAAGCCACGCCATGCAGGCGGCGTTGCAGCAGGTGGTGGATATTCGTCAGGCGACGGACGAGAACTCGCGCACGTCGGCCGAAGTTGGCAGTTTGATCGAGGCGTTGGCGGGGCAGGTCCAGGCCGGGTCCCAGGTTATCGAGCGCCTGGCCCAGCAAAGCGAGCAGATCGAAGTGGTGCTGACGGTCATCCATGGTATCGCCGAGCAGACCAACCTGTTGGCGCTCAACGCGGCCATTGAAGCCGCGCGTGCGGGCGAGACCGGGCGGGGCTTTGCGGTGGTGGCGGACGAAGTGCGTGCGTTGGCCAGCAAGACCCAAAGCTCTACCGGCGATATCCAGGCCCATATCGTCGCGTTGCAGCAGGGCGCGCGGGAGGCGGTGGAAACCATCGGCAAGGCCGGGCGCCAGGCCAACGAAGGTTTGCTGGTGCTGCGCGACAGCGTGCGCTTGCAGCAGACGGTGCAGGCCTCGGTGGAGCAGGTGCATGCAGCGATTGGCCTGGCTACCCGCGCCGCCGAGCACCAGGCCCAGGGCGCCCATGCGGTACGAGGCCGTGTCGAGGTGATCCATGCCCAGGCCGAGCGTGCGGCGCAGGCGGTGGTGCAGACTACCGCCAGTGGCAAGGTGCTGGATGGGTTGGCGGCGCAGTTGAAGGCGAGTCTGGGGCAGTTCCGGGCTTAGCGTCGTCCGTTCTGGCCTCATCGGGGGCTTGCCCCCGATAGCGATCTCAGCGGCTCAAGTACATCCGAGTTGTCAGCAGATAGACCGGCAACCCCGACACCACTATCAACAACGCTGCATAAGGCGCCGCCGCCGCAAACTCCACATTCGAGGTGTGCGCCCACACGGCAGTCGCCAAGGTATTCAGCCCGGTGGGGCTGAGCAGCAACGTCGCCGTCAATTCCTTCATGGCGTCCAGGAACACCAGCGCAAATGCCGCACCCAATGCCGGAAAAATAATCGGCAGCGTCACTCGGCAAAACGCACTGAACGACGATGCCCCCAGCGTGCGTGCAGCCTCTTCCAGCTGCGGTGCGGCTTTGTTCAAGGCCGTGCGGATCGGCGCCTGGGCCAATGGAAGAAACAACAAGGCATAGGCGATCAGCAGCAACGCAGAGGTCTGGTACAGCGCCGGCACGTAATGCAGGGCGAAATACACCAGTGTCAACGCAATCACCAGGCCGGGCAGGGCGTGCAACAGGTACGGCAGGCGCTCGGCCCAGATTGCCAGTCGGCCCTTGTAGCGCACCACCAGCAGCCCCAGCGGTACCGCCAGCGCCAGGCACAGCGCCGCGCCACCCAGCGATAGCATCAGGGAGGACAGCAATGCCTCACCAATCTCGGCCATTGGAAATGCCGCCGATGAACCTACCGCCAGCCAATAGCCGAGCATGCCCAAGGGGATGCCGCTGCCGATGATCGCCAGCGTCAGGCAATACACCTGGCCCAGTGGCGCCCACTTGCCCAGTCGCACCTGCTCCCCATGCCGCGCCGCGCCCTGGCCGATGCGCACGTGCCGGCCCTTGCCGCGCACGCGCAGTTCCAGCCACAGCAGGGTCAGGCACATCACCAGCAATACCGCCGAAAGCATCGCGGCATTGGCATTGCTGAACTCCAGTTCGAATTGCTGGTAGATCGCGGTGGTGAAGGTTTGCAGGCCGATGATCGACAGCGCGCCGAACTCGACCAGCATATGCAGGGCAATCAGCAGTGCCCCAGCCAGCAGCGACGGCCACAGCAAGGGCAGGGTGATGCGCAGGAATACGCCCCAGCGATTCTGCCCCAGGGTGCGGGCCGATTCTTCAAGGGAAGGGTCCAGGTTGCGCAAGGTTGCGGCCACTGGCAAAAACACCAGCGGGTATTTGGACAGGGTCATCACCAGAATCGCGCCGCCGAGCCCTTCGAAGTGGGCGCTCAGGGATACCCAGGTGAAGCTGCTGACAAACGCCGGCACCGCGAACGGCAGGCACAGGACTACGCCCCAGAGGCGGCGTCCCGGCAGATTGCTGCGTTCCAGCAGCCAGGCCAGGGACAGGCCGATCACGCCGCACGCCAGCGTCACGCCGACCATCAGCGCCAGGGTGTTGCGCAGCAGCCCGAACACATAGGGCCGCCAGAGCAGATGTACCGCCTGCGCCCAGCCCGCCTGCCAGGCCTTCAGACCGACGTACACCAGTGGCAGCAGGCTCAGGCCAACCAGTAGCAGGACGGGGAGCAGTAGCCAGATCGAAGGGCGCTTGCGGCGTGGGCTGAACCCCCCGCGCAGGGCGGGGGTGGGTAGCGATGGGTTCATCAGTTCAAGCCAACCTCACGTTCCAGGTCCAGGGCTTCTTCTGCGTTGCCGAGGTCGGCAGGCGTGACTTTCGGCGGCTGCAGTTCGCTGAAAGGCTTGAGGCCGCGGTTGGATTCCATGCCTTTGCGCAGCGGGTACTCGGCCGAGGTAGTGGTAATCACGCGCTGGCCTTCTTCGCTGGCCATGAACGCCAGCAGTTGCTGGGCTTCTTTGGGATGCTTGCTGGACTTCAGCGCGGCCGCCGAAGACACGGTGATCAGGCCGCCGGCATCACCATCGGTGAAGTAGTGCAGTTGGGAGTCGAGGTTGGTTTTTTCTTTCTTCAGGGCAAACCAGTAGTAGTTGTTCACCAGAACGGTGGCTACTTCGCCGTTTTCCACGGCCTTCAGGGCGACCATGTTGTTGCTGTACACCTTGCCGAAGGCACGCAGGCCGGTCAGCCATTCTTCGGCGGCTTCACGGCCGTGCAGCTTGATGATCGCCACGGCCTGTTCCTGGAAGGCGCCGCTGGTAGGTACGAAACCGACCTTGCCTTGCCACTCGGGGCCGGCGAAATCCAATACCGACTTGGGCAGGTCTTTCTCGGCAATCAGTTTGGGGTTGAAGGCTACGACGCGGGTGCGTGCGGTCACGCCCATCCAGTCGCCGTTACGGCCCACGTAATCCTTGGGCAGGACGTCGAGCGTGCCTGCATCGATCTTGGCCAGCAGGCCTTGCTCGCCAAGTTTGTTCAGTGGCGGCGATTCCTCGGTGTAGATCACGTCGGCAGGGGAGCGGTCGCCTTCCTCCACGACTTGGCTGGCCAGTTGGTTGCTGCTGCCCTTGCGTACGTTGACGTGAATACCGGTCCTGGCTTCGAAGGCCTTGGCGAGTTCATCGCCGACTTCTTTGTGTTGGCCGTTGTACAGGGTCAGGGAGACCTTGTCGGCGGAATAGGCGGCGGGGGAGAGTAGGGTCAGGCCGAGCAGAGTGATGGTCAGGCCACGCAGAAGGGATGTCTTGAGACGGGTATCGCGGATCATCATCCGGGGTTTTCCTCACTTGAGTGCAACAAATCGTTGCAAGGATAAACGATAAAACTTCTCAAGTGCGCCGAAGGGGGGAAATTGCTGGTTGAGGTTTTCAAACCCCGGAAACGAAAAAACCCGCTTTCGCGGGTTTGATCTGAATTTGGTGCCCAGGAGAAGACTCGAACTTCCACGACCTTGCGATCACCAGCACCTGAAGCTGGCGTGTCTACCAATTTCACCACCTGGGCATTATCAAGCAACGTTGCCGCTGTTGATGGGGCGAACTATACGGCGGGCTTTTTAATCTGTAAACCCCTGATTCGAAAAATATAAATCGATTTTCTCGTTAAAAATCAGAAGCCTGAAACGAAAAAACCCGCTTTCGCGGGTTTGATCTGAATTTGGTGCCCAGGAGAAGACTCGAACTTCCACGACCTTGCGATCACCAGCACCTGAAGCTGGCGTGTCTACCAATTTCACCACCTGGGCAACATCAACAACGTTGCCGTCGTCGATGGCGCGCACTATACGGAGCGGTTTTTTAGCTGTAAACCCCTGCTATGAAAAAAACCTGGGAAATTTCGCCAATGGTCGTGCAAGGTGCGCGGCGAGGGCTGTAAAAGGCTTTTAAACGCTTGTTGATGCCTGAAATTTCCCGTTTCAATACGCGTATGCCAAACTAACCCGCATATAGACAAGGTGAAAAATCTCTAATGGCCGATTGGCAGTCCCTCGATCCCGAGGCCGCTCGTGAAGCGGAAAAATATGAAAACCCTATTCCTAGCCGCGAACTGATCCTGGCGCACCTCGCCGATCGGGGTTCGCCTGCTAGCCGTGAGCAGTTGGTCGAAGAGTTCGGTCTGACCACCGAAGACCAGCTCGAAGCCCTGCGCCGCCGCCTGCGTGCCATGGAGCGCGATGCTCAACTGATCTACACCCGCCGTGGCACCTACGCGCCCGTGGATAAGCTCGACCTGATCCTCGGCCGCATTGCCGGCCACCGTGACGGTTTCGGCTTCCTGATCCCGGATGACGGCAGTGATGACCTGTTCATGAGCCCGGCGCAAATGCGCCTGGTGTTCGATGGCGACCGTGCCCTGGCGCGGGTTTCCGGACTGGACCGTCGTGGTCGCCGTGAAGGCGTGATCGTCGAAGTGGTGTCCCGTGCCCACGAGTCCATCGTCGGCCGCTACTTCGAAGAAGGCGGTATCGGCTTTGTTGTGCCGGATAACCCGAAGGTCCAGCAGGAAGTGCTGATCACCCCGGGCCGCAATGGCGCTGCCAAGGTCGGCCAGTTCGTCGAGGTGAAAATCACCCACTGGCCGACTGCGCGCTTCCAGCCCCAGGGCGATATTGTAGAAGTGGTCGGCAACTACATGGCGCCGGGCATGGAAATCGACGTCGCGCTGCGTACCTACGATATTCCTCACGTCTGGCCTGAGGCTGTGCTCAAGGAAGCCGCCAAGCTCAAGCCGGAAGTCGAAGAAAAGGACAAGGAAAAACGCATCGACCTGCGCCATCTGCCGTTCGTCACCATTGACGGTGAAGATGCCCGCGACTTCGACGATGCGGTCTACTGCGAAGCCAAGCCCGGCAAGCTGCGTCTGTTCTCCGGCGGCTGGAAGTTGTTCGTCGCGATTGCCGACGTTTCCAGCTATGTGAAGATCGGTTCGGCCCTGGATAACGAGGCCCAGGTACGCGGCAACTCCGTGTATTTCCCTGAGCGCGTGATCCCGATGCTGCCTGAGCAGCTGTCCAACGGCCTATGCTCCCTGAACCCGAAAGTCGACCGTTTGGCCATGGTTTGCGAGATGACTATCTCGAAAACCGGCGAAATGACCGATTACCAGTTCTATGAAGCGGTGATCCACTCCCAGGCGCGCCTGACCTACAACAAGGTCAGCACCATCCTGGAACAGCCGAAAACCAGCGAAGCCAAGGCGTTGCGTGGCGAGTACGGGCATGTGGTGCCGCACCTCAAGCAGCTGTACGCGTTGTACAAAGTGTTGCTGGGTGCCCGTCATGTGCGTGGCGCGATCGATTTTGAAACCCAGGAAACCCGGATTGTCTTCGGTTCCGAGCGCAAGATCGCCGCGATCACCCCGACCACCCGTAACGATGCGCACAAGCTGATCGAGGAATGCATGCTGGCGGCCAACGTGGCCACCGCTGAATTCCTGAAAAAGCACGAAATCCCTGCGCTCTACCGTGTGCACGATGGCCCGCCACCGGAGCGCCTGGAAAAACTGCGCGCGTTCCTCGGCGAGCTGGGCCTGTCCCTGCACAAAGGCAAGGACGGCCCGACGCCGAAGGACTACCAGGCACTGCTGGCCAGCATCAAGGACCGTCCGGATTACCACGTGATCCAGACCGTGATGCTGCGCTCCCTGAGCCAGGCGGTGTACAGCGCCGATAACCAGGGCCACTTCGGCCTGAATTACGAGGCGTATACCCACTTCACCTCGCCGATTCGCCGTTATCCGGACCTGCTCACGCACCGCGCAATCCGCAGCGTGATCCATTCCAAGCAGAACACCCCGCACGTCAAGCGCGCCGGTGCCATGACCATTCCGAAGGCGCGGATCTATCCGTACGACGAAGCGGCCCTGGAACAGTTGGGCGAGCAGTGCTCCATGAGCGAGCGCCGCGCCGACGAAGCCACCCGCGATGTGGTGAACTGGCTCAAGTGCGAGTTCATGAAGGACCGCGTGGGCGAGTCGTTCCCAGGTGTGATCACCGCCGTGACCGGCTTTGGCCTGTTCGTCGAGCTGACCGACATCTACGTCGAAGGCCTGGTGCACGTCACCGCCTTGCCGGGTGACTACTACCACTTCGACCCTGTGCACCACCGCCTGGCGGGTGAGCGTACCGGTCGCAGTTTCCGTTTGGGCGATACCGTGGAAGTGCAGGTCATGCGCGTCGATCTCGACGAGCGCAAGATCGACTTTGGCATGCCTGACAAGCCCGCCGAAGCGCCGGGCCGTAAAAAGCGTGGCAGCGAGACGACCGCGCCTGCAAGCAAAGGCAAAGGCGCTCCCGCCAAAGCGGCAGTTGCAGAGCCCGCTCCAGCCAAGGCCGGGCGCCGTCCAGCAGCCAAGGACAAAGCACCCGAGGCCTACCGCCCAAGCGACGCGGCGGCGAAAAACGCCGAACTGCGCAAGAGCCGTGAGTTGAAGCAGCAGTTGCTCAACGAAGCCAAAAGCGGTGGTAAAGCGGCGTCTGGGGGAAAGTCCCAGGGGGCGGAAAAGCCGTCGAGCAAGCCAAGTAAACACCGTAAAGGCCCGCCAAAAGCGGGTTCGGCCCCCGCGAAAAGCGGCGGGTCGCGCAAACCTAAGGCCAAGTCATGAGTCTGGAAAAAATCTACGGCGTCCACGCCGTAGAAGCACTGCTGCGTCACCACCCTAAGCGCGTCAAGCAAGTCTGGCTGGCCGAAGGTCGCAGCGAGCCGCGCGTACAGGCGTTGGTCGAGTTGGCCACCCAAAACAAAGTCGCCATCGGCCAGGCCGAACGGCGTGAAATGGACGTGTGGGTCGAAGGCGTCCACCAGGGTGTGGTGGCGGACGTCAGTCCGAGCCAGGTCTGGGGCGAAGCGATGCTCGATGAGCTGCTCGACCGTACCGAAGGTGCACCGCTGCTGCTGGTGCTGGACGGCGTGACCGACCCGCACAACCTCGGCGCGTGCCTGCGCTCGGCCGATGCTGCGGGTGCGCTGGCGGTGATTGTGCCTAAGGACAAGTCGGCTACCTTGACGCCGGTGGTGCGTAAAGTCGCCTGTGGCGCGGCGGAAGTGATTCCGCTGGTGGCCGTGACCAACCTGGCGCGCACCCTGGAGAAACTCCAGCAGCGCGGCCTGTGGGTCGTGGGCACGGCGGGAGAGGCCGAGGTCAGCATTTATGACCAGGACCTCACCGGCCCGACCATCCTGATCATGGGAGCCGAAGGCAAGGGCATGCGTCGCCTGACCCGTGAACATTGCGATTACCTGGTGCACCTGCCGATGGCCGGTAGCGTCAGCAGCCTGAACGTGTCGGTTGCGACCGGCGTGTGCCTGTTTGAGGCCCAGCGTCAGCGTGGTGCCAAGGCCAAGGCGAAGAAGTAATTCCAAGCCTGGCGTAGAACCAACATGTGGGAGGGGGCTTGCCCCTCCCACATGTGCTTTTGTGGTGTCTGGGAGATTGTTCAAATAATCACCAATCACCTTGCGCCCGTTCTTCCCCTTCTCTACAATTGCGCCCCTTGCCTTCCTGGCAGGCACCGATGTGCCTCCCTGCGGCAAGATCCATAAGTGTCATTCACTCCTTGTCTGACCGTTTTTGAGCGGCAGGCTACAACCCGTAAGGAGCATTCATGCGTCATTACGAAATCATCTTTTTGGTCCACCCGGATCAAAGCGAGCAAGTCGGCGGCATGGTTGAGCGTTACACCAAGCTGATCGAAGAAGACGGCGGCAAAATCCACCGTCTGGAAGATTGGGGTCGTCGTCAACTGGCCTACGCAATCAACAATGTTCACAAGGCTCACTACGTGATGCTGAACGTTGAGTGCACCGGCAAGGCCCTGGCCGAGCTGGAAGACAACTTCCGCTACAACGATGCAGTGATCCGTAACCTGGTCATCCGTCGCGAAGAAGCCGTTACCGGCCAATCCGAGATGCTCAAGGCTGAAGAAAACCGCAGTGAGCGCCGTGAGCGTCGCGACCGTCCTGAGCACGAAGGCGCTGATAGCGCTGATAGTGATGACAGCGACAGCAGCGATAACGCTGACGAGTAATCCACGGACCTTATTAAGGAGCCTATCAAATGGCACGTTTCTTCCGTCGTCGTAAGTTTTGCCGCTTCACCGCTGAAGAAGTGAAGGAGATCGACTACAAAGATCTCAACACTCTGAAAGCCTACGTATCCGAGACCGGCAAAATCGTTCCAAGCCGTATCACCGGTACCAAAGCACGTTATCAGCGTCAGCTGGCTACCGCTATCAAGCGCGCCCGCTTCCTGGCCCTGCTGGCCTACACCGACAGCCACGGCCGCTGAGACCGGGCAGTCGACAAGTAGTAAGGGATTGAATGCATGCGCGCCTTAGCTGAGTTCATCATGCGCGGTCGTGTGCAGGCCACTCTGGTAGTGGCTGGATGTGCAGTGTTGCCGTTGTTGTTCTGGTTGGGTGCCGCCGCGGGTTGCCTTGTGCTCCTGCGGCGCGGTTCGGACGCCTTGAGCGTCCTGGGTCTGGGGTTGTTGTCAGTGTTGGTGAGCTGGCATTTCCTGCAAGACCCGACAGCGCTTCTGGTGCTGTTGGGGAGTTGCAGCCTGGCGTTGGTTTTGCGCGCCGGGCATTCCTGGAATCGCGTGCTGCTGGTCAGCACGGCCGTGGGGTTGTTGTGTGCGGTGAGCCTGGGGACCGTCTTCGGTTCCTTCATCGAGTCGTTGGCGCAGACGTTTCAACACGTCTTGCCGCTGGTGATGGGTGAGTCTTACGAGAAGTTCTCGGCAGACCAGAAAGCAGCACTCGCTTCACTGGCAGTTCCGATGTTGATCATTTCGACAGCGGTTTCGGTGCAGGTCTTTAGTGTGTTGTGCCTGATTCTTGGGCGCTATTGGCAGGCGTTGTTGTATAACCCCGGCGGTTTCGGAAGCGAGTTTCGCGCAATCCGGATCCCCAAGCGCGTTGCGCTGTCACTGCTGGCCGTCATGTGCGTTGCCCCGTTTATCGGGTGGCACACCTTGATCCTGTTGCCGTTGTTCGGTGTGCCGCTGTTCTTCGCTGGCTTGTCCCTGATTCACGGGCTTGTCGCGCAGAAAAGACTGGCCAGTTTCTGGCTGGTGGGGATCTACGTCACCGTCCTGCCGCTCATGCACTTGATCGGTCCGTTACTCGTGGTCTTGGCCATTGTCGACAGCCTGATTGATTTTCGCGGACGTTCTGCGCCGAAAGACGCCGATAACGCGAACGGTGAAGGTTAAAAGTTAGAGGATTTTCACATGCAACTGATCCTTCTGGAAAAAGTCGCCAACCTGGGCAACCTGGGCGACAAAGTGAACGTTAAGGCCGGCTACGGTCGTAACTACCTGCTGCCATACGGCAAAGCCACCGCTGCAACCGCTGCCAACCTGGCTGCGTTTGAAGAGCGTCGCGCTGAGCTGGAAAAAGCAGCGGCAGACAAGAAAGCTTCGGCTGAAACTCGCGCTGCCCAACTGGCTGAGCTGGAAGTGACTATCACTGCCACCGCCGGTGACGAAGGCAAGCTGTTCGGTTCGATCGGCACCCACGACATCGCTGATGCACTGACCGCCTCCGGCGTTGAAGTGCAGAAGAGCGAAGTTCGTCTGCCGAACGGCACCATCCGCAACGTAGGCGAATTCGACGTAGCCGTGCACCTGCACGCCGAAGTTGAAGCCACCGTACGCGTTGTCGTGGTAGCAGCTTAAGTCGCACCTAACTGACTGGCACCTCGTGTGTCGGGCAGTTAACATCGGGCACGATCCTGTTTACAGGTCGTGCCTTTTGTTTTTCTACAATCCCCTAATTCCAAGTGGCCATGAACGATATTTCAGCTCCTGAGCAATACGATCTGCAAACCGCTGCCCTGAAGGTGCCGCCGCATTCCATCGAGGCCGAACAGGCCGTGCTCGGTGGCCTGATGCTGGACAACAACGCCTGGGAACGCGTGCTGGATCAAGTCTCGGACGGTGATTTCTATCGTCATGACCACCGCCTGATCTTCCGTGCCATCGCCAAGCTGGCCGACCAGAACTCCCCAATCGACGTGGTGACCCTGGCCGAGCAGTTGGACAAGGAAGGCCAGACCTCCCAGGTCGGTGGCCTGGGCTACCTGGGTGAACTGGCAAAAAACACGCCGTCCGTCGCCAACATCAAGGCCTATGCCCAGATCGTTCGCGAGCGCGCCACCCTGCGCCAGTTGATCGGCATCAGCACCGAAATCGCCGACAGCGCCTTCAACCCCGAAGGTCGCACCGCCGCCGAAATCCTTGACGAAGCCGAGCGCCAGATCTTCCAGATCGCCGAAGCGCGCCCGAAAACCGGCGGCCCGGTCAGCGTCAATGACCTGTTGACCAAGGCCATCGACCGCATCGACACCTTGTTCAACACCGACAACGCCATCACCGGTATTTCCACCGGCTACACCGACCTCGACGAGAAGACCAGCGGCCTGCAGCCGTCCGACCTGATCATCGTCGCCGGCCGTCCATCCATGGGTAAGACCACCTTTGCGATGAACCTGGTGGAAAACGCCGTGTTGCGCAGCGACAAGACCGTACTGGTGTACTCCCTCGAGATGCCAGGCGAATCGCTGATCATGCGTATGCTGTCGTCCCTCGGCCGTATCGACCAGACCAAGGTGCGTGCCGGTCGCCTGGAAGACGACGACTGGCCGCGCCTGACCTCGGCGGTCAACCTGCTCAACGACCGCAAGCTGTTTATCGATGACACCGCCGGTATCAGCCCGTCCGAGATGCGTGCACGTACCCGCCGCC
Organism: Pseudomonas marginalis; assembly: GCF_900105325.1. NCBI lineage: Bacteria > Pseudomonadati > Pseudomonadota > Gammaproteobacteria > Pseudomonadales > Pseudomonadaceae > Pseudomonas > Pseudomonas marginalis. Next base: position 531,810 of record NZ_FNSU01000004.1, read on the forward strand.
TGGTACGTGAGCACGGCGACATCGCCCTGATCATGATCGACTACCTGCAGTTGATGCAGATCCCGGGTTCCAGCGGCGATAACCGGACTAACGAAATTTCCGAAATCTCCCGGTCACTCAAGGCCCTGGCCAAGGAATTCAACTGCCCGGTGGTGGCACTGTCCCAGCTCAACCGTTCCCTGGAACAACGCCCCAACAAGCGCCCGGTGAACTCCGACTTGCGGGAATCCGGAGCGATCGAGCAGGATGCCGACGTGATCATGTTCGTGTACCGCGACGAGGTGTATCACCCCGAGACCGAGCACAAAGGCATTGCCGAGATCATTATCGGCAAGCAGCGTAACGGCCCGATCGGCTTTATCCGCCTGGCGTTCATCGGTAAATACACGCGCTTCGAGAACCTGGCGCCGGGCAGCTACAACTTCGACGACGACGAATAACCCGTCTGCTCAATTCCGACCATTACCGTCGGAATTGGTCAAAATTTGTGCTATATTCCGCGCCCGCGATTTTTCATCTCAACACCGGTCACCGTCATGCAAACAGCCAAGCCGTTATTTGACTATCCCAAGTACTGGGCCGAATGTTTCGGCCCTGCGCCATTCCTGCCGATGAGCAGGGAGGAGATGGATCAGCTTGGCTGGGATTCGTGCGACATCATCATCGTCACCGGTGATGCCTACGTGGACCACCCGTCATTCGGCATGGCCATCATCGGCCGGCTGCTGGAGTCCCAGGGCTTCCGCGTCGGGATCATTGCGCAGCCGAACTGGCAGTCCAAAGACGACTTCATGAAACTGGGCGAGCCGAACCTGTTCTTCGGCGTCGCGGCCGGCAACATGGACTCGATGATCAACCGCTACACCGCCGACAAGAAAATCCGTTCCGACGACGCCTACACCCCAGGCGGCATGGCCGGCAAACGCCCGGACCGCGCCAGCCTGGTGTACAGCCAGCGTTGCAAGGAAGCCTACAAGAACGTGCCGATCGTACTCGGCGGCATCGAAGCATCCCTGCGCCGCATCGCCCACTACGACTACTGGCAGGACCGCGTGCGCAACTCGATCCTGATCGACGCCACCGCCGATATCCTGCTGTACGGCAACGCCGAGCGGGCTATCGTCGAAGTCGCCCAGCGCCTGTCGTGGGGCCACAAGATCGAAGACATTACCGATGTGCGCGGCACCGCGTTCATCCGTCGCGATACCCCAGCCGGCTGGTACGAAGTGGATTCCACGCGTATCGATCGCCCGGGCAAGGTCGACAAGATCATCAACCCGTACGTCAACACCCAGGACACCCAGGCCTGCGCCATCGAGCAGGAAAAGGGGCCGGTCGATGATCCGGAAGAAGCCAAGGTCGTGCAGATCCTGGCCAGCCCGCGCATGACCCGCGACAAGACCGTGATCCGCCTGCCCTCGGTGGAAAAAGTCCGTGGCGACGCCGTGCTCTATGCCCACGCCAACCGCGTGCTGCACCTGGAAACCAACCCAGGCAACGCCCGCGCCCTGGTGCAGAAGCACGGCGAAGTGGACGTGTGGTTCAACCCGCCGCCCATTCCGATGACCACCGAAGAAATGGACTACGTGTTCGGCATGCCTTACGCCCGTGTTCCGCACCCGGCGTACGGCAAGGAGAAGATCCCGGCCTACGACATGATCCGTTTCTCGGTGAACATCATGCGTGGCTGCTTCGGCGGCTGCACCTTCTGCTCGATCACCGAGCACGAAGGGCGGATCATCCAGAACCGTTCCGAAGAGTCGATCATTCGCGAAATCGAAGAGATCCGCGACAAGGTGCCGGGCTTCACCGGTGTGATCTCCGACCTCGGCGGCCCGACTGCGAACATGTACCGCATTGCCTGCAAGAGCCCGGAAATCGAATCCGCGTGCCGCAAGCCGTCGTGCGTGTTCCCCGGTATCTGCCCGAACCTGAACACCGACCACTCGTCGTTGATCCAGCTGTATCGAAGCGCCCGTGCATTGCCGGGTGTGAAGAAGATCCTGATCGCTTCCGGCCTGCGCTACGACCTCGCGGTCGAGTCGCCGGAATACGTCAAGGAGCTGGTCACCCACCACGTCGGTGGCTACCTCAAGATCGCCCCGGAACACACCGAGGAAGGTCCGCTCAACCAGATGATGAAGCCGGGCATTGGCAGCTATGACAAGTTCAAGCGCATGTTCGAGAAGTACACCAAGGAAGCGGGCAAGGAGCAGTACCTGATCCCTTACTTCATCGCGGCTCACCCGGGCACCACCGATGAAGACATGATGAACCTGGCCCTGTGGCTCAAGGGCAACGGCTTCCGCGCCGACCAGGTGCAGGCGTTCTACCCGTCGCCGATGGCCACCGCCACCGCGATGTACCACTCGGGCAAGAACCCGCTGCGCAAGGTCACCTACAAGAGCGACGCGGTGACCATCGTCAAGAGCGAGGAGCAGCGCCGCCTGCACAAGGCGTTCCTGCGCTATCACGACCCGAAGGGCTGGCCGATGCTGCGTGAAGCGTTGACCCGCATGGGCCGTGCCGACCTGATCGGGCCGGGCAAGGACCAACTGATCCCGCTGCACCAGCCGAGCACCGACAGCTACCAGAGCGCCCGTCGCAAGAACTCGACGCCGGCCGGTAGCCACAAGGTCGCCAAGGAAACTACCACCAAGATCCTTACCCAGCACACCGGCCTGCCGCCCCGTGGCAGCGACGGCAGCAACCCGTGGGACAAGCGTGAGCAAGCCAAGGCGGCGGCCCAGGCGCGTAACAAGCAGGCGGCCAAGGAACGCAGCGATGCGGCCAAGGGCAAGGGCGGCAAGCCGGCCCGCAAGCCGGTCGTGCCGCGTTGATCGTCGCTTGAAAATGCAAACGCCAGCCTTGTGCTGGCGTTTTGCTTTCTAGGCGGTGGGGAGTCTGTTTGTTAAGGTGGCGCCCATTAAATTGCCATCGGGGGCTTGCCCCCGATAGCGTCAGTCCAGTCTCCACCCCTTCAAGGAAGAACACCCCATGGGCAACCCCCTGGCCGGCATCGGCATGGACTCCAACCGCTCCCAGTTCATGGCGCGCCAGCGCATCGAAAGCCAGATCAACCTGCCACGGCTGTTCGCGGCCATCGACGCCGACCCCAGCATCGTCGGCGCGGGGGTGGTGTATATCGACGCTGACTTCAATGTCATTACCCTGCGCGAATTCAAGCCCATCTGCAGCATCAAGCCCAAGCGCATCATTTTGCGTGAAGCGCAGAAGTACATTGCGCCAACACAGTTTGCTCAACATGTCGTGAGCAATCCTCGAGAATCGCGACTGATTGGCGAAGCCGTGAATACCGGAATCTCCTGCTTGGGGGCGGTCATCAGTTGGGCTGCGATCGCCAGTGGAACAATTCTGGTGCCTTTCAGCGCTGGCGCCAGTTCCGTCATCGTTGTAGTGGGGTATGCGGCTGCCGGCGCAAGTACGCTTCAGTGTTTCAACGGCATTGCCCGAACAGCGCTGGAAGTCGCCAAACCTGAGGTCAAGGATTCGCTCGACAGTGAAGGCTGGTACCAGAATGCGTCCATCGTGCTGGACGCTGTATCACTGGCAGGCGTGGGCGCTTCGGCCCTGACGACGGTCAAGCTGGTCAGGGCCGCCAAAGCATCGACGGGCAAGAGCCTGCGTGATGTGCTTCGCGGTTTGAATCGCCAGGAAAGAGCCAAGCTGACGAAAGAGCTGCTGAGCATCAACCATCCCAGCTTGACCGCGAAGATGATCAAATTGAGGCAGGCGTCGGGCGAACTCACCAAGCGTTTCACCCCTACGCAGCTCAAGCACAGCACCACTACCCAGATCAAAGACGTCCTGGGCGCAAGCGTTGGGTTTGGCGGGAGTGCCTACTCCGGAAACGTCAACACCATCGCGATTGGACTGTACGAGGAGGTAAGCGAATGAGCGAATTGATGACGCTACGCGACTTTTTCAGACAATACTTTCTGACGTTTATGGGCGGCGTATTTGCTGCGTGTTTTTCTTTAGCGTTGGCTGTGGCGCTGGCGTTCATCACCTATTTTCGTGATGCGCCGATGGCTCAAGTGGGGCTCAAGATCATGTCTGCCGGGGCGCTGCTCATTCTGTTGACGGTCCATAGCAACTTTATGATTTTGCGGGGCCGACCCTCCTGGGTGTGGGTAATGGTCGGTATCTATGTCGCCTGTCTACTGTTTGTACTTCCGATGGTTCAATTCCAGCCTCACAAAGTCCTTTATGGGTTGGCGCTGTTATTCCCATTGCTCGGATTATTGACACTTAACAGTAAGGTTCAACGAGAGATGCGCACGAAACTCGTGGGAATCCGTCGCATTCGGCAGGCGGTCAAATCAACCGTCAGATCGAGTAGTCGCATGTGAAGGAGCCGCCTTCGATAAACGGTTTTCTCGCGCGCTATTTCCCGGTCTTCATGGGGACGATTTTCATGGCGATCTTCTCCGGCTCGGCGGCGGTATCCATGGCCGGTGTGACGTACCTGCGCGGGGTTGATCCAGCGCTCAAGTCCAGCTATTCGGGGGCTGCGATCCTGGTGCTGGTGGCGGTGCTGGTGTTTGGCAGCGTGATGATCGCTCGCGGGTATCGCTGGGCCACCCGGCTCGTGGCGGGCTATCTGGTGTGCTGCCTGTTGTTCGTGTTGCCGATGATTCAATACGGTATCAACACCCTGGTCTATGGCTCGGCGGTGCTGTTTCCGTTGCTGGGCTTGCTGTTGCTCAACAGCAGGCGCCACCGCGAAATGCGCCAACGGCTGCAGGAAGTCCGCCGCCTGCGCCAAGCCGTCATCGCACAGCGAAAAGCCCGTTGACTGAGTAGATTCGTCACCTGTGTCTTCGCACCTTGGGACAAACGTGAGTACGCCGGGGCTGGAGTGTGGTCCCGGCGCGTATTTTCAGGTTTTGATGTTCTGGCGAATGTTCCAGCCGTACTTGACGGCGCCGCCGTCCTTGCCACCATCGGCTTTCTGCGGCTGGTAACTGACTTCGACCGTGGCGAAGTTCAGGCCGATGACTTCAGTCAATGTGTCGTCTGTCGTTACCGCATCGGTCTGGTACGAGATGACCATGACCTCCTTCATCGTGATCACCAGATACTCCACGGCACTGCTGCCGCCAGCCTTGCGCACCACCAGCCTGGCCTCGGGGTAATGCTTGCCAGTAGAGCAGGCCATCATGAGGTTGGGTGAAGATTTGTCCATGACCTTGGAGATGGACAGGTTTTCAATATTGACCTTGCCGGCACCGCCGCCGCTGCCGGTATGCATGGAGCCTGTCTGGGACATGCCCCAGCCCCATTTGCTGATCTCGATTTCATCGCGATGCACCTGATCCTTGGACTCACCCTTGATGTCCCCCAGCTTCAAAAACATATCGGTTGCCATGGTCGCTCCCTGTTTGGTTGCTCGCCGGTAGTGGCGCGCGGCGTACTTTTTCCTATTCGGGATATGGCCTACAAGACGCTACATCGTGATCAGGAAGTGCCTGTCTTGATAAAGCGAAGCTTCTGACATTTTTTGCGGATAGTCAGTCTTTAACCTCTGCGCTCTTGTGAAAAATCGGAGTAAAGGGATGACTTCCAACGTGTTGAAAGACGGGTTTCCCAGTGCGCATCTCACGACGCGGCAGTGGATAGAAAGCAGTATTGATCTGCAAAAGTTGTTTGCGGCGATTGATGCTGATCCCGCCATCGTCGGTGCGGGGGTGGTGTATCTCGATGCTCAGTTGCGTGCGGTTGTGTTGCGTGAGTTCCAGCCGATTTGCAGCGTGGCGCCGAAGACGGTGATTTTGCGTGAGGCGCCAAGCTATGTCGGACGGGTGGAGTTTGCTCGGCGGCTGGCGAATGAGCCGCGCGAGTCGCAGGTGGCGTTTGAGGCGGTGAATGCGGCGTTGGCGTGTACGTCGGCGGTGATTAGTTGGGTGGTGATAGCGGGTGGGTTCGGGTTGAGTCCATTTACTTTTGGGGGCTCTGGCGTAGCGGCTGCGATTAGCGTCGTAGGCGCCTCAGCCAGCAGTGTTCAGTGCATTATGGGTTTTCAGCGAACGCGATATGAATATGTAGACCCTGCGCGCAACGACGAGTTGGACAGCAATGAATGGTACCAAGCCGTAACTATTGGGCTGGATGCGGCTTCATTGTTAAGTATCGGCAACACGGCAATGTCTACGATCCGGTTCGTCAATATGCTTAAAAAGGCAACAGGAAAAAATACGCATCAGGTACTCAAAGGCTTGAATCGGCAGGAACGGGTAAAGCTCACCAAGGAATTACTGAGTATCAACCATCCTGATATGACCCGGAAAATGGTCAAACTCAAACAAATGGCTGGAGAGATGCCCAGGCGCCACACCTCGGCAGAAGTGAGGCGTGGGACCATCATGCAGATGCTCGATGCCGTTGGCGCGGTGTCGGGCGTTGCTGGCAGCGTGCGGTCCGGGAACATACGGATCATCGCGGTTGGGCTGTATGAGGAAATTTCAGAATGAGATTACTCAAAACGAGATATCTCATACCGAGACGCCCTTTTCTTTTGCGTTACTTTCCCGTTTTTATCAGTGCGATCTTTATGGGACTTTTGGGTGGGACTGCGGTTGTGGCACTGCTGGAACACTACTATCCGCGAGCAGCCCCCTGGGCATTATCGACGTCTGCTGCTGTAAATGCCTGTGGGATATTGGCCCTCTTTATCACCCTCTGCAATGTCATGATTGTCTGCGGGCGGCCGAAATGGGTCTGGGGCATGTATGGTCTTTTCATGGCCTGCTTGTTATTCGCTTTACCAGCTTTTCAGTTTTCACCGCACCCATTCATTTACGCAGAAAGCATCGTGTGGCCGCTGCTCGGCCTCGTATTGCTTAGTAGTAAACGCCACCGCGAAATGCGTGACATCTACGTAGAACTTCGCGACATGCGGGGCAAGATAATGGTGGCCATTGAAAAGCGCCGCAAACACGAGCGCGCAATCATCAGAATAAAGAAACCGAGGTGATTCCCCACCCCCGGCGCCCACCCATTCGATACCGCCCCACCCACATCCGCCACAAATATGTGCAACCCTTGCACCATTACCGCAGCCACAGCGCCGTTTTGGTGCTGTACTGCACCGGGTCTTACGATAAAGCGCAATGACCGCCGCTCTGGCATAAGTCTTGCGCGCTTTGTGTCCATGCCCTGGCTCGCAGGAGGCCGCCGTGTCGATTCATGTCGCGTTGCACCATGTTACGCATTACCGCTACGACCGCGCGGTCGAACTTGGCCCACAGATCGTGCGTCTGCGCCCGGCGGCCCATAGCCGTACGCGGATTTTGTCCTATGCACTCAAAGTGCTGCCCGAGCAGCACTTCATCAATTGGCAGCAGGACCCCCAGGGCAATTACCTGGCGCGTCTGGTGTTCCCGGAAAAGACCGATGAACTGCGCATCGAGGTTGACCTGGTCGCCGAGATGGCGGTGTTCAACCCGTTCGATTTTTTCCTTGAGCCCTACGCCGAAAAAATCCCCTTCAGCTACGCCGCCGATGAACAGCGCGAGCTGGCGCCGTACTTGGAAACCCTGCCGCTGACGCCGAGGTTTGCCGCCTACCTGGCGGGTATCGACCGCACGCCGTTGCCGGCCGTGGACTTCCTGGTGGGCCTCAACCAGCGCCTGGCCGCCGACATCGGCTACCTGATCCGCATGGAACCGGGGGTGCAAACCCCGGAATTCACCCTGGAAAACGCTTCCGGCTCCTGCCGTGATTCGGCCTGGCTGCTGGTGCAATTGCTGCGCAACCTCGGGTTGGCGGCGCGGTTTGTGTCCGGTTATCTGATCCAGCTGACCGCCGACGTCAAAGCCCTCGACGGCCCCTCCGGCACCGAAGTCGACTTCACCGACCTGCACGCCTGGTGCGAAGTGTATTTGCCCGGTGCCGGCTGGATCGGCCTGGATGCCACCTCCGGGTTGTTCGCCGGTGAAGGGCACATCCCGTTGGCCTGTAGTCCCGATCCATCGTCCGCCGCGCCGATCAGTGGGCTGGTGGAACCCTGCGAGTGCGAATTTACCCACGAGATGTCGGTGGAGCGCATCTGGGAAGCGCCACGGGTCACCAAGCCCTACACCGAAGAGCAATGGCTGGCGATCCAGGCCCTGGGCCGGCAGATCGATGGCGACCTGCTCAAGGATGATGTACGCCTGACCATGGGCGGCGAGCCGACCTTCGTCTCCATCGACGACCCCGACGGCGCCGAGTGGAACACCGCAGCCCTCGGGCCGGATAAGCGGCGCTTGTCCGCCGAACTGTTCCAGCGCATGCGCAAGCATTACGCGCCCAAGGGCCTGGTGCACTTCGGCCAGGGCAAGTGGTACCCCGGCGAGCAATTGCCGCGCTGGTCGCTTAACTGCTACTGGCGCCGTGACGGCGTGCCCATCTGGCACAACAGCGCGCTGATCGCCGATGAACAACAGGACTACGGCGCCGATGGCGTAATGGCCGGGCGCTTCCTGGCCAGCGTCGCCGAGCGCCTGAAGTTGCCGGCGCGCTTTGTATTCCCGGCCTTCGAAGACAACTTCTACTACCTGTGGCGCGAAGGTGCGTTGCCGCAAAACGTCACGGCCCAGGACCCGCGCTTGAGCGACGAACTGGAGCGCGAACGCTTGCGCAAGGTGTTCAGCCAGGGTCTGGATAAAGTCATCGGCCAGGTACTGCCGCTGGCGCGTACGGCGGCCAATGACCGCTGGCAGAGCGGGCGCTGGTACCTGCGCGATAACCATTGCCGTCTGGTGCCGGGGGATTCGCCGCTGGGCTATCGCCTGCCGTTGGCCTCGCAGCCGTGGGTGACGGCGGCGGAGTATCCGTTCGTGCACCCGACCGACCCTAACCAGGATCAACCGGAACTGCCGACCAGTGCGCAACTGCAAAGCCATGGCGAACCCGCGCCGAGCGACGAGCGAGTGCCCGAGGTCGACGAGTCCGCCGACTGGCTGACCCGCACCGCCCTGTGCGCCGAAGCGCGGGAAGGGCGCCTGTACTTGTTTATGCCGCCCCTGGAACGCGTCGAGGATTACCTGGAACTGGTGGCCGCCATCGAAGCCACCGCCGAGGAATTGCACTGCCCGGTGCTGCTGGAAGGCTACGAACCACCGTTCGATATGCGCCTGAGCAACTTCCGCGTCACGCCGGATCCGGGTGTGATCGAGGTCAACGTGCAGCCGTCCGCGACCTGGGACGAGTTGGTGGAACGCACCGAATTCCTCTACGAGGAGGCGCGGCAGACCCGGCTGACCACCGAGAAGTTCATGATCGACGGCCGCCATACCGGCACCGGCGGCGGTAACCACTTTGTGCTGGGGGGCGCGACGCCCAAGGACTCGCCGTTCCTGCGCCGGCCCGACCTGCTGCGCAGCCTGATCAGCTATTGGCATAACCACCCCTCGCTGTCGTACCTGTTTTCCGGCCTGTTTATCGGCCCGACCTCCCAGGCACCGCGGGTCGACGAAGCCCGCAACGACGCGCTGTATGAGCTGGAAATCGCCTTTGCGCAAATGCCGCAGCCGGGTGAAGAATGCCCGCCCTGGTTGGTGGATCGCCTGCTGCGCAACCTGTTGATCGACGTAACGGGCAATACCCACCGCGCCGAATTCTGTATCGACAAACTCTACTCGCCCGACGGTGCCACTGGCCGCCTGGGCCTTCTCGAGTTGCGGGCCTTTGAAATGCCGCCCCACGCACGCATGAGCCTGACCCAGCAATTGCTGCTGCGGGCCTTGGTGGCGCGCTTCTGGCGTGAACCCTATGCGCCGCCGAAACTGGCGCGTTGGGGCACCGAATTGCATGACCGCTTCCTGTTGCCGCACTTTATCGAGCAGGATTTTGCCGACGTGATCGTCGAGTTGAACGCCGCCGGTTACCCGTTACGCGCCGAATGGTTCGCCGCGCACCTGGAGTTCCGCTTCCCCAAGGTGGGCGATTACGCCGTCAGCGGGATCGAACTGGAACTGCGCCAGGCCCTGGAGCCTTGGCATGTACTGGGCGAAGAGGGCGCGGTGGGCGGCACGGTGCGCTATGTGGATTCGTCCCTGGAGCGCTTGCAGGTGAAGGTGAGTGGGCTGCCGCCGCAACGCTACCTGCTGACCTGCAATGGCATCCCGGTGCCGCTGCAACCGACCGGGCGCATTGGCGAGTTCGTCGCCGGCGTGCGTTACCGCGCCTGGCAACCGGCCAATTGCCTGCAACCGACCATCCCGGTGCATGCGCCGCTGGTGTTCGACCTGCTGGACACCTGGATGCAGCGCTCCCTGGGCGGCTGCCAGTACCATGTTGCGCATCCGGGCGGGCGTAACTACGACAGCCTGCCGGTAAACGCCAATGAGGCGGAGAGCCGGCGCATGGCGCGGTTTTTCCGTCTCGGCCATACACCAGGAAAGCTCACCGTGCCGAGTGTTGTGATCAATGACGAATTGCCGATGACCCTGGATCTGCGGCGTCACCCCAATAAAAATGACTAAAAGCGATCACAATGTGGGAGGGAGCAAGCGCCCTCCCACATTAGATTGCAGTGAATTTGAATTAAACTGAGCCCCTTTGCCTCTGCCGAGCGTTCCATGCCCGACTTGCTCGACCAATACCCGCTGACCGCGGGTACTTATCACGAACTGCTGGACGACAGTGGCGCAGTACGCGCCCATTGGCAGCGCTTGCTCGATCACCTTCAACGCAGCACACCCGCGCAACTGGCCCAGCGCCAGGCGCTGCTGACAAGGCAGATCCAGGAAAACGGCGTCACCTATAACGTCTACGCCGACCCCAAGGGCGCCGATCGCCCTTGGGAACTGGACCTGCTGCCCCATGTGCTGGCGGCCGATGAATGGCAGCAGCTGTCAGCCGGTATCGCCCAGCGTGCGCGTCTGCTCAACGCCGTACTGGCGGACCTCTACGGGTCGCAACGCTTGATCAAGGAAGGCCTGCTGCCGGCCGAACTGGTGTTCGGGCATAACAATTTCCTCTGGCCGTGCCAGGGCATCCAACCGCCTGACGGTGCGTTTCTGCACCTGTATGCCGTGGACCTGGCGCGTACCCCGGATGGCCGCTGGTGGGTCACCGCCGACCGTACGCAAGCGCCTTCGGGCGCCGGTTATGCGTTGGAAAACCGCACCATCGTGTCCCGCGCCTTTCCGGACCTGTACCGTGATCTGCAGGTGCAGCACCTCACCGGTTTCTTCCGCACGCTCCAGGAAACCCTGGCCCGCCAGGCGCCGAGCGATGACCAGCCACCGCTGATCGTGTTGCTCACCCCTGGGCGTTTCAACGAAAGCTATTTTGAACATCTGTACCTCGCGCGTCAGCTCGGCTACCCGCTGGTGGAAGGCGGCGACCTCACGGTGCGCGACAGCACGGTGTTCCTGAAAACCCTCAGTGGCCTGCGCCGGGTGCACGCGATCATGCGTCGCCTCGACGATGACTTCTGCGACCCGCTGGAGCTGCGCACCGACTCCGCCCTCGGCGTACCCGGCCTGCTCGACGCCGCGCGCCAGGGCAATGTACTGGTGGCCAATGCCCTGGGCAGCGGCGTGCTGGAGTCCCCCGGTTTGCTCGGCTTTCTGCCCAGGATCAACCAGTTCCTGTTCGGCGAAGAATTGCTCTTGCCCTCCATCGCCACTTGGTGGTGCGGTGAGGCGCCGGTGCTCGCCGAGGCCTTGGAGAAACTGCCGGAACTGCTGATCAAACCGGCGTTTCCGTCGCAAAGTTTTGCCCCGGTATTCGGTCGCGACTTGAATGACGAGCAACGCCAGGCCTTGGCCGAACGCATGCGCGCGCGGCCTTACGCCTACGTCGCCCAGGAGCTGGCACAACTGTCCCAGGCACCGGTGTGGCACACCGTGGAGGATCACCTGCAACACCGCGCCATCGGCATGCGCGTGTATGCCGTGGCCAGCGCGGAGGGCTACCGCGTACTGCCCGGCGGCCTGACCCGTGTGGCGGCGGACGCCGATGCCGAAGTGGTGTCGATGCAACGCGGCGGCGCCAGCAAGGACACCTGGGTGCTGGGCGAACGCGCCAGCAGTGGCGAGCATTGGCGCGCCCAGCGCGCGATTGGTGCACACGACCTGGTGCGCCGCGACCCTTATCTGCCGTCCCGCGTGGTGGAAAACCTGTTCTGGTTCGGCCGTTACTGCGAGCGCTGCGACGACAGCGCACGCTGGCTGCGCATCGTGCTGGCGCGCTATGTCGACGGCGACGACCCCTTGGCCTTGCAGGCGGCGGTCGAGTTGGGTGAAAACCTGCGCCTGCTGCCGGAGGAGGGCGAGCTGCCCGAGCGTTTGCAGGCGGCCTTGCTCGGCGATGATTGGCCGTCGAGCCTGCGCGCCAACCTGCAACGCTTGCAGTGGGCGGCGTCCCAGGTGCGCGGCAAGTTGTCCCGTGAGAACTGGCAGGCCCTGGTGGAGTTGCAGCGCGAAGCCCTGGAGCTGGAGAGCGAAAGCCCGGATTTTGGTGAGTTGCTGGACTTTCTCAACCGCCTGGTAATGTCCCTGGCGGCGCTGTCCGGGTTTGCCCTCGACGACATGACCCGCGACGAAGGCTGGCGCTTCCTGATGATGGGCCGGCGCATCGAGCGCCTGCAATTTCTCAGCAGCAGCCTGGCGGCATTCCTGCGCGGTGTGGCGGTGTTCGATCAAGCGGGCCTGGAGTGGTTGCTGGAACTCGGCAACAGCAGCATCACCTACCGCTCGCGCTACCTGGCGGTGCCGCAGCTGATTCCGGTCCTGGATTTGTTGTTGCTGGATGAACAGAACCCCCACGCGGTGCTGTTCCAGCTGAAACTGGTGAGCCGTACCCTGCGCCGTCTTAATGATGATTTCGGTGTGCCACGGGAGACCGGGTTGGCGCCGTTGGTGGAGCGCCTGGCGCGTTTCGACCTGGCGTGCCTGGAGAACCCGTTGTTTGGCGAATCCAGCGTGCGTGCCGCACTGGAAGGCCTGGCCGACCTGCTGCAGGCGGTCGCCGATGAGAGTGGGCAAGTGTCGGATCGTCTGGCTTTGCGCCACTTTGCCCATGTGGATGATGTCAGTCAGCAAACGGTGTCGGTGTGATGAGTGCGCGCTACCAGATTTTCCACGATACCCATTACCACTACGACAGCCCGGTGTCCCTGGCCCAGCAGCTCGCGCATTTATGGCCGAGGCCGTGCGCCTGGCAGCGTTGCAGCGACCAGCAACTGGATATCAGCCCGCAGCCGTCGTCACGCCGGGATGAGCTGGACGTGTTCGGCAACCCGATCACCCGCCTGGCGTTCGAGCGGCCCCATGATGAATTACTGGTGAACGCTGGGCTGACTGTGGAAGTGCTGGCGCGGCCGGTGCTGGATTTCCAGCACTCGCCCGCCTGGGACCAGACCCGCGACAGCCTGACCTACAGCAGCCAGCCACTGTCGCCCGAGTTGATCGAAGCCTGCCGTTATCGCTTCGAATCGCCCTACGTACACCTGAAGAAGACCTTCGTCGAGTTCTCCGAGAGCTGCTTCCCTCCTGGTGCGCCCTTGCTATTGGGGGTGCAGGCCTTGATGGAAAAGATCTTCAGCGAATTCACCTTCGATGCCGAAGCTACCCAGGTCGCCACGCCGCTGGTGGAGGTGCTGGAGCGCCGACGCGGCGTGTGCCAGGACTTCGCCCACCTGATGCTCGCCTGCCTGCGCTCGCGCGGCCTGGCGGCGCGTTACATCAGCGGCTACCTGCTCACCCAGCCACCGCCCGGCCAGCCACGGCTGATCGGCGCCGATGCCTCCCACGCGTGGGTCTCGGTGTATTGCCCGGTATCGGGCTGGGTGGATTTCGATCCGACGAACAATGTGCAGCCGGCGCTGGAGCACATCACCCTGGCCTGGGGCCGGGATTTCTCCGATGTGTCGCCGTTGCGTGGGGTGATTCTGGGGGGAGGGAGCCATGACCCGGAGGTGCGGGTGACGGTGATGCCGCTGATGTAGGAGCGAGCTTGCTCGCGAAGAACCTGAGGGCGCCGCGTTGATCTTGGCTTCCCGCGTTATCGTTGACGTTCTTCGCGAGCAAGCTCGCTCCTACAGTAAATAATTATTCAGCCGGGTCTTTCGGGGTTTCAGTCTCGTCTGCTGCCACTTCACCTTCCGCGTCCGGGTTCAGTGCGCCCGCTTCTTCATCGACAGCGGCTTTCTTGCGTTGCAGTTTTTCCTCTTTCTTCTGTTCCTTGGCCAAGTCTCTCTGACGTTTGGCGAAGGAGTAATTAGGTTTGGCCATGGGCGATCCTCTAGGGTCGAAGGTGAGGGTGGCGGCGCGCAGCTGCCTTGGGACGACATGGTAGCAGCTTCAAGGGGCGCTTGGCCTTCACTTACCGCAGGCGTACGCGGCCAGGAGGCCATTGAACAGTTGGTTGAGGTGCATGGCTCGGGCTCCAGTGGGTGATGCGCCGATCATAGACAGCCTGCGGCACTTTGGCTGGTTGATTGTGTCGATAAGTCTGATAGCCTAAAGTTGTATACAATCTGTTGATTCAGGTCATAAGAATTTTTGCCTGCCTCAGGCACCCTTGTCGCATTACGCGTTGTTTAAACCCTGCCTTGGAGATTCACATGTTTGCCAAACTCGTTGCTGTTTCCCTGCTGACTCTGGCCAGCGGCCAGTTGCTTGCTGCAGAGTGCAAGGTCACCGTCGACTCCACTGACCAGATGTCCTTCAACACCAAGGAAATCACGATCGATAAGAGCTGCAAGACGTTCACTGTCGAGCTGACTCACTCCGGCAGCCTGCCGAAAAACGTCATGGGTCATAACTGGGTGCTGACCAGCGCCGCCAACATGCAGCCGGTTGCCACTGATGGCATGGCTGCTGGCATCGACAAGAACTACCTGAAAGAGGGTGACGATCGCATCATCGCCCACACCAAGATCATTGGTGCCGGCGAGAAGGATTCGGTGACCTTCGATGTCTCGAAACTGGCGGCCGGTACGGATTACGCGTTCTTCTGCTCGTTCCCGGGCCACATCTCGATGATGAAAGGCACTGTGGTCCTGAAGTAAGACCGCGTTATCGTTCATCGGGGGCTTGCCCCCGATGACTGCCTGCCAATCAACACACCACTATCTGGCTCACCTCAAGGCGCAAACGGCATCACCCGCTTGTGCTCGGTCTTGCGGTACGTCTCGCAAATAATCCGGAACGCTTCCTCACGCACCGGCTCACCGTGCAGGAACGCATCGATCTCGGCATAGGTCACGCCATGTGACGCTTCATCCGGCTTACCTGGCGACAGGTCTTCAAGGTCGGCCGTCGGCACCTTCTCCACCAACGACTCCGGCGCACCAAAGAACCGTGCAATCGCGCGTACCTGGTTTTTCACCAGGCCGCTCAACGGCGCCAGGTCGCAGGCGCCATCGCCGAACTTGGTGAAAAAGCCCATCACCGCTTCCGCCGCATGGTCGGTACCGATCACCAGGCCGCTGGCCGCGCCGGCGATGGTGTACTGCGCCACCATGCGCATGCGCGCCTTGGTGTTGCCGAGCACGAAGTCGCGGGACACCGCCGCCTTGCCTTCAAACGCCGCCACTTCATTGGCCAGGGCTTTCACCGCCGGGCCGATGTTCACGGTGTGGCGCTCGTCCGGGTCGATAAAGTCCACCGAGGCCTGGGCATCGATTTCATCGAACTGGGTTTCGTAGGGCAGGCGCACGGCGATAAAGCGGTAGGCCTCGTCACCGGTGCGGGAGCGCAGTTCCTGCATCGCGCGTTGGGCCAAGAGGCCGGCAGTCAGGGAGTCGACGCCGCCGCTGATGCCCAGCACCAGTGTCTTGAGCCCGGAATTGCGCAGGCAGTCCTGGATAAACGCTACGCGCCGGGCAACTTCGGCCTCGAGGGCGGCCTGGTCCTTGAACGGCGCTTGGACCTTGAGCTGTTCAGCAATCTCACGCTGTACGGCTTGCATGATTCACTCCTTGCTAGAGATGGCAGGTACTTTGAAAACATGACGCAAATAGGCGACAAAATTCGGGTCGGTGCAGTGGGTCTTGCCCGCTTCATCGGAGATCTTCGCGACGGGCTGGCCATTGCAGGCGGTCATTTTAAGCACGATGCTCATCGGTTCCACCCCTGGAATATCGCAGGTCAGGTTGGTGCCGATGCCGAAGCTCACATTAATGCGACCACGCAACGCGCGGAATATCTCCAGGGCCTTGGGCAACGACAGGCTGTCGGAGAACACCAGGGTCTTGCTCATCGGCTCGATGCCCAGCTTGTGGTAGTGGGCGATGGCTTTTTCGGCCCACTGCACCGGGTCGCCGGAGTCATGGCGCAGGCCATCGAACAGCTTGGCGAAGTACAAGTCGAAGTCGCCAAGGAAGGCGTCGGTGGTGATGCAATCGGTCAGGGCGATACCCAGCAGGCCCCGGTATTCGCGGACCCAACAGTCGAGGGCGGCGATCTGGCTGTCGATCAGGCGCGGGCCGAGTTGCTGGTGGGCCATGATCCATTCATGGGCCATGGTGCCCAACGGCTTCATATCGAACTCGCGGGCCAGGTGTACGTTGCTGGTGCCGACAAAACGCCCGGGGAAGTCATGCTTGAGCACGCTGACCACTTCTTCCTGCACGCGGTACGAGAAGCGTCGGCGCGTGCCGAAGTCGGCCACTTGCAGCTCGGCCAGCTCGTCGCTGCTGGCGTTGGCCGTCAGCCAGTCGAACTTGCGGTACAGCTGCTCGCGGGCCTGTTCGAGGATCACCGTCTGGTAGCGGTAGCGGTTACGCACTTCGCTGACGATCGCCAGCATCGGCACTTCAAACAGAATCACATGCAGCCACGGCCCGCGCAGGCGGATAAACAACTCGCCGTTCTCGATGCCGGTCTGCACATAGCGCAGGTTGAAGCGAAACAGCCCGAGAAAACGCAAAAAATCCGGCTTCATAAAGCTGATGCGTTCCAGGAACCCCAATTGGTCGGGGCTCAAGCTCAGCTCGGCGAGGCGCTCGATCTGGTAGCGGATCTCCGCCAGGTACGGGCGCAGGTCTTCGCTGTTGCGGCAACGAAACTCCCATTCAACTTCCACGTTGGGGTAGTTGTGCAGCACCGCCTGCATCATGGTCAGCTTGTAGAAGTCGGTGTCGAGCAAGTTCTGCACGATGCGATCGGCAAACACACTCTCGCTCATAACGGGAATCTCCAGACAGGTCGGGCGATGGGCGCCGACCTTTACGCACAATTAAGGAAGGGGGCTAGTGGCGCATAGACGCGGGTAGGTTTGCCAGTGATTTTTTTTGCCAAGGCCACTTGCCGCCGATGGCGATATTCCAGGCATTAAACAACCTGCTCCATCATCCACTTCACAAACTCCCGCACCTTGGGCACCTCCGCCGCGTGTTCCGGGAAGGCCAGGTAATAAGCGTCCTGGCTGGGCATTGCATGCTGCCAGGGGATCACCAGCTTGCCGTCGGCCAGTTCTTCTTCCACCAGAAAGCGCGGCAACAACGCCACGCCGCAACCGACCTGCGCCGCACGAATGCACATATAAAAGGTGTCGAAACGCGGCCCGTGGTAGCTGTGCTCGGTGTGATACCCCTGATCGGCAAACCAGTCATGCCAGCCCTGGGAGCGCGAGGCGTTTTGCAGCAGCACCAGGTCGCTCAGTTGCGTGGGATCGGTGAAGGGCTGCGCCGGCAGGCTTTCCGGGGCGCACACCGGTACCAGCTCTTCGCTGAACAGTTTCAGGCTCTCGGTGCCGGGGCGCGAGCCCTGGCCGAAGTAGAAGGCCATGTCGGCCTTGCCTTGCAGCAGTTCGTCCGGCTCCTGTTCGTTGCACAGGTCCAGGTGGATCTGCGGGTGGCGCAGGCGCCAGCCCTTGAGGCGCGGCACCAGCCAGCGCGCGCCGAAGGTGTAGGGGGTGGACACGCGCAACACTTCGGTCTCGCCGCCATAGGAGCGCAGGTAATGGGTGGACATCTCCACCTGCGTGAGGATCTTGCGCACTTCCACCAGGTACAGGTCGCCTGCCGGAGTCATCTGCAAGCGGCGACGCACGCGGCGAAACAGCAGGTGCTGGAGCAATTCTTCCAACTGCGCGACCTGTTTGCTCACTGCGCTTTGCGTGAGGTTCAGCTCCTCGGCGGCGCGGGTGAAGCTCAGGTGGCGGGTGGCGGCCTCGAAACACTGCAGGGCGGTGATCGAGGGCAAATGTCTTTTGTTCAGCACGGCATGCCTCTTTTTATTCTTTGCATGAATAAACGGAATGATATCTCGCCTAATCGTCGTTTGTTGGCAAGTCTTGGGCCAGCTACAAATAAGGCCTGGATCGCCGTGCGTGCCGCGGTGCGATTTTTTGTTCGAAGATTAAAGGAGTGACCCATGGTTGCCGCATTGCTTGATCGTCTCGGGGTAAACCCGGCGCTGTACCAGGCGGGTAAACAACCCGTGCATTCGCCCATTGATGGCAGCCGTATCGGCAGTGTGCACTGGGAAGGTGCCGCCGAGGTGGAGCAACAGGTCAGTCGCGCCGAGCATGCATTCGAGGCCTGGCGCAACGTGCCGGCCCCCCGTCGCGGCGAGTTGGTGCGCCAGTTCGGCGATGTACTGCGCGAATACAAGGCCGATCTGGGCGAGCTGGTGTCCTGGGAGGCCGGCAAGATCACCCAGGAAGGCCTGGGTGAAGTGCAGGAAATGATCGACATCTGCGACTTCGCCGTGGGCCTGTCCCGCCAGTTGTACGGCTTGACCATCGCCTCCGAGCGCCCAGGCCACCATATGCGTGAAACCTGGCACCCGCTGGGCGTGGTCGGGGTGATCAGCGCCTTCAACTTCCCGGTAGCCGTGTGGGCGTGGAACACCACACTGGCGCTGGTGTGCGGTAACGCAGTGATCTGGAAACCGTCGGAAAAGACCCCGCTCACCGCCCTGGCGTGCCAGGCGCTGTTCGAGCGTGTGCTGAAGAATTTCAAGGACGCGCCGCAATACCTGAGCCAGGTCATCATCGGCGGCCGCGATGCCGGCGCTGCGCTGGTGGATGACCCACGCGTGGCCCTGATCAGCGCCACCGGCAGCACCCGCATGGGCCGCGAAGTGGCGCCGAAAGTTGCCGCGCGGTTTGCCCGCAGCATCCTCGAGCTGGGCGGCAACAACGCCATGATCCTCGGCCCGAGCGCCGACCTGGACATGGCCGTGCGCGCCATCCTGTTCAGCGCCGTCGGCACCGCCGGCCAGCGCTGCACCACCCTGCGCCGCCTGATCACCCACGAGTCGGTCAAGGAAGAAATCGTCACCCGCCTCAAGGCCGCCTATTCCAAAGTGCGCATCGGCCACCCGCTGGAGGGCAACCTGATTGGCCCGCTGATCGACAAGCATGGCTTCGACGCTATGCAGGACGCCCTGGAGCAGGCCTTGAGTGAAGGCGGCAAGGTGTTCGGCGGCAAGCGCCAGTTGGAAGACAAGTTCCCCAACGCCTACTACGTGTCGCCGGCCATTGTCGAAATGCCTGAGCAGAGCGATGTGGTGTGCACCGAAACCTTCGCGCCGATTTTGTATGTCGTCGGCTACAAGGACTTCGCCGAAGCCCTGCGCCTCAACAACGCCGTGCCCCAAGGCCTGTCGTCGTGCATCTTCACCACTGACGTGCGCGAGGCCGAGCAATTCATGTCGGCAGTGGGCAGCGACTGCGGGATCGCCAACGTCAACATCGGCCCGAGCGGCGCGGAGATTGGCGGCGCGTTTGGCGGTGAGAAAGAGACCGGTGGCGGTCGCGAGTCAGGTTCGGATGCATGGCGCGGGTACATGCGCCGCCAGACCAACACCGTGAACTATTCGCTGGAGTTGCCGCTGGCCCAGGGCATCACCTTCGACTGATTCTGTAGGAGCGAGCTTGCTCGCGAAGATCGTCAACGATCACGCGGGCATCCTGAATGCCCGCGCCGCTCTCGCGTTTTTCGCGAGCAAGCTCGCTCCTACAGTGATGGTGCTGAACAAGAAAAACGCTTGTTGGGTCTCACCGGAGTCTGGCAATGGCACTACGCGAAGCATGTTTGTGGGAACACCTCACCCCTGGCCGGCCGGATCGTGCCGCGCTCAAGGGCGAGGTCAAGGTGGATGTGTGCGTGATCGGCGCCGGCATCACCGGTTTGTCGGCCGCCATTCACTTGCTGGAGCAGGGTAAAAGCGTCGCCGTGCTGGAGGCTCATCGCACCGGCCACGGTGGTTCGGGGCGCAACGTCGGGTTGGTGAATGCCGGCCTGTGGATCCCTCCGGACGAGATCGAAGCCGGTTTCGGCGAAGCGGTGGGCAGCCAGCTCAACCGCATGCTCGGCGCGGCACCATCGCTGGTGTTCAGCCTGATCGACAAATACAACATCGATTGCCAATTGCGCCGCGAGGGCACCTTGCACATGGCGCATAACGCCCGTGGCGAGGCGGATTTGCGCAGCCGTGAAGAACAATGGAAGCGCCGTGGCGCGCCGGTGGAATTGCTCACCGGCCAGGCCTGCGAGCACGCCACCGGCACCAAGAAAATCGCCGCCGCCTTGCTGGATCGGCGTGCCGGTACCTTGAACCCGATGGCCTACACCAGTGGCCTGGCGAATGCCGCCGTGGGCCTTGGCGGGCAGTTGTTCGACCATTCCCCGGTCGCCCGGTTGGAGCGCCAAGGTGCGAGTTGGTCCGTTCAGACCGCCAGCGGTTCGGTGCAGGCTGCACAAGTGGTCATCGCCTCCAACGCCTACACCGAAGGTGAGTGGACCGAGCTGCGACGCAATTTTTTCCCCGGCTACTACTACCAGGTCGCCTCCGCGCCGCTGACCGACGCCGCCGCCGAGCAGATTCTGCCCGGCGGCCAAGGCTCATGGGACACGCGCCAGGTACTGAGCAGCATCCGCCGCGATGCCGATGGCCGCCTGTTGCTCGGCAGCCTGGGCAACGGTAACCAGAAACCGGCCTGGTTCCTCAAGGCGTGGGCTGATCGGGTGCAGCAACATTACTTCCCGTACCTCAAATCGGTGCAATGGGAATTCACCTGGACCGGCTGCATCGCCTTCACCCCCGATCACCTGATGCGCCTGTTCGAGCCAGCTCCCGGCCTGGTGGCGGTAACCGGCTATAACGGGCGCGGCGTGACCACCGGCAGCGTGGTCGGCAAGGCGTTCGCCGACTATCTATGTCACCAGAATCCCCAAGCCTTGCCGATTCCGTTTGCACCCATGCAACCGCTGGCCGGGGTTGGGCTGCGCAGTTGCCTGTATGAAGCCGGATTCTCGCTGTATCACGCCGGGCAATGCCTGAGGATCGTGATCTGATCAGCGAAATACCGCTCAGAAGCCTGCATTTTCTTAGCCGGCTACTAATCTGTATTGGTGCAGGTCGTAGCAGTTGCGCACTGTAAATGTGCAGTTCCGTTACGCAGGCTGTTACAGCTGTAGGAACTGTCGTTTATTGCTTTGGTTGCAGGTGCGACCCGTCAGGGTTGTACTTTTTCGGCCCATGGGTTGCACCTATCGATGCTAGAGGGTTGCACGTCCTGGCGAGCGGAGCCGAAACGCCTGCAATAACAATGACACCGTGTCTTTTTGAAGAATAAAAACGTAATGGCACGAGGCTTGCTCTGGGCTTTCAGTGAAAAGTTTGAACGCAAGTTGTCGTGCCAAAAATCAAAAATATCGGAGCACCACTCATGTCCCAGACGTTTTACAAGAAAGGTTTTCTGGCCCTCGCCGTTGCAGCGGCGCTGGGTGTTTCTACGTTTGTTCAAGCTGATGTGAAGATTGGCGTTGCGGGGCCGATGACCGGCGCCAACGCCTCGTTCGGTGAGCAGTACATGAAGGGTGCCCAGGCGGCAGCCGAGGTGATCAACAAGGCCGGTGGCATCAATGGCGAGAAAGTCGTGCTGGTGGCAGGCGACGATGCCTGTGAGCCGAAACAGGCCGTTGCCGTGGCCAACCGCCTGGCTGACCAGGACAAAGTGATTGGCGTAGTCGGGCACTTCTGCTCGTCGAACACCATTCCGGCCTCCGAGGTCTACGACGAAGCGGGCATCATCGCGATCACCCCAGGCTCTACCAACCCACAAGTGACCGAGCGCGGCCTGGGCGCCATGTTCCGTATGTGCGGGCGTGACGACCAGCAAGGCATCGTCGCCGGCGACTACATCGTCGACGTGCTCAAGGGCAAGAAAGTCGCCGTCATCAACGACAAGGACACCTACGGCAAAGGCCTGGCCGACGCCACCGCTGCCCAGTTGACCAAGCGCGGCGTCAAGCCGGTGCTGGAAGAAGGCCTGACCCGTGGCGAGAAGGACTTCAGTGCGCTGGTCACCAAAATCCGCTCCCTGGGCGCCGACGTCGTGTACTTCGGTGGCCTGCACCCGGAAGCCGGTCCATTGGTTCGCCAGATTCGTGAAGCGGGCCTGAAGGACGTCAAGTTCATGTCCGATGACGGCGTAGTGACCGATGAACTGGTGGCCACCGCTGGCGGCGCGCAATACGTCGATGGCGTGTACATGACCTTTGGCGCCGACCCGCGCCTGCTGCCGGACAGCAAGGCCGTGGTGGAAGAGTTCCGCAAGGCCGGCTACGAGCCTGAGGGCTACACCCTGTACGCCTACGCCTCGCTGCAGGCCCTGGCCGCCGGCTTCAACGGCGCCAAGTCCAACAAGGGCGAAGACGCGGCCAAATGGCTGAAAGCGCACCCGGTCAAAACCGTGATGGGCGAGAAGACCTGGGACGCGAAGGGCGACCTGAAAGTCTCCGACTACGTGGTTTACCAGTGGGATAAAGACGGCAAATACCACCAGCTGGAAAAGCAGAAGTAATCCATGTGGGAGGGGGCTTGTCCCCGAAGCGGTGGGTCAGTCAACAGTTGTTCAGCTGACCCACCGCATCGGGGGCAAGCCCCCTCCCACATTGGGACAGCGTTGTTATTGAGATCTGTCTTTTCCTCCAGAAGCGCCGCACACCGACTGGTGTGCAGGTGCTCACCGCGTGAGATTGCGTTATGGATGGTATTTTCCTGCAGCAACTGGTCAACGGCCTGACCCTCGGGTCGGTCTATGGCCTGATCGCCATCGGCTACACAATGGTCTATGGCATCATTGGCATGATCAACTTCGCCCACGGCGAGGTTTATATGATTTCCGCTTACCTCGCGGCGATCAGTCTGGCACTGCTGGCTTACTTCGGCATCGAATCCTTCCCGCTGCTCATTCTCGGCACCCTGATCTTCACCGTGGTCGTCACCGGCGTGTACGGTTGGGTCATCGAACGGGTCGCCTACAAACCGCTGCGCAACTCCACCCGCCTGGCTCCGCTGATCAGCGCCATCGGCATCTCCCTGATCCTGCAGAACTACGCGCAGATCGCCCAGGGCGCGAAACAACAAGGCATTCCAACCCTGCTGGCCGGCGCCTGGCGCGTCGACATCGGCAGTGGGTTCGTCCAACTCACGTACACCAAGGTCTTCATCCTCGTGGCGGCGTTTGCCGGCATGGCGTTGCTCACCTACATCATCAAGTACACCAAGCTCGGCCGCATGTGCCGCGCCACCCAGCAAGACCGCAAGATGGCCTCGATCCTGGGGATCAACACCGACCGCGTGATCTCCTACGTGTTTGTCATCGGTGCCGCCATGGCGGCCCTGGCCGGCGTGCTGATCACCCTCAACTACGGCACGTTCGACTTCTACGCCGGCTTCATCATCGGCATCAAGGCGTTTACCGCAGCGGTACTCGGCGGCATCGGTTCCCTGCCTGGGGCGATGCTGGGCGGGATCATCCTGGGTATTTCCGAGTCGTTGTTCTCGGGGTTGATCAACTCCGACTACAAAGACGTGTTCAGTTTCTCCCTGCTGGTGGTGATTCTGATTTTCCGTCCCCAGGGCCTGCTTGGTCGCCCACTCGTGGCTAAGGTGTAAACATGTCTGCTGCCAAACCCATCGATATCAAGAAAAGTGTGGTCGATACGGTCCTTGCCGGGCTGATTTCGTTGATCGTGTTCGGTCCGATCGTCGGCGTGGTCCTCGACGGCTACAGCTTCAACCTGGAACCGGCCCGTGTGGCTACCCTGGTCGCCATCGTGATGGCCGGGCGCTTTGCCCTCAGCCTGTTCCTGCAAACCCCCAAGGGCCTGAAGATTCTGCAGGGCTTCGAAAGCAGCGGCTCCGGCGTGCATGTACTGCCACCGGACTACAAGTCGCGGCTGCGCTGGATCATCCCGGCGCTGATCGTGATCGCCATCGTGTTCCCGATCTTCGCCAACAAGTACCTGCTGACCGTGGTGATCCTCGGACTGATCTACGTGTTGCTGGGCCTGGGCCTGAACATCGTGGTCGGCCTGGCCGGGCTGCTCGACCTGGGTTACGTGGCGTTCTACGCCATCGGCGCCTACGGCCTGGCGCTGGGTTATCAATACCTCGGCCTGGGCTTCTGGAGCGTGTTGCCGCTGGCAGCCATCGCAGCGGCTTTAGCGGGGTGCATACTCGGCTTTCCGGTGCTGCGAATGCACGGTGACTACCTGGCCATCGTGACCCTGGGCTTCGGTGAAATCATTCGCCTGGTGCTCAACAACTGGCTCTCGTTCACCGGCGGCCCCAACGGTATGCCGGTGCCTTCGCCGACCTTCCTGGGCCTGGAGTTCGGGCGCAAGGCCAAGGAGGGCGGGGTTCCGTTCCACGAGTTCTTCGGCATCGACTACAACCCCAATATCAAGTTCATGTTCATCTACATCGTGCTGTTCCTGGTGGTGCTGGCCGTGCTGTACATCAAGCACCGCCTGACCCGCATGCCGGTCGGCCGCGCCTGGGAAGCCTTGCGCGAAGATGAGATCGCCTGCCGCTCCATGGGCCTGAACCACGTGCTGGTCAAGCTCTCGGCCTTCACCATTGGCGCGTCCACTGCCGGTTTGGCCGGGGTGTTCTTCGCCAGCTACCAAGGCTTCGTCAACCCGTCGTCGTTCACCTTCTTCGAGTCGGCGCTGATCCTGGCCATCGTGGTACTGGGCGGCATGGGCTCGACGGTCGGCGTGGTGATTGCCGCGTTCGTGTTGACCGTCGCGCCTGAACTGCTGCGCAGCTTCAGCGAATACCGCGTGCTGCTGTTTGGCGTGCTGATGGTGGTGATGATGATCTGGCGACCGCGCGGCCTGATCCGGATCAGCCGCACCGGTGTGACACCGCGCAAGGGGGTAGCGCCATGAGCAAGGAAGTCGTCCTCTCCGTGGAACACCTGATGATGCACTTCGGTGGCATCAAGGCCTTGAGCGATGTGAGCCTCAAGGTCGAACGCAACTCGATCTTCGCCCTGATCGGCCCCAATGGAGCCGGCAAGACCACCGTGTTCAACTGCCTCACCGGCTTCTACAAAGCCAGCGGCGGCAAGATCGAACTGAACATCCGCGGCAAGCAGACCAATGTGATCCAGCTGCTCGGCGAGCGCTTCAAGGCGGTCGACTTCGTATCGCCAAAAAGCTTCTTGAGCCGGGTGTACTACAAGATGTTCGGTGGCACCCACCTGGTCAACCGCGCCGGCCTGGCCCGGACCTTCCAGAACATTCGCCTGTTCAAGGAAATGTCGGTGCTGGAAAACCTGCTGGTGGCCCAGCACATGTGGGTCAACCGCAACATGCTGGCGGGCATCCTCAACACCAAGGGCTACCGCAAGGCCGAAAGCGATGCCCTCGACCATGCGTTCTACTGGCTCGAAGTGGTGGACCTGGTGGACTGCGCCAACCGCCTGGCCGGTGAGCTTTCCTACGGCCAGCAGCGCCGCCTGGAAATCGCCCGCGCCATGTGCACCCGGCCGCAGATCATCTGCCTGGACGAACCGGCAGCGGGCCTCAACCCCCAGGAAACCGAAGCCCTCAGCGCGATGATTCGCCTGTTGCGCGACGAACACGACCTGACGGTGGTGCTGATCGAACACGACATGGGCATGGTGATGAGTATTTCCGACCACATTGTGGTGCTGGACCACGGCAACGTGATTGCCGAAGGCGGGCCGGAAGCGATCCGCAACGACCCGAAAGTGATTGCCGCCTACCTGGGCGCCGACGAAGAGGAGCTGGTATGAGTGCACCTATCCTCGAAATGAAGGACCTGGACGTGTTCTACGGCCCGATCCAGGCCCTGAAAAAAGTCTCGCTGCACATCAACGAAGGCGAAACCGTCAGCTTGATCGGCTCCAACGGCGCGGGTAAATCCACGCTGCTGATGTCGATCTTCGGCCAGCCACGGGCCGAGTCGGGGCAGATCCTCTACAACGGCGTCGACATTACCCACAAGTCGTCCCACTACATTGCCTCCAACGGCATTGCACAGTCGCCGGAAGGGCGGCGGGTGTTCCCCGACATGACCGTCGAGGAAAACCTGCTGATGGGCACCATCCCCATTGGCGACAAGTTCGCCCAGGAAGATATGCAACGCATGTTCGAGCTGTTCCCACGGCTCAAGGAGCGACGTAACCAGCGCGCCATGACCATGTCCGGTGGCGAGCAGCAAATGCTCGCCATCGCCCGCGCGCTGATGAGCCGACCCAAGCTGTTGCTGCTGGACGAACCGAGCCTGGGCCTGGCGCCGATTGTGGTGAAGCAGATCTTTTCCACCCTGCGCGAGCTGGCCTCCACCGGGATGACCATCTTCCTGGTGGAGCAGAACGCCAACCATGCACTGCGTTTGTCGGATCGGGCGTACGTGATGGTCAACGGTGAGATTCGCCTCACAGGCACCGGCAAGGAGCTGCTGGTGAACGAGGAAGTGCGCAACGCTTACCTCGGTGGCCACTGATCTAAATAACGACGCAGTACCCCTGTGGGAGGGGGCTTGCCCCGATGGCGTTGTATCAGTCAGCACACCTGAAACTGACACACCGCCATCGGGGGCAAGCCCCCTCTCACATTTGTTTTGTGTCGCCTGCAAGACCGATCCCAAATTGTGGAAAACAAATCCAGCCCCCCTCCAAAGCGCGACATATAGCCGCCGCAAATCCCTGTTTTGTCACACTTTTGACTTGTCCCCATTCACTGTGGAACCGGCTGTGGGTAACGTGGGAGTAGCTGGCTGAACCCCTTTAAAACCGTGGCTTTCAGCTGTGTGGTTGTTTTTTGATCAGTGGCTTTTTCGCGGCCGATCGAGGGGTTTGTCAACCTGTTTAAAGACACAGGTATATGACTGAAATATGTCCCGCCCGCCTGTGGATAAGTCTGTGACTAAACTCTGGAAAGACGGCCGCAGAGGCCGGAATGACTGGCCTGGAGCCATCGCTCGATTTGTCCCGCTGCCCCTGGGCCTACATACGCCTTCGTCCAGGTCAAGCAAAAAACTTTCTAAAATCGCCTGGAAGCCTTGTACACAGCGGCCTGAAGCGTTTTGCACTTGCCCCCAGAGACTGTGGGCGCAGCTGTGGATAACCTGCGCGCATATGGCTGCAAGCCACGGTTCATAAGGCTTTGGTCTGAATGATTAAAAAATGACCAGTCGTGCATGAAGTTCTGTGCATGGCGGTTGCCGCAACTGCGGCGTAAGGGCATTCTGCTGGCTGATTTTTTTCCCGATGCCCGCAAGGAGAACACCATGTCCAACACGCTGTTTATTACTGGCGCCACCTCAGGTTTTGGCGAAGCCTGCGCCCGTCGGTTTGCCGAGGCCGGCTGGAAACTGGTGCTTACCGGTCGTCGTGCCGAGCGTTTGAATGCGCTGGTCGAGGAGCTTTCCAAGCAGACCGAAGTGCACGGCCTGGTGGTGGATGTACGGGATCGCAAAGGCATGGAAGACGCGATCGCCAACCTGCCGCCATCGTTCGCCACCCTGCGCGGGCTGATCAACAACGCCGGCCTGGCCGTGGGCACTGACCCGGCGCCCAAGTGCGACCTCGACGACTGGGAAACCATGGTCGATACCAACATCAAAGGCCTGCTGACCACCACCAGCCTGCTGCTGCCGCGCCTGATCGCCCATGGTCGTGGCGCCGGGATCATCAACCTGGGCTCCATCGCCGGCAGCTACCCGTACCCGGGCAGCCATGTGTATGGCGGTTCCAAGGCGTTCGTGAAGCAGTTCTCCTTGAACCTGCGCTGTGACCTGCAGGGCACCGGCGTGCGTGTGACCAACATCGAGCCGGGCCTGTGCGAAAGCGAGTTCTCCCTGGTGCGCTTCGGCGGTGACCAGGCGCGCTACGACGCCACCTACGCCGGTGCCGAGCCGATCCAGCCGCAGGACATTGCCGACACCATCTTCTGGGTGCTGAACACGCCGGCGCACGTCAACATCAACCGCCTGGAACTGATGCCGGTGAGCCAGACCTGGGCTGGGTTTGCGATTGAGCGGGGGGCCAAGTAAGGCTCTAGACCACGTTGCTCCCGATGAGGCCCAGCAGGTCACCCGAGATGCTGGATCAGCCCCTGGTAGCAGGTTGCCAAATGATACGGTGTGGTCGATGGCATATCCCGTCGGCTCACCGCGCCGTTGGCATCCAGGCATTCATGCCAGCCTTTCTCATGCAGGAAATGCTGTTGCAGCGCCAGCAGTTGGCGCTGCA
Organism: Pseudomonas marginalis; assembly: GCF_900105325.1. NCBI lineage: Bacteria > Pseudomonadati > Pseudomonadota > Gammaproteobacteria > Pseudomonadales > Pseudomonadaceae > Pseudomonas > Pseudomonas marginalis. Next base: position 560,301 of record NZ_FNSU01000004.1, read on the forward strand.
GCACCGCCTCACTGCCAGGGCGCAAGGTCAGTGCCCGCAGGTACTCGGCCTGGGCCCAGATACGCTGGGTGCCGTCGCGCACGCTGCCGTCGAGCGCCAACATGCCGCTAACCGCTCCGGTCGCGCCGTCCACACCCTTGTGCTCAGCGTAGGCAAACGCCCGCGTCAGTGACGCATGCAGCGGGGTGCCGCGCAGCACGGGCGACGATTCGAGCAAAAAGAACCACTCGAACTGGTGCCCCGGCTCAAACCAGTTATCCACAGCGCCCAGCGGCTTTTCCATCATCACGCCGTGCCGGCGGTCGATGAAACGCTGCTGCATGGCCGTCGCCAAGGCCAGCAGGGCCGCTTGCACAGGGGCATCCTCGCGCACCGCAAGTGTGGCGAGGAAACCTTCGGCCAGGTGCATCAACGGGTTTTGCAGCGGGCCGGACTGGAGGGACGACCAGTTGCGTTCCAGCACCGCCTCGTACAGGCCGTCTTCGGTGGCGAAGCGCTGGGCCACGACTTCGAGGGCGGCGTTCAGCACCGATTCCACCAGCGCTTCACGCACCTTGGCCCAGTAATGGGCGCAGGCAAAGATGATGAAGGCGTGGGTGTAGAGGTCTTTTCGCTTGTCCAGCGGCTGGCCGGCGGGGTCGACGCTGTAGAACCAGCCGCCGTGTTCGGCATCGTGGAAATGCCGTTGCAGGGAGCGGAACAGCACCGCCGCGCGCTCTTCAGCGAAGGCCGCCCCTGGCTCGCCGATCAGGCTGGCGAACAGGTACAACTGCCGCGCGCAGGCCATGGCGCGGTAGCGTTGCGGGGGCAGTGGGCGGTGATCGGCGTCCAGCGCCTCATAGGGCAGCGCCAATTCGGCATTCCAGCCCGGGCCCTGCCAGAGCGGCACGATCAGGGTGTGGAAGTGCGTGAGCACGGCATTCAAAGAAGGCTGGGGGGCGGAGCTTGGAGCGATGGGCATCGGCTGGCGTCGTCACGGCAGGGGTGTAGGCGCGCATGGTAGCAGAGGGGCAGCTTTAAGTTGTGAGCTGCAAGCTGCAAGTAAGAGCGGTTCGGCTTTTACTTGCAGCTTGCGACGTTTAGCTGGCGAGCAGCCACACCCCAGTCGCCGCCGAAGCCGCTCCGGCAATCCGCACCAACGGTGCCGCTGCGGCCGGCAACCAGCGCACCAGCGCATACCCGGCCGCGTGCAGTGCAGCGGTCGCGCCGACAAAGCCGGCGGCATACGCCCAAGGGCTCGACATGTCCGGCAGCTCCAAGCCATGGGCCACACCATGGAACAACGCAAACAACGCCGTCGCACCCATGGCCATGAACAACGGCGGACGCACCGCCAGTGCCACCGCCAGGCCCAGGGCCAGCACCGAGGCGGCGATCCCGCTTTCCAGTGCGGGCAATTGCAGCCCTTCGAAACCCAGCACGCCGCCCATCAGCATGGTGCCGACAAAGGTGCACGGCAGGGCCCAGCGCGCGGCACCCTTTTGTTGCGCGGCCCACAGGCCGACCGCGACCATGGCCAGCAGGTGGTCGAGGCCGCCCAGCGGGTGGCTGATACCGGCCACCAGGCCGTTGTCGCCGTGGCCAGGGTGAGCGAAGGCCAGGGCGGGCGCGAGCAGCAGGGCGGCGGCTGCGAGGAATTTATTGAGGTTCATAAACAGGTTCCTTATGGGTTGATCAGGCGGCGGTCAGCAGGCCTTGGCGTTCGATGAAGGCGACGATTTCTTCCAGGCCTACCCCGGTTTTCTGGTTGCTGAACACAAAGGGTTTGCCGTTGCGCATGCGCTGGGTGTCGCTGTTCATCAGCTCCAGCGACGCGCCCACCAGCGGCGCCAGGTCGATCTTGTTGATCACCAGCAGGTCGGATTTGCAAATACCAGGCCCGCCCTTGCGCGGCAGCTTGTCGCCGGCGGACACATCGATCACATAGATGGTCAGGTCCGACAGCTCCGGGCTGAAGGTGGCCGACAGATTATCGCCGCCGGACTCCACCAGGATCAGGTCCAGGCCGGGAAAGCGGCGGTTGAGTTGGTCCACCGCTTCCAGATTGATCGAGGCGTCCTCGCGAATCGCCGTGTGCGGGCAGCCGCCGGTTTCCACGCCGATGATGCGCTCCGGCGCCAGGGCCTGGTTGCGCACCAGGAAGTCGGCGTCTTCGCGGGTGTAGATGTCGTTGGTGACCACCGCCAGGTTGTAGCGATCGCGCAGCGCGAGGCACAGGGCCAGGGTCAGGGCGGTCTTGCCGGAGCCGACCGGGCCACCGATACCGACACGCAGGGGTTGTGTGTTCATGTCTGATTCTCCAAAAAAACCTTAGGAACGGAACAGGCGGCTGTACTGGCGCTCGTGGGCCATGCTCGCCAGGGACAGGCCGAAGGCGGCGCTGCCGAAATGGTGGGGGTCGATGCGGGCGGCGTCGTGCTGGGCCTGTTGCAGTAGGGGCAGCAGCTCGCTGGTCAGGCGCTGCGCGGCTTGCTGGCCCAGGGGCAGGGTTTTCATCAGCACGGCCAATTGGTTTTCCAGCCAGCTCCAGAGCCAGGCGGCGAGGGCGTCGTCGGCGCTGATCGCCCAGGCGCGCGCGGCCAGTGCCCAGCCCAGGGCCAAGTGCGGTTCGCGGCGTTGCTCCAGGAAGCTGCGGGCGTCGCTGTCCAGTTCCGGCAGGCCATTGAGCAACTGCTGCAGGGAATAACCCATCTGCCGACTTTCCTGATACAGCTCCCGGGTTTCGCGGCTGGCTTGATGCGCTTCGCACAGCTGCGCCAACGCTGGCCAGTCCTGCTCTGCAGCGGCGCGGCAATGGGCGAGCAACAGCGGGGCTTCGAAGCGCGCGAGGTTGAGCAGCAATTGGTCGCTGATCCAGCGCCGAGCGCTGGCGGCATCGTTGACGTGGCCGTTCTCCACGGCCATTTCCAGGCCTTGGGAATAGCTGTAGCCGCCAATCGGCAATTGCGGACTGGCCAGACGCAACAGCGCCCAGGCTGGGTTCATAGACGTACGCCGAACTGATGCAGCTTGGGCGGGTAGTTGAAATCTTCATCGCCATGCCGGGAGTGGTGGTGGCCGCCGCCATAGGCGCCGTGTTCCGGTTGGAACGGCGCCTCGATGGTTTCGGTGTGGGCGCCCAGTTGCTCAAGCATGGCCTTGAGCACGTAGTCGTCGAGCAGGCGCAACCAGCCATCCCCCACTTGCAAGGCCACATGGCGGTTGCCGAGGTGGTAGGCGGCGCGGGTCAGTTCAAAGGCGTTGCTGCAGGTGACGTGCAACAGGTGTTCAGGGCGGGCGCACACGCGTACGACACGTCCGTCTTCGGCTTGCAGGAATTCGCCATCGTGCAACGGCGGCTGGCCGCGCTCCAGAAACAGGCCGACGTCTTCACCGTCGGCACTGAAACAGCGCAGGCGGCTCTTGCTGCGTGCTTCGAAATTCAGCAGCAGCTCAGCGGCCCAGAGGGCTTGGGGGGCGATTCGGCGGTGGATCACCAGCATCAGGAAGCTTCCAGCTATGAGCGATGGAAGTGCTAGAGCAAGGGGCTTGCCAATCAGGTATTGATGTAGGAATTCTCTGTCGGTGCGCAAGGAGTTGCCACTGAATAGGGCGGGGCTGAGTACTGCGAGTGCTTAATGTTGGTGCTCTGTCGGATATTGAGCACTTAAATGGGGCGTTTTTTGTGGGCGAGTGGTGTTTATCACATCAAGTTCCTTCCGTTTTTTTCGTATATGGAATTTTCGGATTTGTCCTACTGGATGTAAGGATTCGGCGTTCATCTGCTTACGCGCCAGACCGTTAGGATTTGCGCCGTGCTAAACATCCACGGCGAGTTCCAGTATGTTCAAATCAATTGTGTGTTTATTCATTTTCAGTCTTTACCTGGTCACTCCCTCGTCCTCGGCCAATATCAAGCCGCGCGGGGTAGCCCCTCTCGAGATCGCGACGCCCCTGCAGTCGCTGCAAAAACGCCCAGCCATCGACAATGTGATCGACCGCGCCCATCAATTGCTGGGTACCTCGTATAAATGGGGCGGGAACACCGTGGAGCAGGGCTTCGACTGCAGCAGCTTGCTGGTCTACCTGTTCAGGACCGAAGCCAATATCCGTATACCCCGCACCACGGCGGCGATGCACCGTTCAAACGCCATGACGATCAAGCGTAACGCGCTCAAACCTGGGGATGCGGTGTTCTTCAAAGGTAATGGGCGCAGTCAGGTCAGCCATGTCGGCCTTTATATAGGCGAGGGCAAATTCATTCATTCGCCGCGCGCCGGCAAGACGGTGCGAATCGACTCGCTGAACAATCGCTACTGGAACAAGAACTACAGTACCGCCAAGCGCTTTCACTCGGCGGGCTAGCCGGCTTACTCCGTACTGCCCAGGCCTTGCCAATGCTTGAGGCCGATAAAGATAAAGCGCAGCTGCTGGGTGATTTTCGCCTGGGGCGTGAGGTGGGCAGGCAAGGCCTGGGCCGGTGGGTCAATGATGTCGGGAAGGGTGGCGAACACGCTCTTGACGATCAGGTCGGCCATTACATGCAGGCCATCGGCGTCCAGGTGCTGCAACTTGGGCATCAGGGTCAGGTCGGCCGCCAGGTCGCGGGTGATGTCTTCACGCAGGGCACCGATGGCTTGGCGCACCGCCAGGCAACCGCCGTATTGCTCGCGGGCCAGGAACAGGAATTGCGAGCGGTTGGCCGAGACCACATCGAGAAAAATCCGCACTGAGGCATCGATAATGCCGCCCATCACGAATTCGTTGTGGCGCACCAGGCGAATGGTGGCGCGAAAGGTCTGGCCCACCTCACTCACCAATACAAGTCCAAGCTGGTCCATATCGGCAAAGTGGCGATAGAAGCCGGTGGGGACAATGCCTGCGGTCTTGGCCACTTCACGCAGGCTCAGGCTGCCAAACCCACGGCCACACTCCATCAGATGGCGGGCAGCGTCCATCAGGGCGAGGCGGGTCTGTTGCTTCTGTTCGGCACGGGGCAGCATGGGCGGGCGGGCTTTGTCGGCAAGTACAGCGACGCACTCTAGCAAAACAGCTTCATTGACGTCGAACTTGGCGGGGAATAGGTGGGGAGTGTTGCGTGACAGGCGCTACAAAAAGTCAAAAGCCCGGTCGGCAGATCGGGCTTTTTTCTGGGCCACCACAGGGTCAGCTCTGAGCTTGATGCAGTTCTTGCAGGCGATCAGCACCACCTTCGGCAACACCTTCGGTGTAGGCACGTTCGTTGGCTTGTTCCGCACCACCTTCAACCAGGCCTTTCTGTTCCAGGCGATCACGGCCACCTTCGGCAACACCTTCAGTGTAGGCACGCTTGTTGGCGTGTTCCGAACCGTTTTCAGCGACAGCACCTTTGGCGTAGTCACGGTTCTCGTCTTCTTGCGAACCGCTGCGGGCCAGGGTCTGGTTGAAGTGAACGGCGTCAGCCTTGGCTTGTGGGGTAACCTGTTCGGCGGCTGGCAGGGCAAAGGCGCTGGAAGCCAGGATGGATAACAGGACGGTAGCGAGTACTTGGCGTTTCATGATGGGTTGCTCCTTGGGAGGGCGATAAAGTGGGTACAGGGCTAATGCTACTCTCGATAAGTCGATATAAAAGTTCATAAACACAATGGTAATAATCAACAGAATTGATTGTTCGTCAGGGAGGCTCTAGAACGGGCCTCTCAAGCACGCGGTTTTGCACCGAGGTGGGTATTTTCGACACGAACGCGGGTAACAATGGTGCGCCGTGGATGATCGAATCTGTCGAAACGGTCAGGAAAGCAGGTTTTCAAGGGTAAATCGGAGATTGGGTTAAACCCACGAGCGGTTTGCCAGTCGTAGTTTTATAAGCTGTCCTACAGGTGTTGGTTCAGCCGGTCGTATTCAGGAGTCCTGTGCAATGACGCGCACTCGTAAAATCGTCATGTGGAGCTGCGCCAGCTTCGTTGTGTTAATCGCTGTGGTGGTACTGGTCCTGGTGTTCTTTGACTGGAACCGCATCAAACCGCCCCTCAATGCCAAAGTCTCCGAAGAACTGCATCGCCCGTTTGCCATCAACGGCAACCTGGCGGTGGTGTGGGCACGTGAGCCGGACGAAGGCGGCTGGCGCGCCTGGGTGCCGTGGCCCCATGTGATTGCCGAGGACCTGACCCTGGGCAATCCCGACTGGTCAAAAAAACCGCAGATGGTCACGCTGAAAAAGGTCGAGCTGCGTATTTCGCCGCTGGCGTTGCTGGTGCAGCGCGTGGTGATCCCCCGTATCGACCTCACCGAACCGAGTGCCGAGTTGCAGCGCCTGGCCGATGGCCGCGCCAACTGGACGTTCACGTTCGACCCCAAGGACCCCGACGCCGAACCTTCCAACTGGGTGGTGGACATCGGCGCCATTGGGTTCGACAAGGGCCACGTGACCCTCGACGACCAGACCCTCAAGACTCAGTTGGACGTGATCATCGACCCCCTGGGCAAGCCGATCCCGTTCGGCGAAATCGTCGGCGACGCCGATGCCAGGAAGGCCCTGGAAAAAGGCTCCGCGCCCCAGGACTATGCGTTCGCCCTCAAGGTCAAGGGCCAGTACCACGGCCAGAAGCTCGACGGCAGCGGCAAGATCGGCGGCCTGCTGGCCTTGCAGGACGCGGCCAAGCCGTTTCCGCTGCAAGCCCAGGTCAAGATTGCCGATACCAGCATCGCATTGGCGGGCACCTTGACCGACCCGTTGAACCTCGGCGCCCTGGACCTTCGCCTGAAACTGTCCGGCAGCAGCCTGGGTAACCTCTACCCGCTGACCGGCGTCACCTTGCCGGATTCGCCGGCCTACTCCACTGACGGCCACTTGATCGCCAAGTTGCACGAGGCCAGCGGCGCGTCATTCAGCTACGAAAACTTCAACGGCAAGATCGGCAACAGCGATATTCACGGCAACCTCGCCTATGTCGCCAGCCAGCCACGTCCCAAGCTCAGCGGTGCGTTGGTGTCCAACCAATTGCTGATGAGCGACCTCGCCCCCCTGATCGGTGCCGACTCCAACGCCAAGCAAAAAGCGCGTGGCGGGATGAGCAAACAGCCGGCGACCAAAGTGTTGCCGGTGGAAGAGTTCCGCACCGAGCGCTGGCGCGACATGGATGCCGATGTGGAATTCACCGGCAAACGCATCGTGCACAGTGCCGAATTGCCCTTCAACGACCTGTACACCCACCTGGTGCTCAACGACGGCGAACTGAGCCTGGAACCGCTGCGATTCGGCGTCGCCGGCGGCAAGCTGGATGCGCAGATCCGCTTGAATGGCCGCACCACGCCGATGGAAGGCCGCGCCAAACTGACTGCGCGCAACTTCAAGCTCAAGCAGTTGTTCCCCACCTTCGAACCGATGAAAACCAGCTTCGGTGAACTCAACGGCGATGCCGATATTTCCGGGCGCGGTAACTCCGTTGCGGCGCTGCTGGGCAGCTCCAACGGTGACCTGAAGATGCTGATCAACGACGGCGCCATCAGCCGTGGCCTGATGGAAATTGCCGGGCTCAACGTCGGCAACTATGTGGTGGGGCGCCTGTTTGGCGACAAGGAAGTGAAGATCAACTGCGCGGCGGCGGATTTCGGGATCAAGACCGGCCTGGCAACCACGCGCTTGTTTGTGTTCGATACCGAGAACGCGATCATCTATATCGATGGCACCGCCAACATGGCCACCGAGCAGTTGGACTTGACCGTCACACCGGAATCGAAGGGCTTCCGCCTGTTTTCCCTGCGTTCGCCGTTGTACGTCAATGGCCCGTTCATCAAGCCCAATGCGGGTGTAAAAGCCATTCCCCTGGCCCTGCGGGGCGCGGGCATGGTGGCACTGGGTGTGATCGCCGGCCCGGCAGCGGGTCTGTTGGCGCTGGTGGCACCGAGCGCCGATGCGCCGAACCAGTGTGCGCCGTTGTTGCAGCAGATGAAGGAAGGAAAGGCGCCGAAGACGGTTAAAGGCTGATCGTCGAAATTGTCAGAAAGGGCGACCCTTTGGTTAATGCCAGTCAGTTAAGCGTACATCGCCTCCTGTAGGAGCGAGCTTGCTCGCGAAAAACGTCAACGATAACGCGCGCTTCCTGAATGAACGCGGCGCCTGTGAGTTTTTCGCGAGCAAGCTCGCTCCTACAAAAAGCCTTAACTGACTGGCATTAGACCCTTTGGTCGCCTTTTTTATCGGGGCGCCGTAAGTATGATCCTTGTCTTGTGTAGCTCATTTCTGAAGCGTTAAAACCGCCCCTGTTTCCCCTTACACCTCCTGGGTTGCCTTCCTATAGTCGACCGCCACAGTCACTTGGAGGTGTAATCCATGCAGGGAGCCTACGCATTTATCAATGAGCGACCACAGCCGTATCCACTGCTCAAGCTCAGTCTTTCTCTTAGCCCTTATACGCAAACAAAGTTCGACATCGTCAACCAACACATCCGCAATGTGGTGGTCTTGCCGGGGCAGTTGGTGATCATTCCTGATGCGCGTACGGCGTCTTGCACCGCTGAAGAAGCGCAACTGATGCGCGCTGCGCAGAACATAAAACATGCGTTGCTGGCGCATTCCGCAGTCGATCATTTTTTGATCAAAAACTACGATCTACTCCAGCTCATCATGACCAACGCTTCGATCGGTGTCGGGAGTGCCAGCAGTGCCTGGAGTAAGCATCTTGTGGCTATCGAGAGGACACTTCAAGAAATCGACGTTTTACATAAGCAGTACTTGAGCAAGGGCACAACGGCCGCGAGGGATGAGTTTCTGGCTAAACGCAGGATGTTGTTTGCAAAGCTGGAGGAGCAGCTCTCGGGTATGGCTCGTTTTGGTACGGGCCTGAAAAATGAAGGGTCGATAAAAAAGATGTTGGGTATTTCTACTAAAAGCTATTGGCATCACGGTGAAATTCGCGAGTACGAACAGACAGTCAAACGCATCGCCAAGGCTTCGCAGATATTGAAGAAGGGCACCTATATCGGTATAGCACTGGATGTTGGAGTGACTGCGTTGGAAATAACGGAGGCGTGTTCAGCCGGACGTGAGGATGAATGTAATCGGGCTAAGTTTGTGGAGGGAGGGAAGCTGGTGTTAGGAGTCGGTGGCGCCGCTTACGGGGGATACGCAGGCTTGGGGGTTGGGGTCGCCGTATGTGCCGCTGTCTTTGCCATACCTACCGCCGGAGCGAGTGCGCTGGGCTGTGCCATTGTGGGGGCGGCCATTGGGAGCGTCGCCGTGGGTAGTTTGGGAAGCCACGCTGGTGAGCAAATAGGAACCCGCCTTTATGAAATTTCAGGAGTTGGAAAATGATGTCGGAGTCCATCGGCATATGGTCGGGTGTGTTGATGCTGCTGAGTTTTCCATTAAATTTTTATGTTATCTATACAAAGCTTGAAGAGGCCGAAGACTATCTAAAATTCAGCTCATTCATTGTGACGTTCAAATACAGGTTCGGCGTCGGCCCGTTTGGTGGCAAGTTGAAACGTTTCTTCGTGATCGCCCTTGTCATCCTAATTCCGATTTTTTTTCAATGGCGGCACCTTGTACTCGTTGAGGATGTGAAGCGTATCCCAAGACGTCTCAAACTTTGGATAGTAGTTCCCTACCTGCTCACTATGTCTTCCTTCGTCGGAATGGCGTTATCGTGGCTTCTGATTGGATGACGGTCAGGCAAAAAAAATGGGGGGAGCCGGTTAACCGGCTCCCCCCTCTTTTTGCGCCGCTATTTACAGGCTTTCGAGGATGTCGGCCATATCGTCCGCATGCTCTTCTTCCTGAGCCAGGATCTCTTCAAACAGACGGCGCGTGGTTGGATCCTTATCACCGATGTACTGGATGATTTCACGATAGCTGTCCACCGCGATCCGCTCGGCCACCAGGTCTTCGTAGACCATTTCCTTCAAGCTGTTACCGGCCACGTATTGGGCATGGGAGTTCTTCGACAGCAGGTCCGGGTTGAACTCCGGCGCGCCGCCCAGTTGCACGATGCGTTCGGCGAGTTTGTCGGCGTGCTCGGCTTCCTGGGTGGCGTGTTCGAGGAATTCCTGCGCTGCGACGGCAGCTTTGACGCCGCTGGCCATGAAGTAGTGGCGCTTGTAGCGCAGCACACACACCAGTTCAGTGGCCAGGGAGCCGTTGAGCAGGCGGATGATCTCTTCGCGGTCGGCGTCATAGCCCTCGGTCACGGCACCGTTTTCGACGTTCTGGCGGGCGCGGCTGCGCAGGGTCGCAACGTCAGTCAAGTTTACTTCAGTCATCTCAATCTCCTGGGGCTAATCCGGTTTTACGCCACGCTCTGTCGGCGTGATCGCTCCCAGTTGTGAGTCACGGGCGCGGCAAAAAGTTTTATTGGATTTGCCAGGCGTGTCATCAGCGCGTCGCCGGAATTGGGCTAGCCTGCCATCATCCTTTCTTGATCAAGGACGTTCGGTTCATGTCGCAGTCGTTAGCCACGCGTTATCCCTTGGTGCTGGTGCCCGGCATGCTCGGGTTCGTGCGCCTGGGGTTTTTCCCTTACTGGTACGGCATTGTCCCGGCATTGCGGGCGGGTGGGGCGCAGGTGTTTCCCATCCAGGTGGCGCCGCTGGACTCCAGCGAGGTGCGTGGCGAGCAGCTGCTGGCGCAGATCGAGCGGATTCGCCTTGAGACCGGCGTCGACAAGGTCAACCTGATCGGCCATAGCCAGGGCGCGCTGACCGCCCGTTATGCGGCGGCCACGCGCCCGGAGTGGGTGGCGTCGGTGACGTCGGTGGCCGGGCCCAACCACGGTTCGGAACTGGCGGACCATATCCACGCCCATTATCCGGCCGACAGCGTGAAGGGGCGGCTGATGAGCGCACTGTTTCATCTGGTTGCAACGCTGATGAGCCTGCTGGAAACCGGTTATCGCGGCCCGCGCTTCAAGGCGGACTTGCAGGCGTCCCACCATTCCCTGACCAGCGCAGGTGTGGCGCTGTTCAACCGCAAGTATCCCCAAGGGTTGCCGCACACCTGGGGCGGGCACGGGGCGGAGGTGGTCAATGGCGTGCGCTACTACTCATGGTCCGGCACCTTGCAACCGGGCAAGACCGATCGCGGACGCAACCTGCTGGACGGGACGAATCGCAGTTGCCGATTGTTTGCCCGCAGCTTCGTGCGCGAGAAGGGCCAGTGCGACGGTATGGTCGGGCGCTGCAGCTCGCACCTGGGGCGGGTGATCGGCGATGACTACGCCCTGGACCACTTCGATATCGTCAACCAATCCATGGGCCTGGTCGGCAAGGGCGCCGAGCCTATCCGCCTGTTCGTCGAGCATGCCCAGCGCCTGAAGGCGGCCGGGGTTTAAGCCTGGCGGCGGACCGGTGTGGTCCAGCGCTCCGACAAAATCACCCCGCCCAACGTCAGCAAACCGCCCACCAGGTGATACAACGCCAATTCTTCCCTGAGCACCACGGCCGCAATCAATGCGGTAATCAACGGCAGCAGGTTGAAAAACAACGTGGTGCGGCTGGGTCCCAGGGTCTTCACCGAATGCATCCACGCCAGTGGCGCGAGCATCGAAGCCAGCAAGCACGCATAGAGCACCAGCGGAATATTCGTCCAGCCCAGGCCGGCTTTTGCCGAGAACAGAAACAGCGGAAACAGCACCACCACCGCCACCAGCACCTGCAAATACAGGAGCACCAGCGGCGGCAGGCGCAGTTGCCATTTTTTCAACAAGGTGCTGTAGATCGCGTAGGCCAGGGTCGCGACCAGCATCATCGCATCGCCCAGGTTCACGCCGTGCTGCAGCAACGCGCCAAGGCTGCCGGCCGACACCACCACCACCACCCCGGCGAACGACAGCACCGCACCCGTCAGCGCGCCAAAGGTCAGGCGCTGGCCCAGGCTGATGATGGCCGCCGTCAACGCCATCAACGGCATCAACGACAGGATGATGCCCATGTTGGTGGCGCTGGTCAGCGAGGCAGCGTAGTACGCCAGGCTCTGGTACACCGCCATGCCCAGCACGCCGAGGATGCAGATTTTGCCCAGGTTCGGGCGGATCAGCGGCCAGTGGGCGATGACCGGCTTGAGCATGAACGGTGTAAACAGCAATGCAGCCAGTAACCAGCGGTAAAAGCCGATTTCAGCGGGGAAGATCGAACCCACGGCCAGTTTGTTGACCACGGTATTGCCGGCCCAGATAAAAATGGCCAGCAGGGGATACGCGTATTGCATCGAAAGAAACCAGATGTGTTGATGAGCCAGGATTATCCCTTGTCTGGATCGAAGCCTATACTGCGATCCAGACAAACGACCTCTGTATCCAGACAATATGGCCCGACACACCGTACGCCTTGCGGATTTTGGCAGCCTGCCAAGCCCCGTGTACTTCCGTTACTCCGACTTTGCCCCCGACACTGAGTGCACCCCGCACCAGCATGTCTGGGGTTCGCTGGACTACTCCGCCAGTGGCGTAATGCGCATGGAAGTGGCCGGCAACCGCTTTATGTCGCCACCGCAATACGCGGTGTGGATCCCACCCAATACCGAACACAGTTCCTACAACGCCGAGGCGATTGTCTACCGTTCGGTGGGCCTTTCGCCGCCGCTCTGCGAGCAATTGCCCCAGCAGCCCTGCACCCTGGCGATCAGCGACATCCTCAAGGCCATCCTCAGCGACTTCGCCCAGCGTGACGTCAACATCCCGCACTCCGACGCCGATATTCGCCTGGCCCAGGTGCTGGTCGATCAGCTCAGGCAGGCGCCGATCCACGAGGGTTTTTTGCCCTACGCCCGCCACCCCGGGCTGCTCGGCGTGTTGGAAGGCATGCAGGCCGACCCCGCTGACAACCGCCCCCTGGCGCACTGGGCCGAGCAGGTGCATGTCAGCGAGCGCACCCTGGCGCGACAATTTGTGCGCGAGCTGGGCATGAGCTTCGGCGAATGGCGCCAACGCTTGCGCTACCTTGCCGCCATCGAAGCCCTCGACAGCGAGCGCAGTGTGCAAAATGTGGCGTTTGACCTCGGCTACAGCAGCGCCTCGGCGTTTATCGCGATGTTCCAGCGCCAGGCCGGCTGCACCCCGGAGCAGTACCGGCGGACGAATATTCGCAGCCGATGAAGATGTAACAAGGTTTGGCTACACTGCTGGGTAGGCCGTGCCTCCCGGCACGGTAACAGGGAGAAAACTCCATGAAGATGCTGCGTATTCCGTTGTTGATGATGGGCCTGCTGCTGTGTTCCCAGGGCTTTGCCGCCACCGCCCAGCAAAACAAGATGACCACTTGCAATGCCGAAGCCACCACCAAGACGCTCAAAGGCGACGAGCGCAAGGCTTTCATGAAAACCTGCCTGTCGGCCCCGGCGGCCAATGATGCGAAGACGCTCACCCCGCAACAGCAGAAGATGAAGGATTGCAATGCGTCGGCGAAAACCAAGGCGTTGACCGGCGATGCGCGCAAGACGTTCATGAGCACCTGCCTGAAGAATTGATAGCCCCCGGCCCTAGAAGGCTGCGACACTCGCACGCAGCCCACCTGTAGGAGCGAGGGGGACGCCTAGACCTTCGCGAGCAAGCTCGCTCCTACACATCCTTTAACGCCGTTCGTTTTGAGGCTGTATGCCAACGTTTTCTCAGCGTCACGTGTTATTGCTGGCCAGCTACATCATCATTTTCGGCGGGTTGCTGCTGGTACTGCCGCTGAAATTGCTGCCCAGCCTGCTGGCCGGCCTGTTGGTCTATGAACTGGTCAACATGCTCACCCCCCAACTGCAACGGCTTATCGAAGGGCGCCGCGCGCGCTGGTTGGCGGTGGCCTTGCTCGGCACCCTGATCGTCAGCGTGCTAGCCCTGATCTTCGCCGGCGCCATCAGTTTCCTGCTTCACGAAGCGGAAAACCCCGGGGCTTCCCTGGATAAATTCATGGGTGTGGTCGACCGCGCGCGCGGCCAGTTGCCGCCGTTCCTCGATGCCTACCTGCCCGCCAGCGCGGCCGAATTTCGCGTGGCCATCGGCGATTGGCTCAGCAAGCACCTGAGCGAACTGCAACTGGTCGGCAAAGACGCCGCCCACATGTTCGTCACCCTGCTGATCGGCATGGTGCTCGGCGCGATCATCGCCCTGCAGCGGGTGCCTGACCTGACCAAACGCAAGCCCCTGGCCGCCGCACTGTTCGACCGCCTGCACCTGCTGGTCCAGGCCTTTCGCAACATCGTCTTCGCGCAAATCAAGATCGCCGCGCTCAACACCGTCTTTACCGCAATCTTCCTGGCTGTGGTGCTGCCGTTGTGCGGCATTCACCTGCCGCTGACCAAGACCCTGATCGTGCTGACCTTCCTGCTCGGCCTGTTGCCGGTGATCGGCAACCTGATGTCCAACACCCTGATCACCATCGTCGCGCTGTCGCTGTCGATCTGGGTGGCGGTGGCGGCGCTGGGGTATCTGATCGTGATCCACAAGGTCGAGTACTTCCTCAACGCGCGCATCGTCGGCGGGCAGATCAGTGCAAAATCGTGGGAATTGCTCCTGGCGATGCTGGTGTTTGAAGCGGCGTTTGGTTTGCCGGGGGTGGTGGCGGGGCCGATTTACTATGCGTATCTGAAGAGTGAGCTGAAGCTCGGCGGGATGGTTTAAGGCGTGTTTTGCCTGGGCGGGCCCTATCGGGGCATAAGTATCTATACAACTTGAGTAGGATAACGCGTAGCAGCTGTCGAGCCTAGGCGAGGCTGCGTTTGCGGCGCGTCTGACACACCGCCGACGCAGCCTCGCCTAGGCTCGACAGCTGCTACGCAGGGGGCTCGGCTCAAGATGTGTAGATACTTATGCCTATCGGGGGCTTGCCCCCGATGAAGTCACCACGGTATTTCAGGTGAAACTCAGCAGCCGTAGCGCTTACTCGCCTCAATTGCCAAACCACTGCCGATACTGCCGAAGATATTCCCCTCCACATGCCGCGCATTCGGCAGCATGGCCGAGATGCTGTGGCGCAGCGCCGGGATGCCGCTGGAACCGCCGGTAAAGAACACCGTGTCCACCTGGGCCACCGCCACCGAAGCATCGGTGAGCAACTGCGTCACGCTGTTGCGCACGCGCTCCAGCAAGCCATCGATGGCCGACTCGAACAGTGCGCGGCTCAGGTCCACGCTCAACCCCGGCTCAACGCGGTCCAGCAGCACGTGGCGGTTGTCTTCGTGGGTGAGCTGGATCTTGGTCTCTTCCACTTCCATGGCCAGCCAGTGCCCGGCGCGCTGTTCGATCAGCTTGAACAGGCGGTCGATGCCGCCAGTGTCTTCGATGTCATAGCGCATGCTGCCCAGGGCCAGCTGGGATTTCTGCGAGTACACCGAGTTGATGGTGTGCCAGGTCGCCAGGTTCATGTGGTGGCTGGTGGGCATGTAGGCGCCGCTTTTCATGCGGCTGCCGTAGCCGAACAGCGGCATGATGCCGGCCAGGGACAGTTGCTTGTCGAAGTCGGTACCGCCGATGTGCACGCCGCCGGTGGCGAGGATGTCGTCCTGGCGGTTGTCGTTGTGGCGGCGGTCCGGGGACAGGCGCACCAGCGAGAAGTCGGACGTACCCCCGCCGATGTCGACGATCAGTACCAGCTCTTCCTTCTCGATGGTGGATTCGTAGTCGAACGCGGCGGCAATCGGTTCGTACTGGAACGAGATGTCCTTGAAACCGATCTTGCGCGCCACGTCGACCAGGGTGTTTTCGGCCTCCTGGTCGGCCATCGGGTCGTCATCGACGAAAAACACCGGGCGGCCCAGCACCACTTCTTCGAACTCGCGGCCGGCGGTGGCTTCGGCGCGGCTCTTGAGTTGGCCGATAAACAGCGCCAGCAGGTCGGTGAACGGCATCGCCGTGCCCAAGACGCTGGTGTCGTGCTTGATCAACTTGGAACCCAGCAGGCTCTTGAGCGAGCGCATCAGCCGGCCTTCGTAGTTCTCCAGGTATTCGTGCAGGGCCAGGCGACCGTAGACCGGGCGGCGCTCCTCGAAGTTGAAGAACACCACCGACGGCAGGGTGATCTTGTCGTCCTCCAGCGCGATAAGCGTTTCCATGCCGGGGCGGATCCAGCCGACGGTGGAGTTGGACGTGCCGAAGTCGATACCGCAGGCACGGGCTGGGGATGGGTTTTTCATGTCTATCGGGTTCCGGTTGAAAAACGGCCGCGCAGTGTATGCCAGTCGAGGGCGGATGCGTAGGCCGACCATCCGTTAAATCGTGCTTGAAAGTTCGGCATTCGCCCCCACATCTGGTGCATACGGCAAGCGCCGATAACACTTTGACGCACCCCCAGGCCACAAGACTCAACAGGTGCAAACCAGCGCACGTTGTGCCCCGGGCTGTGCGATCTCGATTAAGGATGGTGAACCGCCGATGGATTTCAAAGACTACTACAAGATTCTGGGTGTCGAGCCGAGCGCCGATGACAAGGAAATCAAGGCTGCCTATCGCAAGCTCGCGCGCAAATATCACCCGGACGTAAGCAAGGAAAAAGACGCCGAAGCCAAGTTCAAGGACGCGTCCGAAGCCTATGAAGCGCTTAAAAGCGCCGACAAGCGTGCCGAATATGACGAGTTGCGCAAATACGGCCAGCATGGCCAGCCGTTCCAGGGCCCGCCAGGCTGGCAGAGCCGTGGCGGGTTTGGCGGTGGCCAGGGCACCGAGGATTTTTCCGACTTCTTCAGCTCGATCTTTGGCGGGCGTGGCGATGCCTTCGGTGGCGGCCAGCGTCGTCCAACCGGGCGTAAAGGCCAGGACGTGGAGATGCAGCTGTCGGTGTTCCTCGAAGAGACACTGTCCACCGAGTCCAAGCAGATCAGCTTCCAGGTGCCGCAATACGACGCCTCGGGCCGGCATGTCAGCAACACCACCAAGAGCCTGAACGTGAAGATCCCCGCCGGTGTCGCCGACGGTGAGCGTATTCGCCTCAAAGGCCAGGGCGCACCGGGTGTTGGCGGCGGGGCCAACGGTGACCTGTACCTGATCGTCAAGTTTGCGCCGCACCCCAAGTTCGAAGTGGATGGCGAAAACCTGATCATCAACCTGCCGCTGGCACCATGGGAATTGGCGCTGGGCGCGGAAGTGGCCGTGCCGACCCTGACCGGCAAGATCAACCTCAAGGTGCCGGCCGGCAGCCAGAACGGCCAGCGCATGCGCGCCAAGGGCCATGGTTTGCTGAACAAGGCCGGGCAGCGCGGCTTCCTGTACGTGCAGCTCAAGGCGGTGATGCCACCGGCAGGCGATGACGGCGTGAAAGCGTTGTGGCAGGAGCTGGCCAAAAAAGCCGCGTTCAATCCGCGCGAGCAGTTCTAAGGGGATTTGTGGTGAGGGCACAAGCTCCCTCACCACAGGTTTCAAGTCAGAACAGGAAATACCGCTGCGCCATCGGCAACACATCCGCCGGTTCACACCACAGCAGCACCCCGTCGGCCTTGACCTGATAGGTCTGTGGGTCCACCTCGATGTCCGGCAGGTAATCGTTGTGGATCAGGTCGGTTTTCTGCACGTCGCGACAGCCCTTCACCACCCCAATCTGCTTCTTCAAACCCAGGGCTTGCGGCAAGCCTGCGTCCAGCGCCGCCTGGCTGATAAACGTCAGGCTGGTGGCATGCAATGAGCTGCCGAAACTGGCGAACATCGGGCGGTAGTGCACCGGCTGCGGGGTGGGGATCGACGCATTGGCATCGCCCATCAGGCTGGACGCAATCGCGCCGCCCTTTAGGATCAGGGTCGGCTTGATGCCGAAAAACGCCGGACGCCACAGCACCAGGTCAGCCCACTTGCCCACTTCGATGGAACCGACGATATGGCTGATGCCATGGGTAATCGCCGGGTTGATGGTGTACTTGGCGATGTAGCGCTTGGCGCGGAAGTTGTCGTTGCCCGGGCCGTCACCGGGCAGGGCGCCGCGCTGTTTCTTCATCTTGTCGGCGGTCTGCCAGGTGCGCGTGATCACTTCACCGACGCGGCCCATGGCCTGGCTGTCGGAGCTGATCATCGAGAACGCGCCGAGGTCGTGCAGGATGTCTTCGGCGGCGATGGTCTCGCGGCGGATGCGGCTTTCGGCGAAGGCCACGTCTTCGGCAATACTCGGGTCCAGGTGATGGCAGACCATCAACATGTCCAGGTGCTCGTCGATGGTGTTGCGCGTGAACGGCCTTGTCGGGTTGGTGGAGCTGGGCAGCACGTTGGGAAAGCCGCAGGCCTTGATGATGTCCGGCGCGTGGCCGCCGCCGGCACCTTCGGTGTGGTAGGTGTGGATGGTGCGGCCCTTGAGCGCGGCCAGGGTGGTTTCGACAAAACCGGATTCGTTGAGGGTGTCGCTGTGGATCGCCACCTGTACGTCGTACTGGTCGGCGACGCTAAGGCAGTTGTCGATGCTGGCGGGCGTGGTGCCCCAGTCTTCGTGCAGCTTCAAGCCGATGGCGCCGGCCTTGACCTGTTCGATCAACGGCTCGGGCAAGCTGGCGTTGCCCTTGCCGGTAAACCCGATGTTCATCGGGAACGAGTCGCTGGCCTGCAGCATGCGCGCCAGGTGCCAGGGCCCGGAGGTGCAGGTGGTGGCGTTGGTGCCGGTGGCCGGCCCGGTGCCGCCGCCGATCATGGTGGTGACACCGCTGGTCAGCGCCTCTTCGATCTGCTGCGGGCAGATGAAATGCACGTGGGAGTCGATGCCGCCGGCGGTGAGGATCATGCCTTCGCCGGCGATCACTTCGGTGCTGGCGCCGATGGCCATGGTCACGCCGGGCTGGATATCCGGGTTACCGGCCTTGCCGATCGCGTGGATGCGGCCGTTCTTCAAGCCGACGTCGGCCTTGACGATGCCCCAGTGGTCGATGATCAGCGCGTTGGTGATCAGGGTGTCGACGACTTCATGGGCGAGCAATTGGCTCTGGCCCTGGCCGTCGCGGATCACTTTGCCGCCGCCGAATTTCACTTCTTCGCCGTAGACGGTGAAGTCCTGCTCGACTTCGACGAACAGCTCGGTGTCGGCCAGGCGGACCTTGTCACCGACGGTGGGGCCGTACATGTCGGCGTAGGCTTGGCGGCTGATTTTCATGTGTGTGCCCTGAAATATTTGTGTTGAATGTGAAATCGCTATCGGGGGCAAGCCCCCTACCACCTTTGGAATGCGTTCCCCTGTGGGAGGGGGCTTGCCCCCGATGAGGCCCTAAAGGTCGCCCATGATCCGCCCGGCAAACCCGAACACCCGCCGCCCGCCGCTCAAATCCACCAGCTCGACCTCACGGCTCTGCCCCGGCTCGAACCGCACCGCCGTGCCCGCCGGAATATTCAGGCGCATGCCGCGGCTCAATGGGCGGTCAAATGTCAGCGCATCATTGGTCTCGAAAAAATGGTAGTGCGAACCCACCTGGATCGGCCGGTCGCCGCTGTTGGCCACACTGAGGGTGACGGTGCGTCGGCCGACGTTGAGTTCGATCTCGCCAGGCTGGATCTGATATTCGCCAGGAATCATGCAGGTTGCCCCAGGGTCTTGAAGTAGATGGCGGTCGGGCTATAGCGCCCGTCCGGGCTTTGGCAGTAGTCGGGCAGTTCACCGATCTTGGTGTAGCGCAGCGACTGGTAGAAGGCTTCGGCAGGCGAGCCGGCTTCGGTGTCCAGGTACAGCAGGCCGCGCTTGTGCTGGCGCGCGGCGAGTTCCAGGGTGTTCATCAATTGTTGGCCCAGGCCGTGGCGCCGCGCGTTGCTGTGCACCAGCAGCTTTTGCACTTCGGCGCGGTTCAGGCCGTTGGCTTTCTGGCACAGCGCCAACTGCACGCTGGCGATCACCTGCTCATCGCGCACCACCACCCACAGCAACAGGCTGGCGTCTTCAATGCTCGCCTGTACCCCGTCCAGATAGGCACGGGCCTGGGCTTCATCGAAGTCGGCCATGAAACCCACCGACGCACCGTGCTTGACCGCATCCAGCAACAGCTCGATCAGGCCCCGACGGTAGTGGGCAAAACTTTCAGCATTGACTCGACGCAGTTGCGCGGCGTTCATCGAACTCACTCCTTGGGCGGTTGCGCGCCCGGATTCAATGTCAGTTGCATAAAGGTCAGGTCCAGCCAGCGGCCGAACTTGATGCCCACTTGGGGCATTTGCCCGGTGGTGACGAACCCCAGGCGTTCATGCAGGCGGATCGAGGCCAGGTTGCCGCTTTCGATGGCCGCCACCATCACATGCTTGCCACAGGTTCTGGCGCGTTCGATCAGCGCCTGCATCAGCCGTGGGCCAAGGCCCTTGCCGCGCTGGTCGTTGCGTACATACACCGAGTGTTCGACGCTGTAGCGGTAGCCTTCGAACGCGCGCCAATCGCCGAACGAGGCATAGCCGATCACTTGCTCATTTTCGGTCGCCACCAGAATCGGATAGCCCTGGGCCTGGCGTGCACTGAGCCAGGCCTGGCGGTTGCCGAGATCCACCAGTTGTTCGTTCCAGATCGCCGTGGTGTTGAGTACCGCGTCGTTGTAGATGTCGCGGATCGCCGGCAGGTCTTGCTCGGTTGCATCACGAATCATGGGCGTGCCTCACGCGATGGGTTGGTGGACGGTCACCAGCTTGGTGCCATCGGGGAAGGTGGCTTCCACCTGGATGTCCGGGATCATTTCCGGGATGCCTTCCATCACCTGTTCACGGCTGAGCAGGGTGGTGCCGTAGTGCATCAGGTCGGCCACGGTGCGGCCATCGCGGGCGCCTTCCATCAAGGCGGCGGAGATATAGGCGATGGTTTCCGGGTAGTTGAGCTTCACACCGCGCGCCAGGCGCCGTTCGGCCACTAGGCCTGCGGTGAAGATCAGCAGTTTGTCTTTTTCCCGTGGGGTCAGGTCCATGGTTCAAGGTCCTTCAAAGAATGCATTCTTAAATACAACAGAGATCAAGTGTGGGAGGGGGCTTGCCCCCGATAGGGCAGTATCAGGCAATACAGCTGTCACTGACCCACCGCCATCGGGAGCAAGCCCCCTCCCACATTTTGATCTTCATGTGCTCCAGATTCGTGGTGCAACCGCCTCTCGCCCAAACATGGCGCGGCGTAACAATTTCCATAAATCAATCAACCATCCCCGCGCCAGCAGCGCTTCGCTGGCCAGGCAGCGGGCGACCAGCAAGCCGGGCAGTTGGGTCAGGTCGCCGCGCACGGCATGGGGCAGGGCGCGGCAGTGTTCGAGTAATTCGGGCTCGATATCGCCGGTCACCAGCAGGGTGGCGAACACCGGTTGGCCATCCAGGCCGATGGGCGAGTCGAGCAGGCCATCGGCGCCCACAATGCGCTGGCGCTCGTGCCAGAGCAACTGGCCGTCGCGGCGGATATCCAGGTGCGATTGAAAGTGGCCCAGGTCGAATCGCTCGCCACTGGCCGGACGCCCCAGGGCGATCACGTCCCAGTAGAACAGCCGGGCATCGCCGTGCAGGTCGATGCGGGTGCTGAGTTCGGCCTGGGCGGCGCTGAACACAATGGTTTCCTGGGGCAGCCATTCCAGGGTCGCGCCGGCCTCCACGGTGAGATCAAGTTGCTGATACGCCGGGCCGCTGGCGCGATACCACTTCGCCGCGCCGGGGCTGGTCAATTGCGCCCACGCACCCTCGGCGACATGGGCGCGGATGTCCAGGCGGTCACCGCCGGCAATCCCGCCAGGCGGGTGCACGATGATGTGCTGGCACACCTCGGGGCCTTCGGCATACAGGTGCTTTTGCACCCGCAGCGGGCCAAGGTGACGGCGCATCACCGGGCGCGTGGTGTCGCCGAAACGCGCGTAGCCGAGGTCCAGCTCGGCGTGCCAGCTGGGGGTGAACAGGGCAGGGGAAACGGGCAGGTTCATGGTTTCTTGTGCTTATCGTCAGGACGCTACAGGTTAGATGGTAACCAAACCGCGCACACCCTCACTCTCCATATTTTCACCACGGCCCTGCTGCACGATTTCACCGCGCGACATCACCAGGTACTGGTCGGCCAGCTCGGCGGCAAAGTCGTAGAACTGCTCCACCAACAGGATTGCCATATCGCCGCGCGCCGCGAGCTTCTTGATCACGGCGCCGATCTCCTTGATCACCGAGGGCTGGATGCCTTCGGTGGGCTCATCGAGGATCAACAGGCGCGGGCGGCTGGCCAGGGCGCGGCCGATGGCCAACTGTTGCTGCTGGCCGCCGGACAGGTCGCCGCCGCGCCGGTGCTTCATTTGCAGCAAAACTGGGAACAGTTCATAGATAAACGCCGGCACTTCCTTGGCTTCGGCACCGGGGAAACGCGACAGGCCCATCAGCAGGTTTTCTTCCACCGTCAGCCGCCCGAAAATCTCCCGGCCCTGGGGCACATAGGCGATCCCTGCGTGCACCCGCTGGTGCGGCTTGAAGCCGGTGATGGCCTTGCCCTCCCAGTTCACCGCGCCTTCCTTGGCCGGCAGCAAACCCATCAGGCATTTGAGCAGGGTGGTCTTGCCCACGCCGTTACGGCCGAGCAGGCAGGTGACCTCGCCGATCTTCACGTCGAAGGACAGCCCGCGCAGGATGTGGCTACCGCCGTAGTACTGGTGCAGCTTGTCGACTTGCAGCATGTTCAGTTCTCCTTAGCGACCGAGGTACACCTCGATCACCCGCTCATTTTCCTGCACCTGTTCCAGCGACCCTTCGGCCAGCACGCTGCCCTGGTGCAACACGGTCACGTGGTCGGCAATCGAGCCGACAAAGCCCATGTCGTGTTCCACCACCATCAACGAATGCTTGCCCGCCAGGCGCTTGAACAGTTCGGCGGTGAATTCGGTCTCGGCGTCGGTCATGCCCGCCACCGGTTCGTCCAGCAGCAACAGTTGCGGGTCTTGCATCAGCAGCATGCCGATTTCCAGGAACTGTTTTTGCCCGTGGGAGAGCAGCCCGGCGGGCCGATGCACGGAGGCGGTGAGGCGGATGGTGTCGAGCACTTCGTCGATTCCATCCTTTTGCTCGCCGCTCAGGCGCGCACGCAGGCTGGCCCACACCGACTTGTCGGTCTTCTGCGCCAGCTCCAGGTTTTCGAACACGCTCAGGGCTTCGAACACCGTGGGTTTCTGGAACTTGCGGCCGATGCCGGCCTGGGCGATCTGCACTTCGCTCATGCTGGTCAAGTCGAGGGTTTCGCCAAACCAGGCCTTGCCGTGGCTGGGCCGGGTCTTGCCGGTGATCACGTCCATCAGGGTGGTCTTGCCCGCGCCGTTGGGGCCGATGATGCAGCGCAATTCACCGACGCCGATGTACAGGTTCAAGTCGTTGAGCGCCTTGAACCCATCGAAGCTGACGCTGATATCTTCCAGGGTCAGGATGGTGCCGTGGCGGGTGTTCAGGCCGGTGCCTGCGGCCTGGCCGATGCCGATGGCATCGCGGCCGCTGCCCGCATCGAAAATAGGTTCGAGCATGACGTTCCTCATTTCTTCAACAGCCCGATAACGCCCTTGGGCAGGTACAGGGTGACGATGATGAACAGCGCCCCGAGGAAGAACAGCCAGTACTCCGGGAAGGCCACGGTGAACCAGCTCTTCATGCCGTTGACCACGCCGGCGCCAAGCAACGGCCCGATCAGCGTGCCACGCCCGCCCAGGGCCACCCACACGGCGGCTTCGATGGAGTTGGTCGGCGACATTTCACTCGGGTTGATGATGCCCACCTGCGGCACGTACAACGCGCCTGCCAGGCCGCACAGCACCGCGCTCAGCACCCACACGAACAGCTTGAAGCCGCGCGGGTCGTAGCCGCAGAACATCAGGCGGTTCTCGGCATCGCGCAGGGCGGTCAGCACCCGGCCGAACTTGCTCCGGGCCAGGCGCCAGCCGATGTACAGGCTCGCCACCAGCAGCACCACCGTGGCCACGAACAGCACGGCCCGTGTGCCTGGTTCGGTGATGCCGAAACCGAGGATGCTGCGGAAGTTGGTGAAGCCGTTATTGCCGCCGAACCCGGTCTCGTTGCGAAAGAACAACAGCATCCCGGCAAAGGTCAGCGCCTGGGTCATGATCGAGAAATACACGCCCTTGATCCGCGAGCGAAAGGCGAAAAAACCGAACACCAGCGCCAGCACGCCCGGCGCCAACACCACCAGGCACAGGGCCCAGAGGAAGTGCTCGGTGCCGACCCAATACCAGGGCAATTCGGTCCACGACAAAAACGTCATGAACGCCGGCAGCTCATCGCCGGAAGCCTGGCGCATCAGGTACATGCCCATGGCATAGCCGCCGAGGGCAAAGAACAGGCCGTGACCCAGGGACAACATCCCCGCGTAGCCCCACACCAGGTCCAGGGCCAGGGCGACAATGGCGTAGCAGAGGATCTTGCCCACCAGTGTCAGGGTGTAGGCCGATACATGCAGCGGGTTTTCCGGCGACAGCAGCGAACACAACGGCAGGGCCAGCAGCAGCAACAGCACCACCGCGCCGACTGCAATCGTCACCTGGGTGCCGGCCTTTTGCGTGGCCGTAAGCATCAATGGCTGGTTCATCAGTCGATCACCCGTCCTTTCAGTGCGAAGAGTCCCTGCGGGCGTTTCTGGATAAACAGAATGATCAACGCGAGGATCAGGATCTTGCCGAGCACGGCACCGATCTGTGGTTCCAGGATCTTGTTGGCGATACCCAAGCCAAACGCCGCCATGACGCTACCGGCCAACTGGCCGACACCGCCGAGCACCACCACCAGGAACGAGTCGATGATATAGCTCTGGCCCAGGTCCGGACCGACGTTGCCGATCTGGCTCAGCGCCACCCCGCCAAGCCCGGCGATGCCGGAGCCCAGGCCAAAGGCGAGCATGTCCACACGCCCGGTGGGCACGCCGCAGCAGGCGGCCATGTTGCGGTTCTGGGTGACGGCGCGCACGTTGAGGCCCAGGCGGGTCTTGTTCAGCAGCAGCCACGTCAGCACCACCACAAACAGTGCGAAGGCGATGATCACGATGCGGTTGTACGGCAGCACCAGGTTGGGCAGCACCTGGATCCCGCCGGACAACCACGCAGGGTTGGAGACCTCGACGTTCTGCGCGCCGAACACCAGGCGCACCAGTTGGATCAGCATCAGGCTGATGCCCCAGGTGGCGAGCAGGGTTTCCAGCGGGCGCCCGTACAGGTGACGAATCACCGTACGTTCCAGGGCCATGCCGATGGCGGCGGTGACGAAGAACGCCACCGGCAGCGCGATCAACGGGTAGAACTCGATGGCCGCCGGCACGTAGCGCTGCATCAGCAGCTGCACCACATAGGTGGAGTAGGCGCCGAGCATCAGCATCTCGCCGTGGGCCATGTTGATCACACCGAGCAGGCCGAAGGTGATCGCCAGGCCCAGGGCCGCCAGCAGCAGGATCGAGCCCAGGGACATGCCGCTGAAGGCCTGGCCGAGGATCTCACCCATCATCAGTTTTCGTTTGACCTGTGCCAGGCTGGTCTCGGCGGCGGTGTGCACGGCGGCGTCGGTTTCCACCCCGGGCGCCAGCAGCGCTTCGAGGCGCGTGCGGGCCAGCGGGTCGCCGGTACTGCCGAGCAAACGCACGGCGGCGAGGCGCACGGCCGGGTCGGTGTCGACCAGTTGCAGGTTGGCCAGGGCCAGGCTGAGGGCGGTGTGCACGTCCTCATTGGTCTCGGCGGCGACCTGCTGGTCAAGAAACTTGAGTTGCGCAGGTTGCGCGCTTTTTTGCAGGGTGCGTGCCGCGGCCAGGCGCACCTTGGGGTCGGCGGCGAGCAGTTGCTGGCTGGCCTGCACGTTGTCGATCAAGCCGCGCAGGCGGTTGTTCAGGCGCACGGTCTTGGTCTCGCCGTTGAGCGTGAGCTGACCTTGTTGCAGGGCGTCCACCAACTCGATGCGCGCCGGGTCGGGCTGGGCGGCCCAGTCCTGGAGGAGCTTGGCTTGTTGCGTCGGGTTGGCGGCCAGGAAGTCTTCGGCGTCGCCGGCATGTACCGCCAAAGGCAGTAACAGCAGCAATGCCAGGAAATAGCGATTGAGGGCAGCGGGCATAAACAAATGTCCTAGTCATGCGCGGACAGTGTGGGAGGGGGCTTGCCCCCGATAGCAGTGGGTCAGTGACAAGTGCATTGCCTGACACGCCGCTATCGGGGGCAAGCCCCCTCCCACAGTTGACCTGTGGTCGGGCTTTAGTTGCTCTTCACCGCGTAGTCCGGCTTTTTGTCATTGCCAGGAATGTACGGGCTCCACGGCTGCGCCCGGATCGGCTCCTGGGTCTGCCACACCACCGAGAACTGCCCATCGGATTGGATCTCGCCGATCATCACCGGCTTGTGCAGGTGGTGGTTGGTCTTGTCCATGGTCAGGGTAAAGCCCGACGGCGCGGCGAAGGTCTGGCCGGCCAGGGCTTCGCGCACTTTGTCGACGTCGGTGGACTTGGCTTTCTCGGCTGCCTGCGCCCACATGTGGATGCCCACGTAGGTGGCTTCCATCGGGTCGTTGGTCACCGCTTTGTCCGCGCCCGGCAGGTTGTGTTTCTTCGCGTAGGCTTTCCAGTCGGCGACAAACTTCTTGTTCACCGGGTTCTCCACTGACTGGAAGTAGTTCCAGGCCGCGAGGTTGCCCACCAGCGGCTTGGTGTCGATGCCGCGCAGTTCTTCTTCACCCACGGAGAAGGCCACCACCGGTACGTCGGTCGCCTTCAAACCCTGGTTGGCCAGCTCCTTGTAGAACGGCACGTTGGAGTCGCCGTTCACGGTGGAAATCACCGCCGTCTTGCCACCGGCGGAGAACTTCTTGATGTTGGCGACGATGGTCTGGTAATCGGCATGGCCGAACGGGGTGTAGACCTCTTCGATGTCCTTGTCCGCCACGCCTTTGGAATGCAGGAACGAGCGCAGGATCTTGTTGGTGGTGCGCGGGTACACATAGTCGGTGCCGAGCAGGAAGAAACGCTTGGCGCTGCCGCCTTCTTCGCTCATCAGGTATTCCACCGCCGGGATCGCCTGCTGGTTCGGCGCCGCACCGGTGTAGAACACGTTCGGCGACATCTCTTCACCCTCGTATTGCACCGGGTAGAACAGCAGGCCGTTGAGCTCTTCGAACACCGGCAATACCGACTTGCGCGACACCGAGGTCCAGCAGCCAAACACCACGGCGACCTTGTCCTGGGTCAGCAGCTGCCGGCCCTTTTCCGCGAATAACGGCCAGTTCGACGCCGGGTCCACCACCACCGGCTCAAGCATCTTGCCGTTCACCCCGCCCTTGGCGTTGATCTCGTCGATGGTCATCAGCGCCATGTCTTTGAGGGACGTTTCGGAGATGGCCATGGTCCCGGAGAGCGAGTGCAGGATGCCGACCTTGATGGTCTCGGCGGCCTGCACGGTCCAGGTCAGGCCCATGGCGACAATGGAGGCGGACAGGGTGAAAGCCTTGATCAAGCTGCGACGCTTCATGGTGCGGTCTCCGTAAACGTTTAGTTTTTTTTGATAGGCCGATGTGAACGCTGAAGGGGTACTAGCAAGGGCTGTGCCCGATGGCCAAACACCCGGTTTTGCGGGGGCTGGAGCCCGGTGCCTGGCGTTGGCGCACCAATGCGGAGCGTGCAGGCGTTGGCGGTGCAGGGGATGCGCCTAAAGAGTGCCTGGGGGCCTCGATAACTATGCAGCGCCCTGCTGGCGGTTCAAGCGAGGACGCTTCTGCATGGCAAGCGTTGTGCGAGCCCGGTGCCCATGGGCACCGACGACGAACATGATCAAGGGAGTGTCATGCAAGAGCATTTATCCAGAGAGGAGCGCGCGGCAGCGAGGGGCCTTCGATACACCCTCAGCCCTGGGTTTATCAGTGCCGACGATGCTGCACGCTATGTGCACGAGCGCATTGGCGACAAGCGCGATCGCGAGTACGGCAGTGTCATTCTCCAGCGCCTGGCCGATAGCAAAGTGTTTGCCACCGAGCCGATTCCCGGCAAGGCGGCGACGTTCGACTTTTCGCTGTTGCTGGAGCGCGGGGCGCAGAACGAGTTCCTCGATCCTGCGGGCTACAAACTGGTGGGCGGGGTGCATTCTCACCCTGACCAGTTTGCCCAGCTCAAGGCCCTCAATCCCGGTTATCGGGATCGCCAGGTGCGTATCTTCAACAGCTTTTTTTCCACCCGCGATGTGGTCTTCAACCACTACGAAGGGCGTGCGTTCGGCACCGCCTACTTGTCGGGCCCCCAGGGTGTATTGCTCAAGTACCAGCCGGGTTTTTCCGAGGCCGAACGCAAGTTTGTCGACTGGATCGACGACGTCAGCACGGCCGTGCCCGCCGATGGTCACGATGGCACGCTCGAAGGCTTTATCAAGAAAGTGGCGTCGGTAGGCCGCCTGTCGTTGCTGGTCGCCAGCGATGACTGGGGCGGGGTGCCCGGTGTCATCGATCAGCGCTGGCGGCCCTATCTGCCACTGAACAGCGGCCAGCCCACCATCGCCTGTGGGGCGGTGTATCCCGAGGCCACCCAGGCGCTCAACGCCGTGCAGGCGCGCATGCGGCGCATGCCGAATGTCAGCCAGATGGCCCTGCTGCTCAAGCATGAGCTGCGCGATGAATTCGCCGCCACCCAGCCCTTCGTACTCAGCAGTGCCGAGCAGTTGCCCACCGACAACCACCTGCCTTTGCTGGCGGGCGGGCCACCCTTGCCGGAAGGCTTTCACCTGCAGGGCTTCTTCTATCTGTCGCGGCCGGTACCGGCGCAGTTTCCGACGGTGGAACCGTGGCTGTACCAGCAGTTCTTCAGCCCTCGGGAGCTGGCGGCCTACATCGCCACGGCCCGCCGCTACATGCATACGGCGCCCTCCGTGCTGGGCATCTCGCTGTACCTGCGCACCAAGGACAATGCCTTGCTGCGCTACCGGTTCAGCGGCTCACCGGCGGAAACGCGATTGTTCACCACCGATGAGCCCGGCCTTCACCTGGCCCTCGCGGCGGGAACCCTGACCCCGCGCCAGTTTGTGAAGCAGGTGGCCGAAGCCGGTGAGTTGAGCGTCGAACAGACCAGCCCGCTGTGGGACGTGGAAGGCGTGGTCGAGAACAACTGGACGCCCTATGCACGCTTCCCGTTCAAGCAGGCCAGCCTCGGCCAGGCGTTTTCGTCGGCCGACAAGGCCGCACAGTTTGCCCATGCGCAGGTGGGCGAGCGCCGTGACCGCGCCTATGTGGCGCTGATTCTGAAGCACCCCGACCAGCACTTTGTACTGACGCAATTGCTGCAGGCGGGCACCAACCCTTATGGGTTCCAGGGGTTCTATCCGTGGGACGCTTACAGCAAACAGTTGGCGTTGCCCGGTGGTTATCAACTGCACGCCTGGTTCGGCTCGCACATGGCGTTGTCATGGGGGAACCTCGATGCCGACTTCAAGACGAAGTGGACCCGCGACGATGCCAGCGTCTACTTCCAGGGCTTTACTGATGTCGAGGCCCACAGGATTCATCAACTGCGCGTGCCGGGCTACCTCTCTGGCGCGGCAGACTGCCTGCTTGTGCTGGAGCCGGAAGGGGCGGACCAGGCCGCATTCACGCGATTGTTCGCGCCGGCGCCGGGCGGCAGCCTGATTGCCAGAGACCTGGCGGACGGTACCTATACGCCTGCCGAAGGCGTGCGCAAGTTGGCTGGGGTCAGTCGCCTGCGGGTGGTCCTGGGCAATGCGCTATGGGGGCCGCCTGGCGTGATTGACCGGCACTGGCGAGCGTTTGCCGCTGCGCCGTCCCTGCCAAGCGGCGCGACCGCCGTGGCCACTCTGCCGGCCTTGAGCCCGGCGTTTGTGTCCGCGGATGATGCGGCGCTCTGGGCTCACCGGCGTATCGGGACGCGACGCGAGCGTGAGTTCGGTGGGGTCATCCTGAAAAAGCCTGGCGGGCATTTCTTTGCCACCGAGCCGCAAGTCAGCACCGGCGCGCGGTTCGACTTCCTCACCCTCCTGGCCACGGATGATCGCGCCCAGTTCATTGCTCCGCCCTCTTATGAATGCCAGGGCTTCTACCGTTCCTACCCGGCCGAGCCTGGCGAGGTGGAGCGCTACAACCCGGGCTTCAACCCGGACCAGGTCGCGCTGACCGGCAGCTTCTTTTCGAATGCCGATCAGGTGTTTGCCCTGTCCCACCGTGATTTCACCCCGGTGCATTATCTGTCCGGTCCTGACGGCACATTGCTCAAGTACACGAGCAGCGGTTCCCAGGCCGAACAATCCCTGTTGCGGCAGTTGACGGGGATCGAGCCGGCGCAGCCTCTCACCGGGTTCGAGGGGGCGGTGTGGAACCTGGCGCAGGCCGGGGACTTGCGGGTCGTGGTGGGCAGCAAGGTCTGGGGTGGGGTGCGGGGGCGTGTGCTGCACGGCTGGACCCTGGGCAGCCCTGTTACCTCGGTGCAGGACCTGCCGTTTTTTACCCCGCTGCTGTCGATGGGGCACAGTGCGGTGCTGGTCGCCCTGAGCAGCGTCGACTTGCTGGGGCAGGCGGCGGTGGGCGTGGTGCTGAAACACCGTACCACCTCGAATTACATCGCTACGCTGCCGGCGCCGTTGGGGACGACCCTGGACAGTCTGTTTCCCGTGGGGGACCGCGGTGAGCCAAGGCTGGTGCCGAATTATCGCCTGGTGGGTCTCTATCACGCCCAATCAGCACAGGCGCCGCAGAGGCTGCCACCCATGGACGCATGGCTCTATAAGCGTTTCGCTACGCCGGCGGTGCTGGTGGATGCCATGAGACAGTCGATCGCCAGCGCCGGTATGCAGATCGCCGCGCTCGGTCTCAAGCTGTATCTGCGCACCGCTGATAACGCTTTGCTGCACTGGCAGGTGCCGAGTGCCTCGTCTGCCAACGAGCTGTTTGTCGTCGACGGACAAACCGTGACCGACAACGGCAATGAAGCGGCCTTGCTCGACGGCACATTGTCGCCGCGGGATTTCGTGCGCCGCGTGATGCGCGCGGGGGAGTTGTCGGTGGTCCAGCAAGGTGGCCTGTGGAACACCCTCGGGCCGTTGTATGACAGCGAGCACTTGCCGCTTGGCTCCGGCGAGCGGCCCTTGAGCGGGATGTTCCTGACCGCGGACGACGCTGCGCGGCATGCCCATGAACGCATCGGCGTTCGCCGCAGCAATGCCTATGCCGGGTATGTCCTCAAGCGGGACGATGGGCGATTTGTGTTCACTGAGCCGGTGGCCATTTCCGGCGACGGCTTTGCCTCCGACCTGCTGCGCCCTGCCAACGGCAGCGCTTATCTGGTGCCGCCTGCGGACCATCAGCTCTATGCGCGCTACAGTTCGCATACCGCGTTATCCGTGGCTGACCTGGAACGCCAACGTCGTCTTGGCTGGACGCTGGCCGACCTGGAAGTCAACGCCACGCTGTTCTCCGATGTGGAGATCCGTTCGGTGATCGAATCGCGGCTGCCGGCCTATCTGAGCGGTTCGCCGAATAACCTGATCAGCTATCGCCCCAGTGGTTCTGCCAATGAGCTGCTGGTACTGAGCAATACCCAGCGCGAGCCCGGCCAGCATGGCTATTTCGAACGGCTGGAGAGCGGCCAGCTCAAACCGGTGGACATCGTCGCCCGGCTGGCCGATGCCGGCACCCTGAGCGTGCTGGTGCGCAGCGCGCTGTGGGGGCCGCGTGGCAGGGTCTACAGCGACTGGACGCCCAACTTCAACTACGCCGAAGTCGATCTGCAGGCACCGGCGTTCGGCGCGATCTTCGACAGTCTCGATGCCGCGGCACTCAATGCCCATGTGCGCTGGTACGGCAGGAACCTGGATGCACAACGCTGTACGGCGTACATCCTTAAGCATCCGCAGCGCGATGAGTTTGTGGTCAGTGAACTGCTGGCGATCACCTCCGGCGGGCGTTGGTTGAGTGACTCCTCCAGGGGCGTCGGTTATCTGGCCGGTGGCGAATTCGCCAAGGGGTTCGAGCTGGCCGGCCTGCTGTTTTCGCAGCAATGGGTGCCGGCGGGATTGCCCACCCCCGAGGCCTGGCTGGCGCGGTTCTTCATCACCCCCGAGGTGCTGCTGCGCGCCGAACAGGATGCCCGGCATCTGCCGCGTCCGGCAGCCACTGCGATACTGCCGGTGTATGTGTCGACACACGATGGCGCCTTGTTGCGCTACCAACCTCCGGCATCCTCCCTGCTCAAGGAGGCCACCGACGGCACGGGCGTGATCATCGCCGGGATGAACCTGCACAACGGGACGCTGGACGTCCAGCGCTATGTGTCACAGGTCGCCCGGCCTGCGGACCTGCGGGTGCTCTACACCAGCCAGTGCTGGGACCGCCGGGGAGCGGTGGGCCAGGGTGGCGTGGCCTGGCGACCCTACGCCAACTTCATCCGCCGTCGCCTGGGCCCGGCCTTTCATTCCCAGGACGATGCGGCCCGGCACGCCCGTTCGCTGCTGCAGGGCAATGGTCTGCTGGGCGGGTTGATTCTGCAGCGTCCCGATGGCCTGTTTGTCGCCACCGAGCCGCTCAAGGTGCCCCAGGAAGACTTCGACCCCAAGTGGATTTTCCCGGATGAGGTGGTCAGTACCGGTGGCTTCCCGGCGGCCCATACGGTGGTTGCACGTTACCGTTCCAGCCCGGCGCGGGAGTTGCCCTTCGTACTTGAACTGGCGCAGGCCGGCCTCTATCGCAACATGCTGTCCACCCGCGTGATTTCATCGGCCCTCGCAGGCCAGGACGCCCGCCTGAACCGCGAGTACCTGCTGGGTTCCGATGGCTGTGTGGTGAGCTACACACGCAGCCACTACGCGCTGGAAGAAGCGCTGAGAAAACAGCTTTTGCCCCTCGACGAGACACGACTCGATCGCCTGGAAAACCTGCTCGAGCGTCAGATTCGCAATGCCGTGCTGGCGCCTGGCGAATTTGTCACGCGCCTGGCCAATGCGGGTATCTTGCGAGTGGTAGAGGGCAGCCCGACGTGGGGCACGCCACGCCGGATCACTGGCGCCTTCATCGTCAATAGCGACCGTCCCGCGCCATTGGCGATCCGGAACGCACTGGCAGACCCGGCGTTCAGTCCGCTGTTCACCCAGGAGCAGGACGCGGTGCGGTATGCCCATCAGCATCGTCGGCATGGCGAACACCTGCAGTTCGGCTACGTGTTCAAATCGCAGAAAAACGGGCACTACATGGTCAGCATGCCGCTGGTGCGCCAGAGCTATCGTGACTTTGCGCAAGTCTTTCCCGACGGTCTTTTCCCCCAGGGTTATGGGCTGGAAGGCTTCTACCTGTGCGCCAGCAGCGACAGCGTCACGCCGGCCACGGATCCGTTGCACCAGGCATTTTTTTCGCCCACGGACATGGACATCGGCATCCGCTTCTCGATTCACGGCATCAGGGGCAAGCAACTCACGTTTTACCTGTCATGCGCGGACGGTGCCCTGCTCAGGTATCAATACCTGGGCACGGATGCGCAGCTGGATTCGTGGGGCTCGCTGCTTGAAACACGGCAGCAGTTGCGCGCGGGCCGGATGACCCTGCTCAGTTACGTCCATCGCCTGCTCGACAAAGGGGTCCTGGATACGCTGGTCCGAGGCGAGGTCTGGACCACGCGCAATCGTGTCGATACGTTCTGGCAGCCCGGTGTCGATGAGGTGTTTGTGCCGCCTTGGCGTGCGGCCTGCGGTCCGGTTTTTTCCGCTGGGGATGATGCCGCGCGCTATCTCCGGCGCCAGCTTTCGCCATATCGGGGCAAGCAGTATCTTTCGGCGATACTCGCCAACGCAGCGGGCACGTCGTTCCTGGCTACCTTGCCGGTAGCGGCCGGGGCCGACCAATCGCTGATTCTGCGCCTGTTCTACAGCGGGCCGCTGGGCCCTGTACAACCGGTGGTGCCGCCAGCGCCCCTGCCGGATTTTCCGCAGCCATATGCGGTTGCGGGTGTCCATCTGCTCTACAACAGCATGCCGGCCACCGACAGCCGGGCGCCGAAAGATATCGCCCTGACGCGTCATTTCGTGGCGCCGACCTTCCTGAGTTATTTCATCAGGGTGTTGCGCGGGCTGTCGCGGCCGTCGCCGGGTCTTTATCTGTCGAGCCAGGCCGGTGCGCTGTTGAAGTACCTGCCCAGTTATTCGGCGCAGGAAAGCCTGGTCCTGGTGGGCGGCCCCGACGTGTATCCCACCGTGTTCCTGAAGGGCGTGGCCAGGACCGGGAAGCTGTTTGTGCTGGACAAGGACGGCTTCTGGATGAACGAGGGGCTACTGTCCGAACAGCAAGTGGAGCGCTCCAATGGCCTGGAAATCGCCGTGCCCGAGGTCGACGAACCGCTGAGCCTGCGCGACCGCGACGAGCTGTAAGCGTCAGCGCTTGCGCATCAGGCCGATGAAGAACAGGCCGCCGATCGCCGCCGTGGCCACGCCGATCGGCAGGTCTTCGGGGGCGATCAAGGTGCGCGCCGCCACATCGACCCAGACCAGGAACAGGCTGCCCAGCAATGCACACACTGGCAGCAACCGACGATGCTCGGCGCCCACCAGGCGCCGGGCGATGTGCGGCACCATCAGCCCGACAAAGCCGATGGAGCCGCTGATGGACACCAGCACGCCGGTCATCAACGAGGCGACCAGGAACACCTTCAGCCGTACATTGCGGGCGTTCAGGCCAAGGGTCACGGCGGTCTGTTCGCCGGCCATCAGCGCGTTCAACGGGCGGGCCATGCCCACCAGCACCAGCAGCCCGAGCACTACGCTGGCGCCCGGAATCGCCAGCAGTTCCCAGCGTGCCAGGCCGAGGCCGCCGAGCATCCAGAACATCACCGCCGAGGCGGCGCGATGGTCGCCCATGAACAG
This sequence comes from Pseudomonas marginalis, assembly GCF_900105325.1. Lineage (NCBI taxonomy): Bacteria > Pseudomonadati > Pseudomonadota > Gammaproteobacteria > Pseudomonadales > Pseudomonadaceae > Pseudomonas > Pseudomonas marginalis. Next base: position 594,970 of record NZ_FNSU01000004.1, read on the forward strand.
CAGCAGATTGGCCGCCGCCATCATCACGAACGACACTGCCACGCCGCACAGCAACAGGCGATCACTCTCCAGCCGGCCATTGCGACTGGCTACCGCGAGCACCACGATCATGCTCGACAGGGCGCCGATAAAGGCGGCGATGGGCAAGGTCAGCAAGCCGATGATTTCACCTACATGCAGCACCACGATCACCGCGCCCAGGGTCGCGCCGGAAGTGACACCCAGCAGGTGCGGATCGGCCAGCGGATTACGCGTGACCGCCTGCAACACCGCACCGATCAACGCCAGCCCGGCCCCCACCAATGCCCCCAGCAGCATGCGCGGCACGCGGATCAGCCAGACGATAGGTACCTGCCCGGCCGACCAACTCACTTCGCCGATGCCGAAGACCTTGTACAGCAGGATGCGCCACACCACGTCCGCTGGTACCCGCGCCGGGCCGAAGCCCAGGGATATCACGCAGGACACCAGCAGCAATGCGCCCAGGGCGGCAAGCAGCAGGGGGTAACGACGGGTGATCATTCGCCGTGGAACCCCTTGGCCAGGGTTTCCACCGCCAGCACGTTATCGATGCCCGGCGTGGCTTGTACATACGGGATCACGATAAAGCGCTGGTTCCTGATCGCGTCCACCCCTTGCAGCGCCGGGTTGTTGAGCAGGAACTGCTGTTTTTGATCGGCGGTGACTTCGCTGTAGTCGACGATCACGATCACCTGTGGATTGCGCTCGACCACGGTCTCCCAGTTGACGCGGGTCCAACTGGCGTCGACGTCATCGAGGATGTTGCGCCCGCCGGCTGCGTCGATCAGCGCCTGGGGCATACCGAGGCGGCCGGAGGTCATGGCGCGGTCTTCACCGCTGTCGTAGAGGAACACGCGCGGCTTGTCGGCGGGCAGGTCTGTCTGCACCTCGGCGACCTGTGCCTGCATCTGTGCGATCAAGGCATTGGCGCGGTCCTGCACGTCGAAGATCCTGCCCAGGTTGCGCAGGTCGTTATAGGTGTCGTCCAGGGTCGCGGCCGGGCGCTTCATCACGAAGGCGCACGACTCGGTCAGCTCGTAGACGTTGATCCCCAGCGGCTGCAGGGTGTTCGGCGTCAGGTCGCCGCCCACGCGCATGCCGTAGTCCCAGCCGGCAAAGAAGAAATCCACATTGGCATTGAGCAGGGTTTCCACCGACGGGTACTTGCTCGCCAGCTCCGGCAGGCCATCGAGGGTCCGGGCCATGTCCGGGGTGACCGACTTCCAGCCGGTGATGCCGCTATAGCCGGCCATCCGCGGTTTGAGGCCCAGGGCGAGCATCATCTGGGTCATATTGATGTCATGGCTCACCGCATGCTTCGGCGCCTCCTGGAAGGTCACGTCGCGGTTGCAGCTTTTGACGGTGACCGGGTAATGGGTGGCTTCAGCGAAGGCTGGTGAAGCACCGAACAGCAGGGCCACAAGGGCGAAGGCGCGCAGGATCATGGTTGGGTTATCCAGGTGATGCGGGGATAGTCGGCCAGGGGATGAGTGTCGATCAGCGCCTCGACGCCGAACACATCGCGCAGCAGTTCAGTGGTCAGCACCTGGTGAGGCGTGCCGCTGGCGACGATGCGCCCGTGGTCGATCACGTAGAGCCGATCACAAAAAGCGGCGGCCAGGTTGAGTTCGTGGATGCTGGCCAGGGTGCCGATACCCAGGCGCTTGACCAGCCTCAACAGCTCAAGCTGGTAGCGTGGATCGAGGTGGTTGGTCGGCTCGTCGAGGATCAGCAATTGCGGTTGCTGGGCCAGGGCGCGGGCGAGGATGACGCGCTGTTTTTCACCGCCCGAGAGGGTGGCGAAGGCATGCGCTTCAAAGCCCTGCATGCCCACCGATACCAGCGCCTGTTGCACCAGCTGCCGATCCTCCAGGGTGTCGCTGTCGAACAGGCCCTTGTGGGGCGTGCGGCCCATGGCGACCACTTCATCGACTCGCAGGCCAAAGGCATCCGGGAACTCCTGCAACACCACGGCGATACGTTGCGCACACCACTTGGCGCCTTGCTTCCACAGGTTCCGATGGGCGAGCAATACGTCGCCGCGTTCCGGCTGGGTGAACCGATAGGCGCAGCGCAACAGGCTGGTCTTGCCGCTGCCGTTGGGGCCGATCAGCCCGACGAACTCCCCCGCAGCGACGTGAAGGCCGGCGTCACGCAGTTGGAACGGGTGTTGGCTGTGGTTCGCCGGGGCCCAGTTGATGCGGGTGAGGGTGAGTGAAGTCATCAAGTCTCTCAAGGCCTGCAGGGTTCTAACGGTGTTTGGGTCAGTTAGAAGGTGTAGTCCGCCGTGACGAAGAACGAGCGCGGTTCACCGAGGATCCATTGCTGGCCGTCGTTGTACTGGCTGACCGCGTAGGTGCGGTCGAACAGGTTGTTCAGTTGCAGGCCCAGGGTGGTGTTGCGCATCGCCTTCCACGACAGCGTGGCATCGACCACGGTGTAGCTCGGCAGCTCGTTCTGGTTGGCCATGTCGGCATACCGTGCATCGACATAGCGCACTCCGGCACCGGCGCGGATGTCGTCGCTCAGGGCCTTGCTCAGCCACAGGTTGGCGGTGCGGCGTGGCACGTCCACCGGGCGGTTGCCGTCGCGGGACACTTGTACGCCGTCGACAGCCTGTTTGAAGTCGTCGTACTGCGCCCGCACGATGGCTGCGTTGGCTTGCAGCGCCCAGGCGTGCGGCAGTTGCAGGTCGAGGCTGGCTTCCAGGCCGCTGGAGGATTGCTGGCCGACTTGCTGCTTGAGGTCCGGGTTGCCAGGGACGTCGGTGAGCAGTTTCTTCTTGACGATATGGTAGGCCGCCACTGTCCATTCGCCGCGTTGATCCCAGAAGGCCTGCTTGAGGCCGATCTCGGTTTGCCTGGCGGTGGAGAGGTCGAACTGCTGCTGGCCAGGGCTCAGGGAAATCAGGCCGCCGACCCCGTCGGTGCTGGTGGCGTACTGGCCGTAGACCGAGGTGTCCGGGGTGATTGCGTAGACCAGGCCAGCCTTCCAGTTATTGCCGGTGAGGCTCTTGTCGCTTTGGCTGGCGTCACGTAAATCATCGCGCTCGACGTGGGCGTAGTCGCGGCGGATGCCGGTGACCAGCGCCAGTTGGTCGGTGAGTTGCAGGCGGTTTTCGGCGAAACCGGCAACGGTTTTGGTGGTGGTGGCGAACAGCGGTTTGAACGGGTTCTGGCTGTCGAACCGAGCGGGCGCCGGGTCGTTGATATCCACCGGCTGGCCGCCGGGCAGCACGTCGTTGAACGGTGAGTTGCTGGCCAGGCGGAAACGGATGCGGTTGTATTCCACGCCCGTCACGGTCTGGCTGTCGAGGCCGAACAGGCTGTGCTTGAAGGTGACGGTCTGGCGATCGCCGACCTGTTCCTGGTTGTGCTTGATGCCGAAGTTGCCGCTGCGGGTCAGTTGCCCGTTGGTGACGTTGTAGTTCTCGGCGTTCTGCCAGCGGCGCTGGTTCTTCAGGTAGAACAGTTCATTGGTGGCACTGACGTTGTCATTGATCTGCCACTCGCTGGTCAGGCGCGTCCACTGGTCGTTGTAGTGCTGGGTGTCGTTGCTGACGTTGTAGTTCTTGTGGCGCAGGCCCTTGTGCAACTGGCCATTGATCAGCGGCGTGCCGAAGTAGTTCTGCGGGCGCTGGTCGCCATAGTCGCTGGCCAGGGTGAAGCTCAGGTTGTCCGCCGCCTGCCAGCGCAGGGCGCCGCTGACGAAGTCGCTGCTGGAGTCGCCATGGTCGATAAAGCCGTGGCTGCGCAGGCGGTTGAGGTTCAGGCGATAGCTCAGGGTGTCGGTCAGCGAGCCGCCGCTGTCCAGAGCTTGTTGCTGGCGATCGTAGGCGCCGTAGCCGAGGCGGAGGTGGTTTTCGATCTCGCCTTCGAAGGGTTTTTTCGGCACGGTATTGATCACCGCACCGGTGGCGCCTTCGCCGTACAGCACCGAGGCCGGGCCGCGCAAAACGTCTACGCGTTCCACCGCCCAGGTGTCCACCGGGAAGGTCGAGGTGCCCATGCCCATGTACATGCGGGTGCCGTCGTACAGTTGCATCACCGAGCCCTGGCCGGTAAAACCACGGGCCGACAGCGAGGTGCCGCCATCGCCCGGTGTGCCGGTGCGGCTGATGCCGGTGGCACGGGAAATGGCGTCCTGCACGCTGGCGTCGCCACGCTCGCGGATCTGCGTACCGGTCTGGCTTTCGACACTGCCCGGGGTTTGCAGCGCGCTGAGATTCAGGCGCGAGCCTGCGGTGGTCGGCGTGTTCAGGTCGACGTGTTGGTCATCCACGGCCGCTGCGGTCACCGGGCTGGCGGGCAGGGTCAGGGCCTGGGCGCTGTCATGCAGGGCGAGCAGGCACAGGCCGGACACTAGGTACTTGTTCATTGGGCGGAAAATCGCTTCTTCGAGGCGGTGCTCGCCGCTGGGCGCGGCGAGCTGAGGTATGCAGCAAGTGTTATAAGTTAACACTTCCTGCGTCTTTGGCGAAAGCCCGCGTAAGACTACCTAACGCCTCTATGTAGGGCATCTCGCCTACTTCATAGCGAACCTGAGGTGGATTCACGTTGGCTGAACAACCGTGACAACACCAGGCGATCCAGCGCCCAGACCGCGATCAATGAGGCGCCCACCAGCGGGAACAGGAGCGCCAGCGCGAGCATGATCACCATCGCGGTTTTCCACTTCGGCAGGTCATGACGCAACGGCGGAACACCCAGGCCGCCCTGGGGCCGACGCTTCCACCAGATCACCACGCCACTCACCGCGCTGAGCAGGATCATCAGGCAGATCAGCAGCACGATCAGCTGGTTCACCCAGCCGAACATCTTGCCTTCGTGCAGCATCACGCCGGTCTCGGTGGCCCGTGCCACGGTGTTGTAGTGCGCCCAGCGCACATCGGCAAGGACCTTTCCGGTGTATTGGTCCACGTGCAGGGTGGCGTCGTTGCGCGGGTCGTCGGCGAACACCGCGACGGTGAACACGCCTTCGGCGGTGGTGGGGAAAGTGATGCTGTAGCCGGGCTCGACCTTGCGTGCCGTGGCCAGGTCCACCACCTGTTGCAGGCGCACCGTGGGCGCGGCGGGAGCAGCGTGCATGGCGCCGTGGTTCATGTGTTCGGCATGGTCGCCGGACATCGGCATCGGCGTGTTTTCCATGGCCCAGGGCACGGTCTGTTGCGTTGCGGTATTGAGCACCCGCGCCTGCTGATCGGACTGCGGCACGTTGTTCCACATCGCCGCCGGGAAAGTGTTCCAGAGGTCGGCGTATTGCTTGCCCCAGAAGCCGGTCCAGGTCATGCCGCTGAGCAGCATCACCAGCAGAAACGCCGCGCCCCAGAAGCCGGCGACGGCATGCAGGTCACGCCAGAACACGCGGCCACGGGTTGTGAAGCGCGGCCACAACACGCCGGCCGACGTTTTGCCGCGCGGCCACCACAGGTACAGGCCGGACACCACCAGCATCACGCCCCAACCGGCGGCGAGCTCTACCAGGCGGTCGCCGACGGTGCCGATCATCAGCTCGCCGTGCAGGGCGCGGGCGATGGCTTGCAGGTTGTTTTTCGCATCCTGCTCACCGAGTACGGTGCCGCGATAGGGGTCGACGAACACCGTCACTTCGCGCCCGCCGTCGTGCATCACGAACTGCGCGCTGCTGGTGGCGTCGGCGGGTGGCAGGTATTTGCTGATCTTGCCCTGGGGAAAGGCCGCCTGGGCGCGTTGCAATTGCTCGTCGGCGCTCAAGGCGTGCTCGGCGCTTTGCACCTTGAGCAGGTCGCCGTACATCAGCGGATCGAGCTGGGGTTTGAACAGGTAGATGATGCCGGTCAGGGCCAGCAGCACCATGAAGGGGGCGACGAAGAGGCCGGCGTAGAAGTGCCAGCGCCAGGCCAGGTTGTAGAAGGAAACTTTTTGAGTGGTCATCGGGGATGCTCCGCAAAGCTTGAATTTTTTGTCGTTGATCAGGCCGCTATCGGGGGCAAGCCCCCGATGCGTTTAGAAGCTCATGTCGACCTTGGTCCAAAGGGTCCGCCCCGGCTCCTTGATGGCCTGCGGATCGTTGGCCGGGTAGCCGAATCCGGCGTTGCCGGCCAGGTTCAGGTGTTCGGCGTAGGCCTTGCCGAACAGGTTGTCGACGCCGGTGCTGACCTTGAAATTCTTGTTGATGCGATACGCGCCATTGACCGAGAACACGCCAAAGCCGCCGCTCTTGTCGTAGTCCTTGCCGACCACATTGCCCTTGTTCTGGTCGATGCGGTTCTGCGCCGCCACTACCCGCCACAACGCGCCGGCACTCCAGTCGTCTTCGCTGTAGGTCAGGCCGAAGCGTGCGTCCAACGGCGGCATTTGCGGCAGGGCCTTGCCGTCGCTGCTGTTCTTGCCCCAGGCGTAGGCGAGGGTGGCGTCGGCTTTCCAATTGGGGGTTAGCTTGTAGGCCGCGCCCACTTCACCGCCCATGATGCGTGCGTCCACATTGCGCGCCTGGGAGGTGGTGCCCATCATCCCCGCCCGGTAATCGAACAGGATGAAATCACGCACCTGGCCGACGTAGCCCGACGCCCAGGCTTCGAGGTCGTCGGCTTTGTATTGCGCGCCGAAGTCGAGTTGGGTGGTTTTCTCCGGTTTCACGCCATCGAAGGCGTTGACCGAACCAACCGCGCCGGTGTTGGGCGAGAACAGCTCCCAGTAATCCGGGAAGCGTTCCGAGTGGCCCAGGCCGGCATAGAGCGTGGTCGGGCTGTCGGCCAGGTCGTGCTCGTAACGCATAAAGCCCGAGGGCAGGGTGTCGGCGCGGGTGTCGTCGGCGGTCGGGTTGGCGCGTGCACTCATCCCGGAGCCGGTGGTTTGCCGGAAGTCCTTGGCCGAGGCGCGGTCCAGGCGCGCACCGGTGATCAGGCGGTCACGCTCGGCGGCGTACCAGGTGAGTTCGCCGAATACGCCGTAGTTGTGGAAGTTGGCGTCCTTGACCTTGGGCAAATCCTTGTAGGTGTCGATGCCCATGCTGCTGCGTTGGCGGTGTTCGTTGGTCTGCGCATCCAGGCCGCTGATCAGTTGCACATCGGCCCAGCGCCAGGTGGCCTTGATGCGCGCGCCGAGGGTGCGGCGGTCGACGTTGGAGGCCATGGGCCCGGCCATCATCCCGGTGCCCGAGGGCGTGCGCAGGCTGTAGTTGTCCATCACGTGGTCGGCATAGTTGTAGTAGACCTGGGCTTCGACCTTATCCAGCACTTCGCCGATATTCGATTTCTCGAAGCGCAGGCCCAGGCTTTCGCGCAGGAACTGCGAACCGTCCATGCCGCGCCCGGCGTAACGCGCTTCGCCGTCGCCACGGCCGGCGGTGAGCTCCAGCAGGGTGTCGGCATCCGGGGTGAAGCCGACGGCGACATCGCCATTCCATTTGTCGTAGCGCGAGGCGACGGTGTCGTTGTTGCCGTCCTTGTAGTCATCGGCATGGGCCTGGTTGCCGATCACCCGCACATAGCCCAGCGGCCCACCGGCGGCGGCATCGATGACCTTGTCGAAGCGCCCGTTGGAGCCTGCCAGCACACTCGCGTTGAGCCGCGTGCCGAGTTCACCGAAGTGTTCCGGTTCGCGCTCGAACAGGATGGTGCCGGCTGAAGCACCGGGGCCCCAGAATACGGTTTGCGGGCCCTTGATCACGGTGAGCTTGTCGTAGGTTTCCGGCGAAATGTACGAGGTCGGCGCATCCATCCTGCCGGGGCAGGCGCCGAGCATCATGCTGCCGTTGGTGAGGATGTTCAGGCGCGAACCGAACATGCCGCGCAGTACCGGGTCGCCATTGGTGCCGCCGTTGCGTACCAGGGCGAAGCCGGGGATGGTCTTGAGGTAGTCGCCGCCGTCGCTGGCGGGCACCGGTTGGCGAGGGTCCTTGGGGTTGGTGACCACGGTCAGCGGCGAGCTGGGCGCAATGGCGGTGATCACCGTGGGCGTCAGCTCATGCTCGGCGTGTTCATCGGCCTGGGCGTAGGGAACGAGCAGGGCGCCGCATAGGGCAGCGAGCACAGAGGTGCTTCCCAAACGGGAGTCAGCAGTAAACCTGGACATGACAAATTCCATCAATCAATCGTAAACAACACGGCCAGCAGCCTGCGGCTGTCTGTCTAAAGTCGGCCGAGGTGAAGTAACGGTGGCAGGGGCTTACGAGGCGATGGGCGGGGCGCGGCTGCGGGCGCCGGGGAAGACGCTCTGCCGGGCATGGCCCAGGCGCGGTGCGGGGGTAAGGGCATTGGCCGGCGGCGGGCTGCCGATGGCCACGAATGACACGCTGCCGGGCAGGGCCGGGCAACTGTAGAGCAAGTCGCAATAGCCGCACTTGGACCAGAGCGCGTGGTGTTCGTCAGGGGCTTTCTTGTGATGGGCGTCGCCGTGGTCGCCGGGCATGTCCATGGACATGTTCATCGACATACCGGCGTGATGATCCATCGGCATCGCTTGGGAAATCAGCGGACCGATAAAGATCATCAGCATGGCGAACAGGCTGATCCAACTGCCGCGCTTCACGCGGCGGTGTGGGGATAGCCTGGCGCGAGGGGCGCCCATCTGGAGTCAGTCTATTGAGGGTGCTTGTGCTCGTGGCCGACCATCGGCGGTACTTTCTGTACCGAGACTTCCACCTCGACCTTGCCGGCTTTTTCAAAGGTCAGGGTCAGCGGGAATTGCTTGCCATCGGCCAGCAGGCTGCGGTCCTTGAGGCCCAGCAACATGACGTGATACGCCATGGGCGCGAAGGTCAAGTCACCCTTGGCCGGTACGGCAACGCTGGGGACTTGCTGCATCTTCATCAAGTCGCCCTGCATCACATGCTCATGCAGCTCGGCCTTATCGGCCACTGGCGTGTCGACACTGAGCAGGCGATCCGGTGTCGCACCGGTGTTATGAATCACGAAATACGCGGCGACGGTGGGCGCGTTGGGCGGCAATTCCTGGGACCAGGGATCGCTGACCAGCAGGTCGCCGGCCTTGTAGTCTTCGGCATTGGCAGCACTGAACACCGGCAGCAGCAACGCAGCCAGAAGCAGGGAAGATTTAAGCATGGCAGTTCTCCAGAACGGTTCTAAACGCAGTTCACTTGCGAAGAAGATCAGGCCGTCGGAGAGGCGCGGGGGTTAAGGCTCGGCCATTGCTGGCGCGGGGTTGGGGTTTGCAATGGTGTGTGTGGTTGACGCTGTACCGTCTCGAATCGCGTGAGATACAACTGCGGCACATGCCCCGGCAACGCCACCAACGGCGCCGAGCCCGAGCAACACCAGCAATGCTGCATGGTGGAATGATCGTCCGGCTGCGGCGCCGGAATCTCCAGCTTGCCCAGGGCAATGGTCTTCAGGCTGGCGCCATTGGACGAACAGAAACTGCCCCACAGTAATTGCTGCACGGGGTCCTTGGACTGCTGTATCGCGCTGGCCATTGGCATGGCAAAGGCGTTGAACAGCACTGCAAGGCAGGCGATCCAGGCAATTGCAACGCGTTGACGGGCCATGGCGGACAATCCGTAGGGTTAAACGATCAGGCGGGTATTTAGCCTGATCGGGGGGGATAAGTAAAAAGTGGTGGTGTGGTTTGGTGTCGCAGTGCTATCAGATCGCTGTAGCGTGAAGCTTGAGGCCCAACGCCTTCATGACTTTCATGATAGTCGCGAACTCGGGATTGCCAGTGCTGGAGAGGGCTTTGTATAGACTTTCTCTTCCGAGGCCGGCGTCGCGAGCAATTTGGGTCATGCCTTGGGCGCGGGCGATGTTGTTGAGCGCTGAACGAATCAGCAATCCGTCACCAGAATCCTCTTCGAAAGAAGCTTCGAGATACTCCGCCATGTCCTCAGGAGTCGTCAGATGCTCGGCTATGTCGAAATCTTTAAATTGAGTCATGGGTCACTCCTTTTTCTCAAATTCTTCGGCAATTTCTTTAGCTCGCTCGATGTCGCGTTTTTGCGTTGATTTATCGCCACCTATCAACAGTAGATAAACCACCTCACCTATACGCTTGAAGTACACCCGGTATCCAGGACCATAGTGGATGCGCATTTCGGATACGCCATTTCCGACGTTTTCGCAGTCTCCAAAATTGCCCATTCTTGCGTTGTCCAATCTTGTAAGCACACGTCCATGGACGGGTTTACTGCGTAGCGAATAAAGCCATTCCTGAAACTCATCAGATCTCTTGAAGTGAATCACCTCGGATCGTATTCCTTGGGATACATGTTGGCAAGTTTCGACGCGCTGCAAAAAGCAGGCGTCCCCCTCGCGGATGGCTGACGCGAAACCGCGAGGGGGGAGGTTAGGGCGGGGGCTTTTGGCTGAGCCAGCCAGCTTGTTCGGAAGTATTTGTAGGGGCATTCGCCTTTCGACGGTCAAGCCTGATAGATGGATGTCCGGTTGGCTATTCGTCTAAAAAGAAATTTCCGACAAGCCTTTGAGGTTGTCCCTAGGACGCTTGATCTCTAGTCTCCGTGCACCGCTGCCAACGCGGCGGACGGGCGTCGCGGCCCGGGTTTTCTAAGAGCAAAAGCGCTATCGCCTGCTTTCAGTTGATGCTTTTTTATCGTCTACTGTGCGGCTAAATGGTGGCTGTGCGCGGGATACCTTCGGGTATGCCGGGATGCCTTAGACCGGTCCGCGAACCTGCGTACAGCTGCCACCCTATCGCGTCGCGGCGAATCAGTGGCAGCTCCACCTTTCTAAGGAGCTTCACAATGATCAAACCCACCCCAAATCCCCCCGTTCGGCTCTTCACCGTGGCCGATGGCATCAGCACCGAAGACCTGCTGGTCAACCTCAGTGAAACACTTGCTTCGGCCAACGCGCTGAGTTGCGACCTTGCCTTTAACCTGGAAGGCGCACCACGCGAGGAATTACTGGGCGTTGCGCAGTTGATCGAGCTGGCACAATTGCTCGCTGACAGGGTGCACGAAGGCGCAGGGCAGGCAACCGCCGCGAGTAGTTAACAAGTTCGATGAGCGATCGTTCCTGCGCATATGTGTGGGAATGATCGTGTGGCAGGTCTTAGACCTCCCAGCTGGCTTCCCGTATATGATTGAAGTTGACGACATCTACGCAGTGCTGATGAGCAAACCCAGCGACTCTGAGATCGTCAGTCAAAACCAGATAGTTATCTTTTGCTGCGGCAACAATGCCAACGTCGGTAAGGCCGTAGGGTGACAGCTCATAATCGCGACTTATATCCAAGGCTGGATGATGGACTTCGATTATTGTTGATAGTGAGTTTTTTAACGTTGCATAAAAATCGCGCAGCTTGTTTCCATGAAGTCCATTTGTCAGGTTGCTGACTTCAGCGAGAATGTGAGGGGTTGAAACAAGTTTTTCGAACTGGTCAATCACTTTGAGCAAAAGTTGATAGTCTGCATCGCTGTAGCCGCGTGTTCTCTTGAACTCCACGATGCTGGACGTTCCTCCTATCAGTGCCAGAAGCAGCAAGTTAGTATCAACGATGATTCCTTTTCTTCGGTATTGCTTGATGTAGGCTTCGATCATACTTCGCGGATCTTCATGGAGCGGAACTCGCCAGTCTCCGAGTCGATGATGAATGTTTTGTATTTTCTTGCATGCATTTGTCCGGCTAAAGATGCGCCTAGCCTTTCATAGTTATTAGGGTTGGGGACATTGAAGCCCAGTGTTATTGCCCAGGTTTTATTGTCTGGGTCTAACTCTACTTCCTCAAGCATCAGGTCTTGTAGTGCTGTTTCTTGCCCGAGAAAGTCGTTTGCGACCGCCTTGGCGACTTGTACGGCTTCTTTAACTTCTATCATGTCAGCTCCTGAATACCGTTGGGCCTGGCTTGAACTGTTCCTGGAGTTTAGCACTTCGTGTTGTGGGTTCATCGCCGTCCCTTGAGGTAACAAAATAGATTGGATAGAGGGTGGCGGATGATCCTGATCTATCGAATGAAATCTGCCAACGAATCGATTGTTTCTGCGGGCGACAAAAGCTCCCGATCCACCGCCGCCAATACCGGCCGCTTCAACACCAACACCGGCACCCCCCGTTCCCGCGCCACTTCCAGCTTCGGCTCAGTGGCGGTGCTGCCACTGTTCTTGCTGATCAGCACATCAATCCCCCGCCGTTCAAACAGCGAGCGTTCGTCTTCGATCAGAAACGGCCCGCGCGCGCCGATCACTTCACACCGCTCATTGCCCGGATACACATCCAGCGCGCGCAACGTCCAGAACTGCTCGGCGGGGATTTCGTCGAGATGCTGCAATGGCTCGCGACCCAAGGTGAACAGCGGACGCTTGAAGGGTTTCAAGGCGTCGATCAATTCAGCCCAGTCACTGACCTCCCGCCAGTCATCGCCGGCCTGCGGCTGCCACGCCGGTCGGCGCAACGCCCAGCAGGGGACACCGCACAACTGCGCCGCCAGCGCGGCGTTCTGGCTGATCTGCGCCGCATACGGATGGGTCGCATCGAGGATCAGGCTGATCTGTTCGTCGCGAACAAACTGCGCCAACCCTTCGGCGCCGCCATAACCGCCGACACGCACTTGGCAGGTAAGATCGGTAGGCACACGCCCCACACCCGCCAGGCTGTAGATATGCTCCGGCCCCAAGGTGCGCGCGATAGCCAGCGCTTCGGTCACACCGCCCAGCAGCAGGATGCGTTTCATCGCGGCTTGACCACTTCCAGCAGGGTGATTGGAAGCGCCTGCCGCCACGTATCGAACTCACCCAGTGGCTGGGCCTGAGCGACGTGGATGCGCGTCAGTTCGCCGCCATGCGCCGCGCGCCAGTTCATCAAGGTCATTTCACTTTGCAGGGTGACGGCATTGGCCACCAACCGACCGCCGGGGCGCAGGTGTTGCCAACAGGTGTCGAGCACACCGTCGCGGGTGACGCCGCCGCCGATGAAGATGGCGTCGGGAGCTGTAAGGCCGTGCAACGCTTCCGGGGCTTTGCCACGAATCAACTGCAAACCGGGCACGCCGAGGGCGTCGCGATTGTGTTCAATAAGGCTCTGGCGGCCTTCGTCTGCTTCAATTGCCAATGCTCGGCAGCTCGGATGGGCGCGCATCCATTCGATACCGATGGAGCCGCTGCCCGCACCCACGTCCCACAGCAGTTCGCCGGGCATCGGGGCGAGGCGGGCGAGGGTCATGGCGCGCACATCGCGTTTGGTCAGTTGGCCGTCGTGCTGGAAGGCGGAATCGGGCAAGCCAGCGAGGCGCGACAGACGTGGTGTGTCGCTGGAGGCCAGGCAGTCGATGGCGACCAGGTTCAAATCGGCGACACAGGCGTGCTGCCAATCCTCAGCCAAACCGTCGATGCGCCGCTCATTCGCGCTGCCCAGGTGTTCAAATACTGTCAATCGGCTGGGCCCAAACCCGGATTCAGCCAACAACGCAGCAATCAACGCGGGACTGCCGCCGTCATTACTCAGTACCAATAAACGCACACCTGTGGCCAGATGCGCATTGATCGCCGCCACTGGCCGTGCCACTACGGACAGCGTCACCACCTCCTGCAACGGCCAGCCCAGCCGCGCCGCCGCCAACGACACCGACGACGGCGCCGGTAAAACCAGCAGTTCTTCAGCCGCCACCTGTCGCGCCAGGCTGGCCCCCACGCCATAAAACATCGGGTCACCACTGGCCAGCACGCACACAGGCTCGTCACGCCGCGCCAGTACCGGTTCCAGGGAGAACGGGCTCGGCCACACCTGGCGCTCACCGCGAATACACACCGGCAACAGGTCCAACTGGCGCTGGCCACCTATAATCCGCGAAGCGCGCAACAGGGCATGCCGGGCATTCCTGCCCAGCCCCTTGAAGCCGTCTTCACCGATGCCTACAACCGTCAGCCAGGGCGACATATCAATTCCTTGAGCGACATCCGACGGGCAGGCTTTTCATGCCGCCGGACAAAGCAGGCATAATACCGCGCCTTTACCCGTCAACCGGTAGCCCCGTGAACCCAACGCCCGCTGTGAATACCTTGCGCCCCTCGGCTTGTCCGGGGTTGCTGCGTATCGTCCAGGCGTTGGATGGCGGCATCTGCCGGATCAAACTGGCCGGTGGCTCGATCAGCGCCGCCCAGGCCCGTGCCGTGGCGGACGCGGCCCAGGCCTATGCGGGCGGGGTGATCGAGGCGACCAACCGCGCCAACCTGCAGATACGTGGGATCGGTGCCGAGCAAGACGCCTTGATCGCCATGCTGCTGGCCGCCGATCTGGGCCCGAGTAACGCCGCTGGCGATGACGTGCGCAACCTGATGCTCAGCCCCAGCGCCGGTATCGACCCGCAGATGCTGTTCGACACCCGGCCGCTGGCCGAGCAGATCCTCGCCACCCTGCAAAACCGTCCGCGTTTCCATGAGCTGTCGGCCAAGTTCGCCGTGCAACTGGATGGCGGTGAGGCCCTGGCGATGCTCGAGCATCATCATGATCTGTGGCTGTCGGCGTTCGTACGCAATGGCGAGACACTCCTCGCGTTCGGCCTGGCAGGTTGTCCAGGATTGGATGCACCGTTGGCCGCCGTGCCGTTGGCACAGGGTCATGGGTTGGTGGTGGCAGTGCTGGAGGCGTTTCTTGACCTCGCCACCCCCGAGCAAACCCGCATGCGCCACCTGGCTGTGGATAAGTTGTTGAGCCGCCTCAGCCTGCCGCTGCTGCCGGCCGATGGCTTCAAACGCCCGCCCAGCGGCGCTTTGCTGCACCTCGGGAGTTATCCACAGGCTCAAAGCAATCAATTCTACGTCGCGGCCATCGCACCCTTGGGGCGCCTGGATTCGACGATGCTCACAGGCGTGGCGCAGCTCGCCAGCGAATATGGCGACGGCACCTTGCGCTTCACCCCCTGGCAAGGTGTGTTACTGCCCAACGTCGAAAAACCTCACGCCGTGACCCAACGCCTGGCGCAACTGGGCTTCCTCTGCACCGTCGACCAACCCTTGGCCCGCGTGATCGCCTGCACCGGTTCCAGCGGCTGCGCCAAAGCCCTCGCCGACACCAAGGCCGACGCCGTGCGCTTGGCCGCGCTGCATCCCGGCCATGACGTGCACCTGTCCGGCTGCCCACGTTCCTGCGCCGCCGCACATATCGCGCCGGTCACCTTGCTGGCGGTGAGCCCCGGCCACTACGACCTGTATTTTCGCGATGCAGCCCACCCCGGTTTCGGCCGGCTGCGCGCACGCACCCTTTCCATTGAAGCGGCGGGCGCCTTGCTGCGCGCTCACCCACGGAGCAACACCGATGATTGATTACATCCGCGACGGTCAGGAGATCTATCGCAACTCCTTCGCCATTATTCGCGCGGAAGCCAAGTTGGAGCGTATCCCGGCCGACCTGGAGAAACTCGCGGTGCGGGTGATCCATGCCTGCGGCATGGTCGAGGCCATCGACGGCCTGCAGTTCTCCGAAGGTGCGGGTAAGGCCGGGCGCGATGCGCTGGCCGCTGGCGCGCCGATTCTGTGTGATGCGCGGATGGTCTCCGAAGGCGTGACCCGTGCGCGCCTGCCCGCCAACAACCCGGTGATCTGCACCCTGCGCGACGACAGCGTGCCGGAGTTGGCGCGGGAGCTGGGCAATACCCGCTCCGCTGCGGCCCTGGAGCTGTGGCGTCCGCACCTGGAAGGTAGCGTGGTGGTAATCGGCAACGCGCCGACCGCGTTATTCTACCTGCTGGAAATGCTTGACGCGGGGGCACCGAAACCGGCGTTGATCCTCGGCTTCCCGGTCGGCTTTGTCGGCGCTGCCGAATCCAAGGCGATGCTGGCGGCGGACAGCCGTGGCGTACCGTTCGTGATCATGCAGGGCCGCCTGGGCGGCAGTGCCATGGCCGCGGCGGCGGTGAATGCGCTCGCCACGGAGGTCGAATAATGCCGGCACGCGGACGTTTGATCGGCCTGGGCGTCGGCCCCGGCGACCCGGAACTGATTACCCTCAAGGCCCTGCGCCTGCTGCGCGAATCGCCGGTGGTGGCCTATTTCGTGGCCAAGGGCAAGAAGGGTAACGCCTTCGGCATCATCGAAGACCACCTGGTGCCGCAACAAACCCTGATGCCGCTGGTGTACCCGGTAACCACCGAAGCGCTGCCGGCGCCGTTGTCCTATGAACAAGTGATCAGCGACTTCTACGACACCGCCAGTGTCGAGGTGGCCGTGCACCTGGACGCCGGTCGCGACGTGGCGGTGATCTGTGAAGGCGATCCGTTCTTCTACGGCTCCTATATGTATTTGCATGACCGCTTGGCCGAGCGCTACGAAGCCCAGGTTATCCCCGGTGTGTGCTCGATGCTTGGCGGCGCCTCGGTGCTGGGCGCGCCGTTGGTGTATCGCAACCAGAGCCTGTCGGTGCTGTCGGGCGTATTGCCCCACGAAGACCTCAAGCGCCGCCTGGCGGATGCTGACGCGGCGGTGATCATGAAGCTGGGGCGCAACTTCCCCAAGGTGCGCCAGGTACTCGAAGAACTTGGCCTGGCCGAGCGCGCGCTGTATGTGGAGCGCGCGACCATGGCCAACCAGAAAATCGTGGCGCTGGACCAGGTGGAGCCGATGTCTTCGCCGTACTTCTCGCTGATCATCGTGCCGGGTGAAAGGTGGCAAGGTTGATGAACCCGGCGATTGTCATTCTGGGCCAGGGCAGCCTGGCCACCGCGCGCAGGATCCAGCAGGTTTACCCTGGGGCACTGATCCACGGCCTGGCCGGGCGGGTTGAGGGGGCGGACCAGCCTTACGGCGAATTCGGCGCGACCCTGCGTCAGCTCTACCAGCAGGGCACGCCGCTGATCGCCCTGTGTGCCGCCGGCATCGTGATCCGCACCCTGGCGCCGCTGCTGCTGGAGAAAGGCGAAGAACCCGCCGTGCTGGCCGTGGCGGAAGATGGCAGCGCCGTGGTGCCGTTGCTCGGTGGTCTTGGCGGGGTGAACGTCATGGCACGGGACATCGCGGCGGCGCTGGGTGTCACTGCGGCGATCACCACCAGTGGCGAGTTGCGTTTCGGCACCTGCCTGCTCAACCCGCCTGCGGGTTATGAGCTGGCGGACCTGGAGCTGGGCAAGCGCTTCGTGTCCGACCTGCTGGCCGGCGAAAGCGTGCGCATCGAAGGCGCGGCGCCGTGGTTGGACCAGGCGAATTTGCCCCAGGACCAGCAAGCGCATCTAGCCATTCACGTGGGCAGTGCCGAGCGTGTGCCTTCCGCCAACGAGTTGCTGATCTATCCAAAGACGGTGTGCGTGACCTGCAAGCCGGGTACGCAGTTGGCCGAGCGTGTGCGCGCGGCCTTGCACGAGGCGGGCATTGCCGTGCAATCCCTGGCGTGCCTGTTGGCCAGCGATACGCAGATGGCTGACCCGTCGTTGCACGAAGCCGCGTCGGCGTTGGGCGTGCCGCTGCGCTTTGGCGGCGTTACCCAGGCTGCCGATATTGTCATCGAGGTGGCTGATCAACCGCTGGACCTGGCCCAGGTCGGCCGCCGCCGTGGCCGCCTTGCCGTGATTGGCCTGGGCCCTGGCGCCGCCGAGCTGATGGTGCCGGCGGTCAAGGCCGAACTGGCGCGCTGCACCGATGTGCTGGGCTATGAAACCTATGTGCGCATGGCCGGGCCGTTCCGTGACGATCAGGTACAGCATTGCACCGATAACCGCGAAGAGATGCAGCGCGCCCGCCACGCCTTCGAGCTGGCCGCCCAGGGGCGTTCGGTGGTGGTGGTGTCGTCCGGCGACCCGGGCGTCTTCGCCATGGCGGCGGCGGTGATCGAGGCGTTGCACGAGTCCGGCGATCCGGCGTGGCATCAGGTCGACCTGGAAATCCTGCCGGGGGTTTCGGCCTCCCTGGCCACCGCGGCCCAGGCCGGCGCGCCGTTGGGCCACGACTTTTGCGTGATGTCGCTGTCGGACAACCTCAAGCCCTGGTCGATCATCGAAAAGCGCCTGGACCTCGCGTCCCAGGCCGACCTGGCCCTGGCGTTCTACAACCCGATTTCGCGTTCGCGGCCTTGGCAGCTGGGGCGCGCCCTGGAAATAGTCGCGCAACACCGCACGCCTGAGACCCCGGTGGTGCTGGGTCGCGATATCGGTCGCCCCGGCCAGACCCTGCGCGTCACCACCCTCGGGCAACTCACGCCAGACCAGGTGGACATGCGCACCATGGTGCTGGTCGGCTCATCCACTACCTGCACATTCCCTCGCGCCGATGGCGGTGAATGGGTGTACACGCCGCGCTGGTACGGTGCAAAGCCTGCCTCCTGAAAACGCTTGGGTGGCTGCACGAAAGCTCCGAATGACAATGGGTGATCACCTGCTGTTGCTCGGGGCTTTTTCTTTTTTGAGTGACGAAAGCCGGAAGGCCCCGAGGGGCGCCCTGTCATTGCTGGGCAGCGTTTTTTGCCGCGTGCCGGCAAGCGATGTTTGTGGCATGGAAGAGCCGCCGCTGACTGGACTAGTGTGGACACAAGCCCCGAGCCGGGGTGTTTGTGGAGAACTGAAATGGAGCGACATCACAGAAGGATCAACAACACAAAACGGCGCAAGTTGATTGCGCGCTACACATTGCCGAGGGCGCGAGGTGCGCAGCCCTCATTGCCGCTTGACACGGAGGACGACTGCAACGCGGCGGTAGTCAACAACAGCGTGATTTCGTTTGCCGAGGGGCTGTCCGGGTTGAACCGGGAATACATCCGCAAAAGCTATCTGCTGGCCAGCGGCTACGTCAGCGATGTATTGAAGATCCAGCGAGGTACCGAGGCCTGGTACGACGAATTTATCAAGGTGATGATCAGCCTGGGCTGGCTGCCGGTGCGCAGCAGTTTCGAGCGGGTCTCACAGTCGGGCAAGGGCCTGACCGTGCAACTGGCGGCGTTGAATATCATCACCGCGATACTGGCGGGGGTGTCGGTTTCGGGACCGCTGGTTACGGCGCTGCCGAAACTGGCGGCCGATGCGCTGGAGGCACTGAAGCAGCAACCGAGTTCTTTCGAACTGTTCAAGCGCAACAGTACGGTGCACCAGGGCGGTGATTTCGGCCTGGCATCCTGCGCCGAAACCGACGGCGAATTGATGATGGTGCTGGTGACGTACAGCACCCAAGGCGTGAACAAACAGGTGGGGCTGCCGTTTCTGGAGTGGGACAGTTCCTCGTTCGAGGCCTTCAGCGGGCAGACCTGCCTGGTGCTGAATACCTCGATGGTCAACGAAAAAACCCTCCAACTGATGCGCGAGAGCGCGGGCGACAAGGTGCAGTCGGCGATTGCCAAATACCGGATCTAAGGCACCAGGTAGCCGCGCACCCCGGTAAAGATGATTTGCGCGGCGAGGGCACACACGAACAATCCCATCAACCGACTGACAATCTGCAGGCCCTGGTCACCGAGAATCCGTTCGATACGGTTGGACAGGTACAGCACCACACCGACCGTGAGGCTGGCCAGGGCGATGCTGAGGATGGCCGTGATCTTGTCATCCCAGTGCGGTTGGCTGACGCCCATGACCAACAGCGCACCGATGGTGCCGGGGCCGACCGTGAGGGGAATGGTCAGCGGCACGATGGTCACGTCCTGCTGCACATTGTCGGTCTGCACGGCCGACTTGCCCTGGGCCATGCCCAGGGCGGAGATAAACAGCACACTGCCGGCGCCGATGCGAAAGGCATCCACGGTGATGCCGAACACGCTGAAGATCACCCGGCCGAACAGGTAGAGCAACACGCTCGACACCAGGGTCGCCAGCGCTACTTTCCAGGCCAGGCGCCGCCGCTCTTTGCTCGAATAACCACGGGTCAGGCTGATAAAGCAGGACAGCACGAAGAACGGGCTGTAGAGCACCAGCATCTTCAGGTAAACGCTGAATAACACGTGGAGCATGGGGGGGCTCGCAGGCGGGGAAAGTGTGGAGAGTCTATCAGGCGCCAGAGATCAAATGTGGGAGGGGGCTCGCCCTAATGCCAGTCAGTTACAGTGTTCGCTCTTGACTGAAGCAAGCCCCCACCCACATTGGAATTGCATTTAAAGTCAGGACGGGGCGTGTTCAGGCCGTTGTTGACGCTGCGCCACCCAGAACTCCACCAGCTCACGCAATTGTGATAACTCCACCGGCTTGGCCATGTGCCCGTCCATCCCCGCCTGGCGTGCGCGTTCTTTGTGCTCCGAGAGGATATGCGCCGTGAGCGCTACCACGGGTGTGCGAATGCGCTGGTGGCTGACTTCCCACGCCCGCAGTTGCTGGGTAGCCGAGAAACCATCGAGAACCGGCATCTCACAGTCCATCAACACCAGGTCATAACGCTGGGCCTTCATCGCCTCGAGGGCTTCCTCACCGTTGCTGGCGGTATCCGGGTCGAGGTTGAGCTTGCCGAGCATGCCGCGAATCACTTTGGTGGAGATGCTGTTGTCTTCGGCCACCAGGATCCTGAAGTCGCTGGGCACGGTCACCGCCGCCGGGACGCTGAGGGGCGGACGGGGCTGCACGCCACCTTTGCTGCGTTGGGTCAACTCGTCGGCCAGGGTGGTCTTGAGGGTGTAACCGGCAACCGGCTTGGCGAGGATGCGCTTGATCCCGCAGTTACGCGCGATGATCTTGCTCGGCGCATTGCTGATGCCGGTGAGCATGATCAGCAGGATGTCGTGGTTCAGGCTCGGGTCTTCCTTGATCTTCGCCGCCAGTTGCATGCCGGTCATGCCGGGCATGTTCTGGTCCAGCAGCACCACATCGAAGTAATCGCGCAGGTGCGCCTTGGTGCGCAGCAAGGCCAAGGCCTCTTTACCCGACGGCACGGCGCTGACATTCAGGCCCCAGGCCGAGCATTGCTGCACCAACACTTTGCGGCACGTATCGTTGTCGTCCACCACCAGCACGCGCGCGCCTTTGAGCGGGCCGTCGAGGTCGGAGGTAGGGTGTTCCAGGCGTTCCGGGTCCAGCGGCAGGGTCAGCCATAACGTGCTGCCCTGATGGCTGCCGCTCTTGATGCCGAACTCACCGTTCATCAACAGGATCAGCTGGCGCGCGATCACCAGGCCCAGGTGGCCGCTCAAGCGGGTGGCCGAGAGGAAGTTCTTGCTGTGCAGTTCGCTGTGCAGCAGGGCCTCGCGTTCAGCGGCTTCCATTGGCAGGCCGCTGTCCTGCACGGCAATGCGCAGGCGCGGCTTGGTGCTGCGGTCATCCAGGGCGACGACGATCAGCACTTCGCCTTCGTCGGTTTTGTGCAGGGCGTTTTCCAGCAGGCTCAACAGCGCCTGGCGCAGGCGGGTCGGATCGCCGCTGATGACGCGGGGCACCTGTGGCTGGATGAAGCTGATCAACTCGACGTTCTGCTGCTCGGCCTTGGCGCGGAAGATGCTCAGGCAGTCTTCGATCAGCGCATTGAGGTCGAATTGCACGTCATCCAGCTCGATCTGCCCGGATTCGAGCTTGGAGATGTCGAGGATCTCGTTGATCAATGTCAGCAGCTCGTTACCGGCGCTGTGGATGGTTTGCACGTAGTCGCGCTGTTTCACCGACAGTGGCGTGCCCAGCAGCAGTTCGGTCATGCCCAGCACGCCGTTCATGGGGGTGCGGATTTCGTGGCTGATCTTGGCCAGGAATTCGGCCTTGGCGGCGATCTCGGCATTGCTGGCGGCCAGGTCGCGGCTGAGGCTGAAGCGGGCCTCGACAATCGCGCGCTGGCGCTCGCCCAGGGCCAGGCTCATCAACAGGCCGCTCAGGCAGATGAAGGCCAGCAATGTGACGATCAACCCCTGGGGCGACACCATCGTCAGCCCCAGCAAGGCCGGGAGAATGATCAGCGTGCCGATGTTGAACACCACCATGCCCGCCACGAACAAGCGCGCCGGGCGATAGCCTTTCTGCCAGTGATACGCCGAGACAAACAGCATGCTCAGGCCCGCCAGGGCCACCAGCGCGTAGGTGATGATGTTCAGCGGCAGGGTACTGACGAACAACAGCAGCAGGCCGCACAGCACGATAAACAGGATGTCGGCCATCAACAGCTTGTTCAGCGGGTGCGGACCCAGGGGCATGAAGAAGCGATAGGCAAACATCAGCCCGCAGGGCGCTGTCAGCAGCAGGGCCAGGTAGGCGCCCGGGGTCTGGACCGCGTGCCAGTTCGGCAGCCATGGGCCTACCAGGTTGAGCAGCAGCGCCAGGCTGAGCATCAGCAGCAGTTCGCAGGCCGCCAGCCACAGGCTGCTGCGCGAGCGGTGGTAAGCGAAGCGCGTGAGGTTGTGCAGGATCAGCATCAGCAGGCAGCCGAACAGCAGGCCGTAGATCAATGTCTGGGTCTGGTCGGCGGCGGCCAGCACGGCCGGTTCCAGGGTGATATAGGGGCGCAGTTCGTGCTCGGAAACCAGGCGCAGGTAGACGTCGAGGGTCTGTTGGCTCTGGGGCATCGGCAGCATGAAGTCGTTGCTGGGCAGCGGGCGTTCCGCCTGGGGCTGGCGGTTACCGCTGCTTTGTTGCTCGATCAGGGTGTCGCCGTCCAGCACATAGAGGCTCAGGTGCGCCAGGTCCGGGGCGAATACCCGCAGCACCTGCTCGTGCTTGCCGGGTTGCAGCTTGAAACGTACCCACAACGCACCGTCCGGTTCCGCGGCGGTAATGCGGTCCAGTTCGATGGGGCTGAATTGATTGGTGTAGCGCGAGGAACGGATGTCGCTCAGCTGCAGGTCGGCCTGTTCATCAAGCAATACTGCCCAGCCACTGCCTTGCGCGGCGGCCTGGGCCGGGAACAGGCAGAGCAGCGTCAGCAGACTGACAGTAAAACCTATGGCGATCCTGAGCCAGCGCACGGCGAAATCCCTTCGTAGGTTGATGCACGGTTAACTATGCGCGGGGAGGCCTGTATACGGCAAGGGCCAGAAGCCCTTGCCTAACCGAACGGATAGCTAGCGTTACTGGCTTTCGCCACGTTCACGGGCAATGGCGCGGTAGCCGATGTCCGTGCGGTAGAAGCAGCCTTGCCAGTCGATTTTTGCGGCCAGCTTGTACGCCTGTTGCTGTGCGGCGTCGACGCTGGCACCCATGGCGGTGGCGCACAGCACACGGCCTCCGGCGGTCACGACCTTGCCGTCCTTGAGCGCGGTGCCCGCATGGAACACCTTGCCTTCCAAGGTGGCCGCCGCGTCCAGGCCTTCAATCACATCGCCCTTGGCGTAGTCGGCCGGGTAGCCACCGGCGGCCAGCACAATGCCGACGCTCGGACGTGGATCCCACTGCGCTTCAACCTTGTCCAGGGCCTGGGCCAGCGCGGCTTCCACCAGCAGCACCAGGCTCGATTGCAGGCGCAGCATCACCGGCTGGGTTTCCGGGTCGCCGAAGCGGCAGTTGAACTCGATGACTTTCGGGTTACCGGCTTTGTCGATCATCAGTCCGGCGTAGAGGAAGCCGGTGTACACATTGCCTTCATCGGCCATGCCGCGCACGGTCGGCCAGATCACCAGGTCCATCACGCGCTGGTGCACGTCGGCGGTCACCACCGGGGCAGGGGAGTAGGCACCCATGCCGCCCGTGTTCGGGCCAGTGTCGGCGTCGCCGACGCGTTTGTGGTCCTGGCTGGTGGCCATCGGCAGCACGTTCTTGCCGTCGACCATCACGATAAAGCTGGCTTCTTCGCCGTCGAGGAATTCCTCGATGACGACGCGCGAACCCGCGTCACCAAAGGCGTTACCGGCGAGCATGTCACGCACGGCGTCTTCGGCTTCCTGCAGGGTCATGGCGACGATCACGCCTTTACCGGCGGCCAGGCCGTCGGCCTTGATCACGATCGGCGCACCTTTTTCACGCAGGTAGGCCAGGGCGGGCTCGATCTCGGTGAAGTTCTGGTAGTCGGCCGTCGGGATCTTGTGGCGCGCCAGGAAATCCTTGGTGAAGGCTTTCGAGCCTTCCAGCTGGGCGGCGCCGGCGGTTGGGCCGAAGCAATCCAGGCCGCGGCTGCGGAACAGGTCTACGACACCGGCAACCAATGGCACTTCCGGACCGACGATGGTCAGGGAGACGTTTTTCTCGGCGAAGTCGGCCAGTTGCTCAAGGGCCAGTACGTCGATGGCGACGTTTTCGCACTTGGCTTCGATGGCGGTACCGGCATTGCCGGGGGCGACGAAGACTTTCTGGACCCGTGGGTCCTGGGCAACTTTCCAGGCCAGGGCGTGTTCACGGCCACCGCTGCCAATGATCAAAACATTCATTTCAAAAACCTCAAATTCTGTAGGCGCCGCTGGAGCGCTTTTAAATGTGGGAGGGGCTTTTTGTGGTGAGGGGGCTTGCCCCCCGCTGTGTTCACTGGAGATCCAGTGGGGCTGCTGCGCAGCTCAGCGCGGGGCAAGCCCGCTCACCACAAAAAGCCCCTCCCACATTTGGATCAGTGACGGAAGTGGCGCATGCCGGTGAAGACCATGGCAATGCCGGCTTCATCAGCAGCGGCGATCACCTCGGCATCACGCATCGAGCCACCCGGTTGGATCACGGCAGTCACGCCGGCTTTCGCGGCGTTGTCCAGGCCATCACGGAACGGGAAGAATGCATCCGACGCCATCACCGAGCCGGCCACCTGCAAACCGGCATGCTCGGCCTTGATCGCGGCGATACGCGCCGAATTCACGCGGCTCATCTGGCCAGCGCCGACACCGATGGTCTGGCGGTTCTTGGCGTAGACGATGGCGTTGGATTTAACGTACTTGGCCACTTTCCAGGCGAAGATCAGGTCGTTGATCTCTTGCTCGGTCGGGGCGCGCTTGGTCACTACCTTGAGGTCTGCGCTGCCGATCATGCCGATGTCGCGGCTCTGTACCAGCAGGCCGCCGTTGACGCGCTTGTAGTCCCAGGCAGCGGCACGTTCAGCCGACCACTCGCCGCAGGCCAGCAGGCGCACATTGGCTTTGGCGGCCACGATGGCGCGGGCTTCTTCGCTCACGGAAGGGGCGATGATCACTTCGACGAACTGACGCTCGACGATGGCCTTGGCCGTCTCTGCATCCAGTTCACGGTTGAAGGCGATGATGCCGCCGAAGGCCGATTCGGTGTCGGTGGCGTATGCCAGTTCGTACGCCTGGCGGATGCCGCCCTCAGCGTCCGGGCTCACGGCCACGCC
Source organism: Pseudomonas marginalis (assembly GCF_900105325.1). NCBI lineage: Bacteria > Pseudomonadati > Pseudomonadota > Gammaproteobacteria > Pseudomonadales > Pseudomonadaceae > Pseudomonas > Pseudomonas marginalis. The sequence continues at coordinate 620,014 of NZ_FNSU01000004.1, forward strand.
GCACGGGTTGGCGTGCTTGACGATCACGCAGGCCGGCTTGACGAAGCTCTTCACGCACTCCAGCGCGGCGTCGGTGTCGGCCACGTTGTTGTAGGACAGTTCTTTGCCTTGCAGTTGGGTCGCAGTGGCGATGCCCACTTCGGCAGGCTTGGCTTCCACGTAGAACGCCGCGCTCTGGTGCGGGTTCTCGCCGTAGCGCATTTCCTGGGCCTTGATGAACTGGCTGTTGAAGGTGCGCGGGAACTGGCTGCGGCCTTCTGTGCTCAGGGTTTCGGCGGCCTGGTTCACGGTGCCCATGTAGTTGGCGATCATGCCGTCATAGGCGGCGGTGTGTTCGAACGCCTTGAGCATCAGGTCGAAACGCTGGGCGTAGCTCAGGCCGCCGGCTTTCAGGCTTTCCAGCACGTGGGCGTAGTCGCCGGCGTTGACCACGATGGCCACGTCTTTATGGTTCTTGGCCGCCGAGCGAACCATGGTCGGGCCGCCGATATCGATGTTTTCGATGGCGGTCGGCAGGTCGCAGCCCGGCTTGTTGATGGTGGCTTCGAACGGGTAGAGGTTGACGGCCACCAGGTCGATCGGCTTGATGCCGTGCTCGGTCATGATGGCGTCGTCGATGCCGCGACGGCCGAGGATGCCGCCGTGGATTTTCGGGTGCAGGGTCTTGACGCGACCGTCCATCATTTCTGCGAAACCGGTGTAGTCCGCCACTTCCACTGCGGCCACGCCGTTGTCCTGCAGCAGCTTGAAGGTCCCGCCCGTGGAGAGGATTTCCACGCCCAGGGCTTCCAGCTCCCGGGCAAATTCGAGGATCCCGGTCTTGTCGGAGACGCTGATCAAGGCGCGGCGGATCGGCAGGCGGGTAGTCTGGTCGGTCATTTCAATTTCCATCAAAAGCAAAGGAGTCAGCAAAAAAGGCGACCGGTTTTACGCGGGCGCCTTTCTGGTTTGATTGAATGCTTACAGCAAATCGTATTGCTTGAGCTTTTTGCGCAAGGTGCCACGGTTGAGGCCCAGCAGCTCACTGGCTTTGGTCTGGTTGCCCTTGACGTAGTTCATCACGCTTTCGAGCAGGGGCGCCTCGACTTCGGAGAGCACCAGGTTGTACACGTCCGTGACGGAAGCGCCCTCAAGGTGGGCGAAATAATTATGCAGCGCCTTCTCGACACTCCCGCGAAGGGTCTGGCCTTCTTCGCTCGGCGTGTTGAGGTGCTGTTTCAAATTGACGTTGTCGCTCACGGGTGTTGTTCCACTCACTAAAGTCTCGGTCATCATCGTCATGCGGCCACCCATTCTCCGTCCCCTGCTCTCAGGCTCTTGTCTCGTTCGGCAAAAAACTCACGAACGGCGGTGACCTGTGCTTGCGTTTCATCCAAACGATTGAACCCGGCGCGAAACTCCCTGGCGCCTGGCAGGGTTGCGAGATACCAACCCACATGCTTGCGAGCAATACGCACGCCCATCACCTCTCCATAGAAGGTGTGAAGTGCAGCCAGATGCTCTAGCAGAATACGTTCCACCTCGACCAGTTCCGGCGCCGGCAGGACTTCACCCGTACGCAGGAAATGCTCGACCTCACGAAAAATCCACGGCCGCCCCTGGGCGGCCCGGCCAATCAACACACCATCGGCACCGGTGGCGTGCAGCACGCGCCGGGCTTTTTCGGCCGAGTCGATGTCGCCATTGGCAAATACCGGCATCGACACCGCCTGCTTGATCGCGGCGATGGTGTCGTACTCGGCTTCACCGGTGTAAAGGTCGGCGCGGGTGCGACCATGCACCGCCAGCGCTGTAATGCCTGCCTGTTCGGCGATCTTCGCCACCGTCAGGCCGTTCTTGTTGTCCCGGTCCCAACCGGTACGAATCTTCAGGGTCACCGGCACATCCACTGCGGCAACAACGGCCTGCAGGATCTCGGCAACCAACTGCTCATCTTTCAACAGCGCGGAACCGGCGGCCTTGTTGCAGACCTTCTTGGCCGGGCAGCCCATGTTGATATCGATGATCTGTGCGCCCAACGCCACGTTGGCCCGGGCCGCATCCGCCAGCATCTGCGCATCACCCCCGGCGATCTGGACCGAGCGGGGCTCGGGATCACCTTCGTGGATCATGCGCATCCGCGATTTGCGGGTGTTCCACAAGCTCATGTCGCTGGTGACCATTTCCGAGACTACTAGACCCGCGCCCAAACGCTTGCACAGCTGACGAAAGGGCTGGTCGGTGACGCCCGCCATCGGGGCGAGAATCAAGCCATTCTGCAATGTATATGGGCCGATGCGTACCGCCGACATAGGACTTCCCTGTTGTGGGGCCGGATCATTAGAGTTCGAAAAAGGGTTGGCATGATACCCGCTCTCGATGACTGGATAAAGGCTGAATTGGATAAAATCTGAACAGTTATTTCTTTATCGCCGCCGGTTTGGATGGGCGGGGCCCAGTCAATACTCCACCGTCAAGCGACGGTGCGTAGGCCGATTCACTCGGGCGAGTGGAAGCTCAGGCTGTAATTCACGGCTTTATTGCCCGGATCGAGGATATCCAGGGAGATATGGATCGGGGTTTGTGATGGCATTTCGCTCACCCCGGCCAACTCGCCGCTCAGGTATTCGGCGGGCTTGAAGCGACGACTGGCAATCAGGTTGCCGTTGAGGTCGGCGAAACGCAGTTCCAGCAGCGGAAAGGGCTGGGAGAACGTCGCGCGGTTATAGATGATCGCATCCACCACCAGCGCCCCGGCGAACTCCGGGTGGCTGCGTACCACCAGGTTACTGCTCTTGATATGGGCGATATCGACCCGCGACGGCACCGTGCAGCCCAGTGTGGGGCACAGTTGCTGGAACCATGGGCGGTAAGCGTCCTGGCGGGCCAGATCGTCGAACTGATAGGCAATGTACTGCGCAGCCAGGCCGGCGGCGGCGATCAGTACCAGCAGTATCCAGATCAGGCGACGGCCCAGGCCCTGCGGGCGTTTTTGCGCGTACAGGTGCAGAGGGTCGTCTTCCAGGTCCTGGAGCAGGTCGTCATGGACGCCGGCCTCGGGGCGTGGGCGCTTGCGATGGGATTGCACACGCTCTTCGGGCTCCGCTTCATCCGCTGCCGCTGTCAGGGGCGTGAACGGCGGGTCGGAGTGTTCATCTTCCGGGGTTGAGCGCAGCGCAGGCTCATCGTCGAGGTGCAACGACATGGAGGGCTCGGTGCGCTGCCTGGTCGCAGGGGCTTTGGCCGGTTCAGGTTCGTCTTCGGAAGCGTTGGCGCGTTCTCCAGGCGGTTCGCTGAACAGGCTGGCGGCCCATTTTTCTTCTTCGGCCTTGACGGTTTCGCGGCTGGCGCTGAGAGCGTCTTCTTTCTGCCGACGGTCGGCACCGGGCTGGCGGCGTTCCGCGCCCACGGGCAGCGTGTGCTGAATCTCGCGGCGTTCCAGCTTGGCCAGTTCCTTGTCCAGATCCAGGTTGTCCAGGTCCAGCTCTTCGGCGCTCCACTGCTTCTGGCTGATTGCCCGCTGCGGCTCAGGCGCGGCTTCGCGCACGGGCTCGATCGTGGCCGGTTGCTCCGGCGCAGGCGCCTGGGCGCGCTGCTCCAGCAGCTGGCGGGCAGCGTTGAAGACTTGCAGGCACGAGCCGCAGCGAACCACGCCGCGAGCCACGCTCAATTGGGCGTGGTTGACGCGAAAGCGGGTTTGGCAATGCGGGCACTGGGTGACGAAACTGTCGGTCATGCGGCCATCCGATTCAGGCAAGCGCTCATTCTAGCGCCGACGCCCGCTGATGCGTACCCAGCCATCACGGTTAGCGATCGGATCCAGCTCGAAATCCTTGGCGTAGGCGGCGGCGACATCTTCGCCCTGCTCGGCGAGGATGCCCGACAGCGCCAGGCTCCCGCCCGGCTTGACCAGGCTCGACAGTTGTGGCGCCAGGGACACCAGCGGGCCGGCGAGGATATTGGCGACCAGCACGTCGGCCTGCACCTGGGGCAAATCCTGCGGCAGGTAGAGCGGGAATTTGCCTTCAGGAATGTTGTTGCGCCCGGCGTTATCGCGGGACGCTTCCAGGGCCTGCACGTCGATGTCGGTGCCCACGGCTTCCTTGGCGCCCAGCAACAGGGCGGCAATCGCCAGGATCCCCGAGCCGCAGCCGAAATCCAGCACGTGGCTGTCCGTCAGGTCCTGGCCGTCCAGCCACTCCAGGCACAGCGCGGTGGTGGGGTGGGTGCCAGTGCCGAATGCGAGGCCCGGATCCAGCAGCAGGTTGACCGCGTTCGGCTCCGGGGCGGCATGCCAGCTCGGCACGATCCACAGGCGTTGGCCGAAGCGCATCGGCTGGAAGTTGTCCATCCAGCTGCGTTCCCAGTCCTGATCTTCGATGATTTCGCTGTGATGCTCGGGCAACGGGCTGCCGGTGAGCAATTCCATATGGGCCAGTACGGCGGCGGCATCGGTGCCGTCTTCGAACAGGGCCAGCAGATGGGTGTGGGACCACAGCGGGGTGGTATTCAGCTCGGGTTCGAAGATCGGCTGGTCTTCGGCGTCCATGAAGGTCACCGAGACGGCGCCCACTTCGAGGAACGCGTCTTCGTAGGTTTCGGCTTGTTCTGGGCTGATGGCGAGACGGACTTGCAGCCAAGGCATGGCGGGCACCTTTGAAAAAAATGAGTGTGCAGCGGGGTAGGCTGCGAAAGCGCGCAAGTTTACGCGAGCGAACAGCATAAGACGACATTACTGAGTGAATGCGGACCAAATGTGGGAGGGGCGGTGTGCATCCTGGAAAACAGGTGTGCAGAAACAACAAAGCCGCCCGAAGGCGGCTTTGTTGGGTGGAACACTTACTGGTTGGCCAGCTTGTGTTCCAGGTAGTGAATGTTCACACCACCTTCGCAGAAGCCTTCATCACGAACCAGGTCCCGGTGCAGCGGGATGTTGGTCTTGATGCCGTCGACCACGATTTCGTCCAGGGCATTGCGCATACGGGCCATGGCCTCGTCGCGGGTCGCGCCCCAGGTGATCAGCTTGCCGATCAGCGAGTCGTAGTTGGACGGAACCTTGTAGCCGCTGTACAGGTGCGAATCCACACGTACGCCGTTGCCGCCGGGCGCGTGGAAATGCTTGACCAGGCCAGGGCTTGGGATAAAGGTCTTCGGGTCTTCGGCGTTGATCCGGCACTCCAGGGAGTGGCCGTGGATCTTCACGTCGTCCTGGGTGAAGGACAGCACGTTGCCGGCGGCGATGCTCAGCATCTCCTTGACGATGTCGATACCGGTGACCATCTCCGACACCGGGTGCTCTACCTGCACACGAGTGTTCATCTCGATGAAGTAGAAACGGCCGTTCTCGTAGAGGAACTCGAAGGTACCGGCGCCACGGTAGTTGATGTCGATGCACGCCTTGACGCAGCGGGCCAGGACTTCCTGACGCGCTTTTTCATCCAGGCCCGGTGCCGGGGCTTCTTCCAACACCTTCTGGTGACGACGTTGCAGCGAGCAATCGCGATCGCCCAGGTGGATGGCGTGGCCCTGGCCGTCGGACAGTACCTGCACTTCCACATGACGTGGGTTGGTCAGGTACTTCTCCAGGTAGACCATCGGGTTGCCGAACCAGGCAGCCGCTTCGGAGCGAGTCTGCTTGGCCGCTTCGATCAGCTCTTCTTCCTTATGCACCACGCGCATGCCGCGACCACCACCGCCACCGGCGGCCTTGATGATCACCGGGTAGCCGACTTCGCGACCAATGCGCAGTGCGGTTTCCTCGTCTTCAGGCAGTGGGCCGTCGGAGCCAGGAACGGTTGGCACGCCGGCGGCGATCATGGCGTCCTTGGCCGAGACCTTGTCGCCCATCAGGCGAATGGTTTCGGCTTTCGGGCCGATGAAGGCAAACCCGGATTTTTCCACCTGTTCGGCGAAATCGGCGTTTTCCGCGAGGAAGCCGTAGCCCGGGTGGATGCCATCAGCGCCGGTCACTTCAGCGGCGGCGATGATGTTCGAGACTTTCAGGTACGAGTTCGTGGCCAGTGGCGGGCCGATGCAGATGCTCTCGTCCGCCAGTTTCACGTGCATCAATTCGGTATCGGCCGTCGAGTAAACAGCGACGGTCTTGATGCCCTCTTCCTTACAGGCGCGCAGGATACGCAGCGCGATCTCGCCGCGGTTGGCGATCAGGACTTTTTGCAGTTTCTTCGCAGGTTTCAACATCGAAGGCGCTCCGCGGTTCAAACGATGGTGAACAGCGGCTGGTCGTACTCAACCGGCTGACCGTTTTCTACCAGGATGGATTCGATGACGCCGGCTTTTTCGGCCGTGATGTGGTTCATCATCTTCATCGCTTCAACGATGCAGATGGTGTCGCCCACTTTCACGGTCTTGCCTACTTCAACGAAGGCTGGCGAGGTCGGTGCCGGGGTGCGGTAGAACGTACCGACCATTGGCGACTTGACCACGAAACCGTTCAGCGCAGGGGCTGCCGGTGCGGCAGGTGCGGCGGCAGCAGCAGGCGCGGCGGCCGGAGCAGCAGCCGGTGCCGGTGCTTGCATCTGTGGTGCGTAGAACTGTTGGGCCGGGGTCTTGCTGTGGCGGCTGATCCGTACGGACTCTTCGCCTTCCTTGATTTCCAGCTCGTCGATACCGGATTCTTCCAGCAGTTCGATCAGTTTCTTAACTTTACGGATATCCATGAATCATCAACTCCCAAGGGTCGGTCAGGGGCGCTTGGCCTGTTCTTCAAGCTGTTCCAGGGCGGCCTCCAGGGCCAGTCGGTAACCGCTGGCGCCAAGGCCGCAGATCACTCCTACCGCAACGTCGGAGAAGTAGGAGTGATGGCGGAAAGGTTCGCGTTTGTGCACGTTCGATAAATGCACTTCGATGAATGGGATGCTCACCGCCAGCAGCGCGTCACGTAATGCAACGCTTGTGTGCGTAAAAGCGGCGGGATTGATCAGGATAAAGTCCACGCCTTCGCCACGGGCGGCATGGATGCGATCAATCAATTCATACTCGGCATTGCTTTGCAGGTAGAGCAAATGGTGGCCGGTTTCACGTGCCCGTCGTTCCAGGTCAAGGTTGATCTGATCGAGGGTCACTGCCCCGTAGACGCCCGGTTCACGGGTGCCGAGCAGGTTCAGGTTGGGTCCGTGAAGAACCAGTAAGGTCGCCATCGGCTGTTCCTTGTTATTGATGTGGGCAAGGCAGAACCCGGCGACTATGCCGCAAAGCCTTTGTGACTGTCCAGTTCTATGCAGTAGGCGGCACGATTAGCGAGGATTGCGCAAAATTTGTGACTGGGGGTCGGGATCCGGTCATGGGTAATACGCCCTTGAATCCCGTGGAGATCAAATGTGGGAGGGAGCAAGCCCCCTCCCACATTTTGATCTTCATTTGATTTTGGATCTTCATGGGGTCGGTCAGACACGGAACGCCTGCACAGCCGTATTGAGCTGCCCACCCAGCACCAGCAAATGCTCACCCTGGCTGCGGCCCTGGCCGATGCGCAGCAAATTATCCTCGCCGAGCTGATGAATCCGCTCGCTGTTGTCGCGAATCTCACTCACGGCGCCACTTTGCTGCGCCGTTACATCGGCAATCCGCACGGCGGTGTCGGAAATGGTCTGGATCGCGCCGACGATTTCATCCAGCGCGCCATCCGCAGCCTGGGCTTGCTGGGCGGTAGCCTCGGCGTGTTCAACCTGGGCGCGCATGCCCTGCACCGATTGGTGCGCAGCGGTTTGCAGGCCGGTGATCAAGCCCTGGATTTCGGCGGTGGCGCCAGCGGTGCGTTGGGCCAGGGTGCGCACTTCGTCAGCGACTACGGCAAAGCCGCGCCCGGCCTCACCGGCGCGTGCGGCTTCGATGGCGGCGTTGAGCGCCAGCAGGTTGGTCTGGTCGGCAATCGAGCGAATCACGGTCAATACGCCGCCAATGGTGGCGGACTCCTCGGCAAGTTTTTCGATCATCTGCGCATTTTGCTGCACTTCACCCACCAGCGCGTGCAGGCCGGTCAGGCTCAGGCCGATCACGCGCTGGCCTTGCTCGACCGCCTGGCCCGCGCTGCGACTGGCGCCGGCCGCCTGGCTGGCATCACCGGCGACTTGCTGGATGGTGGCTTCCAGTTCGCCCAGGGAGTCACGAATCTGCGCAGTATCCCCGGCCTGGCGCTCGGCGCCGTCGTGCAGGCCACTGCTCAGTTCGGCCAGGGCGCGGCTGCTGCCGGCCACTTCTTCGGCATTGCCACGGATGGTACCCACCAGATCCACCAGATAGGCGCGTAAACGGTTGAGGGACGCTTCGATGTCGCGCAGTTCGCGGTTGGTCTTGCCCAAGGTGATCGGTTGGCTGAAGTTGCCCTCGCCCCAGGTCGACAAGGCGGGGGCCAGGTTGGTCAGCACCCGCGCCAGGCGCCGCTGCAGGGTGTCGATCAACAGGGCGATCAGCAGAATCAGGCCGATCATCACCCCTTGCATCAGCCGCACTTCGCCCTGGATCTTGCCGTGTTGCGCGCGCACCACCGGCTCCAGGCCGGCGATGGCCTGTTGAACGGCGGCGATTTTCAAATGGGTGGCAGCGGCCAGGTCGGCGCGTTGCTGGATCTGTGTGCGGGTGCGCTTGAGTTCGGCGGGGTAGCGGGCCAGCAGGCCGTTGAGTTCGCGCTTGAGGTCGACGCCGGTGTCCTGGGCTTCGGTTTTTGCGCTGTTTTCCAGGCCCATCAAGGCCGAAAAGTCATCGGTGTTGGATTCTGCGCTGGCCTTTACCCCGAGTAATGGCAGTTGCTCCAGCAGGTCGGCCTGGCTGCGCATATTGCTGACTTCGCGTTCCACATCGTCCGCCAGTTCCGCGCGGCCGCTGCTCACCAGTTTGTCGCGAGCCAGGGACAGCTTGCCCAGGTGCTGTGAGGCCGCCAGCAGCGGCGGCAGGTAGCGCGCGGCCTCGGCGCTGTTGACGCCCTTGGCGTACTGGCTCAACTGCTCCAGGTTGGCGCCCAGCTCCCGCTCGGCCTGCAGCAACAGGGCTTGTGGGTCACCTGCCAACTTACCGGCCGCCAGCAGGTCGGTCTTGCTGAAGGCATTCAGGTCCGCAAGGCTGGGGCGCAGGTTCTGCGCGAGGTCGGCGGGCAGTTCATCCAGGTGCTGCAACAGGCTTTCCAGGCTCTGGCTGGCGCTGCTCAAGCGCAATGCATCACCGCTGCCCAGATAGTCGTCGATATTGCGTGCGGCCTGGTTCTGGAAGGTCTGTGACAGGCCGAGGTAGCGCTCCATCAGCAAATAAGGCCGTTCCAGCGCCCGTTGCGACCACCACAGCGTCGCTCCAAGTGCCAGGCACACGGCCACCAGCAGGAGGGTATTGAGATTGGTCAGCAGCTTCAGGCGCATGCGGGGTATCAACCGACAGCAAAAGGTAAGTGCCTGAAGTTATTGCGTTTTCATTACAGGGTTATGACGGAATCAGTGGATTCTGGTGAAAAGGTGGCACTTTGCTTTGACGTGCGCGCCGCTTGCACGCGGTTACGCCCGGCATCCTTGGCGCGGTACAGCGCCTCGTCGGCCTGGGCGGCCATCATCAGGCTGTCGGAGCCGTCACACAGCTCCACCACCCCGGCGCTGAAGGTGCACCACAAATCCTGCGGCTGCGCCGGGTAGTGAATCTCGGCAAAGCGCCCACGAATTTCATCCAGTACCTTGCAGGCCGATTCCAGGTCGGTGTCGGGCATCACGATGGCGAATTCTTCACCGCCGTAGCGGCCGATGTAGTCGGTCTTGCGCAGGCGTTGCTTGAGAAACAGCGCCAGGCTCTTGATCACGCGGTCGCCCATGGGGTGGCCGTGGCTGTCATTGACCCGCTTGAAGTGATCGATGTCGAGCATGGCAAAGCTCAACGGCTTGTTCTCGCGGCGCGCGCGGAAACTGCAGTCTTCAAGCAATTGCAGGATATGGGTGTGGTTGTACAACCCGGTCAGGCTGTCGCGCACCATCCGCGCCTTGAGGTTGCGCGCACGGGCGGCGCGGTTGCGCACCGTGGTGATCAGGTGGCGCGGCTTGATCGGTTTGGTGAGGAAGTCGTCGCCGCCTTCGCTCATGGCGTCCAGCTGCTTGTCCAGGTCGTCTTCGGCCGACAGGTAGATGATCGGCACACTGACGTAACGGTCATTGTGGCGAATGACCTTGGCCAGTTCGGTGCCGGTACAGGCCGGCATGTACATGTCGAGGATGATCAGGTCGGGCTGGAAGTCTGCCAGCTCGGCCATGGCCTGGATCGGCTCGATCAAGGTGCGGGTGACGATGCCGGCACTGTTGAGCAGCCGCTCTGTGTGCAGCGCCTGGGCCCGCGAGTCATCGATGATCAGGACTTTGTACGGTTCGTACTGGGCGACACAGGTCAGCACTTCGATCTTTTCCAGCAGGCTGGAGGCTTCCAGCGTGCCGGTGAGGAATTCCTGGCCGCCGGCGCGCACGGCGGCGAGGCGAGTGGGGGTGTCGGTTTCGTGCAGGCTGAAAAACAACAGCGGCAGTTTATGCTCCAGGCCTTCCTGGGCTTCGGCGGCGAGCTTGAGGCCCAGGCCGGCGCCGCAGAAATCCACGTCCATCACGATCGCCGACGGCAGGCGCTCGGCCAGGGACGCGCGAAACGCCGCGACGCTGTCCAGGGATTGGGCGCTCATGCCAAAGAATTCCAGCTGCTTGGCCAGGCGCTCGGCGCGGTCGTGATCGGCCAGCATCACGTAGATCGGCTTGCGCATCGGCGGCAGGAAGGTTTGTTCCAGCTGGTCGCCCTGGCGCAGGCCGGTGCGGGACAGGCGCTGCATCAAGCGGTTGAGTTCGGTGATCAGGTGGCTGCTCAGGCGTCCGCGGTTTTCGTCGACGGCCTTGAGCGATTCGCCGATGTGCCGGGCCAGTTGGCCGTGTTCGGGTTGTTCGAAGCGCTCGGCGAAGCGTTGCAGGCGCAGGTTGGCCTCGCTGAGTTCGGAGAGGTCGGCGCCTGACCATTCGCTGCGTTGCAGGCGCTGCCAGATCTCAAGAATTTGACGTGCCTGATGAATTACCCGCTGGGCAAAATGCTGCTTGAGACGCTCACGGCTGGGGTCTTCTGGCTCGGTCATATCCTGACTACTAGTGAGGGTGCATGCTGAGGTCGAACTGATGGCTCTATGCTAGCACCTCTTTCCAATGGGATGAGTGTCATATGTCAATTAACTGTGTGTCCCTGATATTCAGTTGGTGACCTGACGGTCGCGCAGCTTAAAAAGCGTGCATCCTTTATAGTCGAATGCTTGCCGTATGCACGTTTGGTGAAAAGCCCCGCATGGGCGGGCACGATGGGGTAGGGTTGTGGTCGGAGTGTTTGAACGCACGCCCTCAATTCAAGTGCATGAACTCAAGTGATTGAAAGGATATCGCCATGCTGGACTGGAAAAACCGTGCGGGCAGTGCCAAAGGCCCTGCCCCTGAGCCCAAGTCGGCCAACCGCAGCTATTTTCGTACCTTGCTGATGAGCCGAGCCGTGCTCAGCGTGCTCGGCCTGTATCTGTTGGTCACCGGCGCCCTGGGCTGGTACTGGAGCGAAGAGCCGGCGCTGTTCCCGGTCCAGCAGAACGCGCAACTTGCCGCCGAGAAGGAAGGCAAGCAGATGGTGGTGGGCTATACCACCGTCGAAACCCTCAAGACCGTGGTTGGCACGTTGTTGAACAAGCCCGGTGGCTATATTTCCAACGACCGTTTCCCGCCGGGCCTGTGGATGGACAACATGCCCAGCTGGGAATACGGCGTGCTGGTGCAGGTGCGCGACCTGACCCGCGCCTTGCGTAAAGACTTCGCCCGCTCCCAGTCGCAGTCGGCCGAAGACGCCGATCTGGCCAAGGCCGAGCCGCGTTTCAACTTCGACAACAAGAGCTGGGTGCTGCCGTCCAGTGAGTCGGAGTACCAGGAGGGCATCAACTCCCTGAACCGCTATGAAGCACGCCTGTCCGACCCGAATCAGCGTGGCGCCTTGTTCTATGCCCGCGCCGACAACCTGAACAACTGGCTGGGCGATGTGGCCACCCGCCTGGGCTCGCTGTCGCAACGCCTGTCGGCCAGCGTGGGCCGGGTCAAATTGAACACCGCACTGAAAACCGAAGCCCTGGCGCCGGGTGAAGTGCCGCAGGTCGACGAAGAAGTGGTGGAAACCCCTTGGATGCAGATCGATAACGTGTTCTACGAGGCCCGTGGCCAGGCCTGGGCGCTGTCCCACCTGTTGCGTGCCATCGAAGTCGACTTTGCCGACGTGCTGGCCAAGAAAAACGCCACCGTCAGCGTGCGCCAGATCATTCGTGAGCTGGAGGCTTCGCAAGAGCCGGTTTGGAGCCCGATGATCCTCAACGGCAGCGGTTTCGGCGTGCTGGCTAACCATTCGCTGGTCATGGCCAATTACATTTCCCGGGCCAACGCGGCGGTGATCGATTTGCGTCAACTGCTCAACCAGGGTTGATGATGGACGCAGCTCAAAACGAGGCCGCGCACCGTGCGGCCTCTGATGCCGAACTGATCTGCTGGGTCGACGAGCGGGACAACCTGCTCGGCCACCTCGTCAGGTCCGATTTGCGCCAGCGCGGCTTGATCGGCCGTTGCACCTTTATCTTCCTGTTCAATTCCAAGGGTGAGCTGTGCGTGCATCGGCGCACCCTGAGCAAGGCCCTGTACCCGGGGTTCTGGGATACGGCGGCGGGCGGGATGGTCGCGGCGGGAGAGTCCTACGCGTTATCTGCGGCCCGCGAGCTGGAAGAGGAACTGGGTGTTGGCGGGGTGGAACTGACCGAGCATGACCATTTCTACTTTGAGGATGGCGAGAGTCGGCTCTGGTGCAAATCCTACTCGGCGATCTGGGATGGGCCATTGCGCCTGCAGCCTGAAGAAGTCATGGAGGCGCGCTTTTTGCCCGTAGAAACGGTCCTCCAGGAAGCCGAGCACAAGCCTTACTGCCCGGACGCCCAGGAGGGCTTGCGGCGCTATCTGGCCTCGCGTCGCTAAAGCTGCATAAATTGGCGCCATTTGGCTCTTAGCAAGTGGGCTTTTTGCCGTTACACTGCGCGACTTTTCACCCGAACCGCCATTGTTTCACCCTGGGATCACTGTAGGAGCGAGCTTGCTCGCGAAAAACTCAAGAACGCCGCGTGCATTCGGAATGCACGCTTCATCGTTGACGATTTTCGCGAGCAAGCTCGCTCCTACAGGTGGGGATCAGCCTTGGCGGCTCGGTAGCGCTGCCCCTGCCTGAGTGGGGCTTCGCGGTCGGTCGTCCCTTAGCGGAGGCCGATCAGTCTTTGTCCTCCCGAGAGGATTGCCGGTGGCCAAAAAAGCCGCATCCTTCGCCGCCCTCGGCGGCCTGGTATTTTCCACCGACGCAGGTCGACACTGCCCGGACTGTCGTCAGCCCGTGGATTCGTGTACCTGCAAACAGACCCTGATCCCCGAAGGCGACGGTATTGCCCGCGTGCGCCGCGAAAGCAAAGGCCGTGGCGGCAAGACGGTGACCACCATCACCGGCGTGCCGTTGGCCGAAGAGCCGCTCAAGGCACTGGCCACCACGCTGAAAAAGCGCTGTGGCACCGGTGGCGCGTTGAAAGACGGTGTCATCGAGATCCAGGGCGATCACGTCGAACTGCTGTTGGCCGAGCTGATCAGGCTAGGTTACAAGGCCAAGAAGTCCGGCGGCTGAAAGCCTCTTCCCAACCTGTGTCTAAACTCTGTCCTGCGAGTGGGGTCTACCTTGCTTACAGGCAAATCGTCATTTTCATTCTTTAGACTGCGCCAGCCTCGAACGAGAGGTGGCGCCTTCGCCTTCATTTATAGGGGACTTCGATGTCCGTACGACGCACACGCAAAGACGATGGCAGCCAATGGACAGTTGCGGACAGCCGCAGTGTTTACGGGATTCGCCATTGGGGGGCCGGGTATTTCGCGATCAATGATGCCGGTCGCGTTGAAGTCCGTCCGAACGGCCCGAACAGCACACCCGTCGACCTCTACGAGCAAGTGGACGAGCTGCGCAAGAGCGGCCTTTCCCTGCCGCTGCTGGTGCGTTTTCCCGACATCCTGCAAGACCGTGTACGCCAGCTGACCGGCGCTTTCGATGCCAACATCGAGCGCCTGGAGTACCAGAGCAAGTACACCGCACTGTACCCGATCAAGGTGAACCAGCAGGAAGCGGTGATCGAGAACATCATCGCCACCCAGAATGTTTCCATCGGCCTCGAAGCCGGCTCCAAGCCTGAGCTGCTGGCCGTGCTGGCCCTGGCGCCGAAGGGCGGCACCATCGTCTGCAACGGTTACAAGGACCGCGAGTTCATCCGCCTGGCGCTGATGGGCCAGAAGCTCGGCCACAACGTATTTATCGTGATCGAGAAAGAATCCGAGGTTGAACTGGTGATCGAAGAGGCCGCCAGCCTCAAAGTCAAGCCACAGGTGGGCCTGCGCGTGCGCCTGTCTTCCCTGGCGTCGAGCAAGTGGGCGGACACCGGTGGCGAGAAGTCCAAGTTCGGGTTGTCGGCGGCGCAACTGCTGTCGGTGGTCGAGCGCTTCCGCGCGGCGGGCCTGGACCAGGGCATCCGCCTGCTGCACTTCCACATGGGTTCGCAGATCGCCAACTTGGCCGACTACCAGCACGGGTTCAAGGAAGCCATTCGTTACTACGGCGAACTGCGCAACCTCGGCCTGCCGGTGGATCACATCGACGTCGGCGGTGGCCTGGGCGTGGACTACGACGGTACTCACTCGCGTAACGCCAGCTCGATCAACTACGACATGGACGACTACGCCGGTGTGGTCGTGGGCATGCTCAAGGAATTCTGCGACGCGCAGAGCCTGCCGCACCCGAATATCTTCTCTGAAAGTGGCCGCTCCCTGACCGCGCACCACGCCATGCTGGTGGTGCAGGTGACCGACGTCGAGAAACACAACGACGAAATCCCGACCATCGAAAACAAGGAAAGCCTGCCGGAAACCGTGCAGTGGCTGGTAGACCTGCTGGGCCCGACCGACATCGAGATGGTCACCGAAACCTACTGGCGCGCCACCCACTACATGAGCGACGTGGCCACCCAGTACGCCGACGGCAAACTGACCCTGGCCGAAAAAGCCCTGGCCGAACAGTGCTACTTCGCCGTGTGCCGCCGCCTGCACAACTCGCTGAAAGCCCGCCAGCGCTCGCACCGCCAGGTGCTGGACGAACTCAACGACAAGCTGGCCGACAAGTACATCTGCAACTTCTCGGTGTTCCAGAGCCTGCCGGACACCTGGGCCATCGGCCAGGTATTGCCGATCCTGCCGCTGCACCGCCTCGACGAAGAGCCGCTGCGCCGCGCCGTGCTGCAAGACCTGACCTGCGACTCCGACGGCAAGATCAAGCAATACGTCGACGAGCAGAGCATCGAGACCAGCTTGCCGGTGCACGCCTTGAACGAAGGCGAAGACTACCTGCTGGGCATCTTCCTGGTCGGCGCCTACCAGGAAATCCTTGGCGACATGCACAACCTGTTCGGTGACACCGACTCGGTGAACATCTACCAGCGCGAAGACGGTTCGGTGTACAGCGCCGGGATCGAGACCCACGACACCATCGAAGACATGCTGCGCTATGTGCACTTGTCGCCGGAGGAGTTGATGACGCACTACCGTGACAAGTGTGCGAGCGCGAAGATCTCCGCGTCGGAACGTACCCAGTTCCTTGATGCCTTGCGCCTTGGGTTGACGCGGTCGTCGTACTTGTCCTCGTAAGCTGAGCTGACACACATCCAACTGTGGAAGGGGCGGTGCGACGATTCGACAAGCCCGCTCACCACAGAGTTATGTGTCAGCCTTTAAGAGTTGTGTAGATACCTATGGCCATCGGGGGCATGCCCACCCCACATTTGGAACACTGCTATTGCTGAGGTTTTGTGGCGGTGATCGCCGATTACTGGCTGTACCCGCAGGTGCGTTACCCCGCGTTTCTCCAGGATGGCGCCCAGGCCGTTGCGTGGGCGGTCAACCACAGCGCTGAATACGGTGCAGATCCCAAGCAGCTTTACGTGATGGGCCATAGCTCTGGCGCCTATAACGCCGCGATGCTCGCGCTGGATGGGCGTTGGCTCAAGGCAGTGGGCTTGGCGCCGTCGATCTTCAAAGGCTGGATCGGCCTGGCCGGGCCTTATGACTTCTTGCCGATTGAAAACCAGGACGTGCGCCCGGTGTTCTTCTTCCCCGACTCACCGCCGGAGTCGCAGCCGATCAACCATGTCAGCCATGATGCACCGCCAAGCCTGTTGATTGCCTCGACCGATGACACGCTCGTCAACCCCACCCGCAACACGGGTGGGTTGGCGAAAAAACTGCGGGAAGCGGGGGGGGCCGGTCGAGGTGTTTTATTTCACCCGAACCCGCCACGCGACAGTGGTCGCGTCCATCGCCAAGCCGTTGCGCTGGCTGGCGCCGGTGCTGGATCGGGTGACGGGGTTTATCGAGTCCACCGCCGGGCGGTGAGCTGACAAGGCGTTGGCTCAGGTCAATTGAGTTCGAGGCAATGTGCGACTGCGCACCGGCCTGGGTTGTATCTCATGACTATTCGGTCAATAGTTCCCACGCTGTTAACACGCATTATTGTGATATTTGCGCTGTTTATTTCCAGGTCAATCGACGTTGCGGGGGCAAGCTGATGCATCTCAGTCCCTTGCGCTACCACGAGTGCGAACGCTGTTTTGTTTTCGATCCGTTGTATCCCGGCGATGTTGTTGGGCCCTTGCCCATTGGTGCATCCGACTAGGGTTGCCAATGTGCAGATCGCAGCAACCCACAGGGTTTTTGTGATGTTCATATCCGACTCTCCATGCATATATGAAAGGGTAGATCCCTGACCATTCAACGCTTGGAATGTCGGTTTGTAACCTGTCAGAACTAACAGGTAGGGTCAGTTGAACCATTGGTCCTGGCGTTTGAGCCGCCAGGCGATGACGCCCAAGGTCAGGCTGCGCAACGTCATGAACAGCAGGAAAGTGATCCACAGTCCGTGATTGCCCAAGCCTTGCAACGCCCAGGCAAACGGCAGTGTTAGCAATAACGTCAGCAGCATCCCATTGCGCATTTCCCGTGCACGGGTGGCACCGATAAACAGGCCGTCCAGCAGGTAACTCCCCACCGCAATCAACGGCAGCAGCGCCAGATACGGCAGGTAGATATCGGCGGTGTCGCGCACGCTGGGGATGTCGGTCTGCATGGCGATAAACAGGTGCCCGGCAACCGTGAATAACAGCGCGAAACCGACGCTTGCGATCAGCGACCACCCACCTGCAACTACCAATGAACGGCGCAGTGAGTGGCGGTCGCGGGCGCCGATGGCGTGGCCGCACAGGGCCTCGACTGCGTGGGCCAGACCGTCCAGTGCATGGGCCGTCAGCAGCAGGCCGTTGAGCAGCAGGGCGTTGGCGGCCACGGTCGCATCCCCCAATCGCGCGCCTTGCACGGTGATCATGAAAAACACCGACTGCAGCGCCAGGCTGCGGATAAAGATGTCGCGGTTCACCGCCAGCAACGGGCGCCAGCTTTGCCACCGTTTCAACGCGGCCCAGGCGATATGCCCGGGGTAGGCGCGCAGGGCTTTTTGCGTGAGGGCAAGGCCGAGGAGGGCGCCGGTCCATTCGGCGATCACCGATGCGCGGGCCGAGCCGACCACGCCCCAGTCCAGGCCCAGTACAAACCACAGGTTCAGGGCGATGTTGACCAGGTTGGTGGTCAACAGGATTGCCAATGGCGCCCGGGCGTTTTGCGTGCCGAGGAACCAGCCCACCAGCGCGTAGCTGGCCAGGGCGGCGGGGAGGCCGAACAGACGGGTATGGAAGAACTCGCGGGTCAGTTGATTGAGTTCGGGGGAAGGCTGCATCCATTCCAGGGCCAGATGGCTCAGCGGAATGCCGACGGTCCCCAGCACCATCGCCAACCCCAGCGCCAGCAGCAAGCCTTGCAGCAGGATTTGCCGCAGTGCCGCACCGTCCTTGCGCCCGGCGGCCTGGGCGGCGAAACCGGTGGAACCCATGCGCAGAAAACCCATGGCCCAGGCGAGGAAGGTATACAAGCTGGCACCGACGGCCACGGCGCCCAGTTGGTGGGCGTGGGGCAGGTGGCCGATGACCATGCTGTCGACCAACGCCACCAGCGGCACCGAAATGTTCGACAGGATCATCGGCGCAGCCAAAGCCCATACGCGGCGATGGGTAGGGCGGTCGCGCCAGTCGGTGAGTAAGGTGGACATGCAGGCTCCTTGGGGGAGCGGCATTGTAACCGGCCATTGGCAACGCAACAGGGTCAATGTGGCATGGGGCCCAATGTCCGTGGGATTTGGCTGGGACTTGAGACCGTTGAGAACCAACTCACCCTCCGTCGGTCAATGTGACCAGCGCCACATCGGCTTGGCCGGCGCTGATATATAGTTCACCCCTCGGTTCCCTCTGACTACGAGTGCCCCATGCTTAACAAAGGATTGTTCCTGGCCTGCGCGCTGGCCCTGCTGAGCGCCTGCGATTCTTCCGATAAACCGGCAGCACCGCCTGCGCCCACCGTGGCGGCAGCGCCGAAACCGGCCAAGGCGGCGGTGGATGTGGCGGCGCTGAAGCAGCGCTATGCCGGGCGTGAGTTGAGTGTGGTGGACGTGTCCGAGGTGCAGTTGGACGGGGCCAGCACCTTGTCGGTGAGTTTTTCCATTCCGTTGGATCCGGAGCAGAAGTTTGCCGACAAACTCCATCTGGTCGACAGCAAGTCCGGCAAGGTCGATGGCGCCTGGGAGCTGTCCGATAACCTGATGGAACTGCGCCTGCGCCACCTGGAGCCCCAGCGCAAACTGGTGCTGACGGTGGATGCCGGGGTGAAGGCGGTCAACGCCAACACGCTCGCCGCCGAGTACATCGCGCGCCTGGAAACCCGTGACCTGCAAGCCACCGTCGGCTTCGCCAGCCGTGGCACATTGTTGCCGACGCGCCTGGCCGAAGGCCTGCCGGTGATCGCGCTGAACGTCGACAAGATCGACGTTGAATTCTTCCGGATCAAGCCCGAATCCCTGCCGTCGTTCCTGGCACAGTGGGGGCGCAATACCAGCCTGCAAAGTTATGAATCCCGCGAACTGCTGCCGCTGGCCGACCTGGTCTACGGCGGCCGTTTCGACCTGAACCCGGCGCGCAATACCCGTGAAACCCTGCTGCTGCCGATCGCCGGCCTCAAGCAATTGCAGCAACCGGGCGTGTACCTGGCGGTGATGCGCGCTTCGGGCACCTACAACTATTCGCAACCGGCCACGCTGTTTACCTTGAGCGATATCGGCCTGTCGGTGCACCGCTACGCCAATCGCCTGGATGTGTTTACCCAGGCGCTGGAAGGTGGCAAGGCGTTGGATGGCGTCGACCTTGAAGTGCTCGATGCCGACGGCCGTGTGCTGGGCCAGGGCAAGACCGAGAAGGGCGGCCACGCTGAGTTGCCGTTGCCGAAAAAGGCCCAGGTGCTGCTGGCCAAACAGGGTGAGCAGACCAGTCTGCTGCGCCTGGACAGTGCCGCGCTGGATCTGGCCGAGTTCGATATCGGCGGCCAACCTTCCCATCCGTTGCAATTCTTTGTGTTCGGCCCGCGCGACCTGTATCGCCCCGGCGAAACCGTGCTGCTCAACGCCCTGCTGCGGGACAAGGACGGCAACGCGGTCAAGCCGCAACCGGTGAGCGTCGAAGTGCGTCGCCCGGACGAACAGGTGAGCCGCAAGTTTGTCTGGGATGCCGATGCCTCGGGCCTCTACCAATATCAACTGCAACTGGCCGGCGAAGCACCGACCGGCCGCTGGCAGTTGGTGTTCGACCTGGGCGATGGCAAGCCGCAGCTGTATGAGTTCCTCGTCGAAGACTTCCTGCCCGAGCGCCTGGCGCTGGAACTCAGGGGCAGCGACACGGCATTGAGCCCGGCGGATAACCCGGTGATCAAGGTCAACGGTCGCTACCTCTACGGTGCGCCGGCGTCGGGCAACCGCGTCAGCGGGCAAGTCTATGTGCGCCCCCTGCGCGAAGCGGTCAAGTCGCTGCCGGGCTATCAATTCGGATCCGTCACCGAAGAGGAACTGAGCCAGGACTTCGAGCTGGACGAAAGCGTGCTCGACGCCAAGGGCCAGGAAGAACTGACCCTGGAAAGCAAATGGGCGGAGGCCAAATCTCCCCTGCAACTGATCGTGCAAGCCAGCCTGCACGAGTCGGGCGGACGGCCGATCACCCGGCGCCTGGTGCAGCCGATCTGGCCGGCCGAGCAACTGCCGGGCCTGCGTGGCCTGTTTGACGGCAAGGAAACCAATGGCGACGGCCCGGCGGAATTCGAAGTGCTGCTGGCCAACCAGGACGGGCAGAAACTCGCCGCGCAAAACCTCAAGGTCCGCCTGGTACGCGAGCGCCGTGACTACTACTGGAACTACTCCGACAGCGATGGCTGGAGCTATCACTACAACGAGAAATTCCTAAACCTCGATGAACAGACCCTGAGCATCAAGGCCGGCGATACTGCCAAGGTCAGCTTCCAGGTGGAGTGGGGCCCGTACCGCGTCGAGGTCGAAGACCCGCAGACCGGCCTGGTCAGCAGCCTGCGCTTCTGGGCCGGCTACCAGGCCCAGGACAACACCGAAGGCGGCGCCGTGCGGCCCGATCAGGTCAAGCTGGCGCTGGATAAACCCGCCTATGGCGACGGCGACACCGCCAACGTCACGGTCACGCCGCCGGCTGCCGGTAAAGGCTACCTGCTGGTGGAATCCGCCGAAGGGCCGCTGTGGTGGCAGGAAATCGACGTGCCGGCCGAAGGTAAAAGCTTTGCCGTGAAGCTTGATCCGAAATGGTCGCGCCATGACCTGTACGTCAGCGCCCTGGTGGTTCGTCCCGGCGAGCGCAAAGCCAATATCACTCCCAAGCGCGCGGTAGGCCTGCTGCATCTGCCGCTGGATCGCACCCAGCGCAAGCTTGGCGTGACCCTGGCCGCGCCGGAAAAAATGCGCCCCAAACAACCGCTGACGGTGAAGGTCGACGCCAAAAACGCCGATGGCAGCGTGCCGAAACAGGTGCACGTGCTGGTGGCGGCGGTGGACGTGGGCATCCTCAATATCACCGAATATCCGACGCCGGACCCGTACTCCAGCCTGTTCGGCCGCAAGGCCTATGGCGTGGACCAGTTCGATATCTACGGCCAGTTGATCGAAGCCGGGCAGGGCCGCCTGGCCAGCCTGGCCTTTGGGGGCGACGCCGCGCTGGCCAAGGGCGGCAAGCGTCCGGACACCAGTGTGACCATCGTCGCCCTGCAAAGCGCACCGGTGACCTTGAATGAGCAGGGCGAGGGTGAAGTCAGCGTCAACATCCCCGACTTCAACGGCGAATTGCGCCTGATGGCCCAGGCCTGGAGCGATGACCGCTACGGCATGGCCGAAGGCAAGACCTTGATCGCCGCGCCGCTGGTGGCCGAGCTATCGGCACCGCGCTTCCTCGCCGGCGGTGACCAGACGACGTTGGCCCTGGACCTGTCCAACCTGTCGGGCAAGGCGCAGAAACTCGATCTGCAACTGAGTGCCGAAGGGCAATTGGAGCTGGTCAACAGCGGCGCGCAAAGCGTCGAGCTCAAGCAAGGCCAGCGCACCACCCTGCGTATCCCGGTGAAAGCCTGGGGTGGCTTGGGTCAAGGCAAGGTGAAGGTCACGGTCAATGGCCTGGACCTGCCCGGTGAGAACCTGCCGCCGTTCAGCCGCGAATGGACCCTGGGCGTGCGCCCGGCCTACCCGGCGTTGCTCAAGCATTACCGCGCGGTGCTCAAGGGCGAGCCGTGGAGCTTGCCCGCCGGCGCATTGGATCAATTCGATGCCTCTGGGCGTGAGGCGCTGCTGAGCCTGTCGAGCCGGCCGCCGCTGAACCTGGGTGCGCAGATCTCGGCGCTCAAGGCCTACCCGTATGGGTGCCTGGAGCAGACCGCCAGTGGTCTGTACCCGTCGCTGTACGCCGACGACGCGCTGCTCAAGCGTTTGAGCATCAAGGGCGAGCCGGATGCCGAGCGCAAACGCAAGATCGAGCTGGGCATCGAACGCCTGCTGGGCATGCAGCGCTACAACGGCAGCTTCGGTTTGTGGGGCGCCGATGGCGAAGAGGAATATTGGCTGACGGCTTATGTCACCGACTTCCTGTTGCGTGCCCGTGACCAGGGCTTCGCTGTACCACCCGAAGCGCTGAAAAAAGCCAGCGAGCGCCTGCTGCGCTATGTGCAGGAGCGCAACCTGATCGAAGTCGACTACAGCGACAACGCTGACCACACGCGCTTTGCCGTGCAGGCCTACGCCGGCATGGTACTGGCGCGCAGTCAGCAGGCGCCGTTGGGGGCGCTGCGCAGTATTTTCGAGCGACGCAGCGACGCGCGTTCCGGGTTGCCGTTGGTGCAGTTGTCCATCGCATTACAGAAGATGGGTGACCAGCCCCGTGCGGATCAAGCCTTGCTGGCCGGCCTGGCAGCGCAACGCAGCGCCAAGGAATGGCTGGCCGACTACGGCAGCCCGCTGCGCGATCAGGCGATGATCCTGGCATTGCTGGAAGAAAACGACTTGGCCAAGGGCAAGCGTGAGGAGCGCTTGTTTAGCCTGTCCGATCAGTTGGCGGCCAGCCCGTACCTGTCGACCCAGGAGCGCAATTCGCTGTTCCTGGCCGGGCGCCTGGGGTTCGCCCAGCCCGAGTCTGCCTGGAAGGTCCTGCTCAATGGCAGCGGTGGGGAACATGAGCTGAACAATCAACAGTCGACGCTGGACCTGGAAGGCAAGCTGCTTTCTGGCGATCTGAACCTGACCAATCAGGGCGATGTGCCGGTCTACCAGCAACTGACGATCTCGGGTTATCCCCAGGTGCCACCGGCACCGGGTGGCGACAACCTGAGCATCCGCCGGGAATACCTGGGCATGAATGGCCAACCGCTGAACCTGCGCAACCTCAATAGCGGCGACCTGGTGCTGGTGCACCTGGCCGTGAGCGCCAGGCAGCGCGTGCCGGATGCCTTGGTGGTCGATCTGTTGCCTGCTGGCTTGGAGCTGGAAAACCAGAACCTGGCACAAAGTGCCGCCAGCCTGGAAAACGCCAGCAGCCAGGTGAAGGAGTGGCGTGAGTCGATGCAGAACGCGGCGCTCAAGCATCAGGAGTTTCGTGATGACCGTTACGTGGCGGCCATCAACCTTGACGGCGATGGCACCACGCACTTGCTGTACCTGGCCCGTGCCGTGACACCGGGCACTTACCGCGTGCCACCGCCGCAGGTGGAGTCGATGTATCGGCCGAACTGGCAGGCGGTGGGGGAGACGCCGGCGGATCTGGTGATCAAGGGACGCTGAAATTTGACGGTTGATCACTGTAGGAGCGGGCTTGCCCGCGAAGAACGCAAGGGCACCGCGTTTATTCCGGATGTCAGCGTTATCGTTGACGTCCTTCGCGAGCAAGCTCGCTCCTACAGTGGCTGGGTGTTTTTGGGTTCAGTGGACGACCCAACTGAGCAGCCACAGGCCAAGTATCAGCCAGATCACCCCGAAGATGATCGAAGCGCGCATGAAGGCGCGTACGGCTGAGTACAGAAACAGCAGGCCGACGATCAGGGTGAGGATGCTGATGATCGAGGTGTCCATGCCCAATGTGCGTGACAGGCCTTCGACAAAGTTGCCGCCGGCGTGGGTCAAGGCTCCGAACAATCCGCTGAGCCCGTCGACGATAAAGCGGATGACGGAACCGAGCGCCTGGCCCAACCATTCGAAAAAGCTTTCTACCTGCATATGTGTGTCCTGATAAGAAGGTGGGCGTATCTGTGCCTTTGGTTGTTATTGCAACAGGCTAGTTCCCTACAAGCATAGAGGTTTGCCCGCTTGAATTTGCGTTTACTTGTCCGCTGGACCCTGGCGAGCCTGGTCTTGATGATTGCCCTGCTGTGGCTGGCCGATCGTATCTGGCCGTTGCCGTTGCCCAGGGACGACCTGGCGCGGGTAGTGCTGGCCGAGGATGGCACGCCGTTGTGGCGGTTTGCCGATGCCAACGGTGTGTGGCGTTACCCGGTGCAAACCAGCGAAGTGTCGCCGTATTACCTCGATGCACTGCTCACCTACGAAGACCGCTGGTTCTATCAGCATCCCGGTGTTAACCCGTTGGCGCTGGTGCGGGCGACGTGGCAGAACCTGACGGGCGCGCGGGTGGTGTCGGGTGGCAGTACGTTGTCGATGCAGGTGGCGCGTCTGCTGGATCCTCACTCGCGGACCTTCCACGGCAAGTTGCGCCAACTGTGGCGCACGGCGCAGTTGGAGTGGCACCTGTCCAAGGAACAGATTCTCAACCTGTACCTGAACCGCGCACCGTTCGGCGGCACGTTGCAGGGCGTGGCGGCCGCCAGTTGGGCGTACCTGGGCAAGTCCCCGGCGCAACTGACCCACGCCGAAGCCGCTTTGCTCGCGGTATTGCCCCAGGCGCCGAGCCGCCTGCGCCCGGATCGCCACCCGCAGCGCGCCCAGGAGGCCCGCGACAAAGTACTGCGCCGCCTCGCCGAGTTCCAGGTGTGGCCACAAGCGGCCGTCGACGAAGCGCTGCAGGAGCCGTTGCTGCTCGCCCCGCGCCTGGAGCCGAGCCTGGCACCGCTGCTTGCCCGCCGCCTTAACCGTCCGGGCAGCCCGCCGCTGATTCGCACCACGCTGGATGCCACCCTGCAACGCCGTCTTGAAGACCTGTTGTTGGGCTGGCGTGCGCGGTTGCCGGAATACACCTCGGCCGCGATCCTGGTGGTGGAAGAAGAAAACATGGCCGTGCGCGCTTACCTGGGGTCAGTGGACATCAACGACGCTAAGCGCTTTGGCCATGTGGACATGATCAGCGCGCTGCGTTCGCCGGGCTCTACCTTGAAGCCGTTCCTGTATGGCATGGCCCTGGACGAGGGCCTGATTCACTCCGAATCGCTGCTGCAGGATGTGCCCCGGCGTTATGGTGATTATCGCCCGGGCAACTTTTCCATGGGCTTTACCGGCGCAGTGCCGGCGAGCACGGCGCTGTCCAGTTCGCTGAACCTGCCGGCGGTGCAGTTGCTGGAAGCCTACGGGCCCAAGCGGTTTGCCGCGCAGATGCGCATCGGCGGCGTGCCATTGGCCCTGCCGGCGTTGGCCGAGCCCAACCTGGCGCTGATCCTCGGCGGCGCGGGCAGCCGCCTGGAGGATCTGGTCAGCGGCTACAGCGCCTTTGCCCGCGACGGCAGGAGCGCCACCCTTCGATTACAGCCGGACGATACGCTGAGAGAGCGGCCCTTGCTGTCGCCAGGGTCCGCCTGGATTATTCGGCGCATCCTCAGTGGCCAGGCGCGGCCTGATCGCGACCCGCGTGCCGAGCTGGTGCAGCGCCCGGTCCTGGCCTGGAAAACCGGGACCAGCTACGGTTTTCGCGATGCCTGGGCGATTGGCGTGGGGCCGCGCTATTTGATCGGTGTGTGGATCGGTCGCCCGGACGGCACGCCGGTGCCGGGGCAGTTCGGTTTGGCCTCGGCGGCGCCGCTGATGTTGCAGGTGCATGACGTGCTGACCAATCGCGACAGCCAGCGCGGCATCAGCGCGCAGGTGGTGGCGGTGCCGACCAATGTCGGCGTGGCGGCGATCTGTTGGCCGCTGGGCCAGCCCATGAACCGCAGCGATCCGAATTGCCGCCGCCAGCGCTTTGCCTGGACCCTGGACAACACCACGCCGCCGACCTTGCAGGCGCTGGATCAGCCGTTGAGTGTGGGCTTGATGGAAAGCGTCTGGGTCAACGCCAAGGGCTTGAGGGTGGATGCCCATTGCCCTGGCGCTGTGTCTAAAAATATCGCCTTGTGGCCCGCGCCCCTGGAGCCATGGTTGCCCAGGATCGAGCGCCGTGAAGCGCGGATTCCCGCCGCCGACCCCGATTGCCCGCCACCGGCGCTGGCGGCGTCTTCGCCGCTGTCGATTGTCGGCGTGCGCGAAGGCGACCAACTGCGCCTGCCCGCCGCCAGCCAGCAAACCCTGCGCCTCAAGCTTTCCGCCCTGGGCGGCAGCGGCCGGCGCTGGTGGTTCCTCAACGGCGCCCCCCTGGGCGACAGTGCCAACCAGGACAGCATCAATGCCAGTTTCGAGCGCTTGGGCCGCTACCAACTCAGCGTCCTCGACGAAGCCGGCCAGACCGCCCGGCTCGAATTCAGCGTGGTGGATTAGGGCCTCATCAGGGGGCAAGTCGAATCGTCGCACCGCCGCTATTCACTTGCCTTCACTCTCCATCCCCCTGAAGCTATACCCATTCAGGAGCCCCCCATGAACCTCGAACACCTCACCGAACGTCTGCACCGCATCCGCGATACCAACGACTGGAAGCCATTCCACAGCCCGAAGAACCTGGCCATGGCCGCCAGCGTGGAAATGGCCGAACTGGTGGAAATCTTCCAGTGGCTCACCGAAGACCAGTCCCGCCAGTTACCCGCCGACAAACTTGCCCACGCCGGCCAGGAAGTGGGCGATATCGTGCTGTACCTGCTGTTGCTGTGCAGCGAGCTGGGCCTGGACATGAACGAGGTGGTGCGCGCCAAACTGGCCGACAGCGAGCGGCGGTTTGCCCATGAGTGACCGGCATTTCGACCAGTTGGCCACGCGCTTCGCCGAGAAAATCTACGGCGGCGCAAAAGGCGCGATTCGCCTGGCAGTGCTCCAGGCCGACCTGGCTGAGGCCCTGCCGGAGCGCCCGTTACGCGTGCTGGATATCGGCGCGGGCCTGGGGCATATGTCGCTGTGGCTGGCCGAACGCGGCCATCAGGTGACCCTGGCCGAACCCGCCGAGCCGATGCTCGAGGGCGCGCGCCAACGCTTCGCCGAGGCCGGGCAGGACGCCACCTTTATCCACGCGCCGTGGCAAGACTTGCTCGGCCAGCTCACCGAGCCCTACGACCTGGTGCTTTGCCACGCCGTGCTGGAATGGCTGGCCGAACCCCACGGGATCCTGCCGGTGCTGCATCAGCTGACGCTGCCCGGTGGCTGGCTGTCGCTGGCGTTCTACAACCGCGATGCACTGATTTATCGCAACCTGCTCAAAGGCCATTTCCGCAAGATGCGCAAGAACGACATGGCCGGCGAAAAGCAGAGCCTGACCCCACAACAGCCCCTCGACCCGCGGGAATTGGCGGCGCAACTCGAAGGGCTTTGGCAGGTCGAAAGCCAAAGTGGCGTGCGGGTATTCCACGACTATATGCCGGTGGAATTCCAGGCCCGCGCCGACTTGAAGGACCTTGTAGAGATGGAGCTCGCTCACCGTCGTCACCCAAGCTTTGCCGGACTTGGGCGTTATTTGCACTGGATCTGCCGTCCGGTATAAGCGGCCCAGTCTGCGGAGGTCGAAATGCGTCGTCTCTGTTTGATCCTGTTATCCCTCGGGCTGGGCGCCTGCTCCAGCCCCAACCCTTATGTGGCGGCTTCTGCGCCCATGCCACCGGCGCCCGCGCAGGCGGCCACGACCTTCGACGCCAGCGCCTACCCGGCACCGGTGCGCGACTATGGCGCCTACCGCAATTGGGCCTGGCGCAACGGCCAGCTCCCGGCCGGCACGGCCTGGGCGGACTCGGCGCAGGTCGCCGAAGCGGTCAGCGGTGCCCTCGACCAGCGCGGCCTGCGGCCCTTGCACGACAACCGCCCGGCGGACCTGCTGGTGAGCGCCGATGTACGCCTGGAGAAGCGTCTCAAGCAGGTCCAGGACGATTACGGCTACGGATACGGCGGCTATAACCGCTACGGCCCGGGCTACGGCATGTACAACTCGGTGCCGATCGTGCGCACCTATGAAGTTCAAGTGGTGGTGGTGCGGGTTAATCTGTTCGACGCCCGCAGCGGCCAGCCGGTGTGGAGTGCCAGCGCGGAAACCGGCAGCCAGGGCAGCCTCAGCGAGCGTGCGGATGCGTTGCGCCAGGCCGTGCAGAAGGCGATGACCGCCTATCCTCCGAGTTAACAGCTATTCTCATCTAAAGCCCGGTCCCTTGTTGGAGATCAACCATGTTTCGTCGTATCGCTACGCTAGCTTTTGTTGTGCTGCTGGGCGGTTGCCAGACCAGCCAGGTCAACCACGATTTTGATGCCAGCCGCGACTTCGGCGCCTACCGCAACTGGGCCTGGAAAGACCCGGCGCTGCAATACCGCCCCGATGATCCGCGGATCAAGAGCGACCTCACCGAACAACGCATCCGCCAGGCCGTGGGTGAACAGCTTGACCAGCGCGGCCTGCGCCCGGCAGCCGCAGGCACCCGGGCTGACCTGAACGTGCAGGCCTACCTGATCGTCGAAGACCGCCAGCAACAAGTCACCACCAACTATGGCGGCGCCTGGGGTGGCCCGTGGAACGGCTATTGGGGCGCGCCGATGTACAACGAAACACGCAACATCACCTACAAGGTGGCGACCATCCAGATCGACCTGCTCGACGGCAAGGACGGCAAGCTGGTGTGGCGCGGCAGTGATGAACAGATGATGAGCAGCACGCCCAACCCCCAGGATCGTAATAACGCGATTCGCACGACGGTGACCCGCATCCTCTCCAGCTACCCACCGCACTGACCGTTTGTAGCGACCGGCCGGCGCACCTGCCAAGCCTTGTCTACACTCCACCGCAACACGGAGAGTAAGCGCTAAGGAGTGCCTGATGTCTCCCCGACTCGGTTGCAGGCAGCGTGGTGCGATTGGCTTGATGGCAGCGGGCACCCTGGCGTTAGCGCTGGTGTTCCTGCTGCTGGCGGTGGACAGCGGCCGCCTCTACCTGGAAAAGCGCAAGCTGCAGTCCATTGCCGACACCGCCGCCCTGGAGGCCGCCGGGCGTGGTGGCCTGTGCAGCCCGACCACCAGCGCCAACGACTATGCCGTGCAGAACGCCGCGCGCAATGGCTTCACCGTGGTTGCCGGCGACAGCAGTCGTGGCCTGGCCGTGACCTGCGGCACATTGACGACCAATGCCGGCAACATCCGCGTATTCAGCGCCGACGCCAGCAAAAACGAGGCCATTCGGGTAGTGGCGACGCGCAGCGTAGTAACCAGCGTCGCCACCGGTATCTGGAATATGTTCAGCGGTACGCCGGCGTCCACCCAGATGACCCTGGCTGCCAGCGCCGTGGCCGCGTACGCGCCGCCAGTGGCGCAACTGACGATTCGCAGCAGCCTGGCGACGGTGGATTCGGCGAAGTCCCCGCTATTGAACATGGTCATTGGCAACCTGTTGGGCGGCAGCCTGTCGCTGACGGCGGCGGGCTGGAATGGCTTGCTGGCGACGAACCTCAACCTGCTCGGCTACCTGGACCAGTTGGCGATTGAGCTGAACGTGACGGCGGGTGACTACGATGCGCTGCTCAACACCGCCGTATCCGCCAACCAGCTGATCGATGCCGCGGTAAAGGTGCTGCAAAAAAACGGAGCGGTGGCGACGGCGGTCATCAACGATGTGATTTCATTGAAAGCCATCGCGCCCAATACCCAGCTGCTGAAAGTCGCAGACCTGCTGAAGGTTGCCAGCGGAACACCGGCCGCGGCGCTGAATACCAACGTGCAGTTGTTTCAATTGCTGGAGGCCGTGGCGCAGCTGTCCAATAGCAAGGGTGCGGTGAGTGCGGCCGCTCAGGTGAATATTCCCCTGGTGGGCAATGTCTCGATCCAGACCAAAGTCATCGAGCCGCCGCAATTGTCGGCCATCGGTAATCCGGCGAAGGCCAAGGCGGGGCTTCTGAATAACCCGCAGACGGATCAGATTGTTGTCCGAACCGCGCAAGTGCGCACATTGGTTACGGTGGATGCGCCGATCATCAAGCTGGTGTCGGGGGTTTCATCAATCCTGACCGGGTTGGCGACACCGGTGTCGAAGGTGGTCGGCGGCCTGTTGAACCTGAATATCCCGGCAGTGGTGGGCGGCGTGTTGTGCCTGGTGGCGTGTAACGTCACCGACGTGGATATCACACAATCACTGTCCATCTACATCGAGGCGGCCAGTGCGCAGAGTCAAGTCACGGACTACAGCTGTGCCACGCCGGCCACAAAGTCGCTAACGGTGCAGGCCACCACCGCCATGGCTACCTTGGGCGTGGGCTATGTCGACCCTGCCACCGCGTTTTCATCATCGGCGCCAGTCACCGTGCAGCCGGTCAGGCTGATCGATTTTGGCCAGCGCTACTGCATTGTGCTGTCGCTGATATGCGGCACGCGTACAGCGGGTGTAGGCGGTGGTTTGAATGTGAAGGCGTTGTCTACCGTGGCAGCGCAGACCAGCTCGTTGCTGTTTTTACCGGTCGCCGATATGAATGCCGCGCCGACCTACAAAAGTCCAACCGGCACCGCCAATATCGTCAATAGCCTGGGAGCAACCCTGAGCGGCCTGCAGGTTACCTACGTACCGCCCAGCGGCAGCACACCCGGTGCGGCGAACGGCACTGTTACGACGGCCCTGGCTACCATCACCAGCGCGGTGGTCACCCTTGTCCAGGACGTCCTGTCACCGCTGCTCGACCCCATTGTCAACACGCTGCTCCCGGCCCTGGGCATCAACCTGGGCAACGCCGAAGTCGGCGCCAACCTGACGTGTCAGATGGGCCGCGCCTACCTGGTGATCTGAACCACCGGCAGTTCCACACAAAACCGTGCGCCTTCCTCGCCATTGATCACGCTCAAGCGCCCACCCATGTTTTCCACGATCCCGTAGCTTACCGACAGCCCCAGGCCGGTCCCCACCCCAATCGGCTTGGTGGTAAAAAACGGCTCGAAAATCCTCTCCAATAATCGTGGGTCGATGCCGCCACCGTTGTCCTCGACCCAGATGCGCACATGCCGGCTGTCGTGCTCGCAGTGCAGTGCAATCCAGGGGCGCAATTGCGCGGCTGTTTCGCGCTGGCTCAATAGCGCATCGCGGGCGTTGACCATCAGGTTGATCAACACCTGCTCAAGCTGGTCGACATGACCTTTGACCTGCACCCTGAAGTCTGCAGGTGTGATGCGCAGGTCCACGCCTTTGCCGCGCAGGCCCTCACTCAGCAGCGATATGGTCCCTTCCACGGCTTGCACTGGGTCGAACGGTTGCTGTTCGATTTCCGAACGGCGGCCAAACACGCGCATATGGTCCACCACCCTCGCCGCGCGTTGCACTTGGGTGTCGATGCGCTTGAGTTTTTCGGTGAGGTAGTCGATCTGCGCGTCGCCGTTGGCCAGGCGCTTGAGCACATTGACGATCGCCATGCGCATCACGTTCAGCGGCTGGTTGATCTCATGGGCCAGGCCCGTGGCCATTTCGCCGAGGGTCGCCATCTTGGCGCTCTGGGTCAGTTGCTGCTGGGAGCGACGCACTTCGGTGTTGTCGCGGCCCACGGCCTGCACCTCCACCAGTTGACCTTGTTCATCAAACACACCACGGTCGGACCATACCCACCAGGCATGTTCGCGCCCGGGCAGCTGCAGGCTGATTTCGGCGGTGCTCACCGGAAACTCGGGGGTCAGTCGGCAGATGCGTTGGATAAATGCCTGGCGCTGTTCATCCGACAGCCACGCGTCCAATTGCCGCCCCGGCAGTTGCGCGGGCAAGCACTCCAGGTAGTTGGCCAGCGGCGTGTT
This sequence comes from Pseudomonas marginalis, assembly GCF_900105325.1. Taxonomy (NCBI): domain Bacteria; kingdom Pseudomonadati; phylum Pseudomonadota; class Gammaproteobacteria; order Pseudomonadales; family Pseudomonadaceae; genus Pseudomonas; species Pseudomonas marginalis. The sequence goes on from NZ_FNSU01000004.1 coordinate 651,604, forward strand.
GCCAAACGTCAGGGTCAGGTCCGGGCGATAACGGCAGATCATTGCCGGCGAGTCTTCCACCAGGATGCGGTAGCGCTCTTCGCTCTGCCTGACCTGTTCGGCGGCCAGGGTCGCGTCGGTCACATCGAGCCATAGCCCCACGGCCTCCACCGGCAGGCCCAAGTCATCGCGCAGCAGCTTGGCCTCGTCGAGCAGCCAATGGTAGTCGCCGCGGGTGTCGCGCACCCGGTAGCGGCTGCGTACATTCCCTTCGCGTAGTAATTGACGGGTGCGTTGGAAGTACAACTCACGGTCTTCGGGATGGATCAACGAGGCCAGGCCGTCATGGCTGCAATCGGCCAGGCTCCAGCCCAGCAGCGGCAACAGGCTGTCGCTGAAAAACGCCGGGTGCAGCGCGCCGCCGACATAGCGCTGCACGTAGATCACCGCCGGTGAACTGGCGATCAGGTTATCCAGGCGTGCATGGGCGGCGGCGGCTTGCAGTTGCTGGTTCTTGATGTCGCTGATGTTGAGCATGAAACCGACCCAGCGCCGGTTGTCGCCCACGCCCAGTACCTGGCCCTGCACGCGATACCAGATGGGCGTGTGGTCCGCGTCACTGCCTGGCAGGCGCACGCTGGTCAGCAGGGGTTTGTCCAGTGCCTGCAGGTCTTGCAGGTGGCTGAGCAGTTCCTGGCGATCAGCGGGGTGGATCAGCTCCAGCCAGAGGGCCAGTGCCTGGCGCGTGGCGCCGTGTTCCTGGCCCAGGCTATGCAGCAACTGGGGGGCGAGCTGGATCTCCTGGGTGGCGGGCAGCAGTTCCCACCAGCCGGTGCCGAGCAGTTCTTGCAGGGCCTCCATGCGCTCCAGTTGCTGATGGCTGCGTTGTTCGCGCAGGCGGTTCAGCAGCGGGGCGGCGAGTGCGGCGGTGAGGTCCAGCCAGTCACGTTCGCGGGTGTGCGGTTCGCCGCCGTAGAAACCGCAGAGCAACCAGGCTGCCACGCCCTGGCTGTCACGGTAGGGCACCAGCAAACCGTCGATATCGCCGAAAATGCTCTGCAGGCGGGGGTTGTCAATGCGCCCGTGGGCCAGGCTCAGGAGCGCGTTGCCGTTGACACTGTCCAGGCTGGCCCCCAGATGTTGGCCGGTTTGCCACAAGCCCGGGGCGTCGTGAGCGGTGTATTGGCTGTAGATCCGCCAACCCTGGTTGGCTTCATCGAGCAATGCCAGGGCCACACAGGGGATACGCCAGCGTTGGGCCAGGCTGCGCAGTTGCTCGTTGAACGTCTCGGGCAGGCGACTCAGGCTGCACACTCGCAACTGTTCGCTCATCCTGCAGGCGAGTTGGTGGTTCTGCTCGCGCTGTTCAGCCAGGTGGCGGCCGGCGAGCAAGTCGCCGATGTCCAGCAGGTGCAGCACCCAGCGGTCGCCCTCCGGCTCGACCCAGCCACGGGTGGGCAGGACCTGGCCGGCAGAGCCCTGGAAGTCCAGGTCCAGGGTATGGCGTTGCCAGTCGGCAGGGCTGCCTTCGATACTCAAGGCGCTGCTGGCGCACAGCAACTCCCGCAGCAGCGGCCGTGCTTCACCCGCGACGGGCATGGCGAGTTGCGAACGCAGTGTGCCGCTGATGTCCACCACATGACCTTGATGATCCAATAACACGCGCAGCCCTGCCGCAGGGACAGTGGGCGCCTCGAAGGCCTGGGTGCCGACACGGCCCCGCAGGCGCTCGAAGAAATTATTCCCCGCAGTCAAAACTGAAGACTCGAGCTGGCCGAAAGGTTGGTCGGCAGGTTCGGTACAGTGCCAATGCCTGGCACCACCAGCGCCGGGAATACGGAGTAGAGGTTGGAGGAGGGGTATTTGATCGTGACAGTCAGCGTGGTGCCGGTGTAGGTGGCGCTGATGAAGGACGGCTGGAACTGGAAGTTGGCGGGGATCCAGCTCAATTGCGCCGCTACCGCATCTTTCGCCCGCTGGGTGACAAGGGTGGGGTAAGCCGATCCAGCCGCAACCGGGTCTACCGCCATGGCCTGGCGCACGGCCTCGGCCGCTGCCTGGTTGAACGACTGCATCAACAGCAGCGGCAGGCTGAAGCTGATCAAGCCATAGAACACCGCAAAAAAGATCCCGAAGACCAAGGCGAACTCGATCGCCGCAGCCCCTTTTTGCTTTGCCGGCAGGCCTGTTTTCATGACTGCGTCTACCCTGACGTCTACGACTCGATATCAGCATAGAATCATTCAGCGAAAAGGAACGTTTTTTACGTGATTCATGGCGTAGTGATAGTGATCTGGCTGGGAGTCTGTGCGGTGCAGGATATTCGCCGGCGACAGATCGCCAATGGCTTGACCCTGGGCGTGGCGTTGCTGGCGCTGTTATACCTGTTGTGCACAGGTGCCACCTGGCTGGGCGCGCCGGCGAGCGCCGGTCTCTTGGCGTTTGCCCTGGCGCTGCTGTTGACCCTGCCGGGCTATTCGCTGGACCGCTTCGGTGCGGGCGACGTGAAGCTGCTCGCGGCGCTGGGCCTGGCCACCACGGTGGATCATGTGTTGTGGTCCCTGATCGGTGCCGCCATCACCCTGGTCGGCTGGTTGGTCGTTCGTCAACAGCTCGGCCCGCGCGCTGCTGATCGGGTGCAAGGCCCGCCTGCCAAGCAGCCTTTCGCCGCGTTTTTATTCGCGGGTTTTGTGCTGTATGGGGTATGGACCCTTTAGTCGCACAATGCCTCTATTGCTATGTACAGAGTCGGAAAGTAGGTCTACGTTTATGGAACGGATGTATAGGATTTTTCGTCCAAACGGATAGGTCAGTCTTTTTGGCTTGCCAGGCATGGAGTCGCGTGTGAACAAGCTGAAATCGGCTGTAAAAGTGCTGGTGGTCGATGACCAACCGCTGATCGTTGAGGAGCTTTGCGAGTTCCTCGAAAGCAGTGGCTACCACTGCGTCCCGTGCGAATCCAGCCGCCAGGCCTTGCAGCGTTTCAGCGAGGACGCCGAGGTCGGCCTGGTGCTGTGTGACCTGCACATGCCGGACATGGATGGGATCGAGCTGGTGCAGTCGATGCAGAAGATCGCCGGCAAGCAGCGTGCGTTCGAGGCCATCATGCTCACCGGGCGTGCCGACAAACAGGACGTGATCAAGGCCCTGCGCGCGGGCATCTCGGATTACTACCAGAAGCCGATCAACCTAGATGAGTTGCTCGAGGGCCTGCAGCGCCAGGAAGCGGCGCTGGAAGAGCGGCAAAAGGAGCTGCAACTGGGGCACTTGAACCAGAAACTGCAGTACCTTTCCGAATCCATCAATGACTTGTACCAGGACCTCGACAAGGTACGGCGCGGCCCGCTGCAGGAGGCTGACGGCGAGGGGCGGCAAGACGCCGGAGCGGCGCAGGTTCCATCCATCTTCAACCAGCTGTCACCCCGTCAGATGGAGGTGGCGTGGCTGGTAGGCAAGGGCCAGACCAATTACCAGATCGCCTGCGAATTGGGCATCACCGAAAACACCGTCAAGCTGTATGTGTCCCAGGTGTTGCGCCTGACCCATATGCACAACCGCACCCAGCTGGCGCTCGCGTTGTCGCCAAGCCACTCGCCGATGCGCCAGCAGGTGAGTGCGCACTGACGCACGGCGTTCATTGGCTCTTGCCGCCCGCCTCCGACTTGGTTTCAAAGAACTCCGGAATCGGGTGCTTGTGACTGTCCAGCCAACGCTGCAATGCCTGCTCCTTTTCTGCCGGGGTGGTGCTCTGCGGTGTCGGCGAGGCTGCCCGCCCATCGACCTGCAACGCCATCCAGTTTTCCGTTTCGGCCTGCTGCGGGGACGAAGGCCCCGGTGGAATAGCCGAGGCGCTCAATGGCAGCAGCGCCAGACACACAACGTAATGGGCTTTCATCATCGACTCCTTACTTGATACTCACCGGCAGGGCATCGGCGGCCGTTGCGACGTTGCGCGCGGTCCTGGCTGAGTGCTTGAGCCGGGCCGCGCGGGCCTGTGCCTCGGTGACCTGGCCGGGGTTCAAGCCCAGCTGGCTGACCACTCTGGCCGCTTGCCCCCAGTCATCCTGATAAATCAGCAAGGTCACCAGGTTGACCGCTGCCAGCGTGTCGCCCTGTTTGAGCTCGATAGCCGTCATGAACTCAAAGCGCGCGTCTTCCAGGCGCAATTGGTTGAGGTACACCACGCCCAGGTCATTGCGGATTTTTTCATCGGTGGGCGCCAGGCGCGCGGCCCTTTGCAGGTGAGCCATCGCCTGTGGGTGGTCGCCCTTGGCCGCTGCCAGTTGCCCCAGCCCATGTTCGCCTTCGGCGGTCATGCAAGTACCCAGCAGGCTGCGATACAAGGGTTCGGCCTCACTGCGGCCCAGCAAGCGAAAGTTACGGGCCTGGCGCTGGCGCACCTGGGGCAAGCTGTCGGGCAGGTTCTGCAGGTTGGCCAGGCTGGCGTGCAGCTTGCCCTCGTTGGCCAGGTCATCGGACAGGTTCAGCGTCAGTTCCTGCTCCGCACTGGGTTTGGCGCAACTGCCCGGCGCGGTCAACGCGGCCCATGGGGTGTGGCCGTTGGTGGCGCATCCGCCGAGCATCAGCAGGGTCAGGCCGGCAATCAGTGGTTTCATCAAGGTGGTCCTCAGAATTGGCTCAAGGCGCGGGCGATGCCGATAAAGGCGGGGCCGCCGAGCACGATCAGCAAGGCGGGAAACAGGAACACCATCATCACCACCGACATTTTGGCCGACATTTTCGAGATGTATTCCTGCATGCGGGTCAGGCGCCGGTCGTCGAGCAATTGCTTGAGCGTCAGCAGGGATTTCATCGCGCCACCCCCCTGCTGGATCAATTGCTGGAGGATGATGCAGGTGTCGGTGAACTCATCCACCTCCAATATGCGCGCGGTCTTGCCCAGTTCTTCGCTCAGTTCCAGGCCGGAGTCGACGCGTGCCAGGATCAGGCGCAATTCGTGGGTCAGGTCTGGAAGCAAGCGCTGGGCTTCGTTGGCCATCACGCGCAGGGATTGTTCAATCGCCATGCCCGACTCGAACAGGATGCGCAGCAGCGGAATGAAGGTTGAGATTTCCTTGGCGATGCGCTGCTGGCGGAATTTGGCGGCAGCGGCGAGCACGCGTTTTGGCAACAGGTAGCCGATGCCCAGGGCGACCGCCGGGGCAATCCAGGCGGGACTGGCGTGAGGGAAAAGTAGTTGCTGGCCGAGCAGGGTCAGGCCCATCGCCGCGACAGGCACGCCGATCTGGAAGGCGGCAAACAGCGAGCGCTGGCTGGCCTTGCGCCAACCGACCCGGTTGAGCAGGACCTGGGTCTCGTTATCCAGGCTGACTGAGCGCTGGGCCAGCGTGCTTGCGCCCAGTTGGCGCATGAACGTGCCAAGTTTGTCATCGCTGGCGCTGCGCCCTTGCAAGCGCTCAACGACCCGGCGATCACGACGGCGATGTTCGAGCCATTGCCCGCCCACCAGTACCATGGCGGCGAGTGCCAGCAACAGGCTGACCATCAGGGCCATCTCACACACTCCTCAGCATGCGCCACATGGCAAAGGTGCCCGTCAGGTCCATCGCCAGTGCGCCGAACAGCAGGGAGCGCCCCGTGTCGTCGTTCCACATGGTCATCAAGTAGCCAGGGTTGACCAGGATGAAGTAGCCCACGATCAGGATCGGCAAACCGCCCAGCACGTAGGCCGTCATGCGGGTCTCGCCCGTCATCGCCTTGAGTTGCCGGGCGCCCTGGTCCCGCTCGCGGATCATCTTGATCAGGTTTTCCAGCAGTTCGCTGGCGTTGCCGCCGTAGCGGTGGTTGACCTTCAGGCCAAGGGCGAACAGGCGGAACTCGTCCTGTTCGTAGAATTCAGCGAAGTCGCTGGCCGAATCCGGCAGGCTCACCCCCAGGCGCACGTTGCGCTGCATGCGGCCCATGGCGTGCTTGAGCGGGTTTTCCACACTCTCGATACCGCCCAATACCGCGTCGGCCAGGGTGCGGCCGGATTTGAGGCTGCGTACGCTATGGTCCAACAGCTGCGGCAGTTGCTCGACCATGCGTTGCACCCGCTGCTGGTAACGCCAGGCGATATACGCACGCAATGCCAGGGGCGGGCCCAGGGCCATCAACACCAGGCCCAGCCAGTCGGCGACCAAGTAGCCCAGCAGGGCGCCGACCACCCACGCGCTCAGCCACAGGCCGAGGCGTTCCTTGGGTTTGCCCAGCCCGGCGCGCAGAAACATGCGCTCAAGGCCGGTCCAGGTGCCGGGCTGCTCCTGGGCCTCGGGTTGGCCATCGCCGAGGCGCTCCAGCACGCGACTGGTCCGGGCCTTGCGCAGGCCATGCTGAAACAGCCAGAACGACAGACCGATCAGCAATAGGCAAACCAGCAGCAATACAGGTCCTGTCATCAGGCGCTCCCTACAGCGGCATGGCTGTGGCGCGGCGCAACTTATCGCCGGCCGGGTTGATGGCTTCGCGCAGGAAACCGACGCCGGTGCGCCGGTCCAGCCGGAACAGGGTATTGGTGACATACACGTCATCGCGCACACCGACCACTTCCACCACCTCGCTCACGCAACGACGGCCATCGGGCATGCGCGTCAGCTGGATCACCACATCCAGCGCGGCGCAGATCATCTGGCGCAGGGTTTTTTCCGCGATCACGCGGCCGGTCAGGCCCACCAGGGTTTCCAGGCGCAGCAACGCATCCTGGGCATTGTTGGCGTGCACGGTGCTCATGGAACCGTCGTGGCCGGTGTTCATGGCCGTCATTACGTCGAGCACTTCCACGCCACGGATTTCCCCCAGGATGATGCGGTCCGGGCGCATCCGCAGGGCGTTGCGAATCAGGTCGCTGGACCTGACCTCACCGTGGCCCTCGGCATTGGGCGGGCGGGTTTCCAGGCGCACCACATGGGGATGCCCCAGTTGCAATTCGGCAACGTCTTCGATGGTCACCAGACGCTCGTGGGGATTGATCAACTGGCTGAGAATATTGAGCAACGTAGTCTTGCCGGTGCCGGTGCCGCCGCTGATGAGGATATTGCAGCGCCTGCCGACGGCTTCCTGGAAAAACTCGAAGATGCTCTGGTCGATGGTCTGCATGGCAACCAGGTCGCTGCTCTTGAGCATGTCCTTGCGGAACTTGCGGATTGACAGGCATGGCCCATCCAGGGCAATCGGCGGGATGATCGCGTTGACCCGGCTACCGTCAGGCAGGCGTGCATCGACCATCGGCGAGGATTCGTCCAGGCGCCGGCCCAACGGCGCGAGGATGCGCTGCATCACGCGCTCCACGTGATGGTCGTCGATAAAACGCAGGTCACTCTGATGCAGCAGGCCCTCACGTTCGATAAACACCCGGTGCGGCCCATTGACCAGGATTTCGGTGACCGAAGGGTCGCGCAGCAGCACCTCCAGCGGGCCGAAACCGGTAAGTTCGTCGACGATCTCTTCGGCCAGGCGTTCCATCTCATAGCGCGAGATCGCCAGGCGCATGCGCGTGATGTACTCGGACACCTTGTCGACGACAAATTGCGCCAGGGATTGGCGCGTGTCTTCAAGCAGGTTCTTACCCGACTCCTCGATAGCGTCGATGATGTAGCGATGCAGCACCAGCTTCAAGCCATCGTGATCCGTGTTGCCGCCGCTGCGGGCCGGGCCGCCGAAGAGTTTCTCGCCGTTCATCGCACCGTCCCCAGGATGCGTTCGAACCAACGCATTGATGGTTTTTCCAAGCCCTCGGAACGTTTCGCCAGGCGTTCGCCCAAGGTGCGCACGGCCTGGCTCAACGCTTCACGTGGGGCCAGGGCAAACAGGGTCTGGCCCTGGTTCTTTACGTTCAGGCGCAGTTCGGCGCTCAGCGGCAGCACGGCGATGCACTCAAGGCCGTAGCTTTTTTCCAGGGTGTCGGTGTCTGGTACGCAGGACTTGATATAACGGTCGACCACCAGCCTGGCGTGGTCGAGTTTCATGCCTTTGTCGCGCCAGCGATTGAGCACCGCGAGGTTGCGGCGACAGTCCAGTACGTTCTGGTCGGTGCACCACAGCAGTTTGTCGCAGTGGCCGACAAAGGTGCGCAGTGCGTCGCTGTCCGGTTGCCCGGTAAGGTTCACGACGATGTGCTGGAAGTGCTGGCGCAGTGCGCTGAGCAGCATGTACAGCTCGGCGGCGCTGGTCAGTTTCAGCGGTTCGTCGCCGGTGGCATACGCCAGGATGCGCAGGCCATCCACGGTTGTGGTAAAGGCGCTGTTGATCAGCGTGGTATCGAGGCGGCGCAAATGCCGCAACGCGTCACCGAAGTTGAAGGTGCTCTCCAGCCCCAGCAGCGCCAGGCTGTCGCTGCGTGGCAGGCCCAGATCCAGCAGCAGGGTCTGCTGGCCGCTTTTTTGCACCACCAGGGCCAGGTGAGTCGCCAGCATCGCGCCGTCGGCGTTGCTTTGGGTGCCAAACAGAACGGTCAGGCCGCCCAAGTGTGCACTGGGGGTGATGGTCGGCAGGCGCTTGCTCAAGCGGCGCACCAGGCCGGCCACTTCGCTGGAGCGTGAGCCGTAGGCGACGAAATCCCGGGCGCCCGCCCGCATGGCGTTGAGTACCAACTGGTTGTCCATGCCGTCGCCCAGGGCGACCACGGCGAGCATCGGCTTGGCCTCCAGGGCGCCTTCGATCAGCGCACTCTGGGCCACCAGATTTTCACGGTCCAGGCCGATGAAGACCAGGTTGGCAAAGGTCACGTCGACCAGCGCCAGCAGCTCGTCCAGGCTGCCGGTGCCAGCGCTCACGACTTGGCCAAGGGGCGCCAGGGCACCCTGCAGCCACTCCAGGTCGATGGTGTTGCGAGTGATGGCGAGGAACGTCTGGCTCAAGCTATCGCTCATTGGGAAAGTCCACTGCGGCGGTCGAAATTACCGTTTTCGAGGAAAAACAGGCGGTACCAGTTGGGGTCATAGTTGCGCAGTTTTTCGCCGGGCAAGGAAGGCAGCTGAGCGTTGGCCGCCAGCGGTTGCACCAGATGCGGCGTGACGATCATCAGCAGCTCCTTTTCTTCGCGGCGGATATTGGTGTCGCGGAAAAACGCACCCAGGACCGGGATATCGCCCAACCCCGGAAACTTGCTGATGCTGGAGCGGTTGTTGGTGCTGATCAGGCCGCTGATCACAAAGCTTTCGCCATCGGCCAGGGACACGCTGGTGTCGGTGCGGCGTACGGTCAGGGCCGGCACCTGGATGCCCTGGATCTGTACGGCGTTGCTGTAGTCCAGCTCGCTGACCTCCGGCGCTACCTTGAGGGTGATGCGGTTGCGATCAATCACCGTCGGCGTGAGGGTCAGGCGAATGCCGAATTCCTTGTATTCGATGGAGATGGTGTCACTGCCGGCGCTGGGTACGGGTATAGGTACTTCACCGCCGGCCAGGAAGGTTGCGCTCTGGCCGCTCAGCGCTACCAGGCTGGGACGCGCCAGGGTGTAGGCAAAACCGCTGCTCTCGAGGGCGTTGATCATCGCTTTGACCCGACCGCCGCCAAAACCGACATTGAAAGACTCGGCACTCACCGGCAGTTTGAACACACCTTCTGCCGGGGAGAGAAGGTTGGGGCTGCCGAGGAAAAAATTGTTGCCCAGCCCCAGGAACTGGGTGCTGGCTTCCTTGAGCTTGGTGCGGCTGACTTCGACAAAGCGTATATCCGTCTGCACCTGGCTGGGCAGCAATGGGTCTTCGGAGGGTGGCCGCGACAAACTGGTCAGTGCCGACGTGGCCTTGCCCTTGACGAACACCATGCTCTGGCGCGGCGCCTTGGTACAGGCAGTCCACACCATCAGGCTGGTAGCGCCGCTGGCGACGCCGGTCAGCAGGAAATGACGGTCACCATTGACGCGCACATCCGCGATCTTCGGGTCGCCAATCGCCAGGCGGGTGATTGGCACCGGCGATTGCAGCTCCTGTTGCAAGCCTTCGCCCACCTCGACCACGGCAGGCAACTGGCCCAGGGCGCTGCAATTGCCGGGTGCCGCCAGGGTCATGGCGGCTGGCAGGCTTGTCAGCATCAAGGCCCAGGCAATTGGCGTGAACATGAGGGCGTAGCGATGGCTCATTCAAGGCATCCTTGCTCAATCACGGGGTTTGTTCAGTGGCCTGCGCGCCGCGAATCACCTCGACGCCCCGGCGTACAGCGGGTGCGCCGCTGATTTGCGCGACGCTTTTGGGCGGTCCCACAAGGGCAAGCTGGGTGAATTGGTAGAGGTCACGATTGGCATTGGCCAGTTTGTCCGAAGCGTCGTTTTCCCCGGCCCAGTACTGGCTGAGCAGTTGCTCCTCGGCACTGCGCACGGCCAGGCGCAAGGTACCGGCTTGCGACGCCAGCATCAGGCGGCTCAATAGAGGCTCCGGCACGGCCAACACCACGGTGCGTGCAGCAGCGCGACGCTGGGCAGCCTGGGCGCGCTCCTCGGGCGTGGCGGCGGGCGGCACGGCCGGCAAGCCATCGTTGGCCAGGCCCAATTGGTCACCGACGCTGAGCAGGCGCAGGGCTGGAAGGACGATTTGTGCCGACTGCTCCGCGTTGCCAGCATCCTGGCGCAGGAACAGCAGCACATCCACATAGTCGCCGGGGCTCAGTTGGCCTGCCGCGCCGATCACCTCGTCGACGGCCACGGCCAATGCGCGCTCATCGGGATGAATCATGCGGGCAAGCGGGCCGCCGGCGCTGAAGCTTTCTTCGCTGAGCCAGGTACCTGCTCCCAGTGCGCGCAGTGGTTGGCGGCCGATGGCCTGGTCCAGCCGCGTCAGGCTGCCGGCGGGCACCGTGCGGAGTTTTTCCACGACCAGGTCGGCAGCGGTAAGTGCAACGAAGGCAGGGACGTCATGCGCCAGTACGACCACTGGTTGGCGGGTCTGGTCTTCGACGACAGCAGTGGGCTTTTCGGCAGAAATGACAGGTGTTGCGACGGGCTCCGGTTGGCGGCTCAACACCAGCCCCCAGTACCCTGCAATCAATGCCCCGATTAGCAGCACAGCGGCCAGGGCCATGCTGATGCGACTGTTCATGACGGCTCTCCCTTTCCCGTTGCACTACCTGTTCGTCAATCCAAACGAACTAATTCGCAACCTGGCTGTGATGAACATCTAACGATTTGGCTATTTGAAGGTAGCTCAGCCAGGACGAAACGCCATTTGTCACGGATAAAATTTTATTTGAACGCTATTTGCAGCCGGGTAGTCAGGCATGGGCCGACGACTAATACTTTGTGATTAATGAGTTCTTACAGTTGTGAGGCTGAGGTTTGTTGGCAATGCTCTAATTGCACGTCGCAAACATCGTGCTAGAGCCGTACTGGCTTTTAGTGGCGTATTAGGGAGAAGTCGTATGTTCCTTGACCTGATGTTGAAGTTATATGTTCAAACACAACTGTTCTTCAAACGCAAAGAGGCTGCTTCAGGTATTGAATACGCCATTATCGTGGCGCTGGTGGCCCTTGTCATTGTGGGTGCCGGAACCGGCCTGGGCACCAAGATAAGTGGAATTTTCACGTCGATCGCTACCAAGCTGCCAACGGCGACCTGACTGCCAAGTTGCAGCAGCTATTCTTCAATTACCCCATTCTTCCAGGTACGGCCATGAGCACATCTTCTTTGTCTCGCCAACAAATACTATTGGTGGACGACGAAGAGGATGCTCTGGTTGAGCTGGCCGAATCCCTCGAACACGAGGGCTTTGTCTGTTTTACCGCCACCTCCGTGACCTTCGCCTTGCAAGAATTGACACTGCATCCGGATATCGCCCTGGTCATTACCGACCTGCGCATGCCTGAGGAAAGCGGCATTTCCTTGATCAAGCGCCTGCGCGAACACACCTCGCGCTCGCACCTGCCGGTGATCGTGATGTCCGGCCATGCCGAGATGGATGACGTCAGCGACATGCTGCGCCTGCAGGTGCTGGACCTGTTCCGCAAGCCGATCTATCTGGTGCGCCTGATCGATACGCTCAACAACCTGTTTCCTCTCTCTCACTCCAGGTATTAAGCGCTCATTCACAGCTGATAAGTGAAGCTCAGCGTATACCGCGGCCGTCGGTCGAAGTTATCCCGCGCCACATCTGCCATCGGCTTGGCCGCTTCCACGGAAATGTTGTAGTACCTGGCGTCGCCAAAACGCAGGCCCAGGGCCGCCGATGACATATCGCTGCCCTTGACCGGCAGGTCGTTGAACCAGGCCCTGGCGCGGTCGAGCACCATATAGGGCTGCAGGATCCGCACCCACTCGCCAGCACGGTTGTAGCTGTAGTTGATCTCATACGCCACGCCCCAGCCTTTGTCGCCGGAGCCCTGGTCATCGGGGTAGCCACGGCCGAAATTCTGCCCGCCGAAGGTGGCACGCTCGCTGTCGGGCAGGTCGTGGTGGCTCCAGTAGAGTGCGCCGGAGAGTACACCTTGCCAGTTATCGAAGAGCCTGTTGCTCTGCACGCCGGAGAGGCGCAGACGGAAGAAGTCGAGGTCCGGCTTGAGCCCGCCGAAGTCTGTGCGGGTCTTGGCGCCCATGCCGTTGATGCCTTGGTACACACCGGCGCTGAGGATGCGCAACTGGGTCGTGTCGGCCTTGCGCCAATCGCCTTCGAACGCCAGTGCGCGCAGGTCTGTTTGCAGCGCCAGGCGTTGCGGGAAACCTTCGAGCTTGTAGCGCGTAGTCTGGTCGACGGCATAGTAGCGGGCGCCGAGGTTCAATGACTCGTTGGGCGACGCGATCAGCGGGTGGCTGAAGCCGATGGCGTAGCGGTCGATTTCCTGGTGTGGCTTGAGCTCCAGGCCTTCGCCCAGTTGCAGGCTGGTGCGTGGATCGGCGCGGTAGCGTTCACCCGACAGCGTGAGCTGGGTGCCCTCGGCATTGATGAATTGGCTGTAGGCTGCGCGGTAGTAATGTTCTTTGTCGTCGCCGGGCGGGAACAGGCCGCTGAGGCTCAGTTGTTCGCCCATGGAGGTCCAGGAGTTGCCGGTGCCGGTGAGCAGCGCCTGCGTGCCGCCTCGGCTGGCCTCGTTGAGGCTCATGCTGGTGGTGAAGGGTTTGCGGCTGGCGGTGATGTGCATCGGCGTGCCGCCGTCGGTGGTGGCGGGCGGCGGTACCTGGGCCTGCAAGGTTACGCCCGGGATGGCGCTCATCAGTGTCGTGTAACGCTCGAACGTCTTACGGGTGAGTGGACGTTCGGCCTTGAGTTTTTCGGCGAGTTTGTCGACGTATGACGAAACCGGGCCGATGTCGCCTTGCAACTGGTAATCGCGGATATAGCCTTCGACCAGCACCACATGCACCAGGCCGCCGTCGAAGCGCTGTTCCGGCAGGAAGGCGTAGGACAGCAGGTAGCCATCTTCCTGGTAGCGGCGGGTGATGCTGCGGGTGGCTTCGATCAATTGCGCCAGGTTGGTTTCATGGCCGATCAGCGGTTCGAATGCCTGGGCGACGTCCTTGAGCGGGTAGACCGTGCCGCCGTCGATCTGCAGCTTTCGAATGGTCACCTTGGTGTCCATCAGCAACGGCTGCTCCGCGCTGGCAGCAGGGGCGGGCAGTCGGGTCTGCTGGGGCGCCGGTCGATACGCGTCGGCGGGCAGGTTAGGCACGGGCAGGTTGCGGACGGTGTCGTTGCTATTCAGGAAACTGGGCAGGGGGTCGGCGTGGACGGAAGCACTGAGGGTGAGCAGTAACAACGGTGTCAAAGCGCGCATAGGACACTCCATGGTCAGAACTGCTGCAGCGTTTTGCAGGTTCCCGTCGGGCTCGGGGAGCGCGGTCTGGGTGTTTTCAGGGGTCGATCATTGACCCATGAAAAAAAGACGAGAGACTTAGCTGGTCTCTCGTCTCAACCAAGCGTAGGCGCTGCAGGTGAGGCCGTCTAATCGGCCAGGTGCAATCATTTCCTGCCGGTCAGGCCACCCAGCAGCCCGCCCAGGGCACCGCCATTCGTACTGGTGCTGGCACCCGCGGAGGTCGTCACGGCCAGGCCGCCGCCGAGCAAACCACCACCGGTGTTGGGGCCGCCGCTGACCAATCCTCCGACCGAGGCCACGGTGCCACCCACTGCGTTGACGGTACCCCCCAAGGCGTTGATGACCGGGTTGGCGTTGGTGCTGGTGATTTGGCTGCCCAGCCTGCTGACGGCGCCGCCGGCGTTGGTGGCCAGGCCGTTGATTGGAGTGCCCAGGCCGGTGGCATTGCCGACGTTTTGAGTGAGGCGGGTGACGCCACTGGTGACGGGGTTCAACGCGCCGCCGACCTGGCTGGTCAACGTGGCAATGGGGGTGCCTGCGGCGGTGTTGGGGACGCCACTGCCGCCCAGAAGGGTGCCCAGGGATGCCACGGTAGTGCCCGCCTTCACACCGGTGACGCCGGTGGCGCTGACCAGACCGTTGCTACTGCCGGCATTGAGGCCGCTGCCGGCGCCCGCTATCACGCCGCCGATGAGTTCCGCCAGGCCCGGTCTGCGGTTGCTGCCGCCACTGTTACCCGTGGCGTCGACATAGCCGCTGGCCTTGCCGACCACGGTACCCACGCCATTGAGCACGCCGCCCACGGCGCCGGTCGCCGGGTTGCCGCTGCCACCGGTGTCGGCGACTTGATTGCCCAGGCTATCGACGGTATCGCCGAGCTTTTGCAGCAGGCCGCCCACGGGGCTGTCCAGGCCGGTCGTGCTGCCGACTTTAGCGGTGGTGCTTTCCACCAGCGACACCACCGGGACCAATACCTTTGCGCCAAGCGTATGGGTGGCCGAGCCCAGCGGGCCGGTGGTACTGGCGGTGCTGAGGGTGTCGCCGAGCATGGTCACGGCATTGCCGAGCTTGCCGACGACGTTGCCTGCCACCGGTGCCGCGCTGCTGACCACCGGCACGTGCCCCAGCAAGGTGGCGACGTTCTGGCCGGTGGCGGTCACGCCTGCACCGAGGTCGGAGACACCGTCGGCCACACCCGCGACGGTGTTGCCCAGTGCATTGCTGTCGGTACCCAGTGAACCGAGGCCATCCGACAGGCCTTCGCCGATGCTGCTGACGGCGTTGCCGGTAGCACGCACCAGGCTGCGCGTAGTTGCACCCACGATAGGCAGGCTGCCAAGGGTAGTGCCCAGGCTGCTGACGGTGCCGCCGAGGTCGGTCACGGTATCGCCGAGGGTGTCGGCCACGCTGGCCGTTACCAGGGTGCTGGTTGTGCCGGTACCGCCACCGTCTGTACCGCCACCACCGCTGCCGCCACCGCCAGCAGCAGTATCCGAGGAAGTAGAGCCCCCACTGTGATGTCCGCCGCCACCGCTGCTGCAACCGCCGAGTGTGAGTGCGATTGCCAGTGCCAGCGTGGTACTTGCTTTCCAGAACATGACTTGAGTCTTCATGATTGAGTTCCTTGCACCTGTACAACCTGAGTTGTCTCAAACGCTGGCTATTTCTGCGGATAGCGATGCGTTTGTCCGTGTGGCTATAACAGGCCCGGGCGCTCTTTCTCTCAATGCTCAACTTGGTATTAATGATTTATATACGGCTGGGTTGTACCGTTTAAGCGACTAATACCAAAGGTATAGGGCATGATGTTTCTGGATGTATATATGTTTAAAATCAAAAACCTGCATATAAAAAGCGAGCCTGAAAAGGCCCGCTATCACTTAGGGTGTATATATACAATTTATCAGTCGCTTTTATGCAATGGGCTGCCATTTACCCAGCATATGCTCGATGTCACCCGCGCCTTTCAATAAGAATTCGCCGCTGGAACCGGCGGCGCTGGCCAGTAACCTGACTTCACTGGGCAGGCGCACGGGCTTCCTGAACTCCACGTCTATCTCGATATTGGCCGCAGGCAGGTGTTCACCCAGGGCGGCGAGGGTGTGCGCCTTGTTCCACAGCCCGTGGGCGATGGCTTGGGGGAAACCGAACAGTCTGGCGGTCGGCGCGCTGAGGTGGATCGGGTTGTAGTCGCCGGACACTCTCGCGTAGCGGCGGCCGATATCGGCTGGGGCCTTCCAGCGAGTCAATTCGCTGATCTCGGCAGGGCTGGGACGGGCATCATCGGTCGCTTCGCCTTCGAGCTTTACACCCCGGCACAGCATTCGGCTCTCGGCTTCCCACAGCAGGCCGAGAGAGTCTTCAACTGTGGTGACCACTTCAAAGGTCGCGCCCTTGGGGTGGGGCCTGAGGTTCTGCGTGTGCACGCCGATGGACAATTCGCTGACTCCGCCCAGTGGGCGATGGATGCGGATACGGTTACTCAGGTGAATCAATCCCAGCAGAGGGAAGGGAAACTTCTTATCGGTGAGCAACTGCATCTGAAGACCGAATGCCAGGATGTGCGGATAGGTCGCCGGCAGCATGGGGCTCTCGGTAAACCCGCAGACCTGGCGGTACGCCGCCACCTGCTTGGGGTCGACGCTTACCCGACAGCGCAAGCCTTGCTCGGGCAGCGTGTTGCCGGTGATCTTGCGCTTGAGCGCTGCCCGCCAATACAACGGTGGCAGAAACGGCGTACTGCCTAAGGTTTGCCAATCCATGCTTACGCTCCCAATAGACTTTGCCCACACACCCGCAGCGCTTGCCCGCTGACCGCACCGGAACCCGGCTGGCCCAGCCAGGCCACTGCTTCGGCGACGTCCTGCGGCAAACCGCCCTGGCCCAGCGAGCTCATGCGCCGCCCGGCTTCACGCAGGGCAAAGGGAATATGCGCGGTCATCTGGGTTTCGATAAAGCCTGGGGCTACGGCGTTGATACTGATCCCGCGTTCTTCCAATAACGGCGCCCATGCCTGTACCAGGCCGATCAAGCCGGCCTTGCTCGCGGCATAGTTGGTCTGCCCACGGTTGCCGGCGATGCCGCTGATGGAGGCCAGCACCACCACGCGGGCGTTGTCGTGCAGGGTGCCGCTGTCCAGCAGTGCCTTGGTCAGCACTTGCGGGGCATTGAGGTTGACCGCCAGCACCGCGTCCCAGTATTCCGGGGTCATGTTGGCCAGGGTCTTGTCACGGGTGATCCCGGCGTTGTGCACCAGGATGTCGAGGCCGTCGGGCAGGTGTTCGATCAACTGGCCGGCGGCGTCTTCGGCGCAGATATCCAGCACCACGGTGCGCGCACCCAGGCGTGCGGCCAGGGCCTCGAGGTCGGTCTTGGCCTGGGGCACGTCGAGCAGGATCACTTCGGCGCCGTCGCGGGCCAGGGTTTCAGCGATGGACGCGCCAATGCCACGGGCTGCGCCGGTGACCAATGCCTTGCGCCCGGCGAGGGGGCGAGTCCAGTCTTCGACGGGCGTGGCACAGGCCTTGAGGCGAATCACCTGGCCGGAGATATAGGCGCTTTTCGGTGAGAGGAAGAAGCGCAGCGCGCCTTCCAGTTGGTCTTCGGCACCGTCGCCGACGTAGAGCAATTGCAGCACGCCGCCGTTGCGCAGTTCCTTGGCCAGTGACCGGCTGAAACCTTCGAGGGCGCGCTGGGCGCTGGCGGCGAACGGGTCGCTGAGGCTTTCCGGCGCGCGGCCGAGGATCACCAGGTGTGCACTGTGATCCAGGTTTTTCAGCAACGGTTGGAAAAACTCACGCAGTTGCTTGAGCTGGTCGGTGTGTTGCAGGTCGCTGGCATCGAATACCACGGCCTTGAGCTTGGGGCCATGGCCGGGAATCCAGGTCGAAGTGTCGGCGCCGTAGGTGTAAATGGCGTCGGTGAGCCGGTTGGCAAACGCTTTCACGTTCGTTGCCAGCGCGCCACCACCCAGTAACAGCGCACCTTCCACCGGGCGCAGGCGCCCGGCTTGCCAGCGTTCCAGGCGTACCGGTGACGGCAGGCCAAGGGCGGCGACCAGGCGATGGCCGAGGCTTGAGTTGGCGAAGTCGATATAACGGTCAGACATGGAACGCTCTCCGAAGGCTGGGGTTCAAAGGGTTGACCATCCCAGGGTAGCAGTCGTTCGACTAGGCTCAGTTATCCAGACCACAACCGACAGGGAGCTTTCCATGACTCAATTGCGCCGTGTAGCGATCATTGGCGGTAACCGCATTCCTTTCGCCCGCTCCAATGGCCCCTACGCCACGGCGAGCAACCAGGCGATGCTGACCGCGGCCCTGGAGGGCCTGATCGAACGCTACAACCTGCACGGTCTGCGCATGGGCGAGGTGGCCGCCGGCGCGGTGCTCAAGCATTCCCGCGACTTCAACCTCACCCGTGAATGCGTGCTGGGTTCACGCCTTTCGCCGCAAACCCCGGCCTATGACATTCAGCAGGCGTGCGGCACGGGGCTCGAGGCGGCGTTGCTGGTGGCCAACAAGATCGCCCTGGGCCAGATTGAATGCGGGATTGCCGGTGGGGTGGATACCACCTCCGACGCACCTATCGGCGTGAATGAAGGGCTGCGAAAGATCCTGCTGCAAGCCAATCGCAGCAAGTCCATGGCGGATAAATTAAAAGTCCTGTTACAACTTCGTCCCCAGCACCTCAAGCCTGAGCTGCCGCGTAACGGCGAGCCGCGCACCGGTTTGTCCATGGGCCAGCATTGCGAATTGATGGCACAGACCTGGCAGATTCCCCGTGCCGAGCAGGATCAACTCGCCCTCGAGAGCCATCAGAAAATGGCCGCTGCCTATGCCGAAGGCTGGCATAACGATCTGCTCACGCCGTTTCTGGGTCTGACTCGCGACAACAACCTGCGCCCCGACCTGAGCCTGGAGAAACTTGCCGCGCTCAAGCCTGCGTTTGAGCGCAGCGAAAAAGGCACGCTGACGGCCGGCAATTCCACACCGCTCACCGATGGCGCATCCCTGGTGTTGTTGGGCAGCGAGGCGTGGGCCCAGGCGCGTGGTTTGCCGATCCTGGCCTACCTGCGCGATGGCGAAGCGGCGGCGGTGGATTTCGTCAACGGCGCCGAAGGCCTGCTGATGGCGCCGGTGTATGCGGTGCCGCGCTTGCTGGCGCGCAACGGCCTGACGCTGCAGGACTTTGATTACTACGAGATTCACGAAGCCTTCGCGGCCCAGGTGTTGTGCACGCTCAAGGCCTGGGAGGATGCGGATTACTGCAAGACGCGCCTCGGGCTGGACGCACCGTTAGGGGCCATCGATCGCAGCCGCCTGAACGTCAAGGGCAGTTCCCTGGCGGCCGGGCACCCGTTTGCCGCCACCGGTGGGCGCATCGTTGCCAACCTGGCCAAGTTGCTCGACGCGGCGGGCAAGGGGCGCGGGCTGATTTCGATCTGCGCGGCAGGCGGGCAAGGTGTGACGGCGATCATCGAACGTTGAATTCGCCAAAATTGGCATATTGGATGCATTCTTGAGTGGTCAGAGGTCGGTAGCCCCTCCCACCGGCGAGCCGATTGCCGTATAACGAGTGCCATACGCGTATTTGGTAATAAAGGACCCACAATAAAAGCTGATGAAGACTCCTAAACGCATTGAACCCCTGATCGAAGACGGTCTGGTCGACGAAGTGCTGCGCCCACTCATGAGTGGTAAAGAAGCAGCTGTTTATGTGGTGCGCTGCGGCAACGAATTGCGTTGCGCCAAGGTTTACAAGGAGGCGAATAAACGAAGTTTTCGTCAAGCGTCTGAATACCAGGAAGGCCGTAAGGTCCGTAACAGCCGGCAGGCCCGGGCCATGGCCAAGGGCTCGAAATTCGGCAAGAAAGAAACCGAAGATGCCTGGCAGAACGCCGAAGTAGCGGCGTTGTTCCGTCTGGCCGGTGCGGGCGTTCGCGTGCCCAAGCCATACGACTTCCTTGAAGGCGTGTTGTTGATGGAGCTGGTGGCCGACGAGTACGGTGATGCCGCGCCACGTCTGAATGACGTGACGTTGGAGCCGGACCAGGCGCGTGAATACCACGCCTTCCTGATTTCCCAGATCGTGCTGATGCTGTGTACCGGCCTGGTGCACGGTGACCTGTCCGAGTTCAACGTGCTGCTCACGCCGACCGGTCCGGTCATCATCGACCTGCCCCAGGCGGTGGATGCGGCGGGCAACAACCACGCGTTCAACATGCTGGAGCGGGATGTGGGCAACATGGCTTCCTATTTCGGGCGTTTTGCCCCGGAGTTGAAGAAGACCAAGTACGCCAAGGAAATGTGGGCACTCTACGAAGCCGGCACCTTGCACCCGGCCAGTGTCTTGACCGGCGAGTTCGACGAGCCGGAAGAACTGGCGGACGTAGGCGGTGTGATCCGCGAGATCGAAGCGGCAAGGCTGGACGAAGAACGGCGCCAGGCCATTCGGGCGGCGGATGATGCGCCGCCGAGCAAAGCGTCGGAAGAGCCACCGCCGCCGCCCTGGATGCAGTGATCCCTGGCTGGATGAGGATCAAAATGTGGGAGGGGCAAGTCGAATCGTCGCACCGCCCCTCCCACATTTGGTTTTGCATGCATTCAGATAGATTCCGTCACGCGCAGCAGCTTCCCGATGCCAGTTCCTTGAGAATCGGACAATCCGGCCGGTGATCGCCCTGGCAGTGCTCCACCAGGTCCTGCAACGTATCGCGCAATTGCCCCAACTCCAGGATCTTCTGGTTCAATTCATCGATATGTTGGCGCGCCAGGGCTTTCACATCGGCGCTGGCCCGTTGCCGGTCCTGCCACAGGGTCAGCAGTTTGCCCACCTCTTCCAATGAAAACCCCAGGTCCCGCGAGCGTTTGATAAACGCCAGGGTGTGCAGGTCGTCGGTGCCGTAGATGCGGTAGCCGCTGTCGGTGCGATGGGCCGCCTTGAGCAGGCCGATGGATTCGTAGTAGCGAATCATCTTCGCGCTCAGCCCGCTTTGCCGGGCGGCTTGGCCGATGTTCATGGGCGTTGATCCTCCAAGTGCGACTGTTTCCAAGTGCTGGGTTTCCAAGTTTTCAACAGCAAGGCGTTGCTCACGACACTGACGCTGGACAAGGCCATGGTCGCGCCCGCGAGCACCGGGTTGAGCAGGCCGAATGCGGCCAGGGGAATGCCGATCAAGTTATACACAAAGGCCCAGAACAGGTTCTGGCGGATCTTGGCGTAGGTCTTGCGGCTGATCTCCAGGGCGGCCGGGACCAGGCGTGGGTCGCCGCGCATCAAGGTGATGCCGGCGGCATGCATGGCCACGTCGGTGCCGCCGCCCATGGCGATGCCGATGTCGGCGGCGGCCAGGGCCGGGGCGTCGTTGATGCCGTCGCCGACCATGGCCACTACGCCGGTTTTTTTCAGTTCGGCGACGGTGGCGGCTTTATCGGCGGGCAGGACTTCGGCGTGTACGTCATCGATGCCCAGCGCTTGGGCAACGACGCGGGCGCTGCCGCGATTGTCGCCGGTGAGCAAGTGGCTGCAGATGTGCCGGGCCTTGAGTTGTGCCACCGCTTCCAGCGCGCCAGGCTTGAGCGTGTCACCAAAGGCAAACAGCCCGAGTACACGGGGTTGTGCGCCTTGCTCGATCAGCCAGGACAAGGTACGGCCCTCGGCCTCCCAGGCCGTGGCAGAGTCGGCCAGCCCACCCGCGTCCAGGCCGCTTTCTTCCAGCAGGCGCCGATTTCCCAGGGCCAGTTGGCGCCCGCCGAGGGTGCCGGCAATGCCACGTCCGGTCAGGGATTGGCTGGTGCTTACGTCCGCCACCGTCAGGCCTTGCTCGCTGCACGCATCCAGCACGGCCTTTGCCAACGGGTGTTCGCTGCCGCGTTGCAGCGCACCGGCCTGTTGCAGCAATGTGGCTTCATCGCCATCCACTGCCGCCAAATGGGCAATTTTTGGGGTGCCGGAAGTTAGAGTGCCGGTTTTGTCGAACACCACGGTGCTCACTTCATGGGCGCGCTCCAGCGCTTCGGCGTCCTTGATCAGGATGCCATAGCGTGCGGCGACGCCGGTGCCGGCCATGATGGCGGTCGGTGTAGCCAGCCCGAGTGCGCACGGGCAGGCGATCACCAGCACCGCCACGGCGTTGATGATCGCGGTCTCCAGCGGCGCACCGTACAGCCACCACCCCACCAGTGTGATCAACGCCAGCACCAGCACGGTCGGCACGAATACCTGGCTGACCTTATCCACCAGCTTCTGGATCGGTGCCTTGGCGGCCTGGGCGTCTTCCACCAGGCGGATGATGCGCGCCAGTACGCTTTCGGCACCGAGCGCGGTGGTGCGCACCAGCAGGCGACCTTCGCCATTGATGGCACCGCCGGTGACGGCGTCGCCGGACTGTTTCGGCACCGGCAGGCTTTCGCCGCTGATCAGTGCCTCATCGGCATGGCTCTGGCCTTCTACCACTTCACCGTCCACTGGGAAGCGCTCGCCGGGTTTGACCAGCACCAGGTCATTAAGCTTGAGCGCGCTGATGGCCACATCCTCCTCGCGGCCAGCCTGTATACGCATGGCGCGTTCAGGGCGCAGGGCTTCCAGGGCGCGGATGGCGCTGGCGGTCTGGCGTTTGGCGCGGCTCTCCAGGTATTTACCGAGCAGCACCAGGGCGATCACCACGGCAGACGCTTCGAAGTACAGATGGGGCATGGTGCCCGAGGGGGCGGTCAGCCATTCATAGAGGCTCAGGCCGTAACCGGCGCTGGTGCCGATGGCCACCAGCAGGTCCATATTGCCGGCGCCGGCCCGCACGGCCTTCCAGGCGGCGATATAGAAGCGTGCACCGAAGATGAATTGCACCGGGGTCGCCAGGAGGAACTGCACCCAGGCCGGCAGCATCCAGTGCAGGCCGAAGGGTTGCACCAGCATCGGCAGCACCAGGGGCAATGCCAGCACAATCGCCAGCAGCAGCGACCAGCGCTCGCGGTGCAGGCGTTGGGCCTGATCGGCCTCGGTCCTGGTTTCGCTTTGCGGCAGGCTGGCGGTGTAGCCGGCTTTGTCGACGGCGGCGATCAGCACGGCCGGGTCGATCTGGCCCAGCACTTCGACGTGGGCGCGCTCGTTGGCCAGGTTGACGCTGACGCTTTGCACCCCCGGGACTTTGCCCAGCGCGCGCTCGACACGCCCGGCGCAACTGGCGCAGGTCATGCCGCCGATGGGCAGGTCAAAGGTGGTGGATCCATTCATGGGGCAGTCCTCCAGAGAAGTTGCCCCTAGGATCAACCTTGACCTGTGGGGAAGGTCAAGTGTCTTCAGTATTCCAGTGCGGCAGGCTTGAGGTACATGCCTTCCGGGCCCTGGGCAATGCGCAACTTGCGTACGTCACCGGCCTTGAGCGTGATGTTCTGCGCCGGCGGCGCGAGCAGGCCCGGCAAGCAACCCGGTGACTGGCCCGGCAGCAGTTTCAGGCGCAGCGACACATTGCCGGCGGGCAGGTTGAACGAGGTGGACTGTTCCTGGAACAGGCGCCCGGCCAACTGGTCCTGGATGTACAGGCCGATCTCGCAATTGGTCGGTACTTCCAGGCGTTCGCGGGAAATGATCAGCACCGCATAGTCTTCTGCGGCGAGGGCCTGGGGCGCAGCGGCAGACAAGCTCATCAGGCCGACAAGGCCAAAAAACGACCAGCGCATGGCGAATGCTCCGTGGTTTGAATCGAAGATGGGTGAAGCTTGGCCGACGCCGCGGTGTAATACCAGCCCGGCCGAAAGTTTCAGAACTTGACCTTGCCATCGTGGCAAGGTCAAGACTGGGTTCAACCTCATCAAAGGAGTCATGTCATGCAAATATTCAGCGTTGAAGGAATGACCTGCGGCCACTGCGTTCGGGCCGTGACCCAGGCGGTGCAGAGCCAGGATCCGGCGGCCAGCGTGAAGGTCGACCTGGCGGCGAAAGAGGTGGGCGTCGAAAGCCGCCTGTCTGCCGAGGAAGTGATCAGCCTGATCAGCGAAGAGGGCTACAGCGCCAAGCTCGCCTGACCCATTCAAATAGTTAGCGAGCTATCGTATTCAATGCACCCAAGCGCGGCTAAACTGTCGGGCTGCCGACACACTTGGGTGCCTGATGAACCTCCGCATAATCCTGATTCTGGGCGCCTTGAGCGCCTTCGCGCCGCTGGCGATCGATTTCTACCTGCCTGGCTTTCCTGCCATGGCGACGGCCTTCGGGACCGACGAAAAACATATCCAGTTGACCCTGGCGGTGTATTTCGCCGGCCTGGCCATCGGCCAACTGATCTACGGCCCACTGGCAGACCGCTTTGGTCGACGCGGCCCGCTGCTCAGCGGCGTAACCCTGTTTACCCTGGCGTCCTTTGCCTGCGCGTACGCGCCGTCCCTGGAATGGCTGATTGGCGCACGTTTCGTGCAGGCCCTCGGCGGTTGCGCGGGCATGGTGATTTCCCGCGCCGTGGTCAGTGACAAATGTGATGCGGTGGGCTCGGCCAAGGTGTATTCGCAACTGATGCTGGTGACCGGCCTGGCGCCGATCCTTGCGCCATTGGCGGGTGGTGTGATGGTCGGGTTGTGGGGCTGGCAGTCGATTTTCCTCGCACTGTCGATCTTCAGCGTGATGGCGGCGATCGCCGTGGCGGTCGGTTTGCCGGAAACCTTTCCGGCCCATCAGCCGCGTCAACCCTTGTCCGGATCGCTGCGCCGCTATGGCGCGCTGTTGTCAGACCGGGTCTACCTCGGTTACGCCCTGACCGGGGGCATTTCGATTGCCGGGATGTTTGCCTACATCGCCGGCTCCCCGTTCGTATTTATCAAACTCTATGGCGTGCCCGCCGAGCATTACGGCTGGCTGTTCGGTTCCAACGCCGCGGGGTTCATCCTGGTTGCACAGGTTAACGCGCGGCTGCTGGCCAAGCGTGGCCCGGCGTTTCTGCTGTCGCGCACGGTGTGGGTCTATCTGCTGGCGGCGCTGTCACTGTTGGGCATCGCGGCCTTGCGCACCGAAGCGTTATGGCCGTTGCTGGTACCGCTGTTCATCTGTATCGCCAGCCTGGGCTGCATCTTGCCCAACACCTCGGCCTGTGCCATGAGCGGGCAGGGCGCCCGGGCCGGCAGCGCGTCGGCCTTGCTCGGTTGCATTCAGTTTGGCGTGGCGGCAGGGGCGGCTTCGTTGGTGGGCGTGCTGCACGACGGCACGGCGATGCCGATGGCGATGGTCATCAGCTTGTGCGGGGTGTTGGCGGTGACAATTGCGATGTCGACCCAGCGCCTGCAACGGGCAAGAGCCACGCAGGCGCAGGGCTGAAATGCAGGTCAGCCAGCGGCGGAGCGTTGCTGGCTGAGCGGGAAGCGGTGGGGAGCCTGGATGCGGGCTTGCAGGGTATCGGCGAAGGCGCGGGCCTCGGCCTCGCTGCGGAAGGTGAACGCGTCGCCGTCGAGACGAACCTGCCATTTATTGCCTGGGGATTTTGCTAACGCTTTTATCAGGATTTTCATTGCTGACTTCCTCACGTAAAAGAATCGTGGCAAAGGCGGCCAATATAAACCCGAATACGCTCACAAATATGACAAAGATCAACTCTCTGACTAGCGGTGTCGTCCCTCACTTACACGAATAACGGACGACACTGATAGACGTTATCTTCAGAACCCTTCCAGCACGATCTTGCCCTTGGCTTTGCCGCTTTCCAGCAGGGCATGGGCACGGCGCAGGTTCGCCGCATTGATCACGCCGAAGTGCTCGCCCACCGTCGTTTTCAAGGTGCCGGCGTCGATCAGTTCGGCCACGCGATTAAGCAGGTTGTGCTGCTCGATCATGTCCGGGGTCTCGAACATCGAGCGCGTGTACATGAACTCCCAATGCAGCGACAGGCTCTTGCGCTTGAGTTTGCTCACGTCCAGCGCCTTGGGGTCGTCGATCAGCGCCAGCTTGCCTTGGGGTTGCAGCGCTTCGACCAGTTGGTCCAGGTGATGCTCGGTCTGGGTCAGGCTGGCGACGTGGGTCACCTGCGGGTGGCCGGCTTGTTTCAGCGCTTCGCTCAGCGGTTGGCTGTGGTCGATCACCAGGTCGGCGCCGAGTGCCTTGGTCCATTCCTGGGTTTCCGGGCGCGACGCGGTGCCGATCACCGTCAAGGCGGTGAGCTGGCTGGCCAGTTGGGTCAGGATCGAACCCACACCACCGGCGGCACCGACGATGAGCAGGCTCTGGCCTTGCGCCTCTTTACCTTCACGCACTTGCAGGCGTTCGAATAGCAGCTCCCAGGCGGTGATGGCGGTCAGCGGCAGCGCGGCGGCTTCGGCAAAGCCCAGGCTCTTGGGCATATGGCCGACGATGCGCTCATCGACGGTGTGCAGTTCGCTGTTAGCGCCCGGGCGGACCAGGGAACCGGCGTAGAACACCTTGTCGCCGACTTTGAACAGGCTCACTTCACTGCCGACGGCCTTGACCACACCGGCCACGTCCCAGCCCAGCACTTTGGCCGCGCCGTTCTCAGGGGCGACGTTCTGGCGCACCTTGGTGTCCACCGGGTTGACCGAGATGGCTTTGACTTCTACCAGCAGGTCACGGGGGCCGGCGACGGGCTCCGGCAGCTGGATGTCTTGCAGGGATTTTTCATCGTTGATCGGCAGTGATGCGTAGTAAGCAATGGCTTTCATGGGGGCTCCGGAAAAAGGCGGTGATCAGGCGAGAAACTTCAGGCGCTTGAGTTCGAAGTGTTCGATGACATCAGCGGCTTTGGCGCGAAAATGTTGGATGTGCGCACTCTGGTCGTGGTCGGCCAGTGCGGCGTCATCGCTCCAGCGTTCGAGCATGTAGAAGGTCTCAGGGTGTTGCAGGTCCTGGTGCAGGTCGTATTGCTCGCAGCCGGCTTCAAGGCGGGTGGGTTCCAGCAGGTCGCGCAGCAGCGGCTCCAGGGTGGCCTGTTGGCCAGGTTTGGCGATCAGCGTGGCGATGACGTTAAAGGCTGTGGACATATTCAACTCCAGACACGTGATAACGGGATGGGCAGATGATTGGCCATTTCCCTGCAAGATAAAAGCGGCTAAAACAGCACTCTGTTTCAATAATATTTTGATAATGGGTGGTTGAATGCTGCGTTTTGATGATTTGCAGTTGTTTGTACGCGCCGCGGACCTGGGCAGTTTGTCGGCGGCGGCGCGGGTGATGGACCTTTCGCCCGCCGTGGCCAGCGCGGCGCTCAAGCGTATCGAACAGCAACTGGGCACGCGTTTGCTGGCGCGCTCCACCCGCAGCCTGCGCCTGACCGCCGAAGGTGAAGGCTTCCTGGAATATGCCCGGACTGCGTTGAGCGCCCTGGACGAAGGACGGCGATTGTTGGCCAGTGGCCAGGACCATGTCAGTGGGGTGTTGCAACTCTCGGCCCCCTCGGATTTCGGCCGCAACCAACTACTGCCCTGGCTGGACGAATTTCAGCACGAGTACCCGCAACTCACCGTGCGCCTGCTGCTGGGCGATCGGATTGCCGACCTGTTCCGCCAGCCGGTGGACATTGCCCTGCGCTATGGCGAGCCCGAAGACTCCAGCCTGGTCGCCCTGCCCGTCGCGCCGCACAACGTTCGCGTGTTGTGCGCAGCCCCCAGCTATCTCGCGCGTTATGGCGAGCCGCGACAGCTGGAGCAATTGGCCCAGCACAATTGCTTGCTTTACATGCTTGGCAGCCGAGTGCATGACCACTGGAGCTTCCACGATGGCAAACGCGAAGTCAGCCTCACGGTCGGTGGTGATCGCTTCAGCGACGATGCCGATGTGGTGCGCCGCTGGGCGGTGGCGGGCGTGGGCATTGCCTACAAATCCTGGCTGGATGTGAGCACCGATGTACTGGCCGGGCGCTTGCGCCTGGTCTTGCCTGAATTGCGTGGCGAGCGCACACCGCTCAATTTGTTGTGCGCCCATCGGGCCCAGTTGAGCAAACCCATCAACCTGCTGCGGGAAATGCTCGTGTCGCGCTGTGCGACATTGACCGCTCAATTGCCGGAGCGATTGGGTACGCCGTAACAGCCTCCATCACACAAGGAAATTTCACTCAGCTCCTGTCCCTATTCATGCTGTCAGACGCCGCGGAACCGCTGGTTTACGCACCTATACTTTGGCGCCCACCGCAGCAGAAAAGTAATTCGACCGGGAGTGAATCGATGGAACAGGCACCATGCATCAGTCAGATCGCCAGCTTGCTCGCCGAACCCAAACGCACCGCCATGCTCTGGTCCCTGATGGACGGCTCGGCCAAGTCCTCGGAGGAATTGGCGCTGCTTGCCGGGTTGTCACCTGCCTCGGCGAATGCCCATCTGGCACGGCTGACGGGGAGTGGCTTGCTGCGTACCGAGGGCCGGCGTGGCAAGCGGCTGTTTCGCATGGCGGCGGCCGATGTCAGCGTCGCCATCGATGCCTTGGCCAGTACGACCCTGGCCAGCGCCGCACGTAGTGCGCCGCATGCTTCACCGCCGGTGTTGGTGGCGCCGCCATTGTTGCGACATGCGCGGCTGTGCCAGGGCCACCTCGGCGGCGAAGTGGCGGCGCAGCTGCGTGAGCGGATGTTGGTGGCGGGGTGGATCGAGCGTCATG
Source organism: Pseudomonas marginalis (assembly GCF_900105325.1). Taxonomy (NCBI): domain Bacteria; kingdom Pseudomonadati; phylum Pseudomonadota; class Gammaproteobacteria; order Pseudomonadales; family Pseudomonadaceae; genus Pseudomonas; species Pseudomonas marginalis. Next base: position 679,907 of record NZ_FNSU01000004.1, read on the forward strand.
AGCAACGCATTGAGGTGACGATCAAGGGCGCACAGCACCTGGCGGGCCTGGGTATTTACACCCAGGCGCTGGCGTCGCCACTGGTGTGCGACTGCTTCGATTGGAGCCAGCGGCAACCGCACCTGGGCGGCGCGCTGGGTGCGGGGCTGTTGCAGTTGTTCCTGCAATCGAACTGGATCAGCCTGGTCAATGAGTCCCAGGCGGTGCAGCTCAACGACAACGGGCTGGCAGAAATCGCCCGATTGGCCATGTCCGAACAATCTTAGCCTTGAGGGTTTGCCATCATCGCCCTGGCCTTTTTGATTCCATGGACCTGGCGATGATGGCTTTGCGTCCGGTCAGGGTTTTACCAGGCGCGCATCCAGGCTGTTCTGCGCCAGGCGTTTGGCCTGGTCCTGGGTCATGCCCAGCGAGGTGTACAGCGCGTGGAAGTTCTCGGTGACATAGCCGCCGAAGTACGCCGGGTCATCGGAGTTCACCGTGACCTTCACGCCACGCTCGAGCATGTCGAGGATGTTGTGCTGGGCCATGTCGTCGAACACACAGAGCTTGGTGTTGGACAGCGGGCAGACGGTCAACGGGATCTGCTCATCGATGATGCGCTGCATCAGGCGCTCGTCTTCGATGGCACGTACGCCATGGTCGATACGCTGGATTTTCAGCAGGTCGATGGCTTCCCAGATGTACTCGGGCGGGCCTTCTTCGCCGGCGTGGGCGACGGTGAGGAAGCCTTCGTGACGGGCACGGTCGAACACACGCTGGAACTTGCTCGGCGGGTGACCCATTTCTGAACTGTCCAGGCCCACGGCCACGAACGCGTCACGGAACGGCAGTGCCTGGTCGAGGGTTTTCTCGGCTTCGGCTTCGCTCAGGTGGCGCAGGAAACTGAGGATCAAACCGCTGGTGATGCCCAGTTGCTGTTCGCCATCTTTGAGCGCAGCGGCGATGCCGTTGAGCACCACTTCGAACGGTACGCCACGGTCGGTGTGGGTTTGGGGGTCGAAGAAGGGCTCGGTGTGGATCACGTTCTGGGCTTTGCAGCGCAGCAGGTAAGCCCAGGTCAGGTCGTAGAAATCCTGGGAGGTGCGCAGCACATCGGCGCCCTTGTAATACAGGTCGAGAAACTCTTGCAGGTTGTTGAAGGCATAGGCCTTGCGCAGGGTTTCGACGTCGTTCCACGGCAGCGCGATCTTGTTGCGCTCGGCCAGGGCGAACAGCAGCTCAGGCTCCAGCGAGCCCTCCAGGTGCAGGTGCAATTCAGCCTTGGGCAGGGCGTTGAGCCAATCGTACATTTTCTAAATTCTCATCAGGTGCAATGGCGGCATTCTACAGGCCGTGGCTTAAATAATCGGCAAAACCTGACCAGCAGGAGAGTATTCGATTTATTCACGCAAGGGCTGTGTGAACTAAGGTGTAACGAAACGTTAGCGGCTTGGCGCAGTCTGTACCCCATCAATGACTGATTTGCCGTACTAAAAGGCCCGGAATGCTCACATCCCTCAAGCAAGAAAAATTCATGCTGCTGGCGCTGATTGCCGCCATCGCCGCCTACCCGCTGGAGCACTGGATGCTGCACAGCGGGCAAATGGTGGCACTGTTGGCCGGCGTGGTGTTGATCGGTTTTATCGTCGTGGCGTCGATGCGCGTGGCCCACCACGCCGAGCAACTGGCAGAAAAAGTCGGCGATCCCTACGGCACCATGATCCTGACCCTTGCCGCAGTGCTGGTGGAGGTGGTGATCCTGGCGATCATGATGAGCAATGAGCCGTCACCCACTCTGGTGCGCGACACCATCTATTCGGCGGTGATTTTCTAGACACACTACGCTTTGGTGTCAAAGCCCTTAGGCTTTGACCTGCTCTTGCTCTTGCTCTTGCTCTTGCTCTTGCTCTTGCTCTTGCTCTTGCTCTTGCTCTTGCTCTTGCTCTTGCTCTTGCTCTTGCTCTTGCTCTTGCTCTTGCTCTTGATGGGGAAGATTAAGATGTGTATTTGATTGGGAGTGCTCTTGCCTTGTCCTTCCTGACACACCTCTATCTATGGCATACCCCGGAAGCCCGAAGATTTTCCTCAGCTCGTGTTTGTGACTCTGCTTGAGGTCTAAGGATGACTTGCTGTGTGGGGAGCATCCTTGCCGCGAGTTCATACAAGATCAGCGACACGCGGCTACCTGTCAGGCATTTGGCTGGGCGGAAAGAAATGGCGTTACGTATGTGACGAACTCAGCATGAGGAGTGCGATGCTCATTCCACCTTGGAGGGTTTGAGGCCGGTCGATAACGTAAGTCGCATGTCGTGATCATCAACCGCTCCTTGGCACGTGAAACACCCACAAAGAAGCCGCAACGCTCCTCTTGGACTTTGCCCCAAAATGTCTGTGTTTCTACACCGATCATAATTACAGAGTGGAATTCCAATCCTTTACTTTTATGAATCGTCAGAAAACGGACTGCTTGATCGTTGGAGAACAGATCAAGTGCTTTGAGCAAATCCGGTTCTTGCTCGAGCAGTTTCTCAATTTGCTGTCTCGTGTTCTTGATAACCTCGTTCAATCTGGCTTTTGCTTCGTAGTCAGAAGAAAGGGTGGTCAGCACGGGTAGGCCGATATTCTTTAGAAACTTCATAGTTAGCTCCCACCATCCTGAATAAGGCGCGTCAGATCGGGCCAATTTTTTCACTTCCTTGCGCTGGGCAAGATAGAGGCGCTCGAAGTTTCTCTGGAGCTCAGATTCACCGTCCTCGTCATTAAATGAAACCAGTTGCTCCATCAAATTGATCCACGCCTTCGGTTCTCGCTCCCGATACAGGCATGATAGGTAGTCAATAATTAGGCGAGCGGCGGGCTCATTAACTAGATCTTGAGACTCATGCTCGTTGCGAAAGGGAATTCCTCTGGCTGCCAGTTGCTCCATGAGGGGGGTGCCGTAGAGGTCTATCTGCCTGGGAAAAAGAATCGCTATTTCTGGTAGGGGTATTTTCTCTACATCTATCCACTTCTGGATGATGTTGGCCAACGCGGCTGCTTCGCTGTGACTGTTGTCGTAGTTTCGAGCGAGGAGTTCGCCGTCGTTTCCAATGATCAGGTCATCTGCCATCACCGCAGCAGGATCAAGTGTTCGAATGATCTCGTTCTGCATCCGCAAAAGCCGAGGCTTAGATCGGAAGTTTCGATATAGATTGAGTGGTCGGGCGTCGAAGTCCTTTGCGTAGTCTATAAATATGCCATCCAGTGCTCCCGCCCAGCCCATAATTTTCTGTTTGGTGTCACCGACGGCGGTCAATCGAATTGGCTTATTCATGAAGACAAGCTTCAGCAGTGCGTACTGCTCAGTAGTGCAGTCTTGGAACTCATCAAGGAATACATCAGCGTAGGTCTGACAAATTGCATTTCTTGCAACCACTGAATTGCTCAAGATCTTCGTTGCGAGAGGTATGAGCTGCGCGAACTTAATTTGTTTGCCTTGAATTGGTTCGTCGCCTATGGAGTAGTTTGGCTCAAGAGAGTCCCCGCCCGTGAGCACGGGTCTAAACCTATCAATGATGCGCTTGGCGAAGCCGTGAAAGGTGTAGCTGTCGAAGCGTGCGGCCAGATCAAGTCCGCATCTGCGACGAATCCGTTCCTTGAGGTTTATGCTCGCATCGACCTTGAAGGAGATCGCCAGTATTCGCTTGGGGTATCGGCAGTTTCCGGTGCGTAGCAAAAAGTCTGCCCGCTGCGCCAGAACCTCCGTTTTGCCTGCGCCTGGGCCTGCGGTGAGCGCGAGCGACTTTCCAAGCTCCCTCACAGCGAGAAGGGCGTTTGTTTCCAAGGTCAAGCCATCGGCGACTTTCCATGCATCCGCGCTGATCATTCTGGGATGTCCTCCAGCGCCGCGATGATTGCATTGGCCAAACGATCTAACGAAGGAGGAAGAGCCTTTAGCAGGTCTTCATCAGTGAGCTTTGCAAGGGCAGAGATGTGTGCTGCCGGTTTGCTACCTAGTTTGAACTTGGAGTGGTAGGTGCCAAAAAGTTGCTGTTCCGCTGCATTGTATTGGTCGGACTTATGATGACTCTTGCCTAGGACGGCCTTAACAGTCGACTCATCCGGATCGCTTAGCGATACATCATATGCATTTGGGTAGGCGAGCAACATTGAGAAGTCCAAATCCATGGGCTCTGAGAAGAAAACTCCGCGCTTCTCCAGCTCGACAAATACGCTCACTTTTCCTTCTTCAAACCAATGGTGGGTTCGAACCGGGAGATCATCATTCCACTTGGCTATATTCCAAGCGGGAAGCTTTTTCTCTGGAGCAAATTTTGCAAATTGATTATTGACGTTGGTTACACGTCCCCACCCACCTTGATGTCGTGCAACGTCGAGATCAAGTAGGGTTACATAGGGCGTCTCCAGCGCGGATAGCAACCTCCAAAAATGGTTGACGTGACGACCACCCAGTGGCGCGATGGTCACCGCCGACTCATCAACAGGCGCACCTTTCGCCTGAAGAATTCTCGGAAGAACAATTTCTTCGCTGTCTCCCTCACCCAGTACCACTAGCCGGGAAAAATAGACTTCCGGAAAGGCCTGTACAGCCTCTCGGACAAACTTATGAGCTTCATCTTCCTTTTCGGGTAGGGCAATACAGGTAACTTTGGTGGCGCGGTTCGCAGCAAGGCGTAGATAGCGGATGTTCTCAGGATCCACGCGGCGGAGCATGGATGGAGCATGCGTGGCGATGATTGCCTGGGAGTCTGCCCCCCCAATTGAGCTATTGAGGGCGTTAACGATGCGCCCTAGGTAATGAGGTGAGAGGCTGTTTTCAGGTTCCTCCACTGCGATCAGCGTAAATGACGGTGGCTTCAGTTTGTCAGCGTCGAAAGAAACGTCCTTACCAGTTAGGACTGCACGCCCGATGGCGTGAGAGGACAACACCAGTGATAGATAGAGCATCGACTTCTGTCCATCGCTGAGGCGAGAGAAGTCGACTAGATTCTCGTCGTGCCCTGGTGAGAACGACACTGACATGTGTCTGAGAAGCGACTCAATTTCGGATGTGACGAAAGTAAGCTTGGGGTCGGTGAAAAAGGTGCCCCTGTGAAGTCGCTTCCACATCAAATTCAGGCTTTCACTGAATGCACTTACTGATTGGTTTCCTGACAAGCATTCGCTGATTTCGTCAGTGAGTCCTTTGATCCGTTCTCGGTCGTCTTCCCAATTTACGGCTCGTAGCAAGCGTCCGAGCAGGGCATTAGCGCCATAGGTTATGTGGTCGGCAGGGTCTCGTCTGGCGGGGAGGTAATGCATTTGAATTGTATTGCGATGCACTCGAGTGACTACTGCGGTCGACAATGGGTTGGCGTCTTTATCAACATCGAGGACATAAACTAGGTTCTCTTCAATGTCCCCATCAATCCCCATCGTTGCGCTCAATCGATATCTAGCGCGCGGGATACCTTCGGCTGTGTCCAATCGCATATGAGCGAAGTGCGGGGCCACGGTAGAGTTGTCCTCGTCCTCTAGAAGCTCTGGGAATTCGAAATCCGCTTCCAGCCACAGACTGCGCTCCTCAGGTACCAAATCCTCATCAGCAGGCACATGGAAGTCGGATCGCTTGATTCGACGGAGGCTTGGATCAAAGGCAAACAACCTGCAGAGCGCTTGCAGGACTGCTGTCTTTCCAGAGCCATTAGGGCCGATAAGGTAGGTGACATCCTCGAATGTGATTACCGTAGGCTCATTGCCGAAGGATTGAAAATTACATAGCCGAATACTCTGCAGCTTCATTGCTCACCGCCCATCGTCCAGGATGTGTACGTACCGCGTCTGCTGACTCGGTTCGCGTCGCCGACAGCCGAACGGCTCGGATATCGCTGACTTAGAATAGGCGGTTTGATCTAAAAGATGTTAGTAGGCCAGCATTCAGTAAAGATTATTTGGTGCGGTCTTGAAGGCTCTGTTGCAGATCGCCTAGCTATTGATGAACGGCATGGTGTGTCCATTGTCTAGAAAGGTGCTCACCGTAACCCGATGACGACAGGGTAATCCTGAGCCTACGGAAGGAGTGTACGCGGGGCATTAGCGTGGGTATGCGTGAGGTGCTCGGGGGAACAGAATAAATCAACGTAAGGAGCCTTAAATGGCCGGCAGTAGCTTGTTCGCGTTATTGGATGACATCGCCACGCTGCTAGACGACATCTCGCTCATGAGTAAAGTCGCTGCAAAGAAATCGGCTAGCGTCCTGAGCGACGACCTTGCTGTGAATGCTGAGCAGGTTACCGGCATGAAAGCAGATCGAGAGCTACCGGTGGTTTGGGCTGTTTTCAAGGGGTCGTTGAGAAATAAAGCAATCCTGGTGCCTTGTGCATTGGTGCTGAACGCACTGCTGCCTGCTGCGGTTCACTGGCTGCTCATGATTGGTGGGGCATATCTCTGTTATGAGGGCTTTGAGGCTATCAAGGACAAGCTCACGGCTGGTCGAGACGATGACACAGGGCAGCCAAAGAAAGCGAAGCCTAAGGCGCCTGAAGAGCTTGCAGCTTATGAAAAGCGGAAGATTGCAGGGGCTGTTCGAACGGACTTCATTCTGAGCGCCGAGATCATCGTCATCACTCTAAATATCGTTACTGATGCCCCGATGCTCCAACAGATTTTGACGTTAGCGCTGATCGCGGTGGTCATGACAGTGGGCGTTTACGGATTGGTTGCGGGGATCGTCCGCTTGGATGATGCCGGCCTTATTCTCCAGAAGTCTAAAGCTGCCGGTACATGGGGTTCTGTGGTGCGAACTGTCGGGGGATGGCTGCTGTCGGCTGCTCCGAAGCTTATGAAAGCATTATCCTGGATCGGAACTGTGGCAATGTTCCTGGTCGGGGGGGCGTTCATTACAGAAGGCATCGGGCCGATGCAGCACTTTGCTGAGAGACTGGTCGAAGGGGCAGGGGCGTGGGAAACCTTCGCAACTTTAGGCATTCACTGCCTGGTAGGCGCGCTCGTAGGTATGGTTGCCGTACTTGTGGTCAAAAGCATCACATCCATCACTGGAAGTAAGGCTTAAAGCTAGCTCTCATCGACGATGTTGAATCTGGAATCGCATACAACCTTACTTCGTAAGGAATCGCTGGGTTCAGCGCCGTTGATCCCATAACAGCGTTTGGCATAAGGTGATTCAAACTGGCGTTTTAAGCCTGAAAAGTAGGGCAGTGGGCCGAGGGAGGAGCATTGGCTAATGCTAATGTCCTGCTTCTCTAGCCCTCATATCATCCGTTATGACCTTGATCATCTTGAAATACTCTGCTCTACCTTGGATTGCTTCTAGAGTAGATTCAATTTCTAGATTTGCCATATGGACAGCAGGATCTATGACGTAATGGCTCGCCTGCATATAGTTCTTGATGGCTGGGATAATCCAGCATGCGGGATAGAAACGGAGAATTCCATTACCAGCCTTCTGAATCATACCGACCCAGGCAACCTGGTTGGATTTAGGCATTAGGTTAGAAACCATCCCGCCACTCATTCCATTCATTTCTGAGTGCGTGATCTGACTAAAAAAACGCAGGAGGGGGGCTGATCCTTCGAACTCACAAACACCGTGAAAGATATGCTTATTGATCACTGTCGAGCAGTTGTAGTCATCGCCATACGGATACTCAATCGGGTTTTCATCTATTGGGTAGCCAGAGGCTACCAATAACATGCCGTCATACAAATCGCTTACAGCTACGGCTATACGGCCATTCGTGCCATCTAGGTCGATGAATTTATCGGGAAAACGGAATAGCGAGGATGAAAGCTCGATCAGCACGATGTCTTGCATGTCGATACAGGGACTATCTGCCGTTATCAGCTCACCGATACGCCAGCCGCGCATTGGGAATCCCATACCCTCTATTCCTTCCCAACCTCTCTTAGCAAAGAGGTGAGTGAAGAACGGCGACTCGTTTTGTGCCGCCTCGTAGTTCTCATCTAGAACGTGTTGAGCCGTCAGGAGAAAAAATTTCTGCTGGTACTTGATCAGTATACCTGTCCCGCCTTTGCTATAGACCATATCGGCGTGATACCGGCCAAGCTCTTCAATAGGCTGAGAGCAATGGGTGAATATAAGCCTTCTCACAGACTGAATTACGTTGCTCTGAGACGTATTCTCGTAGAACCGATTTAGCTTTCGTGCTGGAATTTTAATGTTTTAACTTCCTGTATCGCAGGGTGGAAATTTGTTGCGGTTACGGAGCTTGAAGCTCCGTCTGCATGTCAGCGACATCGCCCCATTTTCTAGCCAAACCGCTCTTGAATATCACAGCCAAATAAACCTCCAGCCAACGGTTAGCCAGCTTTCCAAGGCAGATCCACCGGCAGGTTAATTTGCAAGCTGCTAGCCGCTACGCTCAGATTTGCGGTGGTCTCCGCAACCATCTGAACCTGAAACTCGGCACCTGCATATCGCTCCAAAAGTGGCGCACGCGTCAGTAATACTCGAACGCGAGCCTTCAAGCGCTGCCCCTCTGGATGCCCACAAGCGATCAACCTGCCTATGCGTCCCATTACTCGACGCATCTCCTTTTCATCATCAGTGGACAGATGACCTGAATTACCCTCGACGCGATCCTCCAGCTGTTTCACGGCGGCGCGGATAGCCAATCGGTGTTTTTTGGGAAGCCCCGTTATTGGCCCGCTCACCACTAATCCGGTCACGGTGACGGCGTCAGCTTTATCGCCAGTAATCAATGCTTGCCCGCGCTTACGAACATGCAGCTTGCTTCGCTTCTGCAGGCAGCCTTTCTGACCGAGCATCCATGTGACAGAGGCAATAACTTGGGTGGTAGTAGCTTGATCAATACGAGTTTTGCAAGAAACAGTGATGTCATCTGCGAAGCGCGAATACGCCAGTCCCTGAGCTTTAAAGCGAGTGACGAGCGCCGGCTCGATATCCCAAAACACTAGGTTGGCCAAGTAGCTACTTGTACTCGCCCCTTGTGGAACCTGGCCCTCACGAGTAACTAGATCCGCAAGCAGAGTGGCTACATCTGCGGAGAAACGGAAGAGACCCACGAACAAGCGATGAATGTGCTCGTTTGTAATTGACGGGAAGAAATCAGCGATGTCCTGAAGGATGACTGTCTTGGCGCCGGTATGAACCCGAGCGTTCGAGTAAATGCTGCGGGGTAGCTTGGGATCTCTGATACCGCCGTGCAGGTATCCAGGGAACGCAACCTTGCTGAGGATCCGATCCACGATCTTGCGCTGGATCGTCTTCAGAGGCTCATGAGCATCATAGGTATGTCTGGGTGTTATGCCGTCTTTTTTTGTTTGCGGGACATATCGATAAAGGCGAGAGCTACGATGAGCAAGTGCGATTAGCCTCTCGACAGGCTCTCCGAGAGCACGTGCTAAGGCGCTGATGCTGTGGATAGGGCTATGAGGATAGAACGGAGCATCCATGTCCAAGCTTCCGTTGATGGGCCGGCCCCGAAGAACCGGCCCCTCTGAATTCGAATGATGTGGTTTGTTGTGTCATGGGAGGTTCTCAATAAATGGAATCACCACTGTCTCGACAAAATCCCAGCCCTCAACAGCCTTTTCCCATAACCAGATGCATAGACGAATACGTGCGATCCACTTGAGCAGGGTTACTGCCTTCGCCTTTACCCACGCAATCCGACCCGCTTTAGGTTCTTGAGATGGAGCTGTCTCGATGACACGAGCATCTTCACTGTTGTGCATAGACTGACGCGCCTTGCGGCGCGCTAGGTTCTTTAAATTAACCATGACTGATGTTCCCAACGACAGGCGAAATTGCCCCGCCGCCAAGCATTCCGGGCCGAAAGGAACGCTGAAGATGCCACTACAAACCACAGTTCTGCTTATCAAGTCCCTTGATAAGCCGTCCGCCGCATTACCGCCGCATCACATTTCACCTCAACGCATCAAACGATCAGAGACAAACCCTTGGATCACCTTTGGGATTGCCCTAGGCGCTAAGCACTGAGGAGCGATGGGCAGCACCAACCTGCGCGGCGAAGAAAGCCAAGGCGAACACCAAGGCGACCAGTTTCCCGGTCAAAAACCGCAAGCCCAAATTTCAGTCATATTTAAAGAGCACTTGGGTGGTAGCACCCAACGAGATGCAGTATTTATCAGAATAAACAAACCGGCGACAACTGTTATTTGTTGCAAGAGTTGTTTTTCGTCTAAGTCGTATTTTTGACTATATAAAGCGTCAAAATTTAAGTGTCGCTCGTATTAACGCCACCTAGGAAATTTAGCATCTTTCGAGTTGTCGAGTTGGGCTCGTTGACCTATGATATCAATAGGCGGTGATGGTCGCCTGGCGCCTGTTTCGCGAAGCAATAGCCCATCTGTGACATCCTTCAGTTTTACATCGGCATGTCCCTAACCAGACGCTGCCCGGTGAACAGGCAATCGGACACCTAAGCGTCGTTGATTTAGGAACCTTTGCCATGTCTGATTTTTCCCCGCTAAACATCTTCAAATCCCAAGCTAAACAGCTCGCTCGTGATCAGGGCCTGAAGCTTTCTGCTGCTCAAGAAACCCATGTCCAAAAAGCGGGCTTCGCTGATTACCATGAGTTTTCTGTCGTCGCCCAACGGAACCCAAAGGATCCGCGTCTGATGTGGGCCGTTTTTGGGATCAAAGACTTTTCCCAAGCGATCCATGAGGATGATGTCTACGCCGACCTGGATCTAGAGTTGGAGGATCAGCTCTCCGGCGCGATTGCGGATACCAATGCGAGTGGATTCACTATTGAAGCTCTTGAAGTGGAAACCGCTGACTACAGCGACGCAACCGGGAAGCTTACTTTGGAAGTTTCCCTGACCTACCAGGGGCAGCAAGATCAGGAGAGGATGTATCACGGTGCAGCGTTCTATCTCAAAGCCTCGGTCGAATTGCTACGCCGTGATGGTATATGGCTACTTGCTGACGAAGGCGTGGTCATCTCCAGCAGTGAGTCTGATGCTGATCGCGACCGTAGATCTGAATGGGAACACTGGGCCCAAGTCGAAGAGGCTGAACGCGGCAACCGCAAAACCATGGCCCAGGCCCTGGCGAATGAGCTGGAGATTTCTCTCGACGACGCAGAGCTTCTGGCCGATTCAGAGGTCACGGCCAACGAATCGGATGAGGGCCTCGTATACAGTTACTGGATCAATTTTGAACCCGTAGCCGAGGGTAAAGTGAGAGCAGACCTCCTAGCGCGATTCGGTTCTCTGGAGTACGAGCTTGGCCCGAACTTCTTCGACGATATTGAGCACGAATTCTGAGGTTGACCAGGTCATGGCCGGCGCAAACGCTGGCCATTCACAACGCTCTCTGCCTTATCCAGCCACTACAAAACAAGCTGCGCATGTCGACAAGAACCACGGTGCTCGTGGAGGACAGTGCGCATCGCCACTTTCCAGCTACGCTGAGGCTCCATGCCCACCGTAGATAGGGAATTCCGGCCATGCACTCCTTGAGCAAAATACACATCAAGAACTTCCGCTCGTGTAAGCAAGTGTTTTTGCCTCTGGGTGATTTCACCCCACTGGTCGGTCAGAACAACGCGGGTAAATCCACCATCCTCGACGCGATCAGATTGGTTTTAGCACCAAAGGCATTTGCGAAAACAGACTCTAATGACCCCAGTCAGCCAATCATCATCAGCGCCTGCGTGTCAGGGATTACAGAAGAGCTGATTGCACAAATCCCTGAAGCAAAACATCAAGCCGCGATTACCCCCTACTGCATCAACGGTGACCTTTGGATAAGGATTTCCGCATCAGGCTCGACTAAACCGACCACGGAAGTCTGGGAAAATGCTGGTCTTGATGAGCAAGGTCTCCCTACTTCATGGCGCTCCTATCCCACGGGCCTGCCTCAAGCCATTTCGGCATTGTTACCCGAAGCGCTGCACATCCGCGCCATGGACGATGTCCAGGAAGACTTGGGCAAAGGCAAAGCTGGGAGCACAATTCGTGGGCTGCTGGATGAAATCATGGCCCCCATCCTCACTGCTCATCAAGAGGTACAGGATGCACTCACAGCGGTCAGGAATATATTGGGAGCCGACGGTGAGAACCGATCCCCTCTACTGACTGAGTTCGATACCAGCGCCACTAATGCCCTCTCAAGCTTCTTCCCTGGTTTGCTATTGAACCTGGACGTACCGTCAATCGACGTTAAGGAGTTTTTCAAGAGCGGTGATCTGAACGTGACCGACGAGATATCCGGTCAAACCAGACGTTTCGACACCTTAGGTAGTGGTGCGCAGCGTGCAATCCAGATGGCCCTAATCCGGCTTTTGGCCGATATCCGTAAAACACGCGATCAAGACCTTGCACGTCGCCTCCTACTGATCGATGAACCTGAGATTTTCCTCCACCCTCAAGGCGTCAGAGGCCTTAGGGAAGCACTACATGTGCTTTCGAAATCTGGCTACCAAGTCGTGTTCACGACCCATTCGCCCTTGATGGTGAGCAGGGATAATGCGCCTGAGACGGTGATAGTGCGCAGATCTCGGGAGAATGGCTCCGAGGTTCGCATTCCTATGGGCGCGGCAGTTGCGCAAGCTATGGCAGAGGCACAAGCCCAATCTCGAACCCTTTTTGAGCTCGGAAACATCGCTGAGATATATTTCGCTGAAAAGGTAATTCTCTGCGAGGGCAAAACCGATCAGAGGCTACTCCCGCTCATCTACGAAAAGCTCTACGGGGTCAGGCCTGAGCTCGAACGGATCTGCTTTGTTGCTCTCGGTAGCTGTACTTCGATTCCCAAAGGTTTTTCTGTCCTGACAGCAATGGGTATCAAATGCGGTGTGATCGCTGACTTAGATTTCGCATTCACTCACGCTAGGGGGCCATGGCTACCGAAGGAATGCGAGGAGATGGATAACGTCAGATCTGTGCTTCAAGTGGTCGGCCAAACTCAAGGGTTCCTCATCGGCGGAAACGGACTGCCACAGAATTCCAGAGGTAGCTCAGCAGCTGACTGTTGGGCTGCTTTTGCCAGAACTGCAGACGGCCAAGCGCTCGCTAATACTGCTCATGAGGCAATGAAAGTTTTTGCAACCTGGGTCTGGCCAATGGGCTGCATTGAGGACGCATTGAGAATTGATGAGAAGGGAGAGGCAGCCATAATCGCTCAGGAAGACAATATCCGGAGCTGGCAACCGGAGATAATTGATCAAGAGTATCCAGTTTTCCGAAGCACCCTAGATTGGATGCGGGCTATCTAATCCCGTACCTTGCAGTAATGCTTCGGTCTGGTGTCGTTTGGTTCGGTGAGGTGCGACCTGAGCACGAATGACGCTCAGGTCTCGCATCCACTAAGCAATGCGACGTCCTGCTTTCGATTGGTACACACGGAGGCTTGCTGCAATTATCAGACGATCATTTGGCCGCAACTGCAATAGAGTTATCGTAGTTGTGGGCTGCATCCGCCGCTCACCGTAATGTACCCAAATAGGGCCATTAAGCCCAAAAATGATGGTTAATGTGCCTTATTGGGGACATTAAATATGTATCTCAGTGCAACGTACCACTAGCGCTCGACTCTAGGAGGGAAGTAGATTCTCTGATTCGCTGGCCTCATGACGAGCCCAGCGCAACGCAGCTATCGACATGAATTGCCTAATCGCCAGCGCTCCCCGTTCATTTCTGGCTTTCGACCCAGGCAAGGTCAGTGCTACCTCTACCTTGGCACGAGTCGCTTCGTACATCGCAAATGCGTTGAACTCAGAATCAAGCAACACCAGTAGCACAGTATCGAAGGACTGTCGTAGATCAATTGCACCCATAAGCCCCGTAATCTTTTGCGGGTTCAGGATACATCGCCCCTTTATCTGGATTCTCGCGACGCCATCTTCCAGCGTCTCTGTAGCGTCGTAACCTGCCTGCCTTGCAGGATGTAGTAACAGGCCGAGTCTAGTAGCAGCTTCGTACTCTGCGACCTCGCCTGTCACGCCCAGCGGCTTGCCGGTCAAGCGATAGAATCTACGCGCAAGCACTTTGGCTTCTTTCAAGGTCTCTAGGATTTCGTCCTGGATCAATGCAGCCTGCTGAGGTTCGTTGCCATGACTGAGTTCAGTCATCTGCAAACGCCTCGAGCGCAGTGAGCAGCTTGGCAAGCTCAGCCAGGTTGGCTGCCGTCACGATGTCATATTCTCCTCGACTACTCAGCCGATACACCTCTCGAGCCTTTTTGACCCGTTCCAGTAGAGGAATAACAATGCCCGCCGCCCTTTCGAGAAACTCGTTGATATCAGCCCGTGTCTGAGGAATCTTGTAGCCCTTGGCAGCGCTTGTGATGATCACGTTCGAATCGCGAAGCTTGGCGATGCCGCTGGAGCGGATCCTCTGGTCGTTGATATCTCCGAAGCCGCTATCTTTTAGGTGGCCGACTATTTCTGCGGTTGGCACGTAGTCTTTAGTGACGAATTCGCTTTGGAATCTCAAGAACCGCAAGATGCTCAGCTGCAGGCGCTCATCCTCATTAGGATGCTCACCAGCCCGTTCGCTAAAAAGGTCAGCCTGCCGGAGAGCTTCTTGGTGTACCTGGTAGTCAGCGTACCCAAATTCATCCGTCGGCGGCGGCAGAAGAGACTGGTACTTGGATGGCCACTCAAGCATTCCAAGGGTCAGGCTTCGTAGAATCTTTTTGTAGGCAAGAACTGCTTCTTCCGATGCTTTCTCTTCGTAGATCTGAGCGACTGATCCAGCGAAGAAATCTGCAACCTGAACCAAAACGTTGTCCTTACTGGCCATCGTCTGGAACGCATCCTTATCGCCAAATAGGTCGTCCATGAATCGTTCTGCAACGTAGCTTTTGAGGCTCTCCTGAAATTCCTGGCCACCATGCTCGTCTACGATCATCTGGAGGTCTGGGTATGCGCGGAACAAACGTTCATAGAGCAACCCATTCACATATTTTATGAATGAGGTCTTGAAACGAAGGCCACCGTCTTTGCGAATTTGGGACTTATCAACGATGGTGAAATAGAGCCTGAATGGCAGCTCAGCTAGCTCGTTGAGGATTCGGGCACGGCGATCTGAATCCTTGGGCTTCAGATTGCTGGATTTGATCTCGCCTGTTTGAAAATGACGCATGCGGAGTGCTTCAGCTTGGGCATAAGCAGCTTCCAGGTCTTTCTCTGCCACCAGAATGGAGCACACGATGAAGAAGCCTGAGCTTCCTCCCTTTGACGTATCAAGGTCGGAATTCCCGGACTCATCCACGAAGGCATATGTTCTGTCCATGAGCTTGCTCCATCAACAACGTACTGAGCGCGGTGGGTCGCCCAATGGCAAGGTGGCGAACTTAGTTCGTCGCAGTGGTAGTGCCTGGAGCTGGGCCTTCGCTGAACGTGTAGTTGATGACCACGTCATTACGGATCAAAACGTCGAGCGTTTTCTGAGTGCCCGTAGTCGTCACCTTCATGGTGACCACGTAGCTTTGGGCATGGGCTGAGCCGTTTGTGTAGGTATAAACCCACTTCTCGTCAGACTCGCTGACTGCGCTCTTGGCGTAGGGCTCACCGAACAGCGACCTCAACTCAGTAGTCGTCGTTTTGCCTTTGGTGATGCTCGCTACACTGGCCGACGGAAAGTCTCGTCCTGCGGTGTAGTGGGACGTAGCGCAACCGCCTAGTGCGACACAGATACCCATTACTGCGATGAGCTTTTTCATATCCTTCCTTGATCGTAGAAAACTCCAAATCTAGCCGGCATC
Source organism: Pseudomonas marginalis (assembly GCF_900105325.1). Taxonomy (NCBI): domain Bacteria; kingdom Pseudomonadati; phylum Pseudomonadota; class Gammaproteobacteria; order Pseudomonadales; family Pseudomonadaceae; genus Pseudomonas; species Pseudomonas marginalis. The sequence goes on from NZ_FNSU01000004.1 coordinate 695,609, forward strand.
GAGGCTAAAAGCCATCACCAAGGTGATCAGCTATTTTCGTGCATTCGCAGATAACGCTTTGCACATGTAGCAAGCCGAGCCAGGGCAAAGCCCCCTGAACTGCTCCGTTTGAGAAATCAGAGGTGGCGCTGAGCCTCGTTGATTTACTGCATAGCCCTGTTGCTCAAAAAAGCCTGACGCTGTTGTTGTCAGCAAATGAAATCGAGCGATTCCCTGCTCGGCGGCTTTCGCTTCAATGATCTTAAGCACCGCGACACCGACCCCTTTCGATCTGTATGTCGAGACTACGACCAGGGAACGCAGCAACCCGTCCGTACCATGCGTTTCGAAACCTCCCCATGCGACCGTCTCACTATCCTGTGTGAACTCAAAAAAGGTTCGGCCTGGAAGATCAATATCGTCTGCTGGAAGGTCAGCAGATTTCAGCGCATCGCGAAAGCGCTGCGACTGCCCTCCGGCTATTTTCGTTGCCTGGATCATCATCTCCTTGCCCATCCCCTTATCTCCTTTGTGCCGCTTTGTAGGAGCTGTCACGGCTCAAGCCGAAGCAGCAGCTATCATATTCGCTTTACCGAATATTCGCCAAAGCGTATATTCGATTTTCCATATGCATCGCGTTCCACCATGAGCCCTGCTATCAAAGTGCTTTTCGTGTGCGTTGCCAACTCAGCCCGCTCCCTGCTTGCAGAGGCTTTGCTGCGGCACACCGACCCGCGCTTCGAGGCCTTCAGCGCAGGATCTGAACCGTCTGAGGTTGATCCGCACACAACTCAGGCATTGGAGGCTGTTGGAGTCGATGCAACGGGCCTGCGCAGCAAGTCCATCAGCGAATTTCAAGCTGATCGATTCGATTACGTAATCACTCTTTGTGATAAATCCGCAAGCGAGTGCCTACCAATGCCCAATGCAGGTGAAGTCATTGCCTGGGATTTTCCTGACCCAGTAACCAGCGATGATCCTGGCGCATTTCGCCACACGCTCCACGACATCCACGAGCGCATCAAGCTCTTCGTTTTGGTCAAGACCAAAGACCTGGAGGATCTGTGACAGAACCCATGAACCCCACCACCTTATTCAAGTGCCTGGCGGATGACACCCGAGCAAAAATTTCGCTGCTTGTCGTGAGTGAAGGTGAGCTGTGTGTCTGCGAGCTAACGGCAGCACTCGACCTGAGTCAGCCGAAGATTTCTCGTCATTTGGCGCTGCTGCGCTCCGCCGGTTTGCTGTTGGATCGTCGCCAAGGCCAATGGGTGTATTACCGACTGAATCCTGATTTGCCCGAGTGGGTGACGGCAGTTTTGAAGGAAGTGGTAGACGCCAATCAGCAATGGCTGGAAACCGAGGCTAAGCGCCTCTGCGGCATGAACGACCGTCCGATCAACCAAGCCGTGTGTAGCTGATTCACGCCCAACCGGATTAATGAAATGCTGATTGCCGTATTGATCTTTATCGCCACCATCGTCCTTGTCATCTGGCAGCCCAAGGGGCTGGGGGTTGGCTGGAGTGCGATGTTCGGTGCCATCGTGGCGTTGCTGGCAGGTGTCGTTACCCTTGCCGACATACCAGAGGTTTGGCGCATTGTCTGGAATGCCACTGGGACTTTCATCGCGGTCATCATCATTAGTCTGCTGCTTGATGAGGCAGGTTTTTTCAAGTGGGCTGCGCTGCATGTGGCCCGATGGGGAGGTGGGAGCACCCGCAAGCTCTTCGCATTTATCGTCCTGCTGGGCGCAGCGGTGTCGGCCCTGTTCGCCAATGATGGAGCAGCATTGATCCTCACACCCATTGTGATCGCGATGTTGTTGGCGTTGCGTTTTTCTCCTGCGGCTACTTTGGCATTCGTCATGGCAGCCGGTTTTATCGCCGATACGGCGAGCTTACCGCTGGTGGTTTCCAACCTGGTAAACATCGTTTCTGCCGACTACTTCGATATCGGCTTCAACGAATATGCTTCGATCATGGTGCCGGTAAACATCGTCAGCGTGGCGGCGACATTAGCCATGTTGCTGTGGTTTTTCCGCAAAGATCTACCAAAGACCTATGACCTCAACCAACTGGACAATCCGGACGAGGCGATCCACGACCGGGCCACTTTTGTAGCCGGTTGGTGGGTGCTGGCACTACTACTGATCGGCTTCTTTGTCATTGAGCCATTGGGGGTGCCAATCAGTGCCATTGCAGCGGTCTGTGCATTCATTCTTTACGTCATCGCGGCTCGTGGTCACGCCATCAATACAAGCAAGGTGCTCAAAGAGGCGCCATGGCAGGTGGTGATTTTTTCTTTGGGTATGTACCTGGTTGTTTATGGCCTGAAGAACGCCGGCCTGACCGACCACATCGCGCAGATCCTGAACGTGTTCGCCGGTTATGGCGTTTGGGGCGCGTCCCTTGGTACAGGGCTGCTGACAGCGTTGCTGTCTTCGATCATGAACAACATGCCCACCGTTCTGGTAGGCGCCTTATCCATTCATGCCGCCGAAGTCGATGGTGTTGTCCAGCAAGCGATGGTTTACGCCAACATCATCGGCTGCGACCTGGGCCCGAAGATCACCCCAATTGGGAGCTTGGCAACTCTGTTGTGGCTGCACGTGCTCGCCCGGAAAAATATAACGATCAGTTGGGGTTACTACTTCAAGACCGGGATCGTGCTGACCGTGCCCATCCTCGTCGCCACATTGTCCGCCCTGGCACTGCGCCTCAGTTTTTGAATCAAGGAATCGTCTGATGAAAGTCTTGTTCATGTGCACCCACAACAGCTGCCGCAGCATTCTGTCCGAGGCGCTTTTCAACCACTTGGCGCCTGAGGGTGTAGAAGCCGTCAGCTCAGGAAGCTTTCCCAGTGGCCGGGTGAATCAACTGGCATTGCAAACGCTGGAGGCGGCGGGTATCTCCACTGCGGGCTTGAGCAGCAAGGCTTCGGACGCTTTTGAAGGTTCGCCTCCAGACATCGTGATCACTGTCTGTGACCGGGCAGCGGGTGAGGCATGCCCAATCTTCTTTGGGCCAGCTTTGAAGGCGCATTGGGGTCTGGCCGACCCGTCTGACGCTAGCGGGTCGGAAGCCGAGATCACTGCAGCGTTTGAAACCACACTCGCCAAAATTCACGAGCGCGTGAGCGCATTTCTTGCGCTGCCACTGAAGACCATCAGCGCTGAACAGTTGAAAGCTGAACTGAATCGCATCGGTTCGCTTTAAAGATCAACCGAGGCGATGCCCAACCTGGCGCCGCCGTAGGAGTTTATATGCAAGACACATTGCCGAACTTACACGCCGACCTGATCGACATTCCTTCGTTGGAGCAACTAGAGCCGCGTACACCGTCACTCCATAAGCCTCGAATCTTGCTTCTGTATGGATCGACGCGAGAGCGCTCTTTCAGCCGGTTGGTGACTCAGGAAGCAGCCCGCTTGTTGGAGGAGTTTGGCGCCGAAACCAAAATCTTCGATCCCTCGGGTTTGCCGCTGCCGGACGATGCTCCGGATACACATCCCAAAGTCGCGGAATTGCGCGAACTCATGCAATGGTCTGAAGGACAGGTGTGGTGTTCGCCTGAACGGCACGGATCCATGAGCGCAGTATTCAAGGCCCAGATCGACTGGGTTCCGCTTGCGATTGGTGCTGTTCGACCTACGCAAGGAAAGACCCTTGCAGTAATGCAGGTCTGTGGCGGCTCGCAATCTTTCAACGTGGTCAACCAACTACGGGTATTGGGGCGGTGGATGCGCATGTTCACCATCCCAAATCAATCTTCGGTGGCCAAGGCGTTCACCGAGTTCGACGAGGCAGGCCGTATGAAGCCTTCCTCGTACTACGACCGACTGGTGGACGTGATGGAAGAGCTAATGAAGTTCACGCTACTGTTGCGGGGTCGCCAGGGCTACTTGGTTGATCGCTACTCCGAGCGTAAAGAGTCCGCTGAAGAGCTGTCCAAGCGCGTCAATCAGCGCTCCATTTAACGCGACCGCGAGGAAACCATATGAGTCAGATAACGATCTATCACAACACGCAATGTGGAACCTCTCGCAATACCTTAGAACTGATCCGCAACAGCGGAGAAGAGCCGACTGTTATCGAGTACCTACAGGCCCCACCTGACCGCACCACGCTTGTCAGGTTGATCAAGGATATGGGTATCGAGGTGCGGGCCCTCCTTCGTATCAAAGGCACTCCTTACGAGGAGCTGGGACTGGGCGATACGTCACTTACTGATGACCAGCTCATCGATGCCATGATGGCTCACCCCATTCTGATCAATCGCCCCATCGTCGTGACGCCTTTAGGGACGCGTTTGTGTCGTCCGTCAGAAGCTGTGCTCGATTTGTTACCGCGAGAGCAGCGTGGGAGTTTCGTCAAAGAGGATGGCCAAGTGGTCATTGATGAGCACGGTCGCAGAGTCTGATACGACGACGGTGAGGTGCCTCGATTGAGCCTGGAGGATGCTGGTGAGTCAGAATTCGAAACTTGATGTTGTGGTCATTGGTGGTGGCCAGTCCGCGCTGACAGTCTCCTATTTTTTGAAGCGGTCAGGCTTGTCTTACGTGCTGCTCGATGCCGAGTCGGCCCCTGGAGGAGCCTGGCGGCATGGCTGGGATTCGCTGCGACTCTTTTCTCCATCGGCATGGAGCTCGATTGCGGGCTGGCCGATGCCAGCAGTATCAGAAGAAACGCCTCACCGTGATGATGTTATCGACTATCTGACTCTGTACGAGCGCCGATATGACTTTCCCATTATACGATCCACGCGGGTAACTCGTGTCGAGAAAATCGAAGACGGGTTGCGCGTGGTCTCCGGAGATAGAAGCTGGGATGCCAAAGCGGTTATCAGTGCAACAGGCACTTGGAGCCACCCATTTACCCCAAGCTATCCCGGACAGGACTTGTTCGTAGGGCAGCAGCTTCATTCAGCTCATTACGTTGGGCCGAATGAGGTTGAGGGAAAAACCGTCCTTGTCGTGGGTGGTGGCAACTCGGGGGCCCAGGTTTACGCCGAGGTTTCCAAAGTGGCTCAGGCAGTCTGGGTAACTCAAGAAGCCCCAAAATTTCTACCTGATGAGGTTGATGGGCGCGTCCTGTTCGAACGAGCTACTGCTCGATTGAAGGCGCAACAGGATGGCGTGGAGCCTCAGCAACCCGTTGGAGGGCTGGGAGACATTGTGATGGTGCCGTCCGTAAAGGACGCTCGCGAACGCGGCGTGCTGAACGCGGTACGGCCATTCACGCACTTCACCTCAACGGGTGTCGTGTGGTCATCGGGAATTGAGACGAAGGTGGACGTTGTCATCTGGTGCACAGGGTTTTCTCCAGCGCTCGACCACCTGAGCAACCTAGGCATTGTAGGCCGGGATGGAAAAGTGGCTGTGGACGAAAACCGGAGTGTTGCGTCACCCAATTTGTGGCTGGTGGGTTATGGCGATTGGACAGGGCTCGCTTCTGCAACATTGATTGGCGTAACCCGCACTGCTCGGGATGTAGTCAAGCAAGTGCAAAGCTTTCTCACGGGCGGAGCCTAATAGCTCGCGCCGAAAATTCGAGTGCGCCTACTGTGATGCGGCTTCAAGCTCAGGAAAAATAATTGGCTCCAGTGGCGGAGTCGCCTGGCACAGGCCGAGTCGCCAGTAGCCGACGTCGTGCCATTTTCCAAATTTGAAGCCTACCTCCGAAAATGTGCCGATGTGGACGAATTCCAGCGACTCGTGCAGCTACAGCGTCTGCTACCGTCTGCCCCCATTTTTCCATGCGCATGATTCTATCGATATTTGATGTTCCGGGCGGCTGAGAGGCCAATTACAAATGACGCGCCCCTCAGTGCGACTCCCGGCTGGATTCAGATTGGCGGAAGAGCTATTCGGGAATATACGCAGCTACCGACTTGCGAATTTCTTCCCGCGCTTCATCTGCGCTCCCCCAGCGGCCCATCTTCACCCATTTACCCGGCTCTAACGCCTTGTAGTTTTCGAAGAAATGCTGAATCTGTGCGAGGAGTAACGCAGGGAGGTCTGAGCACTCCTTTACATCGCTGTACATCGAGCTGAGTTTTTCATGAGGCACTGCGATCACCTTGGCATCCGCTCCGGCTTCGTCAGTCATGTACATCACACCAACCGGGCGACTGCGGATGACAACGCCAGGTGAGACGGGATAAGGGCAAACCACCAGGACGTCCAGCGGATCACCATCGTCGCTCAGCGTGTTCGGGATAAACCCGTAGTTGGCCGGGTAGAACATCGGCGTGCTGAGGAAGCGGTCGACAAAGATCTGCCCACTTGGCTTGTCCACCTCGTACTTAATCGGCGAGTGGTTTGCAGGAATCTCGATAACGGTGAAAAAGTCATCGGGGATCGCGTTACCAGCCGGAATGTCCGTGTAGCTCATGTTCATAGCTCCGAAGTTGTGGAAGGGGCTGAACTGGAAGGCGTTTTTCCAAGAGTGCCCATCTCGATTGGCGTCTTCGTGAAAAATACCGATATTTCCTCAGAGTCCAGTCGTTTGAACAATCGTTCGGCCTCATCTTCCGTGATTGCCAAGCGAATCTCCGTGGGTTGATCCGCCAGCTCAAAAAAATGTGATGAGTGCAGTTTTCCGGTGTGCCCAAACCCTTCTATTCCGGTGCAGAGCGTGGCGCCGCGTAACCCCATTTCTTTAGCCACGTCGACTATCCATTCGCCCAGCATTTTTCCCTGATAACGATGGTTTTGTTGGGTGAAGAAAACGACCATATAGCCTTTCATTTCTATCTCCTCAGCGAGTACCAATCATTTGGTAGGACAGAAGCCCGGCAGCGGTCATCGCTAACGAACCTAAGACGTGCAACGAAATTGACCCGAGCGCCCATAGCAGTCTGCCTTCCTGAATCAAGGCAACCGTTTCGGCTGAAAATGTGGAGAAGGTGGTAAGCCCACCACAGAAACCCGTGATGATTAGGAGACGCCACTCAGGGCTTAGGGTCGGAGATGCGGCCAGGAAGGCGATGGCCAAGCCGATGATGTAACCCCCAACCATGTTCGCGACCACAGTGCCTGGAGGAATCGTTGGGAACAGAGCATTCAGCTTCATCCCCAAGAGCCAACGCAACCAGGCTCCAAGTGAAGCGCCAACGGCAATGATGATTAATGACTTCATCATGGCGAGACCACCTCATCAAACCTGAATGGAATAACAGGCAGAAGGCAGGCGCAGAGAAGAAAGGGAGACTCGAAGGGTAAGATCATATCCTGTCCTAAATTGGAGGACAGGGAGACACACCTACGCACCCTGTCCAGGGTTCACGTAGGCATCATCAGCACGAAGGCGGTTAAAGGAGGAATGCCATCTCCTGATCTGATCCTATAGCATCAGCGCCAATGGCATCAAGAGGCATCAAGAGCAGCTGCATGCAAGCGATCTGAATGCCCTTTAGGCTAGGCAAGATGTTTGATCAATGATCCATGTACGGGCCGACCCTTTGCACGACTAGGTCATTTGGCGCGCATTTACATGGATTTAACCGATACCACTTCCACGTACTTGTACTTCTTCCTAGCAGCCTTCACAGCCTCCTGCTCAGCAAGCAATGAGCTCAACGTATCAGCCTCGTGAATCAACTCGACCAGTTTCCCTTCAAACTCGTTTCCAACGCGTAACGTGACCCTCAGCCTGGGCGTGAATGCTTTTGCCGTTTTCTTCTTGGCTGCTGGAGCGACCACCGATTTCGCGAGCACAACTTCTTCCACTGGCTCCTCTGCTACAGGAGCAGGCATCTGCTCCTCGGGCTGAGGCGTACCGAAAAGAGCACGTCGCATTTCTTCTTCAGTTAGTTCAGAGTTCATAGAACATCTCAAAGGGGGCGGTAATCAGCTCGACAAATTCTACTAGGATGGCTGCTCCAGCGTGTCCTCTGGAAGCGTGTATGAATCACCCGGCGCTCGACCTACATTCCTAGATCGACCTCAAGCCTGGCACCCTTCAAGCTGGGCGGCAGCTTTTCGACAGGCATGGCCCGCAACAACTTGTCGGCAAGATGCTCGGCGTGAGCGGAGTAGATCGCGATTCTGTCTGGCTCTAGCGGCCTGTAAGGTACTACCGCACCGACATATACTTGGGCAATTCTCAGTATATTCAGCACGTCATTGCCAATGTGAAGACTTTCCAGGTACTCAACGGTTGCGCGGTCTCGCGGCTCTGCCTTTGTCCATAGTTCGACAACACTGTGATGAAGCCCTACGGGGCCAAGGTGTTGCAGAGCAATCTTCCACAGCAAACCTTCTTGGGACATTTTCAGCCTAGTGCTGGTCATTCAAAAGTCACGGCTGTTCGGGCTTGGTTGTTTTCAAATACCTACGAACAGTCGCTTCAGAAAGCCCCAACCTTTCCGCGATCTCAGCAACAGAAATTCCCCACTGCTTCAATCGATTGGCCTCAATAGCATTTCTAGCCGCATCAGGACGAGCTGGCCGCCCAGGACGTGGCTTTCCAGTTCGAGCCTGCGACTCAATCTCAAGATCGATCCCTGCCTTCCTAATTCTTGCGAGTTGCTTCGTAAGACGTTTCTGGCCGTCCTTGAATGACTCTTGATTTTGCATGGAGGTCGCCATCAGCAGGAGCGTAGCCGGATCGAGGTCTAGGATCCCGGCGAGCCTCACCAGGACGTCGAGTCCAATACTGACTTCTCCGCGCTCTATACGGCTGAAATGAGAGCGCCCAAGGTTGTTGATGTCCTCTTGGGACAGACCTTGGCCTCTGCGAATTCCACGAACCACGACAGCCAGTGCTTCTGCCGCATCCATCGGTATTTTCCCCAACCAAATCCGAGGATAAAGCCACACCTAGCAGCGTCATAACACGCCTAATCAGGTTCGTTATGATTGCCTTGGGACTTATCTAGAGGTTTAATAGCTTTGCCCATGCGCCACGGCCACGAAAAAGCAGCCCTGTCGTGGATCAGCCAAGCCATCGTGAGCGGCGGGGAGAGAGGGTTGAATTGTCAATTTGATGTTAATTACTGAGGGGAGGCCTTATGGCTAGCGTCGTAGAACCTGACTTTATGAAGGGGCCACGTACACCACTGGAAGGCCTGTCGAGCAGCTCTGATGCACGAGCGCTGGCGAACCAACGTTTTCCCGAAAAGCCTTACTGCTTGGTTCGAGATTGGACAATATTTCGCATTGAAGTCACCCGCGACGAACTCTTCAAATGCCGTGCAGCGGGCCAGCTCCCGATGATCCTGTTTGCTCACAACGTGGCCGAGGACAGCCAAGGCCGTTTCGAACGCGGCGATTGGGTTCGTTCAAGCATGTGCACCGGTCTCCACGACGGTGTTGCGTTCGAGACCAGAAACTCTGTTTACGTATTGATTGGCCCTGGTCATGAACAGCTCGCAAGCCTGAAAGACGTTTTCTCCCTCTTCTAACCTGCGCTCTATATCGGAGCCCCTTCAGGCCAAGGACATACGATGTTTAGAACACACGACGCCGACATGCTGGGCCTACCGGGCATGTTCGGTGAGGGTCAATACCAATGGCATCAGGTATCCAAAGTGCTTCGTAATCACTGGTATCACGTAACTGTCCAGGCCATGTACGAGGACAGAATTTCAGAGGCGGTTCTGATGATCGACAGCGAACCACGGCTTCAGCAACTACTGATTGCCCAGGACGCGGAGACGATCATCACAGAGGTGCAAGTAGTCACACCTGCCCACATGAATGGCACGGGAGTTTGGCGGATGGAGAAACTGACCAAAGTGACGCTTGGTGAAGACCAAAACGAGTGTGTTGTGTGCCTGCTGGAGGTGGAGACCGGCTCCAAATACCACAGCTCTCACCAACCTGGCTTCAACACTGATGTGCTGAGCAATCTTCGTCCGATCTATCACGCGAACATGATTCGTACAGCCTGAGATTTACCAAGAATCCCGCACGATATCAGCGCAGATGTTTCCGTGCGGATTTCCTGGTAACGCCATACGGGCTGCGAAAGGAGCGCAATTATGCTGAACACTCTGGATGTGAATTTTCATGGAAAACGACATACGGATTTCGATCTCGCACGAATCCTAAAAGCACAAGCGCAAGGCTTCGACAAACCGATAACAGCCTATCTCTGCGGAGTATCCATAAAGGCTCGTGCTGGCATCGGCGTAGTTTTTGGTCACAACCGTAAAGACCAATATGGGCGGTTTGGTGATGGTCATCTGATTCGGACTTCTGATGTGATCAGAGTCGAGCGTGAAGGCAGGTTTTGGGTGATGACGACCGAGAATTCTCGCTATGTGCTAGCCACGTTTCAGCGCGGTAATGGGCGTGCGAGCCTGCGGGAGTTCCTTCGTCTTTCACGGGGTCAGCACCATTTCACTCCACGAGTTTTGCAGTGACGGTCGCGCCCATTAGCATGGATGGAAATCATCATCCTTTGCTCAATCGGGGGCGTCCGCCTGTGCACTTTTAATGAGGTAATTACCGAGAGAGGCACATAGGCCAACTATCAACTCAGCCTCGTTGAACGACGGCTCTCGTCCTTCGCGTATGTGCCGACCATTTTCAGATGCGTAACCCCAAGCCTTCGCTACAGCCTGATCCAGTGGGGGAGGAATGATGGTGTTGTGGCGTTTGAGGATGTCACCCAGATTCGCTTTGACATCACCAGTGACTTCTCGGGCAACACACTCTAATGATGCCATAGCATGTTGAATGGCACCTGTTGGATCAGGAGAGGGACGACGGGAGAGATCACCTATTGCTTCGTGCAGCTCCTTACCCGCTGTCACATGACCGTATTCGCTCTCTGTCTCCCTAGCATTCTTTACGATGACTTCGAATGACTCCGGGCCACGAATTTCGACCAGGCCATCTGCAAGCTTCCAACCAATGCCATTCTCTACGAAATAGTCATTCAACTCGGTGTGAAAATGTTCGTACGTATCCGGGTTGTAGTTGTGCTGACCCAAGTCGGCCTGGATGCGTTCGATTACGTCATAAACTTTGTACCACTTACATTCTTGGAGAAGATTGTTCACCTCCCAGTCAACGTTGGGAAATTCGCTCCAGTTATTCGGGTCGGGCTGTTTTTTTAGGGCTTTACAAAGAATGGCCCGCAGGCCTGAGGGCTTGAATCCGCACTCGTAGGCCAGTTGAACCAAATACCCTCGTAGCTCCTCTGGCGCATCCTCCCTGATGGTGATTTCACTCTCTTGGGTGCTATGAAATCCGTTGCGCTTGGAAAAAGAGTCTTTCATCCCGTTTCCGCTCCGTTGATCCATGTTTGATCAAGCTAAAGTTTTTCCGGATCCGTGTCTATTGCTCAGGCTCTCATAGCAGCAGAGGAGCCGGCACGCGTACGAGATGGCCCATCCTAGCGCTGCACGCCAACCTGCTTTCCCAAAGCAGATCGTCATTTCTGTGTGGATCGGCGAGCTTTATGCCACATTCGAAAACCTGAGAGCTTTTAGGAACGCTCACCTATTGATTCAGAGTGAACTCTGGAAAAACCTCCGAGATTTCGAGCAAGAAACTGTTCATTCGATTGCATTGATATTAAAAATCAACACAGGGTCGTTGAAAGCCTACCAACTGGATGGTAGCTTTATTGCAGATTTTAAATTCGTGCAACCAACGCTATCCCTGTGAGAATCCCATGCAAGATTGGAAGCAAACCCGCAAAGACATCAATGCTCGTTTGGTAGAGCTCAACGGCCTGTCGCCGGAAACAATGAAGGGCATGGCCGCACTCGGGGCCGCCGGTGGGAAAACCAACCATCTGGACGCCAAGACTCGCGAGCTCATCTCCCTTGCTGTGGCCGTAACGACCCGCTGCGATGGTTGTATTGCCTTCCACGCTGCTGAAGCCAAGAAGCTCGGTGTAACCAGTGAAGAGGTCGCCGAAGCATTGGGTGTGGCCATCAACATGAATGCAGGTGCTGCGATGGTTTACAGCACCCACGTACTCGACGCGTTCGACAAGTCCTAACTCAAACGCCGAATTCAACCCTTAACGACGTCGAGATTAATCATGAATAAGCTGTTCACTCCTTACGATCTAGCCGGTACTCCTTTGAAAAACCGCGTTGTCATGGCCCCCATGACTCGCACCCGAACCTTGAACAACATTCCGAATGAATCCAACGCGCTTTACTACGCACAACGAGCTTCTGCCGGCTTGCTGATTACCGAGGGCCTGCCTATTTCCGATGAGGCTCGCGGCTATCTTTATACCCCAGGCATTTACGAAGATGTGCATTTGCCAGGCTGGCGCAAAGTGACTGACGCGGTGCACGCCAAGGGCGGGAAGATTTTTGCGCAGCTCTGGCACGTAGGCCGTATGTCCCACACCTCGGTACACGGCATAGTGCCGGTCTCCTCGGGCAAGGTGCCTGCGGTGGACACCACGGTGTATGCCTGGATCGAACCTGGCAAAGCTGGCCCGGTGCAGCCCAGCGCTCCACGTGCGCTGGAAACTGAAGAAGTGAAACGCGTCATCGCTGACTTCGTGAAGTCCGCACGGATGGCCATGGACGCCGGCTTTGACGGTATCGAAATCATGGCAGCCAACGGCTTCCTATTCGACCAATTCCTGAGCAGCGCCCTGAACACTCGTACTGATCAGTACGGCGGTTCTATCGCCAACCGTCAGCGTTTCCTGCTGGAAACGATTGATGCGATTGCTGCTGAAATCGGCGGATCGAAGATCGGTGTGCGCTTCTCTCCGTTTGGTCGACTGTATGACTTCGGTGTGTACGAGGGCGAAGAAGAAACCTGGATGAGTATGGCGGCTGCCCTCAACGAAAGAGAGCTGGCATTTGTTCACCTGAACTACCAACCGACCATCCTCGCCGCGCAAACGCCACCAGGTTTCGGCGCTGCGTTCCGTGAAGCATACAAGGGCACCTTGATGGCTGCGGGCGGCTTCACAAAAGAGATCGCAGAGTCTGAACTGGCCAAAGGCGAGCTAGATCTCATTGCCTTCGGCACTGCCTACATTGCCAACCCTGATCTGGTAGAGCGCATGCAGAACAATTGGCCATTGGCCGAGGGTGATCGCGCGACCTACTACGGCGTAAGCGGTTCGATTGATAAGGGCTACACCGACTATCCGGAATACGCAGCGGCCAAAGCCTGATATCCCATCCCAAACATTTAGGAGAACACCATGCCACTCGTGACTATCAAAGGTATTGAAGGCGTTTTTTCCGACGAACAAAAGGCTGAAGTGATTCGCAAAGTGACTGACGCTATGGTGTCGGTTGAAGGCGAAAACATGCGCGCCCTCACGTGGGTCATTTTCGAAGAGGTGAAAAGTGGAGACTGGGGTATTGGTGGCAAACCTGTGACCGCGCAGGAAGTATTGAAGCTGCAAGCCAGTCAGTAAGGCTTCTCCTTCAGGTCATTAGCTCCCTGTTCGTTGAGTGCGGTTATGCTCAACGAACAGGGAGCTTTTTCCGTTCTTAAAGAACGCCAGGTTTGTGGGGACTACTCCGTGATTCTGATCATTTACGCCCATCCTTACCCTGATAAATCTAACGTCAACATGTTGATGCTCACGCTGGCAGCCAACAATCCCGATGTCGCAATCCGTTCGCTGTACGACCTGTACCCCGATTTCAATATTGACGTTGAAGCTGAGCAGAGGGCTGTAGAACAGGCAGATCTCCTCGTTCTGCAACACCCTCTGTACTGGTATAGCTACCCACCTCTCTTGAAGCTGTGGATCGATAAGGTCTTCACTCAGGGCTGGGCCTACGGCGCGGGTGGCACTGCTTTGAAAAACAAAAAACTGCTGTGGGCCGTGACTACCGGTGGAGAGCATGATCATTTTGAAGGCGGCGACTACCCAGGTTTTGCCGTGCTGTCTCAGCCCCTTCAGGCAACGGCGAGTTACTGCGGGATGCATTGGCTAAGCCCAGTTGCAGTCCATGGCGCTTACAGAGCAGATCAAACCGCACTGCTCAAGCAGATCCGTATTTATGGCGAACGCCTGACGTCATGGAAGGAAGATTGAATGGACACTCACAGTCTGATTGAAATGCTGATCTACCTGGGCTCAGCTGCCTTGATAGTCCCAATCGCCGTTCGGTTAGGGCTTGGCCCGGTTCTAGGCTACCTAATAGCCGGCTGCCTTATCGGCCCATGGGGTTTGAAGCTTGTGACCGACGTCGAGTCCATCCTGCACTTTGCTGAAATCGGCGTGGTGTTGATGCTGTTCATCATTGGCCTCGAACTCGACCCCAAACGCCTTTGGGCCATGCGCCGCATGGTGTTCGGCGGTGGCGCTTTGCAGATGCTGGCATGCGGTGCGGCCATCGCAATATTTTGCGCTGCACTTGGCTTGAACTGGACGGCTGCGCTGCTGGTAGGGCTGACGTTAAGCCTGTCCTCGACTGCTATCGCGATGCAGGCCATGACCGAGCGAAACATGAACTCCACCGCAGTGGGTCGCAGCAGTTTTGCCGTGTTGCTTTTCCAGGACATCGCGGCGATTCCCCTAGTGGCCATGATCCCACTGCTGGCCGCAAATGGTGGTACGCCCTCAGGTGCAGAGTTGGCCCTGTCCATCGCAAAAATCGTCGGAGCGATTGTCGCAGTGGTTCTCCTGGGCCAATACGTATCTCGCCCTGTCCTTCGCTTTGTAGCGCGCTCCGGCTTGAGGGAAATCTTCAGTGCCGTCGCACTGTTCCTAGTGTTCGGGTTCGGTCTCTTGTTGGAAGAGGCCGGCTTATCCATGGCCATGGGCGCCTTCCTGGCCGGCGTTCTCTTGGCCAGCTCGGAATATCGCCACGCTCTGGAAAGCGATATTGAACCCTTCAAAGGACTATTGCTGGGTCTGTTCTTCATCGGCGTAGGCATGTCGATTGACTTCGGAACGCTGATCGATTCGCCGCTGAAAGTCATCACTCTGACCTTGGGCTTTATCCTGATCAAGCTGCTCGTGATCAAGCTCCTGGGGCGCTTCCTGAATGTCCCAAGTGATCAGCGCTCATGGCAGGCGGTGTTCCTTGGACAGGGAAGTGAGTTTGCCTTTGTAGTATTTGGCGCAGCGACCGTCGCCGGCATCCTGGTAGACCCTTGGGGTAAAAGCCTGACGTTGGCGGTGGCGCTGTCCATGTGTGTAACGCCACTGCTGATCCTTTTGCTCAATCATCTGGAGTCTTCGAGCAAACAGGGCAGCGAGGAATCGGACACCATTGATCAAAGCAACCCTCGGGTCATCATTGCTGGCTTCGGTCGATTCGGGCAGATCGCTGGGCGACTGCTGATGTCTTGTGGTTTTGAAGTCGTGGTATTGGATCATGATCCCGACCACATCGAGACACTGCGAAAGTTCGGGGTGAAGGTGTTCTACGGGGATGCCACCCGCCTCGACTTACTGCACGCAGCGGGCGCTGCTCAAGCCGTGGTGCTGATCAACGCCATCGATAATCAGGACGATAACCTGGCACTGACCAAGTTGGCCCAGGAGCATTTTCCATCCCTAAAACTGGTGGTGCGCGCTCGAGATATGGGGCACATCATTACCCTACGTCAGATGGGTGTGGAAGAAGTCGAGCGAGAGACATTTGAAAGCGCATTGTCCCTGGGGCGCAGGGCTTTGGAGCAACTCGGGATAGGACGCTACGAAGCTCGTGAGCGTGCGGATCGATTCCGTCGCCTGAACTTGGAAATGCTAGAAGAGATGGCCGCTCAGCCCGAGGACGATACCGAATTCAAGTACGACGCTTACAAACGAGCCAACGCTTTACTAACGGAAATATTCAATGAAGATCGCGCTCATCCAATTGACGCAGGCCCAGGAAAGGTGAGCCTTCCACGCAGCGAGTCAGATAGCTGACTGACTTACCGGTCGAGGAGGATGCTTGTTTAGCTAGCGTCCTCCAGCTCAGTGACGATTGCTTTTTTCAAGGCTGAAACTGATTTAGACCCGGCGAAGACTTTCAACAATCGGCCTTCGTGGAACACTGCCAAGGACGGCACAGTGCGAATGCCATACATCTGCGCAATCGTCGGTGATACCGCAATATCAATTTTTCCAAACACTGCCAGAGCATGGAGCTTTGCTTCCAAGTCCACGAAGACTGGCTTCATCTCTTTACAAGGTTTGCACCAAGATGCTGAGAACAGTACGACACTGCTGCCTTTGGCAACAAAGCGGGCAAATTGGGGAGCGCTCAACTCAACGATACGGCTCATTTGAGTCTCACGTGTTGTGTTAAGGAAAAGGGGGCACCTTGTGAGTGCCACGTTCCGTTGCCGATCAAACTTTGCAGCCATCGATGCCGCAGACTTGGCCCATCAATGAGCTATCGTCGACTTTCGCGCTTTCTACCATTTGATTGAGCGCTTCAAGAAAAGCAGCTTCAGGTTGTGCACCGGAAACAGAGAATTCATTGTTGAAGACGAAGAGAGGCACGCCAGAACCCAACTGGGCGGCGAAATGCTCATCCGCTTCCATCTCTACGCGCAGTTCTACAGATGACCACGCCAATTGAATTGCCGCATCCGACACACCTGCATCTTTCGCAATCACCGCCAAGCTGGCGCGATCAAAAAGTGACTTACCGTGGCTGGTGCTTTGTTCGTAAAGCGCTTCCACAAGGCGCTTTTTCACTGCCCCGTCTTCAACCGCTTTCACCAAGACATGAGCATCAGCAGTATCGCCGAACATCATAGTGTCGAAGCGGTAATCCAGCCCGTCGGCCTGGCCATATTTACTCACAGTGTTCATCATCGCTGCTGCGGAATCTGGGTTGCCGAGCTTACGTTTCAGTGCTGCGACCATCGGTTCAGGGGCATGATTTGCAGCCAGTCGATAGGCCCGAACGTTGACCTGTACATCGTCTTTCTGCAGGAAGTTTTCGAGCGCTTTTTCAAAACGACGCTTGGCAATCCAGCACCAAGGACACACATAATCAGACCAGATATCGACTACGAATTTTTTCGAAGGGGTTTGCATAATTTATCCTGCACGGAGAAGTGAAGATTGCATTGCGGCCATTTCAAGCAAATGGTTAAAGCCAGCCAACGGGTCGGCTGAGCGACCCAGTGTCCAATCAATGAGGCTTGCTCCCTCCAACATGCTCAGCAGCATGAAGGCGAAGCTCTCAGCAGTTGTTCCAAGTAACCAGTGGTGCTGCCGGACTGCGTCATTTAGGGTGCTTTGGAGCCAGGCGAGCTGGGAATTAAAGAAGTCCCTGGTAAGTCCTTGTAGCGACAAAGGCAGCGCAGCCATTTCCGCTGCCAAGGCACCGCATAACGGCAGCAGCCCCTCATTCGCGCTGATCACGAAAAGTCGGGAAAAAGCCTGCAAGCGCTGCAGTGGCTCGGGATGCATGATCTCGATTGACAGCAATGTCTCGTTGAAGCGAGCGATGTAGTCGTTGATCAGCTCCGCGCCCAAGCACTCCTTAGTAGGAAAGTGATGGTGAATGCTGGCTTTTCTAATGCCGACTTTCGCTGCGAGATCCCCGTAACTGAACGCTGAGTAACCCTTTGAGCGCATCTGGGTTTCCGCGTAGCTCAGCAGCGCGGCTTTTGTCGTGATAGACATTTGAAACTCCTACAGCCAGCACCCTTGTCACCGAAGCAGCCTGCTGGAAAGCGCCCCGTTGAGAGGCACTACACAGGGCGCTTGCCTCGGTGTTTAGGCACGTACCGCCATCACCCCTGCATCAACGTCCCAGATAGCACCGGTCACCCAGGAGGTTTTATCGGAGAGTAAAAAGAGGATGGTATTGGCGACGTCTTCAGGAACACCGACTCGACCCAGTGGATGGAAATCGTTTAGCGACTTCATCGCATCCGGGATCGCGTCCTTGTCCATGAAGCCTTCATAGATCGAGGTGTGAACGATGCCAGGCGAAACGGCATTGACTCGGATACCTGAGTGAGCCAATTCAATTGCCAGGTTTCGGGTAACTGCGTGCAGGGCCGCCTTAGCCATCGAATAAGCGGTTGCTGGAGATCCGGCCAGCGCGGCTTGCGCGCCAATCGAACCGACGTTGACAATGGAGCCTTCGCGCTTGGCAGCAAGCATATTTTTGACCACTGCCTGCGTGATAAAGAATGCGGAGCGGTTCAGATCCAGGTACATGTCGTAGTCAGCCTCATCGTGCTCGATGAAAGGCTTCGGAATGAATATGCCTGCAGAGTTCACCATGAAGCCGATGTCACTGTGGTTGGCATTGATTTCGCTGCGTACATAATTCATCCCTTCCTCGGTCATGAGGTTGGCAACGATCAGTGATACGTTCCCAAGCGGACTCAGCTCGGCGCGCACAGCATCGGCTTTATCCTGTTTACTGCCGGTGAGAACCACACTGCCACCCGCCTTTAAAAACTGGCGCGCTGTTTCCAGGCCCATGCCGCTCGTGCCGCCGACGACCAGCAGTTTTTTGCTTTTAAAATAATCGTTCATTACAGACTCCGGTATCAGATAAGTGAGAGGTGGCCAGCGGCAAGGTGCCGTGCTGACCTGTGGCCAGGACGGTTAGCCTTCGATGACTTCCAGCTTAGGGAGCATGCGAATGGCTTTAGAGAAGTTGGCGTAGTTGACCGAAGTCTTGAGCACCACGTTGTGCAGCTCCTCTACACGCTCACGGGAAGCATCGGTGTGCAGGCGAATAACGACACTCACTTCGTCGTAGCCTGGGTTAACGCTTTCGTCGATGCCTAGGAAACCGCGCAGGTCGAGGGTGCCGTCAGTCTCGATCTCCAGGCTGTGAATCTTGATGCCCATCATCGCGGCATTGGCGGCATAGCCGACCGACATGCAGGCGTTTAGAGCAGCCATCAGCAGCTCCTGAGGATTGGGCGCGGCGTTCTCGCCCAGCAATTCATTCGGCTCATCGGCTGCAATTTCAAAATCGCGGGAATAGGTCTCACCGGCCAAGCTGTAACGGCTGACCTTAGCTACGGAGCGAGTCTGGCCTTTCCACTCGGTCTTAACGTTGAAGCTCGCGTGGCGCTTGCTCGCATCCCCAGCAACGCCTTCGGCGAAATTCTGCAGTGCGGCGACATCGATACCATTCAGATTGCTGCTCATGTGGACGTTCCTCTTCAGATAAGCCGGACGATTTGGCCGGAAGAGAAACAAGCCTACCAAGTAGTAGGATGGCTTACAAGATAGATAACGATACCGATAGCTTTGGAGATTTAGGCTGCATAGAGGAATTGGGAATAATGATGGTGAAGCAACGAGGGTTGTGACCGACAGAATCACTCCGAGAGTGACGTCAGGACAAGACATCTCATATCTCTATGCATCAGGTTGGTTTTATGCAATTGTACGGCTTGATGGCATAAGGCCGTCATCACATGGATAGAAATTAGGGAGACGTTATGACTGTTTATGTAACCCCAGGCAACGTGCTGGGACGCGACGGGGGGTCGTTTCAAGAGGTCACGTTGAACGCAGCTAAGAGCGCGGTTGACGCTCGTCATGGGCGGTATTGTACGATCCGCGACCACGAAAAGGCGCCGCCTACAAGCAAGCCTTCACGTCATTGGCTGCAAATCTACCGCACACCAGATAATACCGAGTGATCTATCCGGTGGGTTTTAGTCCGCGCTAATTAAAACAAGCGTAGATCGGCTCGCGGCCCCGAATCAAATGATTCAAGGCCGCGTGCTCTTGGCAGGCGGCGAAATCGAGAAGCTATTGGAAGATGCACCTAAGATACATCGATGAAAGATGCCCCCTAGAAAGGGAATGGAGCGGTAGAGTCGATAAACTCGCTTGCTAGAGTTTTCAGCGACGAAGGCTAGATAAAATAAAATCAAACCCCGACGAGTTCTCGTAATCATCGCTCATCGCCCAAGAAACAAAGCTCGCACCCTCCAAAGTATTCAATATGAACCTTGAAACCCTGATTACATCTAGGTCGGCTTTGAGCTCTCCTCGATCTTGACCCTGCTTAATATTTGCTTGGAGCCAAGTTAGATGTATTTCAAAGAAATCCTTTGTCATTTCTTTGAGGCTTTCAGGCAGGGCCAGAAGCTCTGCGGCCAGGGCTCCACAGAGTGGAAGCATCCCGTTTAGACTGCTGTGTGCGAACATCAAGGCGAACGCATTCAGCCGGTCGACAACACTGACGTGTTCGTCATTGATAGCGTCCAGCTGCTTTTTAAACCGGAACAGGTAGCTCTCGACGATGGCAATTGCCAAGCCTTCCTTGGTGGGGAAGTGATGGTGAATACTCGCCTTTTTAATGCCGATGTCGTCCGCAAGGTCGGCATAGCTGAAGGCCGCATAGCCTTTCGTGCGCAGCAGAACCTCGGCGCTGGTCAAAAGGTCTGAACGTGTACTCATGATGCCGAATCCGAATTTGTCATCCTGACATCATAAATTAGTCACCTCTCATAAGACAGCGCTCGCCTTACCAGGCTTCAGACTTGAATCGAGCTGGCAAGTGCGGCACAACCTCAACGCATGGCTTGCGCGTCCGCAGGCAAACGCGCAAAAGCTTGGAGTGCTGGGTAAAAATCGCTGAAGTCTGCGCTCAGCAGCTCATAGTTGCCTTCGAGATGTTCGAACAATCCATCAAGCCCCTCTGGTCTGGAAAGGCGCTTCGAGATTATGCCCAAGCCATATCCAATCATTTCAATGTCTCTATAGGCGCACAGCCAATCCTCCGAGATCATCAAAGGCACGACCTGCGCCAGCGACGAAGGAAGGTTAGGCTCTGCCTCCAAAATCCCATAGATCTGCTGCGCGAAATCATCCAGCGGCACGTCACAATATTGCTCCCAATCGCGCGCGAGGCAGTGGTCAAAGAACATGTCGAGAGCGATTCCGGCGTAGCGCCTTTTCTCGTTCGGAAATCGTGATAGCGCTCGCCTGACCAACCCGTGGGCATCAGTGAAGGCATCAATCGTCCGATGCAGCTGAATCGCAGCCTCAGTTTTAGGAGAAAAGCGCCCTGCAAGTGGGCCTTTAACAAAGTCCCCGTACAGGCTCCCCAGGAGCTCGTCAGACGATTGCCCCCCAAGGTGTAGATGAGCCAAATAATTCATCCCATGCACCCTCATGCAGGTAGCGGTCGACGGTCAAGATAGCAGAGTCGCAAATGTCCTATCTACTAGATGGGTTCGTTCCAGAGCCTTAGGAACTTTGAACTTATTTTGAAGCTCATCCCCCTAAACCTGTGCCCATCGCCGCTAGCTCAGCTGAATCTGAGCTGCTCACTCACGAAGGTATTGAAATCATGAAAAGCGAACAGGTTGAAGGCGTTGTAGAGAAGGTTGCCGGCAAAGCTCAAAGCGCAGTGGGGAAACTACTGGGTGATTCGAAGATTGAAGCCGAAGGTGCGGGACGCCAAGCTGCTGGTCAGCTGACTCAAACCTATGGCGATGCACTGGACAGTGTGTCTACGTTCGTCAAAGAGAAGCCGGTTGCTGCACTTGCAATTGGTGCAGTAGCCCTGCTGATACTAGACCGTCTCCTGCGCCGCTGAAGGTGGGAGGAAAAGCCTTGAGTTGCTTCTCCCGAAATCGTCTCTCGTACTCTCCAGGGCTATCTCTGAAGGGTGCGAGGGCTATAGGGATATCCTGGAGAGCACTTTATGAGCGTCCTGTACCTCAGTAGTCTCGAAGTGTTTGATTTGCAAGCCGGCACAGCAATGACCCCGAAGGACAGAGATGCCGGCTAGACGCTTGGTCGGTTTTTATTGATCCGCCGTACCGGATTTATCAGAGGCCGGGCCTCCATTGAAGCTAAAATCGGTGGTGCCGTTGGTGATCCATTCGACCAGCTTTTCCTTGTGTGTGTAAGCCACCACTCCACGTTTTTGAGTCGGATCGAATCTTAAGACGCGCCATATACCAAAATCGGGGCCGAAGTCGATGAACACGGGTTTGGAAACCCACCAGCGAGCAAAAAGCTTGCTGCGGGAATGCCAGCTAAATGAAGCCAGTCCATTCTCCGACACTTTTGACAAACCCATTCTGAAGTTGTACCTGTCGAACTCAGTTCGCGTGCCATCGATCACCCAGATCATATTTTGATAGTAGTTTTGCCTCGCGATGACCTCTTCAGGATGTATTGTCGATCTCTGAAACTCAATAACCATCCCTGAAGGCGTTCTGACATCTGCTATATGTCGCTCCCCTGAGGACGCTTGCAACACAACTTCCTGCCACTCGGTTGGGAACATATTCTTCCAATCGCGATGCCATGCCGTTTCCGTTTCCCACCACGGATCGCAATTGTCCAAACGTTTATGAGCCCAATGCCAGACGACATGGTTCCCGCATTTAGCGACGGTCTGGGAACCACAAAAACTGCAAACACCACGTGCTTTTGGAGTGGCCTCTACACGAGCGCCTTCAAGCAATGAGTATTTCATTTTCTTCCTTGATGCTAAAAATGGGGGGCGGCAGCTCTTAACTTCCCAGTCGGCAGTACCTTGCGACTCAAAGGACGAAAGACAAATATCTGAGCACGGAAGTCGTCCTAGCAGCCTGGCAGGGCTGCGTAAATGTCTAAAGAGGCGGGTGGCGGAGGGTGCCCCACTTAAATCGCCTTCAGGAGACGCTCAAGCGTTTGATGCTCCCACGTGCTCAGCATAGCAATGGGATCTGTGCCAAAGCGATTTCCCGAGTCTAAAGACCAGCGCCGTCCGTCGGGGCTTATGCACTCTTCGCAGTACCCCAGCTCATCGCGGTCGTTATGAATAGACATTCGCCAACCTTCGACATTAACTTTGAAGCGCTCCGCATAAATTTCTTCCCATCCCCTCTCGCAGGCTCTGACCATAATTAGGCGCCCAAGAGCTACCTCCCTCAGCACTTGGCTGACCTCTCGCGCTGAGAGTGGAGCCTCTTCGGCAGCGCCATCTCGCTGCGACGAACGAGCTGCCGCTCTGGCCTCTTTCAACAATTGCTCAGCGTACATAGCCGGATCATCATCTGGCAGCGGGTAGCCTGCAGCAGATAGAGCTTCGGCGCGCTCTTCAATGAGCTGACGCTCAGGATCGCGAACCGTTTGGTAGGCTCTGCCTGGTACGCGTCGAGTTGTGTCCATTCCCGGCTCTCCAGAAGGCTGATGAATAAGAGCGACTAAATTACTTTTAGAACGATAACAGAACGCTTCGAATAGCGATGCCGAGCTCCGAATCATGAGGGTAGGATGCGTTGCGATCTATGCTTCACAGAGGCTCAGAAACCAAGCAAGCGGAGCGCGCAGGCGTGAGGGATGCGAGCCCGCAGGGGGCGAGACACGCCTTGGCGGGGCTCGATTCACAGCAGCCTGACGCCGCAGGCGGCACGCCATCAACGCCAACAAGAGGTAACTCAAATGCCCGACGATGAACTCCGCGAACTGGAGGCCAAGAGACGAAAGGCTTTGTGGATGCTTGCGAACATATCTCCAGGCGATCCGAAGGCGTTCGATGCCTTATCCATCCTTGATGACCTTGACCTTCAAGAACGGAAATACTCCCCCAATGCTGGCAAGACACTTGAGCTCAACCAGCTTCGGGATTGTGTCACGGTGCAGCATCACCGTTCCGGCATCGACATCATCTTGGAGCAGACTATTCCGCAACCCTGGAGGGAGCGTTTCAACCAGGCAAGTATCGGCTCGACCAGGTTGCTTAATGGGCCATACGCCTCGGATTGGGATAAATTTCTGGTTGAATGGGAGCGTGAGATGCAGCATCTGCAAGACCATCGACTTGCAAAGGCTGCTAACAGCTAGAACTGCTGGTTCGAGCAATTGCGGCGCAAACACATAAGCAGTCGGTGTAGCCGCTGAAAAGCGCAGCCTCAAACAGGAGCAGCAAGGTGGAACGGCCTTCTTTTTTTATTGATTTTGAAGCTTCTGGAATAGCTCCTGACAGCTATCCGATTGAAGTTGCCGTCGTGTCGAGTGATACCACTTTCAGCTCGCTTATCAAGCCCGTCCGGTACTGGACGCACTGGTCGTTTGACGCGCAAGACATGCACGGTCTCACACAAGATCAGTTACATCAGGAAGGTGATACCCCGGTCGCTGTGGCGAGAAATATGAATCAGCTGTTTTCAGGGCAGGTGCTTTGCAGCGATTCACCGCAAGACGGGTTTTGGCTCGATGTCCTCTACGAGGCAGCAGATTTGATGCCCACCTTCGAGCTGAAGCCATTGGAGGTCTTAGTTGGCCGGAAGGCGGCTAGTGACATTTATCGCCTACTGCCAACAACCAGGCGCCATCGAGCTCTGCATGACGCTACTGCTTTGATGGAGGCCTGCCGTGCTTTTTTTGAAGCT
Organism: Pseudomonas marginalis; assembly: GCF_900105325.1. Classification (NCBI taxonomy): domain Bacteria; kingdom Pseudomonadati; phylum Pseudomonadota; class Gammaproteobacteria; order Pseudomonadales; family Pseudomonadaceae; genus Pseudomonas; species Pseudomonas marginalis. The sequence goes on from NZ_FNSU01000004.1 coordinate 719,815, forward strand.
TGAACTATCAGGGGGGAATACCGACCCTCAGCTATGCGAAAGCGATGAGGCCATTGAAGTATGGATGCAGCACAGCTTGTGCGACCGCTCGAACCGAAGGCAGGTGATCACATGCCTGGTAGGCATGGCAAGCGGAGCGCGCAGGCGTGTGGGATGGAAGCCCGAAGGGCCGAGACCTTGGCATCGCAAGGGCTCGGTGCACGACAGCCGCTCCCCGCAGGGGCGCGCCCCAACTGAAAGCTCAGGGTCATCAAAGCTCCGCATCCCAAGCATCCATAGCCTCGCTCATAGTCGCGTACCACTGGAGGTCACCGAGCTGTAGGGCATTCGCAATTTGCCTGTTGGTATTGCCGTCGACCCAGGTCGGAAGACTCTCTATGGCTTCTGTGAACAGACTGGCTGTAGCGACAGCGAATCGCCCCGTACTTGTAGACTGGAGGCACACGTAGCGCAATGCAGCGCCACTGGAAAGCCTACGCCAGGCCACGACCTCAATGCAGTCCATTGGCTCCACAGGAGCCTCCACTGCGAAACCCGCGCCCTCATCCGCCCTATGGCTCTCAGATGCTTGGAACGGCCCGCCAAGCGCTCTTGGGTCGTGTACGATGCGCTTCAACTGCTCACGTGCGGAGACAATTTGCTCCCGGAACTCTTCTGGATCAATGAACATGGCCCCTTCCGGCGTCACCCTGAGGGTCTTGAGGCTGTTCGCGGCTTGGATGAACGCACGTTCGCGCTCAATCTCACGCTGAGGGCGGTGGTCTTTGCTTATGAGATCCCATAGCGTACGGACTATTCGCATCTGACTATTCTCCCAGGTATCGGTAACCGCACACCGGTAGCGTATGGCACCGTGATAACTCTGGTTCACAGGCCGGTCGGGTGGTGTAGAAGCACTACTAAGCACTCTCGCGGTTGCTTAGCCGCATTTCCAGCTTTTCGGCCAGAGCTTTGAGGTTTTGGATCTCAACCGACAGATCATTTTTTTGCAGCTTGGATTTATGCTCTAGAGCAGTGAGCGTGTCTTTAACAGAGTCCAGTTCGTCCTGGGCCTCAAGCATCGAACTGTAGGTCGAGCTCGACGTGAGCGCCTTGTATTCAGCGTGAAAATAATGATGGAGAGATTCAGGGTCAGAGTGCCCGGTGAGTTGTGCCACCTCTGCGCAAACATCGTCTCGCAGCGCCGGCGTCCACCCTTTCTTTAGAGCGGGGGCTTGGGCGAATCTTTCCTCCAGCCTGATATTGATTTGACGCGTGACAAAACGATGTCTAAACATGGACAGACAAACGCGGGTGCCTGACAAACCAGCACCTAAACACAGTCGGTCAAACTCCTTAGTGATTGACTCTTTTTTCAATCGACTACCATTTTCACCTAGGAATATATTGTTGGGCTGGTCGAAAAAAATTTTACGATCTGCTAGGAAGTCAATGTAAGCTTTCCTGGCTTCAACGTAAATTTCAAACCGCCTTGCATCTGCAGCATTGATTTTAAAACGGCGTAACGGTGCCGGAGTTCCGCGCTTTTTAGTGGGGATCACAATCTCTAGTGTATTCGAAATGTTTTGATTGAGCTGAAGGTCGAGGTCAAATAGCTCCTCAGGACGTAGTCCTGTGAGCTTCATCATTCTTAACGTGAACATCCGCCGCTCGTATAGATACACACTGGTAGCATCGTAGAGTTCGAGGTCACTGATTGATTTAAGCTTGGAGCTAGCAGGCAGATCCTCCCAGTCTCGCTTCCGGAAAATCTCATCCTGGATTTTTTGGATGATGTGTTCGTCTATTGCCACCTTGTCATCGTTGTACGGCACGGGAGCTACAAGCAGGGGATGAACCATGTAGGATCGCTTGGTTTTGGGATTTATCTCATAAGATATCGTGATATTTGCACCACTATTCTTTAGGCCTACCAACGGCGTTTTAGAAAGATCTGGATAGTTTTCTGTTAGCCAGTGCAAAAAGTTAAGCGTGGTGTGCTGGATTAGCCTGGTGCGATTGTTATTCCTTGCTGGTGCGATACCACGAAGGGTAGACCTGGTTTCTTGAACTAGCTGTTCAGTAAAATCCTTAAAATTAGTTTCGTTGAAATTGCTGAATTGAATGCTCTTGACAGAGCAAGAGCGAATGAAGTGCGTAATGAGCGCTGCGTCTACCCGCGCAGAATCTCTGGCGCCTGTGGACGCGCAGATCTCAGCGATCCATAGATTGGCAAGGTTGCACGGCCTACCGTTAGGCCAGCGAATAAGTACGAAGTTTTCGATAGTGCGTGGCTTTCCAATGAACGTCCCAGCCTTCCGAATCGGCATAGCTTTGTCTGGCAGGCTTACGGATTCATATTCCGTGTAGAGTTGCTTACCCATCCTTTTTGCCGCCGTCGATAACCTTCATTTTCTCTGAAGAAAATATCTGGTCGCTTATCAGGAAAGATTGATATTTGGCCTTGGATGTTTTGACTTTAAGTCTGATGGTTGCGCGGATTTCGTCAGCGCTACGGTTGCTCTGAGGGTCAATACGCTCTAGGAAAGTCAGGATGTCAAAGTACGCCATCGAGGCGATGTGAGCCTCCAGCAGCGCGATGCGTGCCTGATCCTTGTCTGAAGGAAGGTTAGGTGCAGGCGCCGGGTTAACCTTGGGAGTCAACAGGGCAAATGCCCTGGATCTCATCTGTAGCATGTTGTCCCACAGGCTTGACCCAGAGATGCCAAACTGTGCGACCTTAGCCGCTTGCTTCAGGGAGTTGAGCGAAATCGATGTGAAGCAGCCAGCGACATCGAGTTTGCAGAAGCCTCGCATCGAGGATAGGGCTCGAAGCTGGGCTTTCGACGGTGTAATTTCTTTAGATAGCACCTGTGAAAGCCAAGTGTGACGAGAGTGGAGATTTTTATTTGTTGTATCTCTCATCTTTTTGGCCTCCTAGGCAAATGGCGAAATCAATGGTGTAGATTTCTTCGTCGTAAGATTCAAGCCTGACTTTATATGTGGTCATATCGAACTCAGGTTGTTGCACCATTTTGTCTAGGTATTTGAGCAATTCCTTGTTACTAATCGAGGCGATGCTGGTGGCTTTGAAGTGCTTCAAGGCTTCTATGTAAAGCGCTAGAAGCCCTTGGTTTGTATCTTTGGACAGCAAGCCGTTTTCAAGAGCAATGAGCTTGTCGTCGATGCATTCGGATTCATATCGGACGGCTTCCGAATCTGACGGTTCATAATCTGTGTAATCATCAATATGCTTCCTATTGGAGTGACCTGCCATATACCTCAGCAATTCTTTCCCTGAATCTCCTACGTGTCTATGTACGAGCAGGAGGAAGAATTTTCTCATCTCGTGAATGCGCACATACCATCGCCGACCTATTTTATCGACGGGCAGTTGGATAGCGTCACAGAAAGTATTAATGCACAAGTTTACTTTCCATTCGGGAATTTCGCCACTAGGGCATTTGAATCCTCTGCCCGGAATATAAAACAGCCTCCCTGCGTACTCCGATTCATCTCCATAGATATCTGCTAGCTTTTCGCCGAGCACTTGGAGTAGCTGGATGGCATGGGCAGCAACGTAGGGAATAGGGCGCTCAATGAAGTCGTTTGCACCCAACTCCCCAGTTTTGCCAACCATGTGGCCCATAAAAGCGCCATTGTTGCCCTGGTCAGTAGATAGGCAGTTACGTTCAAGGGTACTAAGCTCAGTATTCCGAATAGGTTTTACGATGCCGATAATTATGGCGCAAGCGCCATAAAAAGATTCCATCACCATTTTGTAGTTGGTTTTATCTACAGGGAAATTTTTCTTCTCTTTGGTTTGGAGCCTGCTTATGTTGAGCGCTTGGAATAGCGGCTGGGCAGGTAGGTTTTCCATACCTCTCGTCATCCAAAGGTGTTTTGTTTTCTGGAAGAGCTCGTTCTTTTTTACGGACTGTTTCGACAATGAATTGTCTTCGTCAATAGAGACGAATTGCTCGATGTAAAAAATCAGAGACTCAACTATGGCATTTCCGTAGACTGTTATCCACTTGCAGGCCTGATTCAGGCATTTGAAGCCAATATCAAGAGGTAGCAATTTGGTGTGGCCACCTGGCTTCAAGTGTGGCTTGTAATCAAGAACAAGTTGATCAATGTTCAGCTTAATGTCGGGGATGTCTTCGGGCAGAATATCATGGCCTTGGAAAAATAATTTTAGACACGACATGGTATCCATAAAAGAGCTGATGCCCATCGCCCCGTCAGCTGCTTCATCTATTGTCTTAGTATTTTGAGTGCTGTGAAGGTTTGCTCGTACACCTCTTTGTAGTAAGTCGTCATGGGCTAAGGCCGGCTCAAACTGCCTAATGAACAGTCGAAAATTTGCATTATGCAGAGACGTTGAAGGTCGACCGAGAATGGAGCCAATATAGTCTCTTGACAGCAATCCTTTATCATAGGTGCTGTTTTGGGCGCTGGAGACATAGAGATCGTTTCGAGTAAAGTAGGAAATCGCTTCTCTTGTGAGCTCAACTGGCAGGGCGTCCGGGTCTGATATAAGATCTTCTAATGAGAAGGAGACAGGTAAGATATCGAGCAGGTGTGAAATGAAACGCTCCTTCAACAACAAAGCAGCAGTCCATCCACCCTGACTGAAAGTTTCGGCGATAGCTTTGCAGGCATCCTCATCGAAGAGCCTGAAGCCATGCGTACTGGTTTCATAAGTATCTTTATAAAGATTGGCGCGTGCCGCCAGATTCATAGCGAAGCTAAAGTATGTGATCCATCGACCTTCCGCGACTGGTTTACCTGTAATGGTGCCCATGCGACAGTGAAATAACCATTTCTGCACCGTTTCCAGCAGCAGCTTATTAGGGTCGTCGGTGAGGTTGGTGCCGTCCGCCATCAAGCGATCAAAGCTCATGCACTGAAGCTTTGACCCACCTGGAAAACTGACCAGCCATTCCTGACTTCCGATCCCACCTCTTACCAGCCAATCTGCTTGATAGCTGTGGCTTCTTTTATAGATTTTGCTTTGCCGTTCCGCGTGCTCGATCATCGCTTTGATACGACGTTCGTCGAATGAAAAGTCTTCCATTAGATGGCCTTCCAATCGGAAAGGGAGACTAGCGGACGAAGGTCTTGCTTCAGGATGGTCGCACGAGCATGCGATTTTCGGAGTTCACTCATGGAGTCGCCCGAAACCCTGCCCGCAATAACCATCTCAGCGTTAGATGCGCTATCGAAATCGAGGGAAATTGTTTTCGCTACTAAATCCCTGAGCACCGGGAAGATCCATAAGGGCACGCTAGTTCGCTCATCGATCACTAAGCGTTCTTCTGGTACAAGCTTATCGACGGCATCTGCGTATGCGTAGATCGCGGCAAGGCTACCCGCACTCCGATCAAATAGCAGTTCGCGCTCTACAAACATTTCAATTAGAGAGCTGGGGTCAGGCGAGTAATGACCCAGCTTCGAGCGTAAGGCTTCGCTTAAGGGATCTCCCTTCTTAAGGCCTAATAGTATCCGTCGGACAAAAGCCTGTAGCTCTTCTCGAGTGCTAAAGTCAGATGCAGCTAACTGCCAAGGCTCGCCCTCTGTTGCTACTAAGATAAACTTTTGATGTAGCACCCTGAAAAACCTCGTCGCCCATCGATGAACCATCCAGGCCGGAATATATTTATCTCTGACCACCTGCAAAGAGTTACCCAGCATGTCCGCTACGGCCTGGAGACTACCAGTACGCAAAAACTCCAAAATCCCTTGAGTGCATCGGATCGTGTAGAGATTGACCATGCTTGGAGTTACGCCTACTTTGTCTAGTTCATCTTTATATAAATCGTGCAGAGAGAGTCCAGCATTTGTAGTCAAGGTTTTTGCAAAGTTAGGACTGGAGCCAATTTGGTTTCTGCTCGAGACAAGGAACAGCTTCCTCCACCCGCTCTTACCCTCCGATAAAAGGCGTCGTCTTGGCATGTTTGTACACCGAATCACATCCATAACGATCCGAGTGCTCAATGGGGGAAGTACAGAGACCTTGCGTGACTGCGCGCGAGGTTTGCTAACGCTGACTGTTATTCGCTTGGTGTCACTATTGCCGCGTAGATAGAATTTTCCGTCTCGTCGGTATAACCTTATGTTGGTCAGTGATGATGGATTGAACGAAGGGTTTTCTGATGCAATGATCGCACTTGCAACTGCGCAGTCTCTGGGTGACAAGTAGCCGAGTAGTCGGTTGAAAGTTTCGTTAACTGTATTGTTATCGATACAGTCGTCGCCGGCAGCCTCCCATAGTCGTGCCCTAAGTTTTGGCTTGCTATGGGAGTTGTAGATGACGGGCCTGAAGAAAGGTAGTTCTTGCAGGTCGTCGAATGTCATCGATTTAAGCTCGTCAGTCTGTTCGGCGTAATATCGAGCGACGGCTAGAAACCAGTTAATACCTGTAGGCGAATCTGGATGCGCAAGATGCATCCCGTTTCTGCTGAATTGTCCGCTCTCGAGCACCGCCTCGATTTCGTCGTTCGAGATGTTCTTACATAGCTCATCACCTCGGGCGTGGCATCTTAGCATTCGATTCCAGTAGTCTACCGAGCATTCGACGATGGCATCGGCCCTTGTCTCGAGAGTGTTCTTAAGATTAAGTAGGTACACGTCATCTTCAAAACTCAAGCCTTCTTCCACAAGGTATTTTTTGGGAAGCAGAAATCGTGGCCCTCTGGGAATAGGCGTGTGCACAGTCCCGTAACCAGCCGGTTGAGACATATCCTCCGGTTGACTGACGGAATTCGCTTTTGCATTTGGGATGAATGTGTCTTCCGGTATGAATCCATCCCGCCTCAGTTTTTTGTAAACAAACGCCACCGCGTTCCAATGGTCATATCGGGTTTTGGGCTTATGATCTTTGTTGTAGAGGTGATGAGAGTAGTGTGTAAGTATGAAGTTGCTCCAGTTATCTTCCGCAGGCGGGAACTTTAACCGGAGCTTGGTAACGTGGTTGAAGATATATCTACTTGCCCGGAAGCGTCCTGAATAGCTAGTAGTCTCTCCAGTGATGCACAATGCCCTAACCGCCTCGGCTACTTTATAGAGCACTTCTTTGTCGACCCACGATGGAGTGTGGATAGTAGAAATCCTGTAGTCGTGAATACATTCATCATCATCCCACTTGAATGTGATGCGATCATCCTGCACTTGGTAGGTAAGCATAATGAGACCCTACGTTGAAAGCGGCATAGCGTAGTGGTCTGGTTGCTCTGGTCAAGAACTTTCGTGCGTGCGTCTAAAGTTTTAAACAGTGTATTAAAAGCATACTCTTACATGTATTTAGGGACGGGATTTTGCATTAACCTCACGTAGCAGTGAAAGGTTGGCCGACAATTGATATGTTGTTTGGTATATCTGTTGGTCTGTGTTTCGCTGATAAGGAATTGCCGGCCTAGACGCTGATCAGCGAATACGCCGGGGGGTAAGGATTAGGCTGGACGAGAGGGTTCGTCGTTATCGGCATACCTAAGCATGGGGGAGCGCAAGGAAGGCGGTTGCTGCTTCCCAGCGTACTCAGTTCCTAGGCAGCATTTCACTGAGCGATTGCTTGGTCATCCTCAACCAAGTGGTCTCTAATAGCTCTTTGCCGGGACTGCTGGCGGGGCATTAATTAAATGAATATTGACTTAGCGTTTGAACCAATTATCGATTTATCCGTCGCCGTGTTCTACGGATACAAGCACTACCTCCGCATATATTTAGTCCAGTTGGTGTTAGGCCCCTAGCTTGTGTTATCGAAGCTAATATTAGTATCCGAATCGGCTTGAATCACGTCCAGCGCAAACCGTAATTTTTTTCAGGTGTGACTGGACATCCCGCGCCTCGCCGCAGACAACACTGCGATACGCGCCAGCTGTCCACCCTTGAGATTGGTGATTTGGGGGAGGGCAAAGGCGATGGACGGTGCGCTAGGGTTTCCCAACTGTCAATCCGAGGTGATGGGCAACCTGGCCACGATGACCTCATCTCGATCATTGTGAGATCTCTCTTCCGTTCACAGCCTATGGGAGGTACTGGAGTTTCTATGAATTCAGCGTTTTTTTCGTCTGGGGTATCCGAAGCACATGGAAATGGGTGTCAAGTTTTAGGTGTCAAAATCGTTTTCTAAGCTGTTGATTCGTATAGGGTTACACCTTGTAGATGAATTCATGTGTCTAGAAAAACCTAATGCTCGATATCAACGGCATCCTCGGTTTGGCAGCGTTGATGGGCGGCATCAAGCATGGCGAACAGTCCTACAATGATGATTCGGCGCGGACCTACAGCGTAATGATCCTGACCGCCATGGGCGTGTCGATGGTGGTGCCGGAATTTATCCCAGAAGCCGACTGGAAAATTTACTCGGCCTTCACCATCGGCGCGATGGTGGTGCTCTACACCTTGTTCCTGCGCATGCAGGTAGGGCCCCACAGTTATTTCTTCAGCTACAGCTACCCGGAAAAGCGTCGCAAGAAGCTGCCGGAGGAACAAGAGTCGCCGCCGGTGAACCTGGCGTTCTCCATCGGTACCCTGGTGTTTGGCGTAATTGTGATTGGCGCGCTGGCCGAGGTGATGTCCAAGACCCTCGACCTGGGCCTGGAAGGTACGGGTGCACCGCCGGTGATCACGGCGATTGTGGTGGCGGCTATTTCGGCGGCACCGGAGATTCTGACGGCCTTGCGCGCTGCGCTGGCCAACCGCATGCAGTCGGTGGTGAACATCGCGCTGGGTGCGTCGTTGTCGACGGTGATCCTGACGGTGCCGGTGATGGAAGCCATGGCGCTCTATACCGGCCAGCCGTTCCAGATGGCGATGACGCCGGTGCAAACGGTGATGGTGTTGATCACGCTGATCGTCAGTGCGATCAACCTCAACGATGGCGAAACCAATGCCATCGAAGGGATGACCCATTTTGTGTTGTTTGCGACCTTTATCATGTTGTCGCTGTTGGGCCTGTAGGAGCGAGCTTGCTCGCGAAGAACCTGAGAGCGCCGCGTTAAACCAGAAAACCCGCGTTATCGTTGACGTTTTTCACGAGCAAGAACTAGGCGTCCCCCTCGCTCCTACAGGGGATGGATCAGGTTACGTGCCGCCTGGCTGTGATCGGCGATCAAGCCTTTCAGGTCCAGGCCTTCCACCTGTCCGTCGATAACCCGCCATTTGCCGCCGATCATCACCCGGTCCGCCCGATCCGCGCCGCACAGCAGCAGTGCGGAGATCGGATCATGGCTGCCGGAGAAACGCAGTTCATCCAGTTTGAACAGCGCCAGGTCGGCCTGTTTGCCTACGGCCAATTCACCAATGTCCGTACGCCCCAGTAGCTGCGCCGACCCCTTGGTCGCCCAACCCAGCACGCCTTCAGGGGTGATCTTTTCGGCACCGTAACGCAGGCGCTGGATGTACAGGGCCTGGCGGGTTTCGAGGATCATGTTCGACGCATCGTTGGAGGCAGAGCCGTCAACACCCAGGCCGATGGGCGCGCCGGCAGCCATCAGGTCCAGGGTCGGGCAGATGCCGGAGGCCAGGCGCATATTTGAGCTTGGGCAATGACAGATGCCCGTACCGGCGGCGCCCAGGCGCGCAATTTCATCCGGGTTGAAGTGAATGCCATGGGCCAGCCAGGTACGCGGGCCGAGCCAGCCGACGCTGTCCAGGTAATCCACCGTGCGCAGTCCGAAGCGCTGCAGGCAGAAATCTTCTTCGTCGAGGGTTTCGGCCAGGTGGGTGTGCAGGCGCACATCCAGGCTGTTGGCCAGTTCGGCGCTGGCTTGCATGATTTGCGGGGTGACGGAAAACGGTGAGCAGGGCGCCAGGGCAATCTGGATGTACGCGCCGTCGCCGCGCTGATGATATTCGCGGATCAGGCGCTGGCTGTCGTCAAGGATGACCTGGCCCTGTTGCACAGTCTGTTGCGGTGGCAGGCCGCCGTCGGCTTCACCCAGGCTCATGGAACCGCGGGTGAGCATGGCGCGCATACCCAATTCGCGCACGCTGTCGACTTGCACATCGATGGCGTTTTCCAGGCCGTCGGGGAACAGATAGTGGTGGTCTGCCGCCGTGGTGCAGCCCGAGAGCAGCAACTCCGCGAGCGCCACCTTCGATGCCAGGGCGAGTTTTTCCGGAGTCAGTCGTGCCCAGACCGGGTACAGGGTTTTCAACCAGGGAAACAAGGGCTGATTGACCACCGGCGCCCAGGCGCGGGTCAGGGTTTGATAGAAGTGATGGTGGGTGTTGATAAGCCCGGGCAGGACCACATGCTCACGCGCATCGAACACTTGGGCGCAGGGCTGTGCGGGTTCCTGACCCTGTGCCAGCACTTCGGCGATCACACCGTCTTGCAGCACCAGGCCGCCACGGGCGTCGAGGCCGTTGGCGGTGAAAATCGCGAGGGGGGTTTTTAACCAGATACGGGTCGCAGGCATTGGCCGGCTCCTCTGAATGATGGGTTCAGGTTTGCCAGCTCAGTGATGCCCTGTCTGCTGATCCAGGGTCGCCGGTGAGGGCGAGGTGGGCAGTCTACGCGCGGATCGTTATCGACGGCAATCGCTCGATAACGACCCTGTGCGGCTTACCAGGCGATGGTGTCGCCTTTGTAGTCCACGAAGTGATGGCCGCCCTTGCCGGTGTAGGCGTTCACTTGGTCTACCAGGCCGCGCACGCTGGTGTCGACATCGATGTGCGCATTTTCGCCGCCCATGTCGGTCTTCACCCAGCCCGGGTGCAGCGACAGCACGGTAAGTTTGTGATCGCCCAGTTGGGTAATGAAGCTGTTGGTCATGGAGTTGAGTGCGGCCTTGCTGGCCTTGTACAGCGCCAGGTCCGAGCCGTCGGGGATGGTCACGCTGCCCAGCACTGAACTCATGAACGCCAGCACGCCGCTGTCCTTGCGGATCTGCCCGACGAAGCGCTGGGCCAGGTTGATCGGCGCCACGGCGTTGGTGAAGAACAGCTGGCCGACTTCCGCCAGGGTGGCATGGCCAGGTTCTTGATTGGCGGGGCCCTTGACGCCTGCGTTGACGAACAACAGGTCGAAGGTGCGGTCCTTGAGGCGTTGGTTCAGGGCGATCACGGCTTGCTGATCGTCCATGTCGAGTTTCTCGATCTGCACCGGGCCCACGGCTTTCAGGGCATCGGCCTTGTTCGGGTCACGCACGGTGGCGGTCACGTCCCAGCCTTCCTGGAGCAATTGCTTGACCAGGCCGAGGCCCAGCCCGCGTGAGGCGCCGATGATCAGTGCGGTTTTTGGCGTAGGCATGAAGGCTTCCTTTAAAAGTCGCGGTTCAGGGTGTTCAGCGAACAACATTAGCAGTTTCAGCGTTGCAGCAGGATGCGCCCACGGCTCAGGTCGGCGAGCTGGGTTTGCAGGGTGTCGATGTGGGCTTCGCCCAGGGCCAGTTGTAACTCCACGCCATTGGCGGTGAAGGTTTCTTCCAGCACCAGCCCGCCCAACTCGGCGACGCGCAATTTGACCAGGTTCAGCTCGGAGAATCCGCAGGCGCAACTCAGCGGCACGCGGCTGATCAGTTCGATGCGCTCGGCATTTTGCAGGCACTTGTTCGCACCGCCGCCATAGGCGCGGGCCAGGCCGCCGGTACCGAGTTGTATGCCGCCATACCAGCGAATCACCAGCACCGCGACCTGATCGAAGCCTTGGGCCTCGATGGCCGCCAGGATGGGCCGTCCTGCGGTGCCGCCGGGTTCGCCGTCGTCACTGCTGCGGTATTGATCGGCCAGCTTCCAGGCCCAGCAGTTGTGCGTGGCGTTAAGGTCGCTGTGCTGCTCGAAAAATGCCTGGGCTTCTTGCGGGCTGGTGATCGGTGCGGCCAGGGTAATGAAGCGGCTTTTGCGAATTTCTTCGCGGAACTCGCACAGGCCGGTGAGCGTGAAAGACATAAGTGGCTTCGTCTAGAGGGCCGGCTTGATGCCGCAGCCCTTGAGAATGATGTGGATCAGGTTGGTGCCGGCGTCTTCCATATCTTGCTTGGTCAGCTTGGTGCGACCGGTGACGCGGCAGATCTGGGTGGCGAAGTCGGCATAGTGCTGAGTGCTGCCCCACAACAGGAAGATCAGGTGCACGGGGTCGATGGGGTCCATCTTGCCGGCGTCGATCCAGGCCTGGAACACCGCCGCCCGACCACTGAACCAGGCGCGATAGTCCTGGCTGAAGTATTCGGTCAGGCATTCGCCGCCGCTGATGATCTCCATGGCGAAGATCCGCGAGGCCTGGGGCTGGCGCCGCGAAAACTCCATCTTGGTGCGGATGTAGCGGGAGAGGGCTACGGCCGGGTCGTCCTCGGCGGTCAGCGTGTTGAAGGTGCTGTCCCACAGTTCGAGGATATTGCTGAGCACCGCGATATACAGGCCCAGCTTGTTAGTGAAGTAGTAGTGCAAGTTGGCCTTGGGCAGCCCGGCGCTGGCAGCAATGGTGTTCATGCTGGTGCCCTTGTAGCCATGGCGCGCGAACTCGTCTTCAGCAGCCTGGAGAATCGCTTGTTCGTTCTTTTGCCGAATGCGGCTGGCGGGCTTACCGGCGTGGTTGCTGTGGGCAGGAACTTCGAGGCTCATGGAGGTTTCCGTGCTGATCGATAGAGACGACGTGTGCACAGATAACCCACCCTCAAGCCTCAGACAAGTCCCGATGCAATAAAACCGTCAAAGCGGTTCCAGGGTGTCGCTTTCCTGCGCGTGGTTTGCGTCAGGAGCGGGCACCTTGGATTCCGGCAGTAACAGGCACAACACGATGGCGGTCAGGCCGCCGCTGGTGATGGCTGAGTCGAACAGGTTCTGCACCAGGGTTGGCATCAGGTGCAGCAGGTTCGGTTGGGCGGCGATGCCCAGGCCGACGCCGAACGAGGTGGCGATGATCAGCATGCTGCGACGGTCCAGTGGTGCCTGGGCGAGGATGCGTACGCCGGCGGCAGCCACACTGCCGAACATCACCAGGGTTGCGCCGCCCAATACGGGCTTGGGGATTTGTTGCAGCACGGCACCGATCAGCGGGAACAAACCCAGGCAGAACAGCACCACGCCGATGTACAGGCCGACGTAGCGGCTGGCCACGCCGGTCAGTTGGATCACGCCGTTGTTCTGGGCAAAAGTGGTGTTGGGGAAGGCGCTGAACGTGGCGGCGATCATGCAACTGACGCCATCGCCGAGGACGCCGCCTTTGAGCCGGCTTATATAAGAAGGGCCGCTGATGGGCTGGCGCGCGATCATGCAGTTGGCGGTGAGGTCGCCGACGGTTTCGATGCTGCTGATCAGATAAATCAGCGCGATCGGCAGGAAGGCGCTCCAGTCGAAGTTGAAGCCGAATCGAAACGGGATCGGCAGGCTGACCAAAGGCAAGTCGCCCAGGGCCTGGGGCACCAGCTTGCCGCTGAACCAGGCGGCGAGGCTGCCGAGGGCCAGGCCGATGATGATCGCCGAGAGGCGCACCCAGGGTGTGTTGGAGCGGTTGAGCAAGATGATGGTCAGCACCACGAACAGGCCCAACGCAAGATTGGCCGGTGCGCCGAAGTCCGGTGCGTTGAAACCGCCGCCCAGGTCGGTGATACCGACCTTGATCAGGCTGATGCCGATCAGGGTAATGACAATCCCGGTCACCAGCGGGGTGATCACTCGGCGCAGTTGACCAATAAAGCGGCTGAGAATGATCTGCACGGCAGCGCCGAAAAAGCACACGCCGAAGATCATTGCCATGATGTCTTCCGGGCTGCCGCCGCGTTGCTTGACCAGAAACCCGGCCGACAGCACCGCGCCGAGAAACGCAAAGCTGGTGCCTTGCAGGCAGATCATTCCGGCGCCGATCCCGAATGGCCTGCGCGCTTGAATAAATGTGCCGACACCGGACACCATCAACGCCATGCTGATCAGGTAGGGCAAGTGTGCGGTCAGGCCCAATGTGGAGCCGATGATCAGCGGTGGCGTGATGATGCCGACAAAGGCGGCCAGCACATGTTGCAGTGCGGCCAGCAATGCAGGGGCGGGTTTGGGGCGGTCATTGAGACCGTAGATCAGGTCGCTGGGGCTGGAGGATTCTGGTGGCATGGCAAGCAAACTCGAGGCGGACGGTTCTAGGTCCCTGTGTCCTTGCAAAAAGCTGTCCAGGTGCTCAGCTTTTTGCGCGAAGCCCGAGTTAGCGCGTTGCTGCCAGGCTTTCCAGGAAGCTTTCCAGCACCAAATGAGGGCGACGGCCTTTGCGCGTGACCGATGCGAGGCTTAAATCGTAAAAGCGCGTAGCCGGTTTCAGCGCGCGCAGTCGGCCTTGTTGTACCCATAGGCTGGCGTAGTGGTCGGGCAGGTAACCGATGTAGCGACCGGTGAGAATCAGGAATGCCATGCCTTCGCGGTCCGAGGCGCTGGCGGTGCAGTTGAGCGCCTGGTAGTGGGCCTGGATCTCGGCGGGCAGGCGGAAGGTGGGGGCGATGGCGTCCTGGGCGTCGATGCGCTCGTCGCCCAGTTGCTTGTCGTCGGCATAAAACAGGGGGTGGCCAACCGCGCAGTAAAGCAGTGAGCGTTCGCTGTACAGCGCCTGGTACTCCAGGCCGGACAGGGCGCTGGCCTGGGGCACCACACCGACATGCAGGCGGCCGTCGAGTACGCCTTGTTCGACTTCGTTGGGGGCGATCATGCGGATCTGGATCTGTACGTCCGGTCCACGTTCCTTCAACTGTGCCAGGGCGTGGGTGATGCGCATGTGGGGCAGGGTCACCAGGTTGTCGGTGAGGCCGATGATCAACTCGCCGCGCAAATGCTGGTGCAGGCCGTTCACCTCTGTGCGGAAACTTTCCAGGGCGCTTAATAGTTGCAGGGCCGATTGGTAGACCTCGCGGCCTTCTTCGGTCAGCGAGAAACCGGCACGGCCGCGTTGGCAAAGCCTTAATCCGAGCCGCTGCTCAAGATCACTCATTTGCTGGCTGATGGCGGAACGGCCGATGCCGAGCACGGTTTCCGCTGCCGAGAAGCCGCCGCACTCCACGACGCTGCGAAAGATGCGCAACAGACGAATATCGAAGTCGCTGACTTGGGCCAGGGGATCGGGTCGACGGCTGCTCATAGTTTAGTGAAGGCCTGACTGAAGGTTAGAAGAGTTGGATTTCACCGACTTTATCCCCGTGGCAATTTAGCTGCAACAACGCTTTTTCAATCCCGACGCTGCCTTTTGCCCTGCGAGGTTTTGCTGATGAACATGCCCGAAAACGCCCCATCGTCCCTGGCCAGCCAATTGAAGTTGGACGCTCACTGGATGCCTTACACCGCCAACCGTAACTTTCAGCGTGACCCGCGCCTGATCGTGGCCGCCGAAGGCAGCTGGTTGACCGATGACAAGGGGCGCAAGGTGTACGACTCGTTGTCGGGCCTGTGGACCTGTGGCGCCGGGCATACGCGCAAGGAAATCCAGGAGGCGGTCGCCAAGCAACTGGGCACGCTGGACTACTCCCCAGGCTTCCAGTACGGCCATCCACTGTCCTTCCAGCTGGCGGAAAAAATTACCGATTTGACCCCAGGCAACCTGAATCACGTGTTCTTCACCGACTCCGGTTCCGAGTGCGCCGATACCGCGGTGAAGATGGTGCGTGCCTACTGGCGTCTGAAGGGCCAGGCCACCAAGACCAAGATGATCGGTCGCGCCCGTGGTTATCACGGTGTGAACATCGCCGGTACCAGCCTGGGCGGCGTCAACGGCAACCGCAAGATGTTTGGTCAGGCGATGATGGATGTTGATCATCTTCCGCATACCCTGCTGGCGAGCAATGCGTTCTCCCGGGGCATGCCGGAGCAGGGCGGTATCGCCTTGGCCGATGAGTTGCTCAAACTGATCGAACTGCACGACGCGTCGAACATTGCCGCGGTGTTTGTCGAGCCAATGGCCGGCTCCGCTGGCGTGCTGGTGCCGCCACAGGGTTACCTCAAGCGCCTGCGTGAGATCTGCGACCAGCACAACATTCTGTTGGTATTCGACGAAGTGATCACGGGCTTTGGTCGTACCGGTTCGATGTTTGGCGCTGACAGCTTTGGCGTGACCCCGGACCTGATGTGCATCGCCAAGCAAGTCACCAACGGCGCGATCCCCATGGGCGCGGTGATTGCCAGCAGCGAGATCTATCAGACCTTCATGAACCAGGCGACGCCTGAGTACGCTGTGGAATTCCCCCACGGCTACACCTACTCGGCGCACCCGGTTGCCTGCGCGGCCGGCCTGGCGGCGTTGGACCTGCTGCAGAAGGAAAACCTGGTGCAGAGCGTGGCCGAAGTCGCCCCGCACTTTGAGAATGCGCTGCACGGCCTGAAGGGCAGCAAGAACGTGATCGACATCCGTAACTACGGCCTGGCCGGTGCGATTCAGATTGCGCCGCGTGACGGTGATGCCATCGTGCGTCCATTCGAGGCCGGCATGGCTCTGTGGAAAGCCGGCTTCTATGTGCGCTTTGGTGGTGACACTCTGCAGTTCGGGCCAACCTTCAACAGCAAACCGCAGGACCTGGATCGTCTGTTCGATGCGGTCGGCGAAGTGCTGAGCAAGATCGACTGATTTCTCCTTCTATATAGAACAACTTTTCAGGAGCCCTGCATGAGCCTTATCCAGCATTTGATCAACGGGGAGTTGGTCAGTGAATCCGGCCGTACTGCCGATGTGTATAACCCGTCCACCGGCCTGGTGATTCACCAGGTGCCACTGGCCAGCCGCGAAACCATTCAACGTGCTATCGACTCGGCCAAGGCGGCCTTTCCGGCTTGGCGTAACACACCGGCAGCCAAGCGCGCCCAGGTCATGTTCCGGTTCAAGCAATTGCTGGAGCAGAACGAAGCGCGCATCTCGCAGCTGATCAGTGAGGAGCATGGCAAGACGCTGGAAGATGCCGCAGGCGAACTCAAGCGCGGGATCGAGAACGTGGAGTACGCGTGTTCGGCGCCGGAGATTCTCAAGGGCGAGTACAGCCGTAATGTTGGGCCGAATATCGATGCCTGGTCTGATTTCCAGCCGTTGGGTGTGGTGGCGGGTATTACCCCGTTCAACTTCCCGGCGATGGTGCCGCTGTGGATGTATCCGCTGGCGATTGTTTGCGGTAACTGCTTCATCCTCAAGCCTTCGGAGCGTGATCCGAGTTCGACGTTGTTGATCGCGCAACTGCTGCAGGAAGCCGGTCTTCCCAAAGGTGTGCTCAGTGTTGTACATGGCGACAAGGGCGCGGTGGATGCGTTGATCGAGGCGCCGGAAGTCAAGGCGTTGAGTTTTGTGGGGTCGACGCCGATTGCCGAGTACATCTATTCCGAAGCGACCAAGCGCGGTAAGCGCGTACAGGCGCTCGGTGGGGCGAAGAACCATGCGGTGCTGATGCCGGATGCTGACCTGGATAACGCGGTCAGTGCTTTGATGGGCGCGGCCTATGGTTCCTGCGGCGAACGCTGCATGGCGATCTCGGTGGCGGTGTGTGTCGGTGACCAGGTGGCGGATGCGTTGATCGCCAAGCTGGTGCCGCAGATCAAGGCGCTGAAGATCGGTGCGGGCACTACCTGTGGGCTGGATATGGGGCCACTGGTGACGGGCCAGGCGCGGGATAAGGTCAGCGGCTATATAGAGGACGGTGTTGCGTCTGGTGCTGAGTTGGTGGTTGATGGTCGTGGACTGAGTATTGCCGGGAATGAAGACGGCTTCTTCCTGGGGGGCAGTCTGTTTGACCGTGTGACGCCTGAGATGCGCATCTATAAGGAAGAGATCTTCGGGCCGGTATTGTGCGTGGTCCGGGTGAGCAGCCTGGAAGCGGCGATGCAACTGATCAACGATCACGAGTATGGCAACGGTACGTGCATCTTCACCCGTGACGGGGAAGCGGCGCGTCTGTTCTGTGACGAAATTGAAGTGGGTATGGTCGGTGTGAATGTTCCATTGCCAGTACCGGTGGCGTATCACAGCTTTGGCGGCTGGAAGCGTTCGTTGTTTGGCGACTTGCACGCCTATGGGCCGGATGGGGTGCGTTTCTACACCCGCCGCAAGGCGATCACCCAGCGTTGGCCGCAGCGGGCCAGCCATGAAGCGTCGCAATTCGCGTTCCCTAGCCTATAAGGCTCAGCAAGCAGAAAGCCGGCCCCTTGGGGCCGGCTTTTGCGTTTTTGGGCGTTTTTGACTTATATGACAGAAAGATGAAAAAGAAGGTTGACGGCAGATCCTGGGAGTCTATAATTCGCCGCACTTCCGGCGCAGTCGAAACGCAAAACTCCTTGTTAAACAAAGAGTTATGCAGAATAAGGCAGCGGATTGCTTCAGTTCGTCGAAGCCCAGAAGGAGTTGATAGAGTCGTGTTGTTTGACGCTATTAACGATTCGATCTTCTCGGTCGAAAGCGGAGAAAAAGAGGTGTTGACAGCAGCGTGTAACGCTGTAGAATTCGCCTCCCGCTAACGAGAGATCGGAAGCGCAAGTGGTTGAAGTTGTTGAAGAAATCTTCGAAAGCTTCTGAAAATAATCACTTGACAGCAAATGAGGCTGCTGTAGAATGCGCGCCTCGGTTGAGACGAAAGCTCTTAACCAATCGCTCTTTAACAACTGAATCAAGCAATTCGTGTGGGTGCTTGTGGAGTCAGACTGATAGTCAACAAGATTATCAGCATCACAAGTTACTCCGCGAGAAATCAAAGAATAACCAACGATTGCTGAGCCAAGTTTAGGGTTTCTTAAAAATCCAAAGATGTTTGAACTGAAGAGTTTGATCATGGCTCAGATTGAACGCTGGCGGCAGGCCTAACACATGCAAGTCGAGCGGTAGAGAGAAGCTTGCTTCTCTTGAGAGCGGCGGACGGGTGAGTAATGCCTAGGAATCTGCCTGGTAGTGGGGGATAACGTTCGGAAACGGACGCTAATACCGCATACGTCCTACGGGAGAAAGCAGGGGACCTTCGGGCCTTGCGCTATCAGATGAGCCTAGGTCGGATTAGCTAGTTGGTGGGGTAATGGCTCACCAAGGCGACGATCCGTAACTGGTCTGAGAGGATGATCAGTCACACTGGAACTGAGACACGGTCCAGACTCCTACGGGAGGCAGCAGTGGGGAATATTGGACAATGGGCGAAAGCCTGATCCAGCCATGCCGCGTGTGTGAAGAAGGTCTTCGGATTGTAAAGCACTTTAAGTTGGGAGGAAGGGCCATTACCTAATACGTGATGGTTTTGACGTTACCGACAGAATAAGCACCGGCTAACTCTGTGCCAGCAGCCGCGGTAATACAGAGGGTGCAAGCGTTAATCGGAATTACTGGGCGTAAAGCGCGCGTAGGTGGTTTGTTAAGTTGGATGTGAAATCCCCGGGCTCAACCTGGGAACTGCATTCAAAACTGACTGACTAGAGTATGGTAGAGGGTGGTGGAATTTCCTGTGTAGCGGTGAAATGCGTAGATATAGGAAGGAACACCAGTGGCGAAGGCGACCACCTGGACTGATACTGACACTGAGGTGCGAAAGCGTGGGGAGCAAACAGGATTAGATACCCTGGTAGTCCACGCCGTAAACGATGTCAACTAGCCGTTGGGAGCCTTGAGCTCTTAGTGGCGCAGCTAACGCATTAAGTTGACCGCCTGGGGAGTACGGCCGCAAGGTTAAAACTCAAATGAATTGACGGGGGCCCGCACAAGCGGTGGAGCATGTGGTTTAATTCGAAGCAACGCGAAGAACCTTACCAGGCCTTGACATCCAATGAACTTTCCAGAGATGGATTGGTGCCTTCGGGAACATTGAGACAGGTGCTGCATGGCTGTCGTCAGCTCGTGTCGTGAGATGTTGGGTTAAGTCCCGTAACGAGCGCAACCCTTGTCCTTAGTTACCAGCACGTGATGGTGGGCACTCTAAGGAGACTGCCGGTGACAAACCGGAGGAAGGTGGGGATGACGTCAAGTCATCATGGCCCTTACGGCCTGGGCTACACACATGCTACAATGGTCGGTACAGAGGGTTGCCAAGCCGCGAGGTGGAGCTAATCCCAGAAAACCGATCGTAGTCCGGATCGCAGTCTGCAACTCGACTGCGTGAAGTCGGAATCGCTAGTAATCGCGAATCAGAATGTCGCGGTGAATACGTTCCCGGGCCTTGTACACACCGCCCGTCACACCATGGGAGTGGGTTGCACCAGAAGTAGCTAGTCTAACCTTCGGGAGGACGGTTACCACGGTGTGATTCATGACTGGGGTGAAGTCGTAACAAGGTAGCCGTAGGGGAACCTGCGGCTGGATCACCTCCTTAATCGACGACATCAGCTGCTTCATAAGTTCCCACACGAATTGCTTGATTCATTGAAGAAGACGATAAAGAAGCAGCCCGAAATTGGGTCTGTAGCTCAGTTGGTTAGAGCGCACCCCTGATAAGGGTGAGGTCGGCAGTTCGAATCTGCCCAGACCCACCAATTTTGTGTGGGAAACGCCTGTAGAAATACGGGGCCATAGCTCAGCTGGGAGAGCGCCTGCCTTGCACGCAGGAGGTCAACGGTTCGATCCCGTTTGGCTCCACCACTACTGCTTCTGCGTTATGAAAGCTTAGAAATGAGCATTCCATCAGTATGATGGTGAATGTTGATTTCTAGTCTTTGATTAGATCGTTCTTTAAAAATTTGGGTATGTGATAGAAAGATAGACTGAACGTTACTTTCACTGGTAACGGATCAGGCTAAGGTAAAATTTGTGAGTGGCTCTTAATTGAGTATGATCGAATTTTCGGCGAATGTCGTCTTCACAGTATAACCAGATTGCTTGGGGTTATATGGTCAAGTGAAGAAGCGCATACGGTGGATGCCTTGGCAGTCAGAGGCGATGAAAGACGTGGTAGCCTGCGAAAAGCTTCGGGGAGTCGGCAAACAGACTTTGATCCGGAGATGTCTGAATGGGGGAACCCAGCCATCATAAGATGGTTATCTTGTACTGAATACATAGGTGCAAGAGGCGAACCAGGGGAACTGAAACATCTAAGTACCCTGAGGAAAAGAAATCAACCGAGATTCCCTTAGTAGTGGCGAGCGAACGGGGACTAGCCCTTAAGTGGCTTTGAGATTAGCGGAACGCTCTGGAAAGTGCGGCCATAGTGGGTGATAGCCCTGTACGCGAAAATCTCTTAGTCATGAAATCGAGTAGGACGGAGCACGAGAAACTTTGTCTGAATATGGGGGGACCATCCTCCAAGGCTAAATACTACTGACTGACCGATAGTGAACTAGTACCGTGAGGGAAAGGCGAAAAGAACCCCGGAGAGGGGAGTGAAATAGATCCTGAAACCGTATGCGTACAAGCAGTGGGAGCCCACTTTGTTGGGTGACTGCGTACCTTTTGTATAATGGGTCAGCGACTTATTTTCAGTGGCGAGCTTAACCGAATAGGGGAGGCGTAGCGAAAGCGAGTCTTAATAGGGCGTCTAGTCGCTGGGAATAGACCCGAAACCGGGCGATCTATCCATGGGCAGGTTGAAGGTTGGGTAACACTAACTGGAGGACCGAACCGACTACCGTTGAAAAGTTAGCGGATGACCTGTGGATCGGAGTGAAAGGCTAATCAAGCTCGGAGATAGCTGGTTCTCCTCGAAAGCTATTTAGGTAGCGCCTCATGTATCACTGTAGGGGGTAGAGCACTGTTTCGGCTAGGGGGTCATCCCGACTTACCAAACCGATGCAAACTCCGAATACCTACAAGTGCCGAGCATGGGAGACACACGGCGGGTGCTAACGTCCGTCGTGAAAAGGGAAACAACCCAGACCGTCAGCTAAGGTCCCAAAGTTATGGTTAAGTGGGAAACGATGTGGGAAGGCTTAGACAGCTAGGAGGTTGGCTTAGAAGCAGCCACCCTTTAAAGAAAGCGTAATAGCTCACTAGTCGAGTCGGCCTGCGCGGAAGATGTAACGGGGCTCAAACCATACACCGAAGCTACGGGTATCACGTAAGTGATGCGGTAGAGGAGCGTTCTGTAAGCCTGTGAAGGTGAGTTGAGAAGCTTGCTGGAGGTATCAGAAGTGCGAATGCTGACATGAGTAACGATAATGGGTGTGAAAAACACCCACGCCGAAAGACCAAGGTTTCCTGCGCAACGTTAATCGACGCAGGGTTAGTCGGTCCCTAAGGCGAGGCTGAAAAGCGTAGTCGATGGAAAACAGGTTAATATTCCTGTACTTCTGGTTATTGCGATGGAGGGACGGAGAAGGCTAGGCCAGCTTGGCGTTGGTTGTCCAAGTTTAAGGTGGTAGGCTGGAATCTTAGGTAAATCCGGGATTCTAAGGCCGAGAGCTGATGACGAGTTAACTTTTAGTTAACGAAGTGGTTGATGCCATGCTTCCAAGAAAAGCTTCTAAGCTTCAGGTAACCAGGAACCGTACCCCAAACCGACACAGGTGGTTGGGTAGAGAATACCAAGGCGCTTGAGAGAACTCGGGTGAAGGAACTAGGCAAAATGGCACCGTAACTTCGGGAGAAGGTGCGCCGGTGAGGGTGAAGGACTTGCTCCGTAAGCCCATGCCGGTCGAAGATACCAGGCCGCTGCGACTGTTTATTAAAAACACAGCACTCTGCAAACACGAAAGTGGACGTATAGGGTGTGACGCCTGCCCGGTGCCGGAAGGTTAATTGATGGGGTTAGCTAACGCGAAGCTCTTGATCGAAGCCCCGGTAAACGGCGGCCGTAACTATAACGGTCCTAAGGTAGCGAAATTCCTTGTCGGGTAAGTTCCGACCTGCACGAATGGCGTAACGATGGCGGCGCTGTCTCCACCCGAGACTCAGTGAAATTGAAATCGCTGTGAAGATGCAGTGTATCCGCGGCTAGACGGAAAGACCCCGTGAACCTTTACTATAGCTTTGCACTGGACTTTGAATTTGCTTGTGTAGGATAGGTGGGAGGCTTTGAAGCGTGGACGCCAGTCTGCGTGGAGCCAACCTTGAAATACCACCCTGGCAACTTTGAGGTTCTAACTCAGGTCCGTTATCCGGATCGAGGACAGTGTATGGTGGGTAGTTTGACTGGGGCGG